>CAMGZH010000023.1 GCA_946182825.1 uncultured Lachnospiraceae bacterium
AGCAGCTGATTTGTAATCAGCAGGTTAACGGTTCGAGTCCGCTCATCGGCTCTATATGGATGGCTTCCCGAGTGGCCAAAGGGGACAGACTGTAAATCTGCTGCAATTTGCTTCGGTGGTTCGAATCCACCACCACCCATTAGCCGAAAGGCTTTTTTTATTTAATGTCGCGGGATGGAGCAGTCTGGAAGCTCGCCGGGCTCATAACCCGGAGGTCATAGGTTCAAATCCTATTCCCGCAATTTTTTATGCCCAGTTAGCTCAGTTGGTAGAGCAGCGGACTGAAAATCCGCGTGTCTCTGGTTCGATTCCGGAACTGGGCAGCTACGAAAGGATCTGACGTTGTCAGGTCCTTTTTTTGTTGCAAATGAATGCAAATGAAAGGGAAATAACCCAGAGGGAGTGTTCGGAACAATCCCTTGAAGAAATATTGAAGAAAAATTAAGTTTTGCAAGAAATTTTAGGGGATATGAGGAGAAAATGAGGGCGTTTTGATGCAGGATAAAAAAGCAGGATATATAATATAAATAGATCTAAGGCATGTGTGAAGGCGACACATGTGACGACCTTGGACAAGGTTTGTACGTAAGAAAGGAGAGAAGAGCAATGAAGCTTCATATTAAACGTATGATCGCAGGAATGCTGATCAGTTTAGTAGCTCTATCGTCTGCTTTTGCTTCCGTACAGGTAACTGTTCATGCAGCTGACTACACCAAGACAGAGAAAAAGATGTCAAAAGCGCTTGCGAAATTCCAGAATGAGTTGGCGGACAGTTCCAATTTCTATATCCTCGACATCAAGAAGGACGATATGGGAATTGACAGTAAGCTTCTCAAGAAGAAAGTGAAATCTCCGTATTACCATTATGAATACGCAGTACGGTTCAAGGGAACAAATTCCGAAGGGAAAACGGTGTATAACTGGTTATTTATGACGGATGATATGGATATCTGGTTTCCATCGAAGTCACTGTATCGAGCAGCTGTAACAACAGATGATGGGGATCTTGGAATTGAGGCGAAGTCAATTGCAACTGATTCCATCAAGAACGTAAGAAAGCTGACGACCGAGTACTACAAAGATCTGTAAGATCTAATACAAGGCGGGCAGGGTAAAAGGAATTGACGGCGGTCAGTTCCTTTTTTTTGTGGATATGTTAAGATAGGAGTGAAAAACGCAAACCAAAGCACGTAAACCGTTTCTGGGGAGGATTGGATTATGGAGATTGCATTTGAGTACGGATATGTAGGATTTTGGGTTATGATCATTGTATTGGCAATGGTGGCAGAACTTATTTCGGTGAGTCTGACGTCCATCTGGTTTGCCTTTGGCGGAGTTGCGGCCTTGTGTCTGGCCGGGCTTGGGGCGCCTTTCTGGGCACAGATGGCGGGGTTCTTGGTTATTTCGCTCCTTAGCATGTATTTCACAAGGCCTTGGGCGATCAAGCACCTGAATACAAGACGCGGGAAAAGTAATCTGGAGGAGCTGATCGGAAGCAGTGTACAGGTGACGGAGACCATTGACAACCGAAAGGAAACCGGCCGGGCACTCCATAAAGGAATGGAGTGGACAGCACGGGCTGCAAGGGACGGCGAGATCATTGAGAAGGGCTCTGAGGCTTATATTGAGCGGATCGAAGGCGTGAAGCTGATGGTAAGTACCAATCGGATCATGGATCCAAAGGAGCAGATGCAGGCAACAGGAGAATGAAGAACATGGCAAACATCGTATTTTTAGACAGAAAATCATTAGGAAGCGATCTGGATCTGGGAAGGTTTCAGGAACTGGGAAATATAACGGAGTATGATTTCTCTACCAGTGATGAAATCCCAGAAAGGGTTAAAGACGCTGATATCATCATAACCAACAAGTGTCAGATGAATGAAAACACCCTTGGAGAAGCGAAGAAGGTAAAGGCAGTATGTGTAACTGCAACCGGGGTGAATAACTTGGATATCCCTTATCTGGAGGGGGCAGGAATCCATTGGCATAACGTGGCAGGATATTCTACGGATTCCGTGGCACAGCATACACTGGCGCTGGTGTTATATCTGTATGAGCATTTGCCGTACTATGATGAGTATGTGAAGTCCGGTGCATATGCGGGAGATACGCTTTTTACCCATTTTGAGCGACCCTTTTGCGAGCTGACAGGAAAAACATGGGGAATCGTAGGTCTGGGAGCTATCGGCCGCAGAACGGCACAGATCGCGTCCAGCTTTGGCTGTAGGGTCGTGTATTACTCCACTTCCGGCGTAGAGCGAAAAGAAGATTATCCATCGGTAAGCTGGGATGAATTGTTGGAGACATCGGATATAATAACCATTCATGCTCCATTGAATGAGAAAACAAAGGATCTCTTCGGTAGAGAAGCTTTTAAGAAAATGAAAAAATCAGCTCTGCTTGTAAATGTGGGACGGGGACCGATCCTTGTGGAAAAGGATCTGGCAGAAGCGATCGATACGGGAGAGATCGCAGCTGCGGGATTGGATGTCCTGGAAAAAGAGCCCATGGTAAAAGACAGCCCGTTCCTTAGCATGAAGCATAAGGAACGTATACTGATCACACCTCATATTGCATGGGCTTCTCTGGAGGCCAGAAAGCGACTGATGGATATTATCTATCAGCAGGTCAAAGAAGAACTGGAACTTCATTAGATCATTGGATGGGAAGTCCTGTGTCATAGGAAAGGTTGCCAAGGTCGGAGAGCAAACTGTCCAAGGCGGCGTAGTATGCGTTGGAGCAGTGCTTGACAGAGCGCATCGCAGCAAAACGGCGAATCCGGTAGAGATAGGATTCTCTTGCCCGATCGATCAGTTCATAAAAATCAGCGTTGGAAACCTGATCCTTATCCCATGGATTATGCCAGGTCTTATGGCGGAGATTCATGGGATCGTGGTATGTGCGAAGATGATCGTTGGCAATCAGAGGAGACAGGAAGGCATAATGGAAGATGGCATGGTCAATATGGCGCACCAGCTTTTTCTTCCAGCCGTGACGGTCTTCCATTAAGTCATACAATAACCGGGTGGAAAGCATGGCCCCTTTGATCTCGGTAGCAAAGACCAGGCTGCCCGGATAGGCGATCTCAATGGCACGGGCGAGAAAAACCGCCAGAAAGCGTTTCTGCCAGGATGGAAGGGCAACGGTGTGACCTGCCCGAAACCAGGAGAATTTCTTGCGATAGTAGTGGGCAAGAACAGCGCCGTCGATATCGGTCTCAAGAAAGACGTGACATCCAAAGATGTAATTCTCATCCTTGTCAGAGGTCTTGTTGGTACGGTAGTGAATATAAGGATGACAGACCGTATCCAGAGTATAATGTCCGATATATCCTAGAATATAGGCATCGGCCAACTGCTGAAGGGTCGGATCCACGATGGTTCCCCGCAGAGAAAGAAGGCTGTGGAACATGGAAAGCGTATCTTCCCCGTGCATACGGATCCCAATATTCTTCTTGTGTAGAATGTGGGAGGCGGTGCTATAAAAGAAAATATCGGGCCCCTGAAGACCGAGAGAAAAAGCACCGGGATAATCCTTCATAAGATGATAAAGGCAAAGGTCCTTAGCGTTTGGCGACTTTTTTAACTCTTTGCAACAAAGTTGACCAAAGACAAAATGAGTTCTGAAACCTGGCATATGATGCATCCCCTTTCGTAAGTATAGATATTATAGCACGAAAGGAAGACAAGAAAAAAGATTCCTTGATGCTTGGTGAGAATTTGTAGCATAAGTACAATATATAGTACTTGCGCGGTTAGTTGATTCGAGTTACAATGTTGTAGCGAAAAGGAGAGACACGTGATCGGACGAGTAGAGGAATTAAAAGCTTTAGAAGCATTTTATAAAAGTGAAGAAAACAATGTTATGGCTATTTATGGACGTCGTGGCATTGGTAAAACCACCTTACTTCGGAATTTTACTGAAGATAAACAGGTGGTATTTTTTACGTTATACTCAACCACGGAGTGGCAACAAAGAGCATTAATGGCGCAAACAATAGGCTTGATGGAGGATTCTCAAAGAGAAGAGGAGGCTCCGACCCTTGCAGCTATTTTTGACCGGATCGAAGAAATGTCCCGGGAAGGCGTTGTCGTATTGGTGCTCGATCAGTATCCGAATTTTGCAAAGACAGACGAGGAGTTTCCGAAGACACTTTATGCCTATATGACAGAGAAGTGGAAGGTCGGAAGAGTTAAGCTGATCCTCTGTGGGGATTCCTATCTTCACATGGAGAAGCTGGCATGGGGAAAGAAGTCGATCTGGCATGATCTTAAGCCGCAGACGATGGAACTTGCCCCATTGGATTATTATGATACAAGAGAGATGTGTGGCGTCAGTGACCCGGCGGAATGTGCTGTATTATACGGTATTACAGGAGGAATTCCATCGCTGGTGGAGAAGGCGGCACAGATTTATTCTACCACGGCGAACCCGGAATGGGAGCTGATCCGACAGATCTATCTGGCGGGAGATTTCAGTTTCTGTGGAAGTGCAGAGCGTATTCTGGAGACAGAACTTCGCGAGAAGACATATTATGACAGGCTTTTGTACGCGTTAGCCAGCGGAAGCAACCGTGTGAACCAGCTCTCCCTTGATCTTGGAAGACCAAAGGATGTGGTGGTTCCGTATCTCAGCACCTTAATGAGTCTTGGTCTGGTAACAAAGGAGAATCCGGTAACGGAGCCGACCAATCGTCGTAAGACAAGGTACTCTATTGTGTCAGAGACTGACCGACTCTGGTATAAGATCATTGTTCCGCAGATTCTTGCAATGTACAGCAACGATTGGGACAAGATCAAGGCCTTCTGGGAAATGCAGAAGGAAGACTATATGAAGGATGTGTTCACACGCATCTGTAAAGAATATCTGGTAAGACAGGATCAGGCAAAAAATTTGCCGTTTTCTATAAAAGCAATGGGTAACTGGTGGGAAAACGATGAGGAGAATGGAACCTCGGAGGATTTCGACCTGATGGTTTCCGGCGAGACCGAAGGCAAGGATGCCTACGTGTTTGGCCGTTGTTTCTGGGGCAAGGATGCTGTGAATATGGCAGACGTCAAGGGCCTGATCGATCTGACCAGGAAGGTGCATGATAAGTCCGCAACTTTTTACCTGTTCTTCTCCAGAAACGGTTTTGAAGAAAATGTTAAAACGGTATCTCAGACGATCAGAAATATTATGCTGATCGATCTTAATGGTATGATAGAAGAGTAATAAAAGCAGGAAGGAAAGGATGTAAACATGACAAATCAGGAACTTATGCAAAAGGCTGTGGAAGTCCGCAAAGGGATCATTGTGGGCACCCATGCAGCAAAATCCGGCCATCCGGGTGGATCATTATCAGCTGCAGAGGTGTTTACTTTCCTCTATAACGAGGAGATGAAGATCGATCCAAAGAACCCGGATCAGGCAGACCGCGACCGATTTGTACTGTCCAAGGGTCATACAGCGCCGGGATTATACGCAGCGTTAGCAAACCGTGGTTTTTTCCCGGTAGAAGATCTTGCAACTCTTCGGCATATTGGTTCTTATCTGCAGGGTCATCCTTGCAAGAATGAGACACCGGGAGTGGATGCTTCCTCAGGTTCTTTGGGACAGGGTATTTCTGTAGCGGCAGGAATGGCTCTTTCAGCAAAGCTTTCCAAGGAAGATTATCGTGTTTACACCCTGCTTGGCGATGGAGAGATCCAGGAAGGACAGGTATGGGAGGCGGCAATGTTTGCCGGCTTCCGTAAGCTGGATAACCTGTGTGTCATTGTAGATAATAACGGACTGCAGATCGATGGAGCCATTGATGAGGTCAATTCTCCATATCCGATCGCTGATAAGTTCCGTGCCTTCAACTTCCATGTGATCGAGGTTTCAGACGGAAATGACTTTGACCAGCTTAGAGCAGCGTTCAAGGAAGCAAGAGAGACCAAGGGAATGCCAACAGCCATCGTTATGAAGACCGTAAAGGGAAAGGGTGTATCCTTTATGGAGGGCGAAGCAGGCTGGCATGGAAAAGCTCCAAACGATGAGGAATTCAAGACAGCTATGGACGAACTTACGAAAGCAGGTGAAGCATTATGTCAGAAGTAAAGAAGATCGCAACAAGAGAAAGTTACGGTAACGCATTGGTAGAACTTGGAAAAGAGCATGAGAATCTGGTGGTACTGGATGCGGATCTTGCTGAGGCAACCAAGACCAATATTTTCAAAAAAGCATTTCCTGAGCGCCATATTGACGTAGGAATTCAGGAGGCGAACCTTGTGGGCGTGGCAGCAGGTCTTGCATCCACAGGGAAGGTGCCGTTCTGTTCAACCTTTGCAATGTTTGCAGCAGGCCGTGCCTATGAGCAGGTGCGTAACTCTGTGGGATATCCGCACCTTAACGTTAAGATCGGAGCGACCCATGCGGGCATTTCTGTCGGAGAAGATGGAGCGACCCATCAGTGTGTGGAGGATCTTGCACTGATGCGTGCGATCCCGGGAATGACCGTGATCAATCCGGCAGACGATGTAGAAGCAAAGGCAGCCGTTCGCGCAGCGTATGAGTACGACGGACCGGTGTATCTCCGTTTCGGACGACTGGCAGTACCTGTGATCAATGACCGAGAGGACTATACCTTCGAGATCGGTAAGGGATATGTACTACAGGAAGGAACGGATGTGACCATCATTGCGACAGGACTTGAGGTCAACGAATCTTTAGAGGCGGCAAAGCTTTTAAAAGAGCAGGGAATCTCAGCTGAGGTCGTAAACATTCATACCATTAAGCCGATCGATAAGGATCTTATTATCAAAGAGGCAAAGAAGACCGGCAAGATCGTAACCGTAGAAGAGCATTCTGTCATTGGCGGACTTGGAAGCGCAGTAGCGGAGGTGTTATCTGAGCATTGTCCGACACAGATGAAGCGCATCGGCGTTTACGATGTCTATGGGGAGTCCGGTCCGGCGGTGGATCTTTTACATAAATACCAGCTGGATGGAGCAGGAATTGCTGCCCAGGTAGCAGAATTTATGAAATAATGAACAAAAAAGAGGGGCTTTTGAGTAAAAGACCTTCTTTTTTTGTAAGTAAAAAGTTGATATAATCGGCCTATGAGTACAGAAAAAAATATAAAAAAACAAAAAAAGAAGAGAAAACACAGAGGAGCCATACGATTTTTAAAGTTTCAGATCTTTCTTCTGATGCTCGTATTGGCGGGAATTGCCTATTATTACGCAGGAGGATATGCAAGTAAGGTCAATCGGCTTCATTCTGAAGCCAATGAGCTTGTGGCCAATTCCACAGAGGATACCTTCAAGAAGGCACAGACAAGTATCGCATACGATGACAAAAATAACGTTATGTCTGTGTTAAAGGGAGAACGGGATGTTTACTATCTGTCCTATGACGAGATACCGGTGGAGGCACGGCAGGCCATCGTAAGTATCGAGGACAAGAAATTCTATGAGCATCACGGTGTGGATTATAAGGCTATCGTCCGGGCAGCCTGGGCAGCCTTCCGGAATCGACGGGTGACCCAGGGTGGATCCACCATCACACAGCAGCTGGCGAAGAATATTTTCCTTACGCCGGACCGAAAGTGGGAGAGAAAGGTGGAAGAGATCTATATTGCCATGGATCTGGAGAAGAAATACGGCAAGAAGAAGATCCTGGAATTTTATCTGAACAATGTGTATTTTGGTAACGGATATTATGGAATTCAGGCGGCAGCCCAGGGATACTTCGGTAAGGATGTTGTGAATCTGACAACCTCCCAGACTGCATTCCTGTGCGGAATCCCGAATGCGCCTACCCGGTATAATCCGAGAACTCATCTCGACAACGCCCTTAAAAGAAGGGACAGAGTCCTTCGTAATATGAGGGAGGACGGAATTATTTCTCAGAGCGATCTGGAGAAGGCACTGGCAGAGAAGATTGAGATCAAGGAGCCGAAGGAGTATTACAATAATTATCAGGATACCTTCCTGTATTATTGCGCCACCCGGGCTCTGATGGAGGCCGACGGTTTCCAGTTCCGCTATACCTTTGATTCCACAGAGGATGAAAAAGCATACAAGGCGCAGTATAAGCAGACCTATGACGAGTATCATGCAAGGCTTTATACCGGTGGTTACCGAATCTATTCCACCCTGAACAAGGATAAGCAGAAGAAGCTGCAAAAGAGCATTAACGATGGACTAGCAAGCTTTACGGAAAAGTCTAAGGATGGTATTTACAAGCTGCAGGGTGCAGGTGTATGTATCGATAATGAGACGGGATCGGTTGTGGCAATTGTAGGAGGACGTGGACAGAAGAGCAGTGGTTACACCCTGAACCGTGCGTTCCAGAGTACAAGACAGCCGGGATCCACCATCAAGCCTCTGGTGGTATACACACCGGCATTGGAGAATGGATATACACCGAATACTATTGTGGATGACCACAAATTCGAAGGTGGACCATCCAACGCAGGCGGAACCTATTCCGGTAAGATCACCATGCGTCAGGCGGTGGAGAAGTCAAAGAACACGGTGGCATGGCAGATTTTTGAGAAGTTAACTCCCAAGGTGGGAATCAGCTACCTTAAGAATATGGAATTTGCCTCCATCAAGGATAGTGACGAGACCATGGCAGCCAGCCTGGGTGGATTGACAGCCGGTGTTTCACCACTTGAAATGGCAAAAGGATATGCTACAATAGAAAACGATGGTGCATACAGGGATCCGACCTGTATTTCGAAGATCACCACAGCGGATGGTGGCATTGTCTGGGAGAATGATCACCAGGAAACCGTCGTATACCAGGAGGAGGCATCCAGACAGATGACAGACATCCTCCAGGGAGTTATCACAAGAGGTACCGGAGCCGGACTTGGACTTGGTGCAATGCCAAGCGCAGGTAAGACAGGAACGACAAACGGATCAAAGGATGGATGGTTTGTAGGCTATACACCGTATTACACGACTTCCATCTGGGTAGGGTATGATATTCCACAGACCTTGAATGGATTGGCAGGAGCGACCTATCCGGGACACATTTGGCAGAACTTCATGAAGCAGATCCATGAGGGATTGACGCTGAAGAAATTCCAGAAGCCTGTGAAGATTTACGGTCAGAAGGACAAGGATATCAGCGAGGAAGATGCAAAGAAGGCAGAGCAGGAACTCGAGGATAAGAAGAACCAGAACAAGGTTGATGTCAATCTGAAGAAGGATGATACCAACAAGACGGACGATACCAACAAGGATAACAATAATTCCAACAATAACAACAATAACAACAGCAATAACAACAATAACTCGAACAACGACAACAACAACTCGAATAATAACTCGAATAATAATAATTCCGGTGATAACAAGGATAACAACAACACGGATCTGCCGGATCTACCACCGGAAGACGAACGGGATGATGTTGAGTAAGTTGTGACAGGACGTAACTTAGAAAAAGGGGAAGCAACACATGAGAGACTACGGATTTGGAATTGACTTAGGTGGAACAACATGCAAACTTGGACTTTTCGAAGTGTCCGGAAAGCTGCTTGAGAAATGGGAAATTCCAACCAATAAGGAAGACAATGGATCCCACATTCTTGCGGATATCGCGCAGGCATTAAAGGATAAGATGGAAGAAAGGGGTCTTACGGTTGAGCAGATCCAGGGCGCCGGAATCGGCGTACCGGGAGCTGTTACACCGGACGGATGGGTTAATAAGTGCGTTAACCTGGGCTGGAATGACAAGATGCCTATTGAGGCTGAGCTTTCAAAGCTTTGTGGATTTCCGGTAAAGGCTGCAAACGATGCCAACATCGCAGCACTGGGCGAGGCATGGATGGGTGCAGGAAAGGGCGCACAGAGCCTTGTTATGATCACACTTGGAACCGGAATCGGTGGAGGAATCATCATCAACGGACAGATCCTTACCGGATCCAACGGAGCTGGTGGTGAAATCGGACACATTCATGTGGATGATACCGAAGAAGAGGTCTGCGGATGCGGAAATAAGGGTTGCATTGAGCAGTATGCTTCAGCAACAGGAATCGTCCGTATGGCAAAGAGATTCCTGGCCAGGGATGACAGAGATTCTTCTCTTCGCAGCATTGAGAACTTCACTGCAAAGGATGTTTTTGATGCGGCCAAGGCCGGAGATGAAGTGGCAGATGCCATCGTGACAGAGGTGTGTGGCAGACTTGGAAGCATGGTTGCTAAGGTCGTCAATGTCTTGAATCCGGAGATGGTATTATTAGGCGGCGGAGTTAGTAAGGCCGGACAGATCATCATCGATAAGATGCGACCTGCATTTAAGGCTGAGGCCTTCCACGCCTGCAAAGATACCAAGGTTAATCTGGCAGTATTAGGTAACGATGCCGGAATCTACGGAGGCGTTGGACTTCTGTTGAATTAATGTCAAAAATATCATAAAAAATGGACCGTTGGACTTGCTCCGGCGGTCCTATTATGTTATACTATCGAATGTTGAGACGATGCGTGGCTCAGCTTGGTAGAGCGCTGCGTTCGGGACGCAGAGGTCGCAGGTTCAAATCCTGTCGCATCGATCCTGAAGGAATACCGAAGGGTATTCCTTTTTTTTATCTCAGTCGGCGTTACAATCAGAGACAGAGATGATCTTCTGAGAGAATTGAAGTCGCAAAACGGCTTGTGAATACCGTATATGGCTGGATGAGCAGAATCGCCAACCAGGATGCGAAGATGCAGGCCCATTGGTGCGAATGTCTGCTGGATATGTTTAAGGATGCGAAGGGAAATAAAAGGTAAATAGATTAACTGGATCGACAGAAGATAGAGGCAGTGAAAGACATAACAGTTTTTCACTGCCCTTTTTATGCGTTCTGTGTTAAAATCGGGGATAGTGAGCAATAGAAAAGAACCTGGAGGAAGTGAATGAAGGGTAATTATACATCAAGAGATCTGGTACGACTGGCGTCATCACGGTGCGCCGGATGCGGAGACTGTTGCAGAAACATGGGAGATTCTATCCGACTGGATCCCTATGATGCTTATATGTTGTCTTATGGGCTGCATAAGCCGTTTCAGAAACTGATCGAAAATGAGGTGGGATTTTCTGTGGCCAATGAGCAAGGACTGGTGCTGCCACATCTGATGATGAAGCAGGTGCTGAAAGCGGCAGGAGAGACGGGGCAGCAGGCTGTGACCGAGTGTATCTTTCTGGCGGCAGACGGGAAGTGCCGTATTCATGGAGTAAGGCCCGGGGTATGTCGGCTTTTCCCACTGGGAAGACAGTACGACGAGAGCGGTATCACCTACTTCGACTTACAGGCCTGTGATATGCCTGGGAAGAGCAAAGTGCGGATCGACAAGTGGCTGGGGATTCCGGATCTGGAGGAATACCATGTCTTTAAGGAGAACTGGCATAGCTTTTGTAAGCGGCTGTCACAGCGCCTTGCAGAGGAGGATCAGGATACCAGGAAGAAGATCAATACCCTAATGCTTCATATGTTCTTTATGACAGGGTATGACGGAGATTTTTACGAGTGTTTTGAAGTGCGAAGAAAGCAGGCGGAGCAGATTTTATTATGATCAGGACGAAAAGAAGAGAGTGGGCAGTGATCACAGGAGCAAGTTCCGGTATCGGTGAGGAGTTTGCAAGGCAGCTCTGGGAGAGAGGCTATCAACTTCTGCTGGTGGCAAGACGGGAAGAGCGGTTAAAGGCACTCAAGGCAGAATTATTCTCCAAAACAGATGCCACAGAATCAGGCGAGAAGCGGCAGATCCTTACCGTACAGGCGGATCTGTCTGATGTACACGGTGTTGACGCATTGCTCCTTAGAGTAGAGGAGATCTCTTCCGGAGAATTCCGTGCAGAAAAGCAGCATGGCGCTTCAGAAGAGGGAGATTCTGTTGCAATATGGATCAACTGCGCTGGTTTCGGGGCCGCAGGGACATTTTCTGAGATACCGACGGAGCGTGAGGTGGATATGATCCGGGTGAATATCACCGGTCTACACATCTTAACAAAAGCCGCTATCCATATAATGAAGCGGCAAAATTATGGAAATATCCTGAATATAGCCAGCTCTGCCGGGCTCTTTCCGGGAGGCCCCTATATGGCGACCTACTATGCCACCAAGGCCTATGTGGTAAGTCTTACCCGGGCCATCGGACAGGAGTTGAAGGAAGAGGCAAGTAGTATCTACATCGGAGCTCTGTGTCCGGGGCCGGTGAACACAGAGTTTAATGATGTGGCGGAGGTAAAGTTTCAACTGCCTGGTATTACGCCACAATATTGTGTACAATATGCTTTGAGGGGAATGGATCGCAGGAAGAGCATTATCATACCGACCTTCCGTTTGAAGGCGGCGGCTTTTTTTGCAAAATTATTGCCATCGGCATGGATGCTTCCAATGGTAGGACATCAACAGAAGAAAAAAATATATCAGTAGAGGAGAATACGCATGGAAGACATGGAGAAGAACAACGAGGAACTGACAGATCCGAAGGAACAGGAAACGCAGAACCTACAGGAGACAGGAGAGCAGGAGGCAAAGAAACCTTCTTTTTTAAGAGAATTTCTTTCCTGGGTGGAGATGGTGGTCATCATCCTCGCCATTGTCTGGGTAACCACGAACTATATTATCGTAAATGCCAAGATACCTTCCGGTTCGATGGAGAACACCATTATGACCGGCGACCGGTTGATCGGAACCAGATTCTCCTATTGGTTTTCAGAGCCGAAGCGAGGGGATATTATCCTGTTCTATTATCCGGTAAATGAGAAAAAGATCTATATCAAGCGTGTTATCGGACTTCCGGGTGAAACCGTTGAGATCCGGGATTCCAAGGTATATATCAATGGAAGCAAAACACCGTTGGACGAGAATTATCTTCCGGAGAAGTGGACGATCGCCAATGACGGCTACAGTTTTAAAGTGCCAAAGGACAGTTATTTTGTAATGGGAGATAATCGTAACAGCTCCGAGGATGCAAGATATTGGGCAGAGATCGCACTTTCCACAGGAAAGGCTACCAATGAAGAGGAAGCGGAGCAATACTCATATGTACATAAGGATAAGATCTTAGGTAAGGCGCAGTTCCGTTATTACCCAAGTTTAAAGACATTGGGGAAGACGGCAGACTACCAGTAGGGAGATGCAATGAAAAGTTCCGGTGACGTAACCATGACATATTCTACCCCCTTTAAGGGGAAGGATGGGAAAAAGTCCTGCCGCGTGCGTTTTGAGCGGAAGGTGGCAGGAGAGATTCAGGCGGCAGAGGGACTTCTGCCGAAGGGTATCATAGAAAAAAGCAACGGATACTCGAAAGAGGAGATCGCCATGCTGGAGGAATACCTGAAAAACCATTCTCAGGATATCCTCAACCTGGCCTCTGCCATCAAGAACCCGTTGCTTAATATGTAGGAACAATATGAAAGGTTAGTCCTTTTTCTTCACGGCGTTATAACCGTTTGTAATCAGCTGGTCTGCGTAGGTGATCAGCTGATCGATTGGAACCGGACGACCATCCCGGATCCATGCTCTGAAGATCGCAGTAACAGCTACGCAGTAGGCGCGAACCGTTTTCGGACATTCCGTTGCGGAGTAGAAAGCAAGGAAGAAGGGACTGCTTAAAATATCATTCGTTAACTTATCATAGAAAAAAGTATATTCCGGGTCGCAAAGAAGCTTCTGTTCAACCTCGGAACCACTGTCTAAGAAGTTATAAAAGATACGGATACAGCCGGAAACATCCAGATGCCCGGAGGTATCCTTTTCAAATTCAGCCATAAGTTTTTCGGCCATCTCGTGCTCGATTTCATCTACGAGATCGTCAAGAGAGTTATAGTGGAGGTAGAAGGTCTTACGATTGATGTCGGCCCTCTTGGTTAACTCCGTAATTGAGATCTGATGGAAGTCTTCTTCCATGATGAGTTCATAGAACGCTTCACGAATGTTTCGAAGGGTACGGCGAACGCGTAAATCAAGATTAGTCTTTTCCATTAAAGTGATATACCTCCCAGTTACTCTGTATAGTGTATTAGTGGACATGTGACCAACACGCCACATTATACACCAACGGATTCAAAAAAAATAGTGTAAAATTTTTCTTACATTTTATTTTTTTTTGGAGTATGATAGTAAGACGCAACTAAAAACAGCAAATGAAAGGAGCTATATGAAAACCATAGCAAAAGAAGTAAAAGGCTATGTGCTGGTTTCCATCCTTACCCCGCTTTTCATGTTATTGGAAGTAGCGATGGAACTGGAACTGCCGAATCTAATGGCCATTATCATTGATGATGGTGTAAACGCCGGTAATATGTCGGTGATTCTTCGGACAGGTGCTTTCATGATCCTGGCAGCCCTTGTGGGTCTGTTTGCAGGAATAGCCGGAGGAAAGCTTGGAGCCATTGCGGCAGCAGGCCTGGCCAAGAACCTTAGAGCGAAAATGTTTCGCAAGATTCAGGATTTTTCTTTCTCAAACATTGATAAATTTTCATCATCATCTCTTATTACAAGACTTACCACAGATGTAACAAACGTACAAAACGCATATATGATGCTGCTTCGCATGGGAATGAGAGCACCGGCTTCCATGGTGGTTGCCATGGTCATGTCCTTTATAGTGAATCCAAAGATCGCCATGATCTATGTGTATGCCGTTATTTTCCTTGTGGTAGTTATGCTGATCATCATGCCCATCGTAGGTAAGATGTTCAAGAAAGGATTCAAGCAGTACGATGCATTAAATGAAAGTGTACAGGAGAATGTATCCGCCATTCGTGTGGTAAAAGCATACGTGCGAGAGGATTACGCAAAAAAGAAATTTACCGATGCCAGCGGTGGAATCTACAAGATCTTTATTAAGATCGAAAACATTCTTGCGCTTTTAATGCCGATCATGATGGCAACGGTTTACGCATGTATTCTTCTGATCTCATGGAACGGTGCAAAATTCATTGTAGCAGGTAACCTGACAACCGGAGAGCTGATGCAGCTTTTGACCTACTGCATGAGTATTCTTATGAGTCTTATGATGCTGACCATGGTATTTATGATGATCATGATGAGTACCGCCTCCATTACGCGAATCAGTGAAGTGATCAACGAGGAGCCTTCCATTCATAATCCGCAGAATCCTGTTATGGAGATTCCCAACGGAGAGATCGTATTCGATCATGTAAACTTTTCTTATAAGAAAGACAGCAGCGAATACGTATTGGAAGATATCAATCTGAACATTAAGTCCGGTGAAACCATCGGTGTGCTGGGAGGAACCGGATCCTCCAAGACAACGCTGATCAATCTTATCAGCCGATTGTATGATGTTTCAACCGGATCGGTCCGTGTGGGCGGACATGACGTAAGGGAGTACGATCTGGAGGCACTGCGAGATAGTGTATCGGTGGTACTTCAGCAGAACGTTTTATTCACAGGAACCATCTACGAGAACCTTCGTTGGGGCGATGAAAATGCTACCGATGAGGAGTGTCAGCGAGCGGCAAAAATGGCCTGTGCAGACGAATTTATCGACCGTTTGCCGGAGGGCTACAACACGAAGATCACCCAGGGTGGTACCAATGTTTCCGGTGGACAGAGACAGAGATTGTGTATTGCGAGAGCACTTTTAAAGAAGCCGGCTGTCTTGATTTTAGATGATTCAACCAGCGCGGTGGATACAACAACGGATGCTAAGATCCGTAAGGCGTTCCGTGAGGAAATCCCGGGAACAACGAAGCTGATCATTGCACAGCGAATCAGTAGTGTTCAGGATGCAGACCGGATCATTGTAATGGAAGAAGGCCGCATCAACGGAATCGGAACCCACGAAGAGTTGTTAGCGAATAACGAAATATACCGGGATGTATATCAGTCCCAGACCGGTGGCGGAACCGGAGACTTCGATGAAAAGGAGGAAGCGTAAGATGCCAAGACCAAAGACACAGGCGCCTGCAACGAAGCAGCAGCGCAAAGAATCCATGGCAGTGCTGAGGCGCCTCATGGGTGACTTGTTTAAAAAATACCCGATTCACCTGATCCTTGTGGTGATCTCCATTATCGTCAGCGTATTGGCGAATGTTCAGGGAACCATGTTCATGCAGACCCTGATCGATTCCTATATTACGCCAATGCTAAAAGATGGAAGTCACGATTTTGGACCGCTGTTGAATGCCATCCGAAGAGTCTTAGGATTCTATATGATCGGAATTTTTGGAACCTATTTTTTCAATATGCTGATGACCTTTGTGACACAGGGTATGATGAAGCAGCTGCGAGACAATATGTT
Organism: uncultured Lachnospiraceae bacterium; assembly: GCA_946182825.1. GTDB lineage: Bacteria > Bacillota > Clostridia > Lachnospirales > Lachnospiraceae > Weimeria. Next base: position 16,239 of record CAMGZH010000023.1, read on the forward strand.
TACCCATATGCAGGGGCTTCCCATCCGGTATTTTGATACCAATGCCCATGGCGATATTATGAGTATCTATACCAATGATATTGATACTCTTCGTCAGATGATCTCTCAGAGTATTCCTCAGCTGATCAATGCAGTGTTTACGATCGTAAGTGTTCTGATCTCTATGATTATTTTATCAGTACCACTGACTCTGGTTACCCTGTTTATGGTAGGCGTTATGCTGGTGGTAACCGGAAAACTGGCCGGCCTCTCCGGTAAATACTTCGTACGTCAGCAGGAAGATATCGGTAAGCTGAACGGTAATATCGAGGAAATGATGAATGGTCAGAAGGTAGTTAAGGTCTTCAACCATGAGGAAAAGGCTATCGAAGCCTTTGATCGTTTGAATGAGCAGCTTTACGACAGTGCCAGCAAGGCGAACACCTACGCCAATGTACTGATGCCGGCCAATGCACAGCTGGGAAATGTCAGCTACGTGCTTGTGGCTGTCATTGGTGGAGCTCTCGCCCTTAACGGTATGACCGGACTTACCCTTGGTAAGCTGGCAAGCTTCCTTACATTTAATAAGAGCTTTAATATGCCCATCAGCCAGGTCAGCCAGCAGATGAACTTTATCGTAATGGCGGCAGCAGGCGCAAAACGAATCTATGCTATGCTGGATGAAGAGCCGGAAACCGATGAAGGTTACGTAACACTTGTAAATGCGGAAGAGGGAGAAGACGGAAGCATTTCCGAGGCAGATCAAAGAACCGGCGTCTGGGCATGGAAGCACTATCACGCTGCGGATCAGTCCGTTACGTATCAGAAGCTTACCGGAGATGTGGTAATGGATGATGTAAACTTTGGCTATGTGCCGGAGAAGACCGTTCTGCATCATATCAAGCTTTACGCAAAAGCCGGTCAGAAGATCGCCTTCGTTGGAGCAACCGGTGCAGGTAAGACGACCATCACCAACCTGATCAACCGTTTCTACGATGTGGAAGATGGTAAGATCCGTTACGACGGCATCAACATCAATAAGATCAAAAAGGCAGATCTACGTAGATCCCTTGGAATCGTTCTTCAGGATACCCATCTGTTCACCGGAACGGTAGCAGAAAATATCCGATACGGTAAGCTGGATGCTACCGACGAGGAAGTAAAGGCAGCAGCAAAATTAGCCAACGCCGATCACTTTATCCGTCATCTACCCCAGGGCTATGATACGGTTCTGACCGGCGATGGAGCGAACCTTTCCATGGGACAGCGTCAGCTCCTTGCCATTGCAAGAGCTGCCATTGCAGATCCACCGGTTCTGATCCTGGATGAAGCGACTTCCTCCATCGATACCCGAACCGAGAAGATCGTTCAGGATGGAATGGATAAGCTGATGGCGGGACGAACCACCTTCGTCATTGCACACCGTTTATCCACGATTCGCAATTCCGATTGCATCATGGTACTGGATCAGGGTGAGATCATTGAGCGCGGAAGCCATGATGAACTGATCAAAGAAGGCGGTAAGTACTACCAGCTTTATACCGGTAAGGTTGTGAATGCATAATACATAATAAGGAATGCGCTGTGGGGCGCTTCCGAGTTCATATTGTTTTTAAGACAAATTCCCCGGAGACTGTCGAAAAGGCAGCGCTCCGGGGAGTTTTGCGTTGGAAAAGACATTTTGTAGTAGAAACAAGTTTCAGCCATTGGATCCCATCGAAGGCTACCAGAGCTATGTTTGGGTGGGATTTTTCCTGAAAAAAATATTTTTGGGTGAGCGAAAAACAGAGAAAAAGCGTTAAATGAAGATTTAAAGAGGAAAAAGCGCCAAATTCAGGTTCCTTGTTGAAAGTTTGTATACAAGATCAGAAAAACGAAAGGAAAAAGAGGAAACGTGGAGTAAAGGCAGAGGGAAGGAGCGCAGAAAGAGAAGGAAAGATAGAAATATGAAGGAGAAATAATTAAATGAAAAATTAACAAAATCAAATAAGAGAGAATAATTCAAGAGTTGAATCTAAGGTTTGTAAATACCTGTAAAAAGATTGTGAGAGCGTATAATAGTAGGCAATCAAATGAATAGATCAAATAATTGTGCTTGTTGAAAAGATACGAAAGAGGAATAAACCATAAAATCAAAGAATTATAGAACACAAAGAGAAAAACAGGAGCAAAGGTACGTAAAATGAGGGGGATAGAGGAAAATTAAAACAGGAATCAAATGAGCGAAAAAACTGGAAACGCTGATCGGGCCAAAGCGTATTCTGATAAAGGTTGCCCTTTTTATCAACAAAGAAATCGTAAGAATTGTTTATGAAAAAGGTGCAAAAAAGGTAAACTTTTTCCTGATTTTACCGAAAAAAAAGATAGAGCATTTTGCGCCCATAATGAAGTAAGATCTAGTAATTGGAGGTATTCGCGCATGCAAAAGACAAACGGACTTGTAAAGAGAATGCTGGCTCTTGGCTTGGCGGTAACGACCATTGCCACGAGTTTTTCTACCGGCTATGCACCCATCCGTGCGAAGGCGGCAACCGTGGAACAGGAAACCAAGGCAGCAGACAATACAACATCGCAGGAGCAGCAGGAGGGAAGTCGGATCTCGTTCACGGATGATGAGATGCTTCAGAAGGCTGTGGATAACGCAGGCTTTACCATTGATCCTGCCACAGGAAAGGTTGTTTCAGCAGCAATTCGCTATCAGAACGCGCTTTTAAAGCTGGGCGAGGACTATACAGTGACGGCTGTTCTGACAGATAAAAAGGAAGAGACGGATCGAACCACCTATACCTATGATGTGACCATCGAGGGACAGGGGGCTTATTCAGGTGCGTACACACGCCATGGCGTGACCCAGATCCAGAAGAAGAAAGTGGCTGCTACCTCCAAGACAGCGACAACTTCTGAGAAGAAAACAAACGGAAATAAAAAGGCAGCCGGAGCGCTTAAGACGGTTGCGAAGAAGAAGGGGGCAAGTTATTCTGCAAGTGACTGGCAAATTACTTGGAATGCATCGTTGCCGATGGATTCTTCCGGGGTGCCGATTTTTATCTATAACAATAAAGCGGTAGAACCGGGAAACAGTCGTCAGGGCCAGGTGGTTGGAAATGCAATTACATCGGTTGTTCTCGCAGGAAACACATTAACGCTGGGTGACGATTATGATTTAGATTATGACAATAATACTGGAGCAGGAACCGGAAAGGTTATTTTTAAATTAACAGATTCATATAAAAGTAATAATGGCGTTGATGCAGTACAGGCGGAAAAAGAATTCCGGATCATCAATTCTGCCACCATTGACTGTCCGATGGAGATTTCAATCGATGGCGGTGTTCATAAGTACCCGGTAACATTCTCTTCCGGGAATACAGTTGGAACGCCAAGTGGTGGTTTTGAAGCGGAATACCTCGGTCCGAATCAGGCGGTTGAGCCAACAATTTACGTATATCAGGATTCCTCAAAGAATGTGGAATATACATCCTATAGCAAGGCTTATTCCAATAATACAAATGTTGGAACAGGTAAGGTTACAATTACCATGCAACCGCAGAGAGCCAATGAATCCATTACGATCAACTTTCCAATCGTAGCTCGGAAAATTAAGGATAATGATGTAACAGCAACCGGTTCCTATACATATAATGGAAGTGTGCAGGTACCGAGTCTGTCTGTATCTTCGAGTGGGGCAAGTTTAACACAGGGTAATGATTACACCGTTACATCCACAGGACGCAATGCAGGAACCCATACGGTGACGGTTACAGGTATTGGTAACTACCAAGGAAGCGTAACAAAGAATTTTACCATTAATCCTAAAGCGGTTGTCGACGGAACGGATGTTGATGTACAGGTGGATAATGCGGTTTATGATGGAACCCAGAAGAAGCCGAATGTTACCATTACAGATAAATTGCAGGGTATAACGTTGGTACAGGGGACGGATTATTCCCTTTCCTATGGAGCCAATGATACGCAGGGAGATACAGCTGGAACCGTAACGATTACCTTTAACCGTAATTTTTCAGGTACAATTAACAAGACCTTTAAGATTGGAAAAGGTGATATCCGTTCAGCGAATGTTTTATTGGACAGAAAGGCAATAACCAGTGCGGCATATGATCCACGATATACGACAGCAAGTGAGAGATTGTCGTTAGAGGGTGTGCCATCCGATAGCTATGACGTGGAAGTTTCAGGAACAAACGGTGCAACCTGGCCAAATGCGGGAACCTACACAGCGACCTTTACGGGCAAGGGGTCCTATTCTGGAACACTTACCAAGAATATTACGATTGCAAAGGTTAATCTGAATGATTCGGACGTTATTGTAGAAGAGAAAAGTATTACGTCAAACAGTAACGGTTATACACCGTCTCTTAAGCTGACGTATCGCGGCGTCGAGCTTTCTTCTACGGATGATTACACCTTGACGATCAGTGGTGATCCAAGTAGTCAGGCGGGAGCAAGCATTATTGCAACTGCAAAGAATACATCTACGAACTATACAGGAAGTAAGACAGTCCCAATGAAGAGTACCGGTGCAGATCTTAGTACAGCACGGTATGAATACAGTGGAACGACTCCGCTGGATAATCAGTTGTATATCTGTGCATTTGATCCTTTTACAGGAGAAAATCTGACACAGTCTTCAACCGCGGGAATGCCATATTATGGACTGGATGCAAACGGACAGGTGATTGCACCGCATTATGAAGTTTTCCTTCATAAGTCAGGAACAGACTGGGAGCGTAAAACAGGATTTAAGGTAGAAGTAACCCAAACTCCGACCAATTCCAAGGTGGGAAGGTATTACTTTAAACTGACAGGAACCGGAGGTGGTCTGTACGGAACCTTTACAGGAACAAGTGCAAACTTTGATATCAAGGCGAATGCATTAAGCGCTACGAAATTTGCTACAGCATCCGGGGATGCGGCCGATAAAGAGTTTACCTATTACATGACCAAGGTCACAGACACTTCTTCCCTGGAGGATCTTAGGAACAATCTTGAGATTTATTATAAAAACACCGCAACCGGTACGACAAAGGTAAGTTATCATGGTACTGATAATTGTACCTGGGATAAGCCGGTGTACCTGACAAATGGTAGTCTCTTAGAGAATGAAAAGGATTACGAAATTACCAGGATCAGTGCAAATAAGGCAACGATTACCGGAAAAGGTGCTTTTTCAGGGACTGCAAGTATTGATCTTGGACTTCCGGATCTTAGCAGCAAGGATTTTGAGCTGACGATTGTAGATGCTCTTCCATTGGTTTATGATACGACGGATCAGTTCCCGGGAGTTCAGTTGCGTAGAAAGTCAACGAACCAGGTAATCCTTTTGGATCCTACGAAATATGATGTTGTTTATCTAACATCAGCAGGAGTAGAAGCAAGAAATAAGCAGAAAAATCCTGCGGATACAGATTTTGCATCGGTTGGAACTTACTATGTAAGGGTTGAGGCTAAATCCGGCAATACAGAGTATCAGGGAAAGACTGCGAATGTTTCATATCAGATTTCTGCAACCGGTGGAAGCCAGCTTGAAATCAGAACCATCGGAGATCAGACCTATACAACGTCTGTGAAAGCTCCGGCTGATTTGATCAAAGACAAGGTGTTCGATGCGGGCACAAATAAAAAGCTGACGTTTGATACGGATTATGAGATTGATACCACAAACACGTCAACCGATTATAACGTTCCGGGATTAAAGACAATAACCATTAAGGGAAAAGGAAAGTATAAGTACAATACAGCATCAAAAACTTATCGCGTCGTAGGTGACTTAAGTAATGTATTGGATACAGATCTTTATACCATTGGTGGTTTTAACGGATTGGCACCTGGAAATACAAATAATCTGTTCTATGATGGAAGCGGCTGGAAGGATGAAAATGGAAAGAACTTTAATCCGAATCTGATTAAAATTTCTGTCAAAGATGGTGGGGAACTGGTAAAAGATGAGGATTATACCATTTCTTCCGGTAACTTTAAGGCAGAAGGTCCGGTGAGTCTGACGATTCGTGCGAAGAGTGAAGACTATACAGGAGAGAAGATCTTTAACTTTAATATTAAGGCTACCAGAAACGGTTTGAAGTGGACCCACTCCGGTACCAATACCATTGAACTTCCGTATATCGGCACAGCCTATACTGTGGGTGAAGGAATGTTGACGGTTGGCAGTGATGCTGCCGAGTGGAGAAACAGTGCACAGGATACTGTGACAATTACAGGAACAGCTTCCGAGATTCAGAGTGTCGGAACTTATACGGTTACCATTGCAAGCAATACAAGCGGTGGAGGAACGACGACACTAACCGTAAAAGTGCTGTACGATCTGACGGAGGCAAAGGTATATTACGGAGCTGACAAAAAGTTATTAAATGGTGAGTCCTTTACCTATACAGGGCAGTCCTATGTTGATATGAGTTCTGTTAAGGTAGAAGTCAGGGATAAGGAACTTGCTGCAACGGATTACGCTATTTCCCGTAGTTATGATCCAAGTGTAAGTACTGCAGGAGCATCGAATTTTTCAGCAGCGGGAACCATTGTGGTGAAACTGACGGCAAAGCCGGATCGAAGCAGCTTCTTTGGTGTGACACCACCGGTGATCTCTTACAGTATTAAGCCTATCAATCTGTCTCTGGATGATCATATTCATATTACAATGAAGAATGGTTTCCAGCCGGTTTATGATGGTAGGCCTCATCTGGCACAGAGTGGAACCGATTTTACGGTAACCTATACACCGGATGGTGCCGGTTCACAGACACTTGAAGTTGGAAAGGACTACTCCGTTACCATTGTGGGTGAGGATTCAAACTGCATAAATGCAGGAACTTATACCCTCTATGTGATCGGACAGGGTAACTATACCGGTCAGAACCAGAAGACAACATATAAAATAACACCTCATGATTTCAGCAGGGATAATACATCTGATTTTGAAATTGAGGATATGCTGTTTGCCGGAAAGGGCAACAAGCTGACACCGTCCACCTTGAAGTTTAAGCTGAATGGAAATCAGATCACCTTAACACGTGGTGTTGATTACAAGATCAACAGTTCCGGTGACAATGACGATACGAATGTCAAGGGAACAATAACCATCGGTGGAATGCATAACTATACCGGTACCAAGGGTCCGTTAGAGTTTAACATTGTGAAAATTGATCTGGCCAATGCCAATGTATACGTTAAGAACGCAGAGTATGGTGACATCAAGGGCGAGACAGATTTAGACAATGGTAAATATGTGCAGGTATACATTCCGTTTGAAGGGAATGAGCAGGCCGTAAAACTGACCAAGGGAGTGGATTATTCCCTTGAGTTCCGTTTAAGTGGTCAACCGACACAGACCTACCCGGATAAGGTTGGAACCTACCAGATCGTTCTTCACGCACTGTCCGGAAGTAAGATGGTGAAGACCGGAACAACTTACGATAATAAGAAAGAAATCATCATCAGTCCGAAGAACATTGCCAGCGCCGGTACTTTTACCGTAGGCAAGACCGCCTGGTCCGCAGCCGGTGCTAAGCCGGTGGTTCGTCTGGATGGCAAGGTGATATACGAAAACGGTGCCATTAAGGACGAATATAAGAACCAGTATAAGATCACAGTCACAAATAATACAAAGGCTTGTGCCGCAACATTGGATGAGATGTACTTCGATAAGAGCTATACCAATGAGAGTCAGCTTCCTACTGTAACCATTGAAGGAATTGGAAATTATGGTGGAGAAGTGGTGAAGCATTTCCAGATCGGAGATCAGCTGAAGAAGAGTGACGTGGTCGTAACCAACGGAACCTTTAAGTATGACGGCAAGCCTCATACACCGACCTATACGGTAAAGGGGCTGACAGCCGGTCAGTACACGGATAATCTGAATACGATCGAAGATACCACCAACGCAGGAATCAAAGAGTTTTCTGTTACAGCAACCGCTGGACCGAAGTTCGGAAGTGTGGTGGCAGAATATACCATCATTCCGGATCGTGATTCCGTATGGGGTTATAAGCTGGATCTTCCGAAGGATCCAACCGACGGACTTTACTATGTGAAGTATGCCGGAGAGGCAATCCAACCAAAGGTAATCGACGTTTATGTGCTGGATTCCAAGGGTAAGAAGACTGCGATTTCAGAGGATGAGATCAAGAGTATTGAGTATACCAATAATACCGGCGTTGGAACCGGTAATGTGAAGGTGACACTGACCAACTACCAGGGTAACCTGGATGCGACGGCAGCCAATAAGAACCCGACGCCTTTTAAGATCTTAAGTGTCAACATTCTTGAGGAGGATTATTCCATTTCCCTTAAGGGTGGTTCCAACCGGTTTGCCTATACTGGCAAGGAAGTCACACCGGAGGTTGTGGTAACACGCAACTCAACCGGTAAGGATCTGGTGAAGAATACAGACTATGTAGTGGAATACAAGAACAATACCAATGCCGGACCGGCAACGGCTACCGTTAAGGCAATCAATAACTATACCGGAACGAAGGTATTGAACTTTGGCGTCTATGCTGACTTTAGAGATGAGAAGCAGACTCAGATCACCATTCCAAAGCAGCTTCCGCCGGAGGGAGAACTTACAGAACTTAAGGGTGCGAAGGTTGTTTCTGGTGGTAATGATCTGACAAAGGATAAGGAGTACAGCCTTACCATCTATTCAACGGATGGATACCAGAAGAGCGGTGTTGCCGTATTTACTCCGAAGACCGAGTATTACATTGGTAGTAAGACCGTTACCTTCGCAATCGGCAATGATGAGAGCATGTACAACATTTTAGGCGTGGCAAATGCTTACACCTATAACCACATTGCCCAGAAGCCGGTTCCTATCGTTACCGATAAGACCGGTAATATGATTGCAGTGAACCCGGCCAATATCACGTACAACAGTACCAGTGACGGAACAAGCTGTATCAATGCAGGTTATGTTACCATGACCATTCCGGTGACCAATGCCGGCAGCACCATTAAGGTGACCAGGAAGTATAACATTCTTCCGAAGAACATCAATGCTGTCTCTATCAGCAAGATCACGTCCAAGAAGTATAGCGGTGAAAGCTTTACCCCTGTTCTTAAAATCGTGGACGGAACCTATCTGCTGGTTGGTACAAACGGCAACGGAACAAACAATAAGTCGGATTATGCTTACAGTTACAGTGATAACATTTATCCGGGAAGAGCCCGTGTACATGTTGTAGGAACAAACAACTACACCGGTGTCAGCGATATTTACTTTAATATCACAGTGAATGATGTGAGCGCTCCAAAGGTAACACCGAAGTCCACAACGTCCCTCAAGCTGACATGGACCAAGGTTAGCGGAATCAGTGGTTATCGTATTCTTTACACACCGCAGAACGGCAGACAGCAGCAGGTCAAGGTGGGTAAGAGCACGAAGTCCAAGACACTGACAGGCCTTGAGAAGGGAACGACCTACACCATTGGTATCCAGACCTATGTCAAGACCTCCAATGGACGTACCGGATATGGAAGTGTATCCGTTGTTCAGACAGCGACAAAGCCTGCAACGCCAAAGGCGAAGGTGAAGAGAGTTGGCACCAGGAAGTATAAGATCTCCTGGAGCAAAGTATCCGGCGCTGACGGATACATGGTATATCGTAAGACAGGAAGCGGTAAGTGGAGCAGGATCAAGACGATCTCAAGTGCAAGTACTGTTTCATATACGAATACAGGATTGAAAAAAGGAACTGTTTACACTTATCGTGTTCTCGCTTATCATAAAGTAGGAACCAAGCGTATCTACAGCAATTTCTCTTCTGCGAAGAGGATAAGGGCGAAATAACGCAATGAGTAAGAACAGAAAGAACACAAAACAACATACCGAAGCAGAGCCGAAAACCGTCGGCTCTGCTTTCGATGCATTTGTAGGAGATTCGGATGACGAGATCTCCAACGCTTTTGCAGCATATCTCAAGGACGAGGAATTCGACCGAGCGTTCGAAGCTGCGTTTGAACAGGAAGTCGCAGCACAGGATGCGGGTAAGGCAGAGGCAGATGCAGAGGCTGAAGAGGGAGAGACAAGGGAAGATGCCCCTTCCGGAAAGAAAAAGTCGTTTGCTCAGAAACTGATGGATTTTCTTCCGGATGATGATGAAGATGAGGACGAACTGAGTTTTCTTCACAGGAAGGAAGAAAAAGAGGAGGACGCCGAAGAGGAGGACGCCGAAGAGGAGGAAGGGACTGAGGAGCAGACCCCTCCGGAAGATGAAGGGCTTCGTCGTTTTAAGATCGGTGAATATGTTTTTGAATCCTTTCACGAGTACCGGGAAGCCCAGGAGGACGTCAAGAAGATCGAAGTGATCAACGAGGAGTTGAATATTCATGATCCGGAAGTGGCGGTTCGTCTCTATAATATGATTCGGACCGGAGAGATCACCTTTAAGAGCCCCATCGGCAAGAACTTTTTCGATCATGTGGCAGATATTGTGGCGGACAAGTCCGTCGGTCTGCTGGAGGATAAGGCTGTGGTGGATCAGGCGGAAGGTGCTGTCCGTTACCAGAAATACCTGGGTATGGCGGTGATCACCGTGGCGGTGGTCCTGTTTTCCTATTTTGGATACCGTGAAGTTGAAGAATTTCTCAATACCAGAAGGATCAGTCAGATGCAGCTGGAAGCTTCGGAAAACGGAGCCAAGGGCGGCGGAAGAGCTTCTTCGGATCAGGCGGCTAGTCTGAAGGGCGAGGATCCCTTTGATAAGAGCAAGCGAAAGGTTCTGAAGGCTTCGGATCAGGCGCTGCTTCCGGAATACGCAGAACTGGTGAAGCAGAACAGTGAGCTGGTGGGCTGGATCCGGGTGGACGGTACGAAGATCGATTATCCGGTTATGCAAAAGGATAAGGACAACTCTTTTTACCTGAACCATGATTTCGACAAGAAGGAAGACAGCAACGGTTCCATCTTTATGGATTACCGCTGCGATAAATTGAACCCGACCATTAATACCATCCTCTACGGTCATAACATGAAATCCGGCAAGATGTTCGGTGAACTTAAGGATTTCCTTGCGGAGGATTTCTTTGAAAAGCATAAGAAGGTGACCTTCAATACGGTCTATGAACACAGGAAATACGAGATCGTGGCGGTGTGCCTTGCCAAGGTGGCCGATGCGGATGATGACGGTTTTCGTTATTACAACTTTATCGATGCCGAGAATCAGAACCAGTGGGATGCCTTTATGACTTCGGTGGGAAGTCTTGTGGTGCGTGGTTCCATGGATTTTGCGGCAGGAGATCAGGTCCTGACCCTTTCTACCTGTAACAATTATATAGAGGACGGCCGACTTTTCCTTCTCGCCAAACGGGTAAAGTAAGGGGGAGAAGGCAAGAATATGTGACGGGAGTGTAGAAACCAAGGGAAAGATGTGGTAAAATTTCAATGATAGAATAATTTTATAAGGCATAGTATGCTTTTCAATACGGACATTGAAACTTACTGGTTCAACATGGAGAGCAAGAATGAAAAAAGGAACAAAAATCGGGTGGCTTTTGATCACCCTATCGTTAGTACTTTCGGTTTGGGTCATCACATCTCAAAGCTCGAAAGCGGATCAGACAACGGAAGATGGCTTTGTGCTTAGTGATGACGGGAAGACTCTGATTTCTTATCAGGGGGCCGGCGGTAACATTTCGATCCCCAGTGGAGTGACCACGATCAACGCCAGTGTGTTTGCCAATAATACTTCTTTGACCGGTGTGTCCATCCCGAGTACGGTTTCCACCATCGGAAGTAATCTGTTTGCAGGCTGTAGCAATTTACAGACGGTTACCCTTGGGCATGTTACGAGTATTCCAAGCGATACCTTCCAGAACTGTATCAGCCTGTCATCTGTATCCATTCCGTCCACCGTCAGCAGTCTGGGAAGTAATTCCTTCTACGGTTGTTCGGCTCTTGGATCCATCAGTCTTCCGTCGTCGGTTACAAGCGTTTCGGATTCGGCTTTTGAGGAATGCAACAATCTTACCTCGATTTCCATTCCGACCAACAGCTTTTATTCCACCTATGACGGTTGCCTGTACAATGCTTCCGGTTCACGACTGATCATGGTTCCACCGGGAAAGAGCACCATTGCTTTTGGCCCATCGGCAAGTACCATCGGTTCCGGTGCCTTCAAGGGTAATTACAATATTACCAGTATGACGGTTCCTGGTACGGTCAGCACCATTGAATCCGGCGCATTTTCGGATTCTGCTATTGATACCATTACGATTCCGCGTACGGTTTCATCGATTGGAGCCCAGAGCGGTTGGTCACCTTTTGAGATCTACGGTTATCACGATACAGCTGCGGAGAAGTTTGCTGCAAGCAATAACATCCCTTTTGTAGATCTTGATCCGGGTTCATCCAAGAAGCCGGACACATCGGACGATCCGGATGACCCGGAGGACCCGGATGACCCATCGGATCCGGATGATCCATCCAGCGAGAATGGGAACAAGAATAACAATAAGAATAACAATAGTTCCAAGAACAAGAATAAGAATAAGAACAACTCAACCACCGGTAAGAACAACAGTAAGAATAACGGTGGTTCCGGTACCGGTGGGAACGGCTCAGGCCGCGGTGGAAGTTCCACCAGCGGTGGTAGAGGAACAACCACCCGGGGCGGTAAGGATGTAACGCCTAAGACAGCAGACGGTGATATTGATCCGAGATTCATCCTCTGCGGAGGATTGCTCTTTGGCGGGCTCTTTATTATCCTGAATGGTGATCGTAGGAAGATGACAATGGTTGCCAGAAAGCGTAAGAGAGACGAAGAGTAAAGGCAATATATAAGCAATAAGAATAAAAGAAGCAGGTGCCAACGGGCACCTGCTTCTTTTTATGAATTTAATGTAGATATTTCTTTATTCGTTTGGTCTCTGCTCGGTTTCGCCGCCTTCGGTTTCTGTATTCTCAGGCTCATCAATCGCTGTATCATAGTTCGGATCGCTAAAGACATATTCTTTGGAGCTGCGGAAAATGGTGTTGTTGGAACCAAGCTGGCTCACGACTAATTTGTCATCATTTTCAACCTGGTCGGCATTAATGGTAAGGACCTGGCCGCTTTCGTAGCTGGTATTGACCTTTTCGCCGTTCACATAGACCTTACTCCATGGCGTGAAGTTCTCGCCGTAGATATGGATGCGTCCGTTGTACAGGTAAGCCCGGTCGATCTTGACATCACGGATTCCCATGGTCAGATCTGAGGCAGGATACAGATCAACGCTGTGGTAGGCATAACGATCGCCGTAGAGCAGATCGTACTGAAGGGTCTCAAGGTTGTTGAGATATTCCCTGGATTTCGGATTCATCTGGCGTTCTGTCATGGACTGGTTATAGTCGACGATGGTTCCGCCATGGATGCCGAGACGATCAAAGTATTCACTAACCAGCTGGTAAGAGGTGAGATCCTGATCCTGCTTTGCCATTCCAAAGTTGTTCCATGTAATGTACTTGGTCTTGAAAATATCGTGGGTCTTAACATCCTGATTGGTAAGTCCCATGGTTGGCAGATGATCACCGAACATGATAAGAAGTGTCGGCTCTCCACGCTTCTCCAGCATCTGGGTGTATTCCTTAATGAAGCGATCCATGTTGTTGAGCATATTGCAGTAGTATTCCCACTGATTCAAACGGCTCTGATCCAGTGTCTTGCTGGAACACTTGATCTTAGGATCGGCAATCACCTTGTCGGTAGGGTAGTCACCGTGGGTACCGACGGTGATGGTATAGACGTAATCCGGCGTAGGGGTAGAGTCTAAGGCATCCTTAGTAGCGTCTACGAGGATATCGTCTGTCGGCCAGGTGTTCAGCGGTGTGTAATCCGTGATATCCAAAAGTTCCTTACTGGTGAAGGTGTCAAATCCCATCTGTGAAAAAGCGTTGGCACGGCTGTAGAAATTACCGCCGTTGTTGTGAACAACATGGGTGCCGTAATTGAGCTTTTTAATAACATCTGCGGTTGACTCACAGTCTCTTTTCTTAAGGATGGTCTTCTGAGGATACTCACCCGGTCCAAAGAACTGACAGCTCATTCCGGTAAGGACCTCGAACTCTGTGTTACAGGTTCCGGCTCCGACCACCGGAACGGTCAGGTGTCCGGTAGAGTACTTTTTCTCAAGCTCATGATAGTAAGGGATAGGATCCTGGCTGGTCTTCAGAGCCGGGAATTCCGATACATCGAAGCAGGACTCAAGAAGCACCACAATGATGTTTGGTTTCTTGCCGGATAAGGTGGAGTCACCCTTCTGTGTGTTATTTAAGATGGTGGACACCGTCTTAGCGGAATAATTCTTTGGCTCGGTCATTCCTCTTCCCAGCATGGACATGGAGAATCCGTAGAGATATCCGTAGTCCAAGTATCCCTGAGCCAGGTTACCGAAGTAAGTTGCAAGGATACCGGTTGACTGGAAGGTCGCTGTGACAGGTGCAAGGGAAAGGAAGCATACGGCAACAAGTGCGAAGCGAAATCCCTTTTTCAGCTTGTGCTTTTGTTTCTTACCCTTGAGGAAGAGGAGCACCATCAGGGTTGCGTAAATGACAAAGGCAACGACACAGATCATGGCCTGTCCGGCGGTGAAGTACTTGGTGTTCTGCATGGTTAAAAGGTCACCGATCATGCTGATATCGGTAAAACCAAACGGTGTCACGCGGTTCACCAGGATGATACTGTTGATAATTCCCATGGTTATTACCAGTGCGATCAGAACCATGCGAAGGAAGGTCTGTCTGGCTGTAAGGTAAACAAGGGAAAGGAATGTAAAGATAATGAAGGAGTTATAAATAAATGCTCCCGGTTCTGATGTGATAAAGCCCACGGCCGAGAAAAAGGAATGTCGGCTCAACAGCTCAATCAAAAAGCAGAGTCCCATGGATAGTGGGATGTGGAAGAGGACAGAGTACTTATTGAGAAAAGCATTCATCCGGATCATCCACTCCGGTTGACGGTTCTTCTTCATATTCTTTTTGCGTCTCTTCTCACGGGCCTTATGTTCAAGACCGAATACTTCTTTTTGGATCTGCAAAAAAGAAAGGATCTTTTTTGCGAACGTCTTTGTTCTTTCAATTATTTTCAAAATGAAGCCTCCTATTACGTTTCAGGTTGTTGTCTCCCCCTACGTATTGCACGTTTGCTTCCGACGATTTCCTATTATATAATAGGAACGTTAAGGTTTCAAGAACGAGAAAGGCGACCGATATGCTACTTACAATACATTTTGGCTGGCTGGGGTACCTGGCATTGGCTCTTCTTTTTGCCGGATTGGCGTTTGTTTTCGCTAAGATCAGTCTGCAGGGACTGTCTGCGCCTCAGGCTGTTTTGATCTCCGGGGTGACGTTTCTGGTATTGAAGTTTACAACCCTGGATTTCAAGGGGTTCTGGAACAGCGCCTCCCATATTTCATCCTACAACTGGCTTTTGATCATTTTATATGGTGCGTTGCTGGCTGCAGCCTGGATCACCTTTTATCTGGGGCTTCAGATGACAGCCTGTGTGGCGGTTGCCCCCTTTGCACTGTGGGTTCCGGCGATAAGTTTTGTGATTTCGTGGATTCTTAAGAGGGGCATGCCGGAGATTCCAAGACTTGTTATGTGGTCCGTGTTTACCCTTGGTATCTTCCTTATGGGATTTGGCAGGGAGCATAAGAATAAGACCTGGTGGATGTTCACCATCATCAGCCCGATCCTTTATGCTGTATTGCTGGTGGCTATGAAGCGTTACCCTGTGGCGGGAAGACATGCTATTATTCATTGTGCCATTCTGCTGGTTATGTGCATTGTGTCCCTGATGGCTTCCTTCCTTCTGAAGCACGGGGATCTTAAGAAGGTAACGGTCTACCATGTGCTGTTTGCGGTCCTTTCCGCTATCTGCCTGTATTACGCGCCGATCTGTCTGGGAATGGCGAAGACGGCGGAGTATGGGAAGCCGGTTCAATTTGTCTATGGACTCTGGATCCTTGTGACCATCATTGGCAGTCGGTTATTTCACAGAGAAAAGCTTACTGTGGTGGCGTGGGTTGGTCTTGGTTTTATGATCGCAGCCACAGCTTATCGTATTTTTTTATTATAGAGGTAATATATGCAGTTAACATTCCGAACGACCGGTGTATCAAAAGTTGTAAAACGAA
Organism: uncultured Lachnospiraceae bacterium; assembly: GCA_946182825.1. GTDB lineage: Bacteria > Bacillota > Clostridia > Lachnospirales > Lachnospiraceae > Weimeria. Next base: position 32,361 of record CAMGZH010000023.1, read on the forward strand.
GAATTCTGGTTTTGGTTCTGATCTTTTTTCTTGCACTGGTTATTTTTTATCTGACACTGAATTATCATAAGAGTCCGAGGATCTCCAAAATGTCCGGTCCGACCCTGCCTACGGTTTCGGTTACGACCTATGGGCAGAAACAGCTCTGTCTGAAGGCTTACAAGGAGAATATGGACGCTGCCTATATGAGGGATTCACTTGTTCCGCTTGAGAAGAACCGGAATCTTCCCATGACCATTACGACGTATGGGAACCATGTGAAGTCGCTGGCTTATGAAGTGCGTTCGGTGGATACCAGTCGTAAGATCGCTGAGGATAAGATAACCGGAATCAAAGAGGAGAAGGGCTTTGCGGAGGTGACACCCTCCCTTACCAATCTGATTGACCCGGGACAGCAGTACCTTTTGGTATTAAAGATGAAAACAGACCATGGCAATCTCAATTTTTACACGAGAGTTATTATTCCGGGAGATGCCCACGCAAGGGAGTGTCTGGCCTTTGCCAAGGATTTCCACGACAAGACTCTGAGTAATCGTTACACGGAGCTGGGGAGCTATCTTGAGCCGAAGACAGACGTCTCCTCCGACAATTACAGCAGAGTTACCATTAACTCGACCTTGAATCAGGTGGGGTATCAGGGCTTTGCAGTGGATTCAGCCACGGAGCCTGTTATGGAGGTCAAGGATATTACAGCCAGCTATACTTCGGTGAACCTCTATTATTACCTGAAGCAAAAGAACAGCGTATACCAGGTTCTTGAGAATTTTAAGGTGCGCTATGGCGGTTCCCGCATGTTCCTTCTGAACTACGTTCGTACCATGGATCTGATCCCTTCCACGAAGGATATCACCGTTTCGGACAATGTCTTAAAGATTGGGATCCAGTCCAAGACGGTATCGCCGGTGTCCAATGAGACGGGAAGCGTGGTGGCCTTTACCATGGGTGGCAGCCTGTATGAATATAATCAGACGAGACAGACGCTGACCTGCGTGTTCTCCTTCCTTGGGGACGACCTTACCGAGGTCCGGGCAGGAAATTCCCATCACGGGATCCGTATTCTGAATATCGATGAGAGTGGTACCATGGATTTTGTGGTCTACGGTTATATGAACAGCGGAGATCATGAAGGGAAGTGTGGTGTGGATCTGTATCATTATGACAGCTCCACCAACCTGGCAACAGAAGAGGCCTTTTTAAATACCACACAGCCTTATCAGATTCTGGACGCAAGTTTCCAGGATCTGATGTACCGTACAGCGGGAGGTCATTTCTACCTGATGCTGGATGGTACGCTTCTGTCTCTGGATCTGGAATCCGACAATTCTACGGAGCTGATGAAATCGCTGGCAGACAGTCAGTATGCGGTTTCTGCCTCCGGACGTTATATTGCCTGGACGGATGCGGATGCACCTTCCAATTCCATTCAGGTTCTCGACTTGAATGACGAGAGCAGGATGACCATTCGTTCCAAAAAGGGAGAGAAACTTCGCCCCCTTGCCTTCCTGAAGGAGGATCTCTGCTTTGGTACCATGAAGGACAAGGATCTTGCGGCCTTGGACGAGAACAGTAACATTCGTCCGATGTATAAACTGAACATTGTGGGCTTTGACAGTGGCAAGGTCAAAAATGTAAAGGAATATCGGAAGAAGAATTTGTACATCACCGATGTTTCGGAGTCGAACAGTGCCTTGGAGCTCACCCGTGTGAAGCGGCAGGGCAACAGCTATAAGCAGACCACCGGTGATACCATCTTAAATGCAGCAGGCGCAACGAACCAGTCCGTGACAGAGGGAAGTGCAACCGCCTCCGGTCGGGGCAAGATCACGACGCTTACCATGCAGCCGTTGACGGAGGAGCAGTCCATCACATCTCTTTCCTTCCGTTCTGGTCGCTTATCCCTTCTGGACGAAGAGGATATGATCGATGTTACGGTTTCTGAGGGAAGGGCAGCATATTTTACCTATGTGGAAGATCGAGTGGAGTATTCCGGAACGGATCCGGTTAACGCAATTCAGATCGCTGATGAACAGGAAGGTATGGTGGTTGATAATAAGCAACGAGATATCTGGCGTAAGGAAAAGGAACTGTTTGCTTCGGATATTTCTACTGCCAAAATTGCCGGCTACGGCTGGGCGGAGAATAACGGCAAGCTGCTAAAGCTGGATGGTCTGACCTTAGAGCAGGCGCTCTCCTTTGTATCGGCAAGGATTCCTGTCTATGTAACGGAAGGCAAGGAAACCTCCGTGATCATTGGATATGGACCGGACTACATCAAGCTTTATCAACAGGGAGGATCTGTCAGCAGCCTCAATCGTAAGAGCGCTGAAAAGCGTTTTAAGAGTTCAGGTAATGCTTTTGCCATTACATTGACCGATATGGATTAACCAAAAAGAACCCCGGGCCTATGGCTCGGGGTTCTTGCGCTATCTCAGTGATCAGTGAATCGATCAGTGTGTGCTCTTGTATTTGTTGACCAGTGTCTCGATACGATCATATGGATCAAGAAGAGAACTGATCGAGCAGTCATGATTCAGGGTATCAATGATATAAGCGATATACTTACTCATATCACAGTTGATATACCAGTCACGATCCAGAAGCTCCGGTGTCTGGTAAACAAGGTCTGTGGTAAGAACCTTGAAGATCAGGCCTTCCTCAACTGCCTTATCGAAGGAAGAAAGACCGTTGGTGAACAGACCGAAGGTCGTTGCACAGAAGATACGTCCTGCCTTACGCTTCTTAAGCTCACGTGCTACGTCGATCATGGACTCACCGGAGGAGATCATATCATCAACGATGATAACGTCCTTGCCCTCAACAGAGGAACCGAGGAACTCGTGGGCAACGATAGGGTTACGTCCGTCCACGATCTTAGAGTAGTCACGACGCTTGTAGAACATACCCATGTCTACACCGAGAACAGATGCCATGTAAACAGCACGTCCGGTACCACCCTCATCCGGGCTGATGATCATAAGGTGATCATTGTCGAGCTTTAAGTCATCTACGTTCTTGCAGATGCCCTTGATAAACTGGTACGCCGGCTGAACGGTCTCAAAGCCGTGAAGAGGGATCGCATTCTGTACACGAGGATCGTGTGCGTCGAATGTGATGATGTTATCCACGCCCATGGAAACGAGCTCCTGCAGAGCCATTGCGCAGTCTAAAGACTCACGGGCTGTACGACGATGCTGACGGCTCTCGTAAAGGAAAGGCATAATAACTGTGATGTGCTTAGCCTTGCCGCCGACAGCAGCAATGATACGCTTCAGATCAGAGTAGTGATCGTCCGGAGACATATGGTTCGTCTGGCCGCACAGAGAATATGTGATGCTGTAGTTGGTCACATCAACCATGATGTAAAGGTCGAGACCACGAACAGATTCGTTGATGGTACCCTTTGCTTCACCGCTTCCGAATCTCGGGCAGCTTACCTGGATCTTATAGGAATTGCTGGTGTAGGCATTCTTCTCAACAAAATCGAGATGGTCAGACTTACGGTCTTTTCTCCACTTAACAAGATAAGCATCAACTTTGTCCCCCAGTGGCTCACAGCTCTTAAGAGTGATAAGACCTAATGGAGCGACTGGTTTCCTGTTAGCTAAAATAGCATCGTTGCGTGGCATGGTTTTCTCCTTCGTAATTAGGTTTAGTGTTAACGATTCTTCAGACCCTTCTCTACTCGGATATCCACTCCGAAAAAGTAGAAGAGTTTGTAATTATCTAGAATCCGGGAAAAAATTCTGGATGTGTAAGTGTCCCGGAGTTCTACCAGAGATAAATTGGTGGATATAATGGTGGATCGATGATAGTTCATGCGGTCGTTCAGCACGGTAAAAAGAGCGGACTCCGTAAAACTGTTGGTCAGCTCTGTACCAAGATCATCTATGATCAGAAGATCCGACTGAAACAGGTTATTGTATTCGCCTTCCGGCCCCTGATCCCACTTCCGACCAAACTGGTGGCGGGAACAGATCTCAAACATTCTGGCGGAAGACAGATATACGACAGAAACATCCTGATCCATCAAGGCAGAAGCGATACAACCGGATAAAAAGGTCTTACCTGCTCCTGTGTTGCCATACAGAACCATACTATCATGGTTACTCTCAAAATTGTCAACAAAAGAATGAGCAAAGCTAAGAGCTTTTTTGGCAGATTCATAAGAGGACATGGATGTTTTCGGGTCGGTAACGTCCTTAGGGTAATATTTTAAAGAAAAATCCTGAAAATGACAGCGACGGAGTTCCTGCATCAGTGGCTCCTGCTGATATAAAAGTTGATTGGCACGGGAAACATAGCAATGGCATGGATCGCCATCGCTTCTGTAACCGGTATCCTTACAATCAGGGCAGGTATACGGAGGATTCAGATAGTCCTCCCCATAGCCGGCCTCAGCTAAAATCTGTTTCTTCTTAAGAGAAAGGGTGTCCATGACATCCTTATAATGATCGGCGCGAGCCGTATCCTGGGCAATGGAAGCCATAAGGGCTTCGTGACGGGCATCAGAGAGCTCGTCCTCCACAGCACGAAAAGCAGGCAGCTCCCGATCTAAAGCGATCAGACGCTGCTGGATCAGCTCCTGGCGGGCCTGTCTGCGATCTGCATATTCCTGCATCATGGAATTGTATTGCTGATTCGTAAGCTGCATGATGAGATTCCTCCTATAGCTGCTTCTTCAGAAGACGAGCCTCAATATCATCCATATCATAATCTACCTGTGAAGAGAAATTATGGAAGGAATCTCTGGAGCGATCTGAAGCCTTCGAAGTCTTCGGAGCCTTCACCTTGGAGAAACGCTCCTTGATCTGCTCGTCATGCTTCAGATCATATGCGGCAACGCCGGCAGCATCGGAGATGCCTTCGTTATGCCACTGTGTCATGATGGTATCGGTGTATTTGAAATTGATCTGACCGATATTGATCATGGTGCGGCTGATGGCCTCCTTCACAAGCTCATCGGAAAAGTCATAGGTATTGAACCACTTGTGAACGAAAGAAAGTTCCACAGGGGAAAGTCCACGTCCGCTGATGCCGTAGCTCTGACGAACCAGGGAAGCGGCATGGCTGTGATTCTGACGATCTGCCTTGGCAGCCTCAAGGGTAGTGATACCCTGATCAGCCCAGGAAAGACAGATGGAATTCATATACTTCAGACTGTTCTTACCGCTCTGCAGGCAGTCGGTGATCAGGAAGTCGATCATATCCTCATCCATATGGAGTACATCGTACCAGAAAAGGATATAGTTCAGATCCGTAGAAGAAAGGGTGCGTCCTAAATACCGCTCAGCGATAAATAAAATGCTTCTTGCCTCATCGTCCTCCTGGAAGGATAACAGCTCCTGGGCAGAGTATGCCCGCATGGTGCGCTCGGCAGCAGGCTCACTGGCAACGGAAGCGGAAGCAGCTGTTGCAACAGTTGCAGTTGTTGCAGTTGCCTTGGCAACCGGTGCAGAAACCTTAGGCTCTACCGGGTGTAAAACATCCCGGGATGAGATACGCTTCTCCTGTTGAACCGCCTCTGGTGAATTCGCCGGGGAAAGAAGACAGATATCACAAAGCTCACCCTCCCTGTCATAGGTAAGAGAGAGGAGATCTGAATCTTCCCAGTATTGCAGTGCAAGACGAATGTCCCGGGCCGTGTGCTCCAATGCCTCTGCCATGGCAGAGATGGCGAAGTCACGTTCCGGGTCAGACAGTGTGCGCAGCAGGTAAAGATAAATCTTCACATACTCCCCAGGCGCATCCTTCATATAATGATCAATAAAAAAGTTAGAAACACAGGTTACATGATGACCTGCTTCCATGTGTAAATGTATATCAGCCATATTTTTACTCCTTAAGCAAAATGGATTATAGCATAAAAAATCTGCAAGAAAAAGCAGAAAAACCCCACCAGCCCAGTAAAATCAAGGGTTGATAAGATTGTGGATAATGTGGATAAGTGGTGCAAAACCCGAAAAAAGGGCATAAAAAATCCACAGTGGAATGAGGAGAAATCCACCATTCCACTGTGGATAATGTTGATAACTTACATCGAAAGTAGGGATTCGCCGATTTGGTACACGTTACCGGCACCCATAGTTATCAACAAATCACCGTTCATAGTATTTTTTTCTAAATAGGTCTGAATTTCCTCAAAACTTGCGAAAAATTCGCATGGAGTACCAAGGGCAAGGATCTTTTTCTGCAGGTCAGAGGAGTGTACACCGTAGATATCCTTCTCACGGGCAGGATAGATCTCAGCCAGTACCACCTGATCCGCTACGGATAACGCCTGGGCAAAATCATCCAGAAATGCCTTGGTACGTGTATAGGTGTGAGGCTGGAACACAACCACCAGTCGGTCATGAGGGTAGTTGCCTGCAGCAGAAAGAGAGGCCTTGATCTCGGTTGGATGATGCGCATAGTCATCGATGACCGTAGCTCCCTTATAGGTTCCCTTGTATTCAAAACGACGGCCTGCTCCGCCAAAGGCAAGAAGTCCCTTGCGGATCTCATCATATGGGATCTCAAGATCCATTGCCACAGCGATGGCAGACAGAGCGTTTCCGACGTTGTGACGGCCGGGAACAGAAAGCTGAACCCGCGGAAGCTTCTCGCCACGGCAGACAGGGGTGAAGGCAGCGCAGCCCTTCTCGTTGTAGATGATATCCTCAGGATAATAGTCGGCAGCATCGGTAAAGCCAAAGGTAATGACTCTTGCGCGAATGTCTTCTACCAGTTCCCGGTAGTTCTCGATCTCCTGGTTGATAACGACAGCGCCGCCCTCCGCTGTATCAGCAGCAAACTGATGGAAGCTGTTACGGATATCAGCAAGGTCCTTAAAAAAGTCCAGATGCTCTGCCTCGACGTTCAGGATAATGGAATATTTTGCAAATAAAGATAAGAAACTGTTGGTATACTCACATGCCTCGGTAAGGAAAAGATCACTGGATCCCACGTGAATGTTCGAACCGATGGCCTTAAAGATTCCACCGATGGAAAGGGTCGGATCGTCCTTGCCCTCCAGAAGGATCTGAGAAAGCATGGAAGAGGTCGTTGTCTTGCCGTGGGTACCGGCAACGGCAATACTCTTCGGATAGTGGCTCATGATCTGTCCGAGAAGCTGTGCTCTGGTCAGCATGGGAAGATCCTTCTCTTTTGCAGCTTTGAATTCCGGGTTGTCCGGATGAATGGCGGCAGTATAAACCACACAATCGATATCATCCGTGATATTCTCTGCTGTCTGGGGGTAGGAGATCTTCGCTCCCATGGCGCAAAGATGGCGGGTAAGATCGGACTCGCTGCGATCGGATCCGGAAACCGTAAAGCCGCGGTCTAACAGAACTTCGGCAAGACCGCTCATACTGATTCCGCCGATTCCGATAAAGTGAACATGGACGGGAGCATTGTAATCAATGGTAAACATAGGAACCTCGTTTCCTCTAATTTATATAAAAGTCAATTTATGTTTGCATTCCTACTTATTATAAACACCTTGGTGATTTTTTCAACAGGTACAGGTACAGCAAATAAACGTAACTGTGTTATATTTTTGTGGTGAAATAACAAATAATTGCCCAATTTTATATTTCTTATCTTTTTGTCGGAAAATAGTTGGAGGAGCTATATACATTATGCTATACTTGAACTACTAGAAGTTTGGCGGGATTAGTGATAATTACTAATGCCGTGTGCATCATGTTAATGGGGGACTGGGGAGTATGCAATTTAGCGACCCAACTCTCAGCTCCAGAAATGCGAGGTGACTGGAATGAGTAGTAAAGAAATGATTGCCATGTTGCTGGCCGGAGGGCAAGGCAGCAGATTAGGAGTATTGACTTCTGACGTGGCAAAGCCGGCTGTGGCTTTTGGTGGTAAGTATCGTATCATCGATTTCCCACTAAGTAACTGTATTAACTCAGGAATTGATACGGTTGGTGTGCTGACACAGTATCAGCCGCTGGCGTTGAATTCCCACATCGGTATCGGAACCCCTTGGGATCTGGACCGTAACAATGGTGGTGTAACCGTTCTTCCACCATATGAGAAGAGTGACAACTCTGAATGGTATTCCGGAACAGCGAATGCTATTTTTCAGAACTTAAAGTATATGGAATCTTACGATCCGGAGTATGTTCTGATCCTTTCCGGTGACCATATCTATAAGATGGATTATGAGGCAATGCTGGATTTCCATAAGCAGAATCAGGCAGATGTATCCATCGCCGTTCTACCGGTTCCAATTGAAGAGGCAAGCCGTTTCGGTGTTGTTCTTGCAGATGAGAATAAGAAGATCACAGAATTCGAAGAGAAGCCGGAGCATCCGAGAAGCAACCTAGCTTCCATGGGTATCTATATTTTCTCGTGGCCGGTTCTGAAGCAGGCGCTGTTAGCCCTGAAGGATCAGAGCAACTGTGATTTCGGTAAGCATATCATTCCTTATTGTCATAAGGAAGGTCAGAGAATTTTCGCCTATGAGTTCAATGGCTACTGGAAGGATGTAGGTACCTTAGGCTCCTATTGGGAGGCTAATATGGAGCTGATCGATCTGATCCCGGAGTTCAACCTCTATGAGGAATTCTGGAAGATTTATACTAAGCAGGAGCGTATTGAGCCTCAGTATATCGGTTCTGAGGGTAAGGTTACCAAGTCGATCATCGGTGCAGGTGACCGGATCCTTGGTACAGTAGAGAGCAGTGTTTTAGGTGCCGGTGTTATTATCGAAGAGGGGGCAGTGGTTAAGGATTCCATCATCATGAAGGATACTATCATCAAGAAGGGCGCAGTGATCGATAAGGCGATCATCGCAGAGAACTGTGAGATTGGTGAAGGTGCCCAGATCGGTGTGGGAGAGAGTGCAGAAAGCAAGCTGAATGCCAAGGTCTACAGCTTCGGTCTTGCTGTTATTGGAGATAACTCCATTATTCCTGCCAAGGTTTCCATTGGTAAGAATACAGCAATCCGTGGCATTACAACGACAGATGACTATCCTCAGATGGCTCTTGCCAGTGGCGGATACATTATTAAGGTAGGTGATCAGGCATGAAAGCATTAGGCATAATTTTAGCAGGTGGTAACTCCTCAAGAATGAAGAATCTTTCCGATAAGCGGGCAATTTCAGCTATGCCCATCGGATGTAGTTATCGCTGCATCGACTTCACACTCAGCAACATGACCAATTCACATATTCAGACCGTAGCGGTGCTTTCCCAGTACAATGCACGTTCCTTGAATGAGCATCTGAATTCCTCCAAGTGGTGGAATTTCGGTCGTAAGCAGGGAGGTTTATTCCTGTTTACACCTACGGTTACAGCAGAGAACAGCTGGTGGTATCGTGGAACTGCCGACGCTATGTGGCAGAACATTGATTTCCTCAAGAAGCGTCACGAGCCTTATGTTGTAATCGCCAGCGGTGATTGTGTGTATAAGATGGATTTCAATCCGGTTTTGGATTACCACATTCAGAAGCAGGCAGACATTACCGTTGTATGCGCCAAGGCGCCGGTAGGTGATGATATCAGCCGTTTCGGAACCGTTAAGATCGATCCGGATGGAATGATCAGTGAATTTGAGGAGAAGCCAATGATGGCGCACTCCAACATTGTTTCCACCGGCGTTTACATCATTCGCCGTCGTAAGCTCATCGAGCTCTTGGAGCAGTGCAATTCCGAAGGACGCTACAATTTCGTAACGGATATTCTTATTCGCTATAAGGGAATGAAGAAGATTTACGGATACATGTTAGATAGCTACTGGAGCAATATTTCAACGGTTGAATCCTACTACAGAACCAATATGGATTTCCTGAATCCTGAAGTGAGAGACTATTTCTTCCGTCAGAATCCGAAGATCTATTCCAAGGCTCAGGATCTTCCGCCAGCAAAGTTTAATGTAGGTTCTCAGGTTCATAACAGCCTGGTTGGATCAGGAACTATTATCAACAGTACGGTTGAGAATTCTATTTTATTTAAGAAGGTTTTTGTCGGTAACAATTCCGTTATCCGCAATTCTATCATTTTGAACGGGGCTTACATTGGTGACAATGTACATGTTGAGAACTGTATCGTTGAGAGCAACGAGACCTTGATCTCCGATACGGATTATATTGGAGAAGATGGAATCCGGATCGTAGCGGACAATAACAACCGTTTCGGAGTGTAGGTCTGAAAGGGGGATACGTTAATGAATATTACGGACATCAGAATCAGAAAGGTTGAGAAGGATGGTCCGATGAAGGCTGTTGCTTCTGTTACCTTTGATGATGCGTTTGTCGTTCATGACATCAAAGTTATTCACGGGGAGAAGGGGTTATTCATCGCTATGCCAAGTCGTAAGACTTCAGACGGTGAATACAAAGACATAGCGCATCCGATTAAGTCAGAGATGCGTGCCGCACTTCAGGATGCAATCCTTCACAGCTATAAGGAGATGATGGACTATTCCAGCAGTGCACAGGATAAGGCGTTAAGCCAGTAAGGGAATACATTTGTTTGTTTCGGGCTCCGGCCGGCATTGTTAAGATGCTGACCGGAGCCTTTTTTTGCCGGGGAAACGAAAATCGAAAAAGGTGTAAAATGGCTGGAGTAATGCTATAATGAAACAGGTTTTTTGTACAGAAACGTGAGGGCTGTTTTATTATGAACAAGATGAAAAAAGGAACAAAGAAGATTGGTTTATATGTAATCATGATAGGGATGATCATTACGGAGAGAGTGATTCATCCGGAACTGTTGTCCCTTCTGGTTTGTGTTGTAGGCGTTGTAATGTTTCTTGCAGCCATTGCTCTTGAATATTACAAAATGAAGCGTGAAACGGAAGGTATGAAGCGCTGATAAAAGAAAAGCAAGATGGCAATGTTCAAGTCTCGCTCGCGAGACTTGGCGCGAGATTTGCGTCAGCGTAGCTGACATATTTCATATGCAAATCTCTGCGCATCCTCGCGGAGCGTTTATCTCAGTCGGAGATTGTAACCCCGACTGAGATAAAATCCTCCTGAGTAGATAAGGCAAAGTGCTAAATCTATTTGGGAGGATTTTGTGCTAGTAAATGGAAAATGTATAAATATAATAAGCAAAAATAGGCAAAATGGGTAATAATCAACAAAGCGAAAAACACTTTTTTGGTGATAATACCCGTTTTTTTGTGTGTGGGGAGCGAGTATGATGAGTGTGGTGAGATGTTAAAATTTTAGCTATGCCGAGGCGCCCATGTTCCAACTCGGGCAGAGAGCATAACCATGAGTTTAGCCACAAAATAGATAATATGAAGTGACCTCACATTTGTAGCAACGTGGATTTACCTGTATACT
>CAMGZH010000024.1 GCA_946182825.1 uncultured Lachnospiraceae bacterium
ATGCTATCTAAGGGATTAACTCATTTTAAAATGTACTAATTAGATGCTAACACTAGGCGTAATGGCGATAGGATATAAGAAGAAATGAGAATAAAAAATGGGTTAACTCAATTTTAATTCGATTTTAACTCGACAACTGAATTAAAACGAATTATAATTGAGTTAAATTAGAATTAAGGAGTAATAATCATGCGAATAATTCCAAAGAAGGAAGATCTTATAGTTGAATTTAAAAGCGATATAAAGAAATATGCGGATACAGATTTAATTGACGAAATTGTTGGAATGACAAACACCAAAGGTGGAACATTGTATCTAGGTGTAGAGGATGATGGTGAAATTACAGGCGTACATCCAAAGCATAAGGATGCTATAGGAGTTACTGCATTGATTGCAAACAGTACTGTGCCATCAATTTCTGTTAGAGCAGAGATTATCACTGAGGAAGAAAAAGAAATCTTAAAGATTGAGATTCCCATTAGTAGGACGGTGGTATCCACAACATCTGGAAAAATGCTTAGACGTAGGTTAAAGGCAGATGGTTCGCCAGAAGTTATTCCTATGTATTCATATGAAGTTGTAACTCGATTATCCGAGTTAGCATTATTAGATTTTTCGGCAGGACCGCTTGCTGGGGCTACTATTGAAGATCTTGATCCGAATCAAAGGGTCCGTTTGAGAAGTATTATTCAAAATAATCCAGGTGGAGAGAAAAATCTATTGGGTTTGCAAGATGATGAGCTTGATAAAGCACTTCGATTAAAAACTGAAGTAGATGGAAAGACATATCCTACTGTAACAGGAATGCTTTTATTAGGAAAAGAAAAAAGAATAAAAGAATTAATGCCTACAGCTAAGGCTGCATTTCAGGTCCTTGAGGGAACAAAAGTAAGGGTTAATATGGAAACCAGTGGACCATTATTAGAAGTGTTTGAGAAGTTCGAGACTTACGTGGAAGCATGGAATCCAGAACGTGAGATAGAGTATGGTTTGTTTAGAACGGCAATTCCTGAATTTGACAAAGCGGCTTTTCGTGAAGGCTTAATCAATGCGTTTTGCCATAGAGATTACACAATGTTAGGAACTGTGCGTGTATTGATTGATGATGAAGGAATGACCATTAGTAGTCCAGGAGGTTTTATTGATGGCGTTACGATAGACAATTTGCTTACAGTAGAACCTCACGGAAAAAATCCTGCATTAGCTGATGCTTTAAAAAGAATTGGCCTTGCCGAGAAGACCGGACGAGGAATTGATAGAATCTATGAGGGTTCTATTATTTATGGACGCCCTTGGCCAGATTTTTCTGAGACAACAAGCACCAATGTCAAACTTTTTATTCAAAGGGCGAAGGCTGATGATAAGTTTACAAAGTTGATTGCTGATGAGCAGAATAAATTAGGTAAGCCTTTATCAATTTATGCTTTGATGATTCTGTCTCTTTTAAAATCTGAGCGTAGAATGGATATAGCAAGAGTGGTAAATGTTACGCACTTAAGTGAGGGGAAAATACGCAGTTCAATCGAAAATCTGATTGAAGATGGACTGATTGAGGGAACTGGTAGTGGTAAGTCACGTACATATATGCTTTCTGGGAAAGTGTATAAAGAAAGTAATAAGAGCATTCAGTATGTGAGACAGACCGGTATAGAAAAGGTTGCATATCCAGAAATGATACTAAAACTTGCAAGAACGCAGGATGGAATGGTTACCAAACAGGACATCGCGGAACTTCTGATGATTACACCTGATCAAGCGTATAGTGAGATTAAGAAACTCGTTGCGGCTGGAAAGTTGTATAAGTATTGTGGGGGAAGGTATACAAAGTATAAAATGAGCGAGGAAATCTAATGGCATTATTAGATAATCCTTTGGTTCCAGAAGTGAATTAATATTTTTGACGCAGAGTAAGACTTGAAAGGAAAAATGTTTTATGGCAGAAAAGACAAGTACAAAGAAGACAAATGATGACTTTGAGACATATTGCCCTTGCTTTACTTGCGAGACATTCACACGGGGCTTTTGGGGCGATAGAAAGAATATTAACGTAGGTTATCCTGAAGACCTTGAGTACATTTATAACAATGTGTGGGAAATCAATGCAGATTATCGTCCACCTTGTGTTATTACATATGTTGATAGATTTGGAGAAGAACGACCTTATATTCCTACTAGCCGTGAAATGACCACTGCAAGGTGGAGATTAGTAGAAAAGAAAGACATTCGTTGGGAAGATGAATGGGCTGAGAAGTTTAGCACCAAAGATGTAAGCGAGTGGTAATTAAGGCGTTACAATAGCTCTATATCGAGCGTAGGCGGTCATAGAACCGCCTATTTTTATATCTGTTTTTTATGGGCAAGAAATTAACAGACGAGAAAAAGGCTCTGAGGGTTAAACTAAGGGCAAAAGAAAGGTTACGGCTTCGCTAGGCTGTTCCTGCCGGAAGGCTCCGATTTCTTTATGCCTTCTTGCACAGCCGCGGGTCCCTGAAAAGTTCAATAATCAAACAAGTGCATCTTTTCTCACGTAATAAGTGCCCCTGCCACGTCCTCGACGTTCAAGCACTTCTTCCTTTACAAGTGCTGTTAACGAGTTTTCCACGGATGCGCGCCCTAGCTTTGGACACATTTCCATTATCTCACTCTTTGTAAACTTGCCTATTTTTTTATAAACGGCAGCTCTTACCTGTTCAATTGCAGGTTCCTTTATATCTATAATTTCAATTCGCTCCTCAAAATCTTTATATGCTGCAATTATGGTCTTTAGTATATACTTGATAAAAGGAGTCGGATCATCTTCCCCTTCATGCCAACCATTTTGGCTCATGTTAAGCGAGTCATAATACAAATCTTTTAATTCAGCTATCTTTTTTTCCAAAGATACATATCTACCCACAACATAACCAGCTCTATAGAGTAGCAATGTTGTCAACAATCTACTCATTCGACCGTTGCCATCATTAAAAGGATGCACACATAGAAAATCATGAATGAATATTGGTATCAAAAGTAATGTATCTACTTCTTCGGTAGCAGACACTCTATTAAACTCTTCACATATTCTATCAATAGCAATAGGTGTCTCTAAGGGACTAAGTGGTTCAAATATAACATGTTCAATGCCATTTTCATCCCTGGCTACAATGTGGTTATCACTGTTTTTAAAATGACCGCCTATACTTCTGTTGGTAAAACGATAAAGATTCTGGTGTAACTGAAGAATATAATTTGAAGAAATTGGAATATATTCATAACTTTCATGAATCATATCCAATACAAATCGATAGCCAGCAATCTCCTCTTCATCACGATTCTTTGGTTTGGTTTTTGACTGCATCAATTGATTCAATCTTGTATTTGAAGTGAAAATTCCCTCAATCGCATTTGAACTCTCAGTACTTTGAACCTTAGCCACTTCCACTAGCTTATCTAAAACAGCCGGTTTCTGAGTTAAATACAACTCCTGCCGTCCTCTATATTCATGTATACCTGAGACTAAACCTAAAATTTCACTATCCCATTTGTAATCTTTATACTTACTGTAATTAAATTCTCGCATAGCGCTTCTCCTTATCCCCTAAATCATATCACATATTAGGCGATAATCAACGCTTTGGGCGATTATTCGCCTATTTTTTTCTTGTTTTAGGCGCTAAAAATATGTTTAGGCGTTAATCCTCGGCTCTTTTCAAATCGGCTTGATAACATGGTATACTATATTTGTATCATTATACTTAAAACTTAAGGTTGCGAATGTTTTTACCGATACGGAACATGAAGTATACTATTGGGGATAGATAAGGAGACTTGTTTGACAACACCAAGAAGACCTACAGCGCAACACATATATTGGACTTATAGGAAAGAAAATTGTATAACACAAGGAGTTAAAATGGTAAAAGAAGTAGTCAGAGATCCATTATTTCTGCAGCAGAAATCCGAACCGGCAATGAGAGAAGATCAGCAGGTAATCGTGGATTTAGTGGATACTTTGAAAGCAAACAGCGACCGATGTGTAGGGTTGGCGGCCAACATGATTGGCGTTAAGAAGCAGATCATTCAGCATGAGATACAGCATTTTAGCGGAGAGTTGATTTGAGAGAAGATTTGTAACAGGTGATTCTATGAAAACAAGAGAAGCCGCTTTAGAATTCGGACTGTCCTTTCCGGATACATACCAGGATGCACCTTTCCATGATACAAACTGGCAGCTTGTCCGTTATAAAGGGAATAAAAAGGCGTTCCTTTGGACGTATGAGCGGGAGGGATTTGTGAATCTTAATGTAAAAGTCGATCCTGAAAAGGCATTTTTCTGGAGAGACGTATATGCATCGGTGATCCCCGGGTATCACCAGAACAAAGAGCATTGGAATACGATTATTTTGGACGGAACGATACCGGACAAAGATATTCAGCAGATGATTGCCGAAAGCTACGACCTGATCTCAGATTGTCCGACCAAAAGAATCTATGAAGCTGTTAAGCAAATTCCAAAAGGATGCGTTGCGACCTATGCACAGATCGCGGAAGTCGCCGGGGATAGAAAAATGGCCAGGGCGGTGGGAAATGCCCTTCATAAAAATCCGGATCCTGCTACGATTCCGTGTCACAGAGTAGTGAATGCGAAAGGTGAACTTGCCGGAAAGTACGCTTTTGGAGGTGCATGGAAGCAGGAAGAGCTTCTTGTTTCCGAAGGGGTGGAAGTTCAGGATGGCCGTGTGGATCTGCTGAGATACCAATGGAAAATGATTCCGGATCAGGGGAGGGATCCGATGAAGAAATGACGGTCGCTGACCGGGTGAAATAGTAATGTAGTAGCAGTACAGGGGAGGTACGTGATGAATCTTGGTTTTTATATGTGTGGTATTTTGGTTGTGTCCTTTGGGCTGGTAGGTCTCTTTTTCGCGGCTTTGAAAGAGAAAGGAACACGGTGGGTTGCGGGTTTTAATACCTTTTCTGAAAAAGAACAGGCGATGTACGACAGGGCTGCCATTTCCCGGGACATTCGCAATCAATGCTTTATCTGGGCGGCTGTGATGCTGGTGGGTGCCGTGCTGTCTCTTCTTTTGACAGCCTATATGGCGATTCCGGCTTTTATCGTCTGGGCGATTTTGTTTTTTAAGGATTTTCATATGGATGCCTATAAGGCTTTTGAAAAATATTTGAAGGACGATTTCGCGAAGTGAAGATGAAATATATAGTGAGATACAGAGTGGAGGAAAAATGAAGATCGTAAAAGTCGTTGCGGCCGTAATCAGAGCGCTTAATGCAGATGGCGTTCCTGTTATCTTTGCGACACAACGGGGATATGGTGAATTTAAAGGTGGCTGGGAGTTCCCCGGTGGCAAGATCGAGGCGGGTGAGAGTCCGCAGGAGGCTCTGAAGCGCGAGATTATGGAAGAGCTTGATACAGAGATTGCGGTGGGCGAGCGGATCGATACGGTGGAATACGATTATCCGACCTTCCATCTGTCAATGGAGTGTTTCTGGTGTAACGTTGTGAATGGTGACCTTGTGTTAAAAGAACATGAAGATGCGCAGTGGTTAACCGGGGCAAACCTTGGGAATGTGGACTGGCTACCGGCGGATCTTATCCTGATGGACAAGGTGTTAGAGGGGATCGCATGCTAAAAAAGAAAAAACGGATCCTGGCGCTTTGTCTGCTTGCTGCGATTGAGCTGATCGGTTGTGGAGGACAGACGTTGTCCGGGAAAACAGATCAGAGGATGAAACAGGAGAAAAAGGTAGAAGCATCGCAGTCTGCCGAGGAGAAGACTCTTGTGTTCCGGGATGTTTTCGGGGAGAAATATACAACGACGGTCGATCCGAAGGTTCCGGCTAATCCCTACGATTCATCGGCTTTTGTACATGATGGAGACCGACTTTCCTATACAGGGGAGGGGTATTCCTATCAGTTAGGAATCGATGTTTCCTATCATCAGGGGAAGATCGATTGGGAGAAAGTCGCTGCCGAGGGGTATCAGTTTGCCATTCTCAGGATTGGTTACAGGGGGTACGGTCAGAGCGGAAGTCTCAATGCGGATAAGATGTTTTCCTCTTATTATGAGGGGGCTAAAAAGGCAGGCCTGATGGTGGGGGTATATTTTTATGCCCAGGCCATTAATGAGAAGGAGGCCAGAGAGGAAGCGCGCTTTGTGTTAAAGCTGCTTGGCAAACGTAAGCCAGATCTCCCGGTTGTTTATGATCCGGAAAATGTTCTTGACGATACGGCACGGACGGATGATGTGACGCCGGAACAGTTTACCGCCAATGCGAAAGCTTTTTGCGAGAGGATCAAAAAAGCCGGTTTAGAGCCGATGATCTATGCCAATATGCTCTGGGAGGCCTTTCAGCTTGACCTGTCAAAGCTTCCTTATCCTCTCTGGTATGCAGACTATGAAGAGGTGCCTCAGACACCTTATAACTTTCAGATCTGGCAGTACCGGAATGAAGGGAAGGTAAATGGAATTCAAGGCGACTGTGATTTAAATATCCGGTTGATTCCGAAAGCGCATGGGGCATGAGTACCCTGGAAATGAAAATGTATTATCTGTTAAATAATTGAAATAGAATTATGAAAAAACCAACACCACACAGTGAATTTATAAAAAAGACCTTATGGATCGCCGTTCCGATCATGGTTCAGACCGCCATTACCAACTTCGTTGGAATGCTGGATAATATTATGGTTGGACAGATCGGTACCAACCAGATGACCGGCGTATCCATTGTGAATCAGTTGCTGTTTGTATTTAATTTGATGATTTTTGGCGGAACGGCGGGGATCGGAATTTTCACCGCACAGTTTGCCGGGAAGAAGGATCAAAAGGGACTGATGTATACCCTCCGGTTAAAACTGATGATGGGGGCTGTTCTGTCCACCCTTGGGATCCTTTTGTTTTCTTGCTTCGGAAGATCCATGATCTCTCTCTGGTTAAGCAATGGTAGTTCTGCAAAGGATATTTCCGAGACCATGCAGGCGGCAGGATCCTACCTTCGTGTCATGATGATCGGGATCCTACCCTTTGCAGTTACACAGGTCTATGCCAGTACCCTTCGAGAAAACGGTGAGACAAGGGTTCCGATGGTTGCCGGTATTACTGCGATCCTTACCGATCTGCTGGGAAACTATATCCTGATCTACGGTAAGTTTGGGGCTCCGAAGCTGGGAGTGGTAGGAGCAGCCATTGCAACGGTGCTGTCCCGTTTTATTGAGGCTGGGTTTGTGGTCCTGTGGTCTCATTCCCATACCCGTCGTTTCCCGTTTATGAAGCAGACCTATTGCGGATTCGGCGTGCCGCGGGAACTTACTGTCAATATTCTGGTCAAGGCCTTCCCGCTGCTCCTGAATGAAACGCTCTGGAGCATGGGGCAGACGGTCTTAAGTCAACAGTATTCCAGGCTGGGACTTGATGTGGTAGGCGCTTTTAATATCAGTAGTACCATAGCCAATGTGTTCAATGTGGCCTTTATTGCCATGGGAGATGCCACCGCTATTATGATGGGGCAGTCTCTTGGTAAAATGCAGGATGAAGAGGATAAAAGGCTCATTCGTTATGACGCCAATCGTCTGGCGATCATTTCTGTGGTGCTTTGTATGATCTCCGGTAGCTTTTTGGCGATTACGTCCCGGTTTTTCCCGATGATCTACAATACAACAGGGGAGATCAAGGAAATGGCATCCCGTTTGATCCTTGTATCCTCTGCCTTCATGCCGGTCTATGCCTATGAAAATGCATCGTATTTTACCTTGCGAAGCGGTGGCAAGACATGGATCACGTTTTTGTTCGATTCGTTCTTTGTCTGGGTGGTTTCCATTCCTGCCGCCGTTGTCTTCACCCGGTTCTCCGGATGGCCCATTGTGCCGGTGTACATTGCCGTGCAGAGCTTTGATTTTATCAAATGTATCATCGGTTATCTTATGGTAAAACAGGGAGGATGGATCCATAATCTGACCGAGTACACAGAAAAATAGTGTTTTTATTCAGCTCGTGGACGAGGCTTTATTCTTCGTCCTCTGGTTCCTCCTTGCCAACGTCATCATCATCCTGCCATCCGTCATCCTCCTCATCTGTCAGTGGCTCCCCGGCCTTATGGCCATAGAGTCCAAAGGATGCCAGGTGTTCTTCAAATTCGTCATAGGTGATGGATGTGCCGTTATAGAAGAAGTGGCTGTCCTCGGTGTATCCGCCCTGGTCGTTATCATAGTATTCGGCCCGGATCGTAATGGTCTGTGCCGGTTTGCCGTTGTTGTAACCGTTAAAACGGTAGAGCATGAAGGACTGGTATCCGGTATGGCGGATGTCCTGGTATACGATCCAGGACTGATCGTCATATTCGACATTCGCAAGCCGTCCCATCGTTTCATTGCCGTAGGCCAGAATCGATACGATGCCGTCGGTAGCATCCAGATACATGCCACCGTAACCTGCCAGGTTACCGGTTCCCTTTAATGCAACTTCCATTACATCGTCATTGTCCATATCATTGTAGAAGTTCTCGACCCATTCGCCTTCCGGCTTATATTCTGTCAGGAATTTCCAGGTCGATCCGGTCTTCGTGATCTTACCGCCGGCAGCCGGTACGTAGGTGCTGACCATCACCGGTACAGTTCCGTCCAAGGTGGCGTCAAAAAGCTCTTCAACATCCTTATTGGCATATTGCTTCTGTGTCTTGCGTACAAGATATACGGAGTAGGAGCAGGTAAGCTTTTTCTTGCCAACGGTGCAAAGAATGGTACCATAACCGTTTGCAACCGGTTTGATGATCAGTTTCGTTTTATCTTTTTTTACAATTTTAAGTGCCGTCTGCTTACAGTACTTATCCTTGTTGATCTTCCAGGTGACTTTGGATTTGCCGGCACCGGTGAGCTTGATGGTGTAGTTCTTCTCCTCCTTGAGACGAAGAACAGAACTTGAGGAAACGGAAAGCTTAGGGGTTGTCTTTTTTGTCTTGGCAAATGCGCCCGTTACATTCCATTGGCCGGCCAGAAGAAACAGGGACAGGCAGGTACAAAGGATGGTCACAACTTGTTTCTTTTTTTTCATATGTCCTCCTTTCGGGAAAAGGGTGTAGTTTAGACCTATTATAACATAGTTTTGCGACAATTCGGCGGGAGTGGGTAAATATTCTGTGAAAAAGTCCGATAATAAAGATGTAGTGACAGTTGCGGCATACAAGTTCAGGGAGGAATGGCGTATGAACACACTCTCAATACATGGGGAGAATTTACAGGGAGCATATCCCACAGGTTATCAAAACAGACAGAAGGATTCTACGACGGGTGGCATGCAGCACCGGAATACGGCGGAAGCAGGGACGGCATCCGGTCAGAATGGGATCAAAATGATCGGAGATACGGCCTATCGTATGGAGAATGGTCAGCTGACCGCCATCGGACAGGAATGGGATCGGACCAAAGGTCCGGCGAATCTGCGTTTTTCCGATCCGGTTTCAGGTCAGAATAAGGCGAAGGATCCGTCTCTTGAGAAGGTTAAGCTGGCCTATAACAATAAGAAGATCTCATCTATCATTCGAAGCAGCAAGACGCTGGCCAGTGCAAGGACTGCGGTTTCCAAGGCGAAGTTTGAAGTGACCAATCTCAAGAAGAAGCGCGGTAATGCGAAATATGACCAGGATGAGGTGGAGATCGCCATCAATCATGCCATGGCCATGGAGCGTATTGCAGAAAAGCATAGGAAGAACATTGAGACAGAAGAGTTTGCAAAACGCAGCATGAAGTCTCATTTTTCACAGGTCAGTCCGGAGACACTGGAAGAGGCTGAGAAGGATTTTCGCAGGAATGACTGGGAGCGGGAGACGATGCTGGAGGGTTCTGCCGCTTCTTCCACCATGGCAGAGCTCATGCATGAGACGGGAGCTGGGGAACCTGCCCGACACTACCCGGATGCGCAGATCGACTGGGAGGATAGTTCCTCGGTTGCAGAGAATCTGGAGAAATACATGAAGGAAGCCTCTTCGGCATTGGAATCCTTTGCGGAAGGAGAGCTGATGGATATGGCTCAGGACCTTCTGATGTTTGATGATGATTTCAATGAGGATGATTATAAGCAGATGGTCCTTCGTCACCGGAATGCGGAACAGCGGGAGACGACAAAGGCCGATATGCAATACATGAAAGATTACATGGAATATTTCCATGAGAAGCCGGGAAGTGGATTCGAGGTTGCAATGTCTTCGTATTTGTGTTAGTTTATCACAGTCGGAGCTGTGCTCCGGCTGTAATAAACGCTCCGTGAGGAAGCGTATAAGTTCATAAAAGCAAAAGGTGCCTTTGCACGCTTCGTTGCGTGGTCAAAGGGTAAAAGGGAAACAGGTGCAACTCCTGTACGATCTCGTCACTGTAATGAGGAGTTTCCTGTCATAACGTCACTGGTCAAGGGACAAGCCATTGTCCCTTTGGCTGGGAAGACGACAGGAAATGTTGATCCTAAGCCAGGAAACCTGCCTTTTGGATGGTGCATATGATCACGAGGAATTGGTCGTGCCGAATGGGAAGGCAGTGGATGCCTTTATTTTGTGTGCCTATTTTCTATTCGAAATAGGCTTTTTTTTATGCAAATAAAAAGAAGTTTATGATACCTATTAACAGCGCACAAAGGAGAGAATATGAAGAAAAAACTCGTATCCGCCTTACTTGTCGCAGCGCTTGCCGCTTCTATGGTGACAGGATGTAAGACTTCTACATCTACAACCAAAACTGACAAGAAGGCTCAAACTGAAACGGTTGCAGATGATCAGAAGGCTGCCGACAAGGTGGCAAAATTGATCGATGCCATCTATGTTCAGGAGAGAACCGATCAGACCGATCAGCAGTGTGAGGAGGCGAAAAAGGCCTGGGACGCACTGACGGATCAACAGAAGGCCTTGGTTAAGGGTGAAAATGCAGATCCGGATTATTTCGGAAGAGATACCGGTGATGCAACGAAGGACGATCCTTTAAATGCCGACTCCATCGGTGACAAGGAGATTTTGGTATTAAGCTTTGGTACTTCCTTCAATGACAGCCGTGTCAACGATATCAGTAAGGTTGAAAAAGCCGTACAGGGTGCTTACCCAGATTATTCCGTTAGACGTGCTTTTACAGCACAGATCATCATCAACCATATCCAGGCACGGGATGGGGAGAAGATCGATAACGTGGATCAGGCAATGGAACGTGCTGTTGCCAACGGTGTGAAAGAGCTTGTGATCCTTCCGACCCATCTGATGCAGGGTAAGGAGTATGACGAGTTAAAAGAGCAGGTCAGCGCTTACAGCGATAAGATTGCTTCCATCAAATTTGCAAAGCCTCTTCTTGGTGAAGTAGGAAAGACGGTGGAGGAAACCAACCCGGATAAGAAGGTCGTAGCAGAGGCCATTACCAAACATGCGCTTAAGGATGCCGGATATTCCAAGAATGAAGACGCCATCGCAGACCAGTGTGCCTTTGTTTTCATGGGTCATGGAACATCCCATACTGCTAAGATCACTTATCTTCAGATGCAGACGCAGATGAGAAAACTCGGCTATAAGAATGTTTTCATCGGAACGGTGGAAGGTGAGCCGGAGGAGACTTCCTGCAAGAACATCATTGCAGCGGTAAAGGATGCCGGATACAAGAAGGTGATCCTTCGCCCGTTGATGGTGGTTGCCGGAGATCATGCCAACAATGATATGGCTGGAGATGATGAGGATTCCTGGTTATCCCAGTTTAAGGCAGCAAACGCTTTTGATTCTGTTACCCCGCAGATCGCAGGTCTCGGACGACTTGAGGAAGTGGAGAAGCTCTACGTTTCCCACGTTGCCGACCTGTTCCAGTAATACATATTTCAAAAATAGAAAGATACAAACATGAAAAACCAGTTTAAGACCCTGGCCTTTTTGGTAATTGCAGCCCTTTCTCTTTCCGCCTGTGGCACTGCAAAAAAGGCCGATACCACAAAAACAGAGCAGAAGACGCAGGCAAAGCTTTCCCTTGAGGATGGAATCTATCAGGCAAAGTTCACAACGGACAACAGAATGTTCCATGTCAATGAGGCCTGCAACGGCAAAGCGACTCTTACGGTTAAGGGTGGTGAAGGTACCCTTCATCTTGTGATGCCATCCAAAAATGTTGTCAATCTTTTTTCCGGGGTTGCGTCTGATGCTAAGAAAAAGGGCGCAGAGCTGATCCAGCCCACAGAGGAAGAGATCACCTTCGAGGATGGATTAAAGGAGAGTGTCTATGCCTTTGATGTTCCCCTTCCTGTTGTGGATCAGGAATTTGATCTTGCATTGGTGGGAACCAAGGGAAAATGGTACGACCATAAGGTCAAGGTGACCGATGTTACCTCCGAGGGTGAATTCTTCGCGGATCTCAGTCTGGAGGGCGGCTCCGGCCGTGCGTCCATTATGTCTCCTGCTAAGGTCACTGCCAAGGATAAGGTCTATACAGTTCTTCTGGAGTGGAGTAGCCCGTACTACGATTATATGATCGTAGACGGCAAAACATACAAACCAGTTAATAAGGATGGCAATTCCATCTTTGAGGTATCCTTCCAAGATCTTAGCAAGCCGGTCAAGGTCATCGCCGATACCGTTGCTATGAGTAAGCCTCATGAGATCGAATACACCATCACATGTAACCACTTAACCGCACATTAGTAATTTATGAATAAGGACAGCCCGTGGCCCTTCGCCGGGGGCTGTTCTCTTATCAAATGAATCTATGAAAAAAACAGTAAAATTTTTTGGCCTTTGTATGGCTATATCCATGTTCATAATGTCGGTTGCCTGTTCCGGGGCGGGATCTGCTGCCTCAAAGGAAGAGGCCATGCCCCGAAAGGTATCCTCCATGCAGCTTTCTTACGCTAAGCAGTTTGCCGTGGACTATTATGAGCAGGGCTATGTCCATATCCGGATCGGTGAGGACAAGGATTATGTTCTGATTCCGGGAAACAAAGCAGACTGTGATCTGGGCTTTTCGGATGCTACGCTGATCCGTCAGGAAAAAGCCAAAAGCAGCATCTACCTTGCGGCTTCATCGGGAATGGATCTGTTTGACCGACTGGGGGCTTTGTCGTCGGTTACCTCCTGCAGCATGCCGGCGAAGGAATACGTTGACAAAAGCGTGCAGGAGGCTATTTTATCCGGTGCCATTACCTATGCCGGTAAGTACAGCGCGCCGGATTATGAGAAGCTGCTGGCTCTTCATACCGGTCTTGCCATTGAGTCCATGATGATCACCCATGCTCCAAAGATCGCCGAAGAGCTTACCCGGCTTAAGATCCCTGTCCTTGTGGAGATGTCAAGTTATGAGGATTCCCCTCTGGGGCGTCTGGAATGGATCAAGCTGTATGGCGTACTGTTGGGAAAGGAAAAGGAGGCGGATGCTTTCTTTGATCAGGAAGTAAAAAAGCTGAATCGGATCAGCAAAACGCTGGGGGAGAAAAGACAGGGAGAAGAGAAAAAGCAGAGGGTTGCCATCTTTTATATGTCCTCCAACGGGTATGTGAATGTTCGCAAACCGGGGGACTATATGACCAGAATGATTGAAATGGCCGGAGGCGAATATGCGCTGAAGGATTTAAAGCTTCCCAACGAAAATGCCCTTTCCACCATCAACATCAACTGGGAGGATTTCTACAGGATGGCGGCAGATGCCGATGTGCTGATCTACAACGGAACCATAGACGGAGGTATTACCTCTTCTGAGGATCTGATCTCCAAACATCCGCTGTTTCAGAAATTTAAGGCGGTGAAGGAACATAACCTCTGGTGCACGGGTCTGAATATGTACCAGGAGAGCAGTAAGATCGTGGATGTGACACTGGATTTTTATTCCATCCTGGAAGGGGACGGACAAAAGACCCGTTTTATCCGTCATGTGGATTAAGTGAGAAAAGGAAGAGGAGAAGTTGTGAAAAAAAGGATTATCTGTCTATATGTTCTCCTGATGGCACTGGTTCTGTTGCTGGTTGCGGTCAATCTCATATCCGGCAGCACCAGGATCTCTTTTTCAAAGATCCTGCATCTGATGGTGCATGCCGACCGGAGCAGTGTGGAAGGAACCATTCTTCTGGATGTCAGACTGCCAAGGATCCTGGCTGCCTTGTTTTTAGGCGGTGGGCTTGCTCTGTCCGGATATCTGCTCCAGGCATTTTTTGCGAATCCCATCGCCGGTCCTTTTGTGCTGGGGATCTCTTCCGGTGCGAAGCTGTTTGTTGCTGTTTTAATGGTGACGGCGGTGCTCTACGGTCGCAGTTTTGGCGCGGCTGCTATGATCCTTGCCGCTCTGGCGGGATCGGCGGTTGCAACCTTTTTTGTTATCCTTGCAGCCCGACGGGTGCAGAACATGGCGGTTCTGATCGTGGCCGGTGTGATGATCGGCTATATCTGTTCCGCCATCACGGAGCTGTTGGTTTCCTTTGCCAATGATTCCAACATTGTGAATCTGCATAACTGGTCTATGGGAAGTTTTTCTTCCATTTCCTGGGAACAGGTTCGCTGGTTTCTTCCGGTGATTCTGCTGGGATCCGGGGCGGCGGTCTTCTTGTCCAAGGGGATTGAGGTCTACCTTTACGGAGAAAACTATGCCCGAAGCGTGGGAATGAACGTGAAGGTCTTTCGGATCCTTCTGATCGCAGTTTCCTCCCTTCTTTCCGCCACCGTTACGGCGTTTGCCGGCCCCATTTCCTTTGTGGGGATCGCGGTGCCTCATCTGGTTCGGGGGCTGTTTCGTACGGCAAGTCCAAGGCATATGATTCCTGCCACCTTCTTGTGTGGCAGTGCCTTTTGCCTTGGCTGTGATCTGTTGGCCCGGGAGCTCTTTGCCCCCATGGAACTGAGCATCAGTACCATTACGGCGATCTTCGGAGCGCCCATCGTTATTTCTTTGATCCTGAAGAGAAAAGGGAGGTAAGGGGATGTTAACAACAGAAGATCTTGTCATCGGCTATCATAAGACCCCTTTGATCCGGCAGATCGAACTGGTATTAAAAGAAGGACAGATCCTTGCGCTGATCGGTCCCAACGGCTCCGGGAAATCCACGCTGCTAAAGACTTTGTCCGGTCTGTTAAAGCCGGTGGGTGGAACTGTCTGCCTCGATGGAGAAGAACTGAACCGGATCCCGGGGAAGCAACTGGCGCAGAAGATGTCCGTTATGGTGACGGAGCGAAGGGATACCGGATATGCCACCTGTTATGAGGTGGTCAGTGTGGGACGTTTTCCGTATACCAACGGAATGGGACTTCTGACAAAAGAAGATCGGGAACAGATTGAAAAAGCCATGGAGCTGACCCGGTCCCTGTCCCTTCGGGACCGTCTGTTCTCGCAGATCAGTGACGGACAAAAACAGAGAGTGCTGCTGGCAAGGGCGCTGGTCCAGCAGCCGAAGATCCTGATCCTGGATGAGCCTACAAGCTATCTTGATATTGGTTACAAGATCGAATTTATCAATATGCTTCGCACCCTGTCCCGGGAGAACCACATCGGCATTCTGCTTTCCATGCATGAACTGGAACTGGTAAAGTGTCTTGCCCACCAGGTCCTCTGTGTCACCGCCGAGGGGCAACTCGGTCGGATGGGAAGTGTTACGGAAGTTTTGACGGATTCGTATATAGAAGAGCTGTTTCACATTCCCGGGGGACAGTTCCGGGAGATTTATCAATGGTAAAAAACGAGAGATCCAAGGTAAAATATATTATGGTGCAGGGAACCATGTCCAGTGCCGGCAAGAGTTTGATCGCCGCCGGCCTCTGTCGGATCTTCCGGCAGGACGGCTATCGGGTCGCCCCCTTTAAATCCCAGAATATGGCGCTGAATTCCTATATTACAGAGGACGGACTGGAAATGGGACGGGCCCAGGTCATGCAGGCGGAGGCGGCAAAGACCAAGCCGAGTGTCTATATGAATCCCATTCTGCTAAAGCCCACTGACCACTACGGTTCCCAGGTGATCGTCAACGGAAAGGTCCTTGGGAATATGCCGGCCCGGGAATATTTTGCCTACAAAACAAAGCTAATACCGGATATTGTACGTGCCCTCAAAAAGCTGGAAGAAGACTACGAGATCATTGTGATCGAGGGAGCCGGTTCTCCGGCAGAGATCAATCTCAAGGAGAATGATATCGTCAATATGGGAATGGCAAAGCTGGTGGATGCGCCGGTGCTTTTAGTGGGGGACATTGACCGGGGCGGTGTTTTTGCTCAGCTGTACGGTACCATTGCTTTGCTTCTGCCGGAGGAGCGGGAGAGGATCAAAGGACTTGTTATCAATAAGTTCCGAGGGGATAAAACGATTCTGGATCCGGGAATTTCCATGCTGGAGGAGCGCTGCAATATTCCTGTGACCGGGGTGATTCCCTATATGGATCTGAAAGTGGATGATGAGGACTCTCTGTCTCCCCGTTTTAGGAACAGGAAAAGAGGATGGATCAATGTAATGGTACTTCACCTTCCCCATATCGCCAACTTTACGGATTTTTCTTCATTTGAGCAGGTGGAGGGAATGGAAGTGATCTACACAACGGATCCGGAGGAACTGCAGGAGGCAGACCTTTTGATCCTTCCGGGAAGTAAAAACACCATAGCCGATATGGAATGGATGAAGATCTACGGATTGGACCGGGCCATCTGCTCCTTTGCCGCCACAGGCAAACCGGTGATCGGGATCTGCGGAGGCTATCAGATGCTGGGAAAGATTATCGAGGACCCCTTCGGCGTAGAAAACGGGGGATCCATCGAAGGGCTGGGACTGTTGCCTGTGCAAACCATCCTGGGAGAGAAAAAGCACCGGTGTCAGAGTCAGGGAACTTTTTCTGTAAAAGAAGGACCTCTACAGGCTTTGGACGGCATATCCTATGAAGGGTATGAGATCCATATGGGACAGACCACAGCCCATCGAACGCTTTCTGAATTCACCTCGAATGGAAGTGGATATTACAGGAACAACATCTACGGAACCTATATCCATGGCATTTTCGATCAGGGAGAGATCCTTCGTATCCTGTCCTCTTCCCTTTCAAAAACAAAGGGACTGCATCTTCCGGAGGGAACGATCATGGATCAGACGGAATGGAAGAACAGGGAATATGACAAGTTGGCCAAGACCTTGCGAGAAAGTATGGATCTGGCAAAGATCTATGAAATGATGGGAATAAGACCTTATGAAAATTGAGCAGATAAGACCTCAGGACATTGAGAAAAAAAGCTTTGAGATCATCACACAAGAACTGGAGGAGATGGGAATTTATCTTGAAGAAGAGAAGGCCTTTCTCATCAAACGTTGCATTCATACCACAGCAGACTTTGATTATGCAAGGACCATGGCTTTTTCTGAAAACGCCATTTCAAAAATGGCAGAGTTGATCCGGTCGAAGGCTCATATCGTGACGGATACCAATATGGCGCTCTCCGGCATCAACAAAAAGATCTTAGGAGAATTCGGGGGAGAAGTCCACTGCTTTATGGCAGATCCTGCGGTTGCAGAAGAAGCGAAACGGCGCGGTGTCACAAGAGCCACCGTCAGCATGGAATACGCTGCAAAGCTTCCCCATCCGGTGATCTTTGCTGTTGGGAATGCCCCTACTGCATTGATTCGCCTGCGTGAAATGGTGGATGAAGGAACCTTTACTCCGGCTTTCGTTATCGGAGTTCCGGTAGGATTTGTAAACGTGATCACCGCCAAGGAACGGATCATGCAGACGGATCTTCCGTATATCATTAACACAGGGCGAAAAGGGGGAAGCAATGTGGCTGCGGCCATCTGTAATGCTGTTTTGTATGAAATGAAAAAGGGGAATCTGTAATGGAATATCATTTCACCACCGGAAGCTGCGCAGCTGCGGCGGCCAAAGCCGCAGCCTATATGCTGTTATCCGGCCATAACAAAGCTGATATTGTGATCATGACACCGAAAATGATCCCCTTTCATGCGACATTGGTCCATATCAAAAAAGGAAAGGACGAAGTCAGCTGCGGAGTGGAAAAAGACGGAGGTGATGATCCGGACGTGACCACCGGCTCTATTATCTATGCCACTGTATCCTTCTGTGACAGGAAGGAAGAAAAGATGTTGCCGGTGCAGCATAGCGTTTGGATTGACGGAGGAGAAGGAGTCGGCCGGGTAACAAAAGCCGGGCTGGATCAACCGGTGGGAAATGCAGCCATCAATTCCGTTCCGCGGCAGATGATCGAAAGGGAAGTCACCGAAGTTATGAACCTTCTGGACTGCAAACGCCCCCTTAAGGTGGTGATCTCAGTCCCGGGAGGAGAGGAACTGGCGAAGAACACGTTTAATCCCCGTCTGGGGATCGAAGGCGGGATCTCCATCCTGGGTACCTCCGGTCTGGTAGAACCCATGAGTGTACAGGCTCTCCTGGACACCATCCGGGTTGAACTTCACCAGCAGAGGATTCTGGGGAAAAAGGCGCTTGCCATTGCCCCGGGAAACTATGGACTTGATTTTATGAAAAACACCTATGACTTTGATCTGGATCAGGCTGTAAAATGCTCCAACTACATCGGTGCCACTCTGGATATGCTTGCAGAAGAGGGCTTTACAAAGGTTCTTTTATGCGGCCATATCGGTAAACTTATCAAGGTAGCAGGTGGCATCATGAATACGCACTCAGCGGAGGCAGACTGCAGGATCGAGCTTATGATCAATGCCGCCCTTATGGCAGGACTTTCCATAGAAGGATTACAGAAGATGCAAAGCTGTATATCCACGGATGCCGCCTATCAGATTCTTTTCGATGCCGGACTAACCCGACCCTTTATGGACATCATAATGGAAAAGATCCATTTCTATCTTCAGAAACGGGCGAGGAATCGATTTGAAATCGAATGCATTGTCTTTTCTAATGAATTCGGATCACTAGGGCAAACAGAAGGCGCACTTTCACTGTTAAAGGAGTTAAAGCATGAGTAAAACAGGATACGTTCATTTCGTCGGAGCCGGGTGCGGAGCAAAGGATCTGATCACGTTAAGAGGCGTTCATCTTCTCCAACAGGCCGATACGGTGATCTATGCAGGCTCACTTGTAAATCCCGATCTTTTGGAATACTGCCCGAATGCCAGGGTCTATAACAGCGCCTATATGACATTGGAGGAGGTCCTGTCTCAAATGATACAGGATGCCAGGGCGGGACGGACCGTCGTAAGGCTTCACACCGGGGATCCCAGCATTTACGGTGCCATCCGGGAACAGATGGATGCTCTGGATGTGCAGGGGATCGACTATGACAGTTGTCCGGGCGTCAGCGCCTGCTTTGGGGCAGCTGCCAGCCTGAACCTGGAGTACACCCTTCCCGGTATTTCCCAGTCCCTTATCATCACAAGAATGGAGGGCAAAACTCCGGTGCCACCAAAGGAAAGCATCGAGGGGTTTGCAGCCCATGAAGCCACCATGGCAGTGTACTTAAGTACGTCCATGTTGAAAGAGCTGCAACAGCGTTTGATCGCAGGAGGGTATCCGGCTGACACACCGGCGGCCATAGTCTACAAGGCAAGCTGGCCGGAGGAAGAAGCTTATCTTTGTACGGTAGAGACCTTAGAAGAAACCGGTCGGGGCCATAACATCACAAAGACCGCACTGATTCTGGTGGGACAGGCCTTAAAGACCGCTTCCTATGAGCGATCCAGGCTCTATGCCCCGGACTTTAGCACAGAATACAGGAAGAAAAGCCTATGATCATTGGAATCTGCGCGTTTACATCAAAGGGATGGGAACTGGCGGATCAGATCATAACCGCCTTCCCGGAACATATTTTTGAGAAAAGAGAAAAGGAAAACGCCCTTACCCAATGGGCAAAGCACTGTTTTCACCTGAGATCCCCCATGATTTTTATCGGAGCCTGCGGAATTGCGGTCCGAAGCATTGCTCCCTTCGTGGCAGATAAACTGGAAGATCCACCGGTGCTTGTTATAGACGATAAGGGACAGCATGTGATTCCCCTTCTCTCCGGGCATATGGGCGGAGCCAATGAACTTGCCCTTCAGCTCTCACGACGGATGCAACATGCCACAAACCGTTATCCGCTGCAGCCGGTGCTCACCACGGCAACGGATGTAGGGGCTATTTTCTCTGTGGATGTTTTTGCAAGAAGAAACGGATTTGTCATTGTAAACCGGGAGGGCATACAGAAGGTTTCCTCCGCACTTTTACAGCGGGAAACACTGACCCTTGGGATTTCCCCCTCGATCACTTATGACAAAGAGGACATTCCCTCCTTTTTTACCTTAGAGGAGGATCCCTTAAAAGGGGTGGATCTGTGGATCACAGACCAACAAAGTTCTTCTGTAACAGCAACTCTGACACTCCTGGCAAAGGAGCTTGTTCTTGGCATAGGGTGTAAAAAGGAAACCGCCTGTGAGGATATCAGAAAAATAATAGAGCACCAAAGCATTGATCTTACACATGTAAGTGCTGTGGCGAGCATTGACCTGAAAGAAAAAGAATACGGGCTTGTGGCCTTTTGCCAGAAGCGGCACCTGCCCTTTCATACCTATTCAGCCGGGGACCTGCAGGAGGTAAACGGAGAATTTAAAACATCAGAATTTGTTGCCCGGGTCACAGGGGTTGGAAACATCTGTGAGAGAGCGGCAGCAAAAGAAGCAGGAAACGGCTATCAGCTGATACTTCCAAAAACTGCAAAAGACGGCATAACCCTTGCCGTCGCAAAAAGAAAGGTGGTAATAAAGTCATGGGAAACCTCATCTATATCGTAGGAATCGGCCCCGGAGAATCAGCCGGTATGACGGCACAGGCCAGGGCGGTATTAGAGAAAAGTGATATCATCATCGGTTATACCCTCTATGTAAAACTGGTGGAAAAGAACTTCCCCGGCAAAGAATTTATGACCACCGGAATGCGACAGGAGATGGATCGCTGCCGCCTGTGTTTTGAGAAGGCCGGGGAGGGGAAGATCGTTGCCCTGATCTGTAGCGGAGATGCCGGTGTCTATGGAATGGCTTCTCCCATGTATGAATTAAGCCGGGAATATCCCGAAACAGAGCTTGTGGTCATTCCGGGAATTACAGCCGCCAACAGCGGAGCAGCCATCTTAGGAGCACCGCTGAATCACGATTACTGCCTGATCAGCTTAAGTGATCTTATGACCCCCTGGTCTGTCATTGAAAAGAGGCTACAGGCTGCCATCCTGGGAGATTTTGCCATTGCCCTTTACAATCCCTCTTCGAAAAAAAGATCCGACTACCTTGAAAAAGCCTGCCGTATCATGATGGAGGCAGGGGCTGCTCCGGACCGGGCCTGCGGCTATGTGGAAAATATCGGCAGGGAAGGAACAAAGCATCATGTCTGTACCCTTGCAGAGCTTGCCAAGACAAGCGTCAATATGTTTACAACAGTATTTATCGGTAATTCCAGATCCTGCATCATGAAGGAACATCTGGTGACAAAGAGAGGATATGAGATCGATGTGTAATATCTTGATCTTTTCAGGAACAACAGAAGGAAGAGAATTGGCAGAGATCCTGAACGCCAACCAGATCCCTGCCCATCTTTGTGTTGCAACAGAATACGGAAGTGCTGTGATGCCGGACCTTCCCTGTATTACCCTCCATGAGGGAAGACTTGATGAAGCGGGGATGCGATCTCTTTACAAAGAATTAGGCACCAACCTTATTGTAGATGCCACGCACCCTTATGCTGCTCTTGTAACAGATACCATCCAAAAAAGTGTAGAGGATCTTCCCATCCGCTATCTTCGGTTGTTGCGACCGGAGGATAAGATCCGGGAGGAGGACTTTGTTCAATGCTATGACAGTATCGAAGACTGTATCGAGAGCCTGAAAAAAACCACCGGAAATATTTTTCTTACCACGGGAAGCAAGGAGCTTTCGAATTTTTGCAGTGATCCGGGGGTAAAGGAACGGATCACTGCCCGGGTGCTTCCCGACGTTGAAAGCATTCAGCTCTGCCTTGACCTGGGACTTGCCCATTCTCAGATCGTTGCCATGCAGGGACCCTTTTCACAGGAGATGAACCGGGCTATGCTGTTGCAGTACAACAGCCGACATCTTGTGACGAAAGACAGCGGCCGGGTCGGAGGGGTAGATGCCAAGATCCTTGCCGCCAAAGAACTTGGTATTACCCTTCATCTGATCCGTCGTCCAAAGCAGGAGGCTTTCATCGACAGACAAATGGGGATGCAGGAGGTTCTTGATATTTTAGCGGATGTGTTGCAAAGACCCATACATAAAAAACCTCTTCTTATCACCCTGGCCGGTGTAGGCTGCGGTCTAAAAGACACAACGACACCGGAGGTATCCCGTGCTATTGCTCAGGCAGATGTCATATACGGTGCCCCCCGATTATTGGAAAACATCGGAGGAGGCGCAAAACGCTATCCCTATTATCGGAAAGAGGAGATCCTTCCTTCACTGCAAACGTTACAACAGCATCCCACGGTAAATCAGGCTGTGGTTCTTTTCTCCGGGGACAGCGGTTTTTACAGCGGCTGCGAAAAGCTCTACCGGGCTCTGAAAGAAGAACTCAACTGCCGGATCCGCATCCTGCCGGGAATATCCTCCCTTCAGCTTTTTGCCTCCCGTCTTGGAATCAGCTGGCAGGATGCAAAGCTTTTCAGTCTCCATGGAAAAAACAAACAGGAATGGCTGCCGATTCTTCTGGATAGCGCCTGCCACAATGAAAAGACACTTTTTTTGACCTCCGGGGCTGAGGATCTGCAGGTGATCCGTCAAAAGGTACAGGAGAGAAAAGAACTGTCACTTTATTACGGGTATAACCTGTCCTACCCGGATGAACAGATCGAGGAAGTAACGGAGCAGACCCTTCCACTCACCAAAAAAGGGCTTTATGTAGGCTTTTTGTATAACAGGACACCATGGAAAAAGGACTTGCTCCCCCTCTTAAAGGATGAGGACTTCCTTCGGGACCGGGTGCCCATGACAAAGGAAGAGATCCGAAAGCTATCCCTTTGCCAGCTGCAGTTAAAGGAGGGGGACATCCTGTATGACATCGGAGCAGGAACCGGCTCCATTGGCCTGCAGGCAGCTCTTTTGTCCCCGAAGATCTTTGTATATGCCATAGAGTGTGATCCAAAGGCGATTGCCCTGATCCAAAAGAATACCGACCATCTTTCGGTTCATAATTACCGGGTGATCCATAACCGGGCTCCAAGGGGACTTGCAGAATTACCGGTGGCGGATGCCGCCTTTATCGGCGGAAGCAGGGGAGATCTTCTTCCCATCCTTTCTTCTTTGCAACAGATCAATCCGAGGATGCGGGTGGTCATCAATGCAGTTTCCTTAGAGTCCATTGCTGAAATCTCTGAGGTGATCCGGGATTTCCCGGTGAAGGATCTTACGGTCACACAGGTTGCTGTTAATCGAATGAAGGAACTGGGGGATCATCACCTGTTTGAGGCAAATAATCCGGTCTATATCACCGCCTTCACCTTTGCGTAAGTTTTACAGATAAAGAAAGGTAACCTATGGAAAAAGCTTTTATGATCGCTGCCTGCGGCAGCAATTCCGGTAAAACCACCATCACTTGCGGACTCTTAAAAGCCTTTGCAGATGCAGGCCTTAGACTACATTCCTATAAATGCGGTCCGGACTATATCGATCCACTTTTTCATGAGAAGATCCTGGGCGTGACCTGCCGGAATCTGGATCTGTTTTTTACCGATGAAATAACCACAAGGAAACTTTTCCTTACAGGGGAAGAGGCGGATCTTTCCATTGTAGAAGGGGTCATGGGACTCTACGACGGTCTGTCGCCTGAGAGGGATACTGCCTCTTCCTACCACCTGGCAAGAACCCTTCAGATCCCTGTTTTTCTCACTGTTAATGCAAAGGGAATGGGACGCTCCCTTCTGGCTGTCATTCGGGGATTTTTGGAAATGGACACAGCACATCGGATCCGGGGAGTGATCTTAAACCGTATCACAGAAGGATATTATAAAAGGATCGCCCCGGTTATTGAAAAAGAGCTTTCGCTTCCCGTCCTGGGATTCCTTCCGCAGATCAGGGAGGGAACCGTAGAAAGCCGGTATTTAGGCCTGAAACTACCGGAAGAGATCTGTGATATACAAAAAAGCATCGACGTTCTGGGAAAGACGATAACAAAGACGTTTGATCTGAAGAGAATGCTAGAGCTGTCTTCTGAAATATCAAAAGAACCGCCTGCGGTAATCCAATCACCGATCCAAAAGAAGCTTCCCATTGCAGTAGCCAGGGATGAAGCCTTTTGCTTTTACTACCATGACAATCTCAGACTTTTAGAAGAGGCTGGGGCAGAGCTGATCTACTTTTCCCCGATCCATGACAAAAAACTGCCGGAGAACATAGGGGGAGTCATCTTCGGCGGTGGATATCCGGAACTTTTTGCCGAGAAGCTAAGCCGGAACCGATCCATGCTGCTTTCCGTCAGAGATGCTCTGTCCGGGGGACTTCCCTCTCTGGCTGAGTGTGGCGGTTTTATGTATCTTCATGATGCCATTGTCACAGAAGATCACAAACGCTATCCAATGTGTGGTATGATCTCCGGGGATTGCTTTTATACCGGGAGGCTGGTGCGCTTTGGCTACATCAGCCTTGAAGAAAAAACAAAGGCATTTTTACCGGGAAGCAGCACCTTTGGTTCCGTGATCCGAGGGCACGAATTTCACTACTTTGACAGTGAAGAAAACGGTTCGGATGTGCACAGTAACAAGCCGGCGCAAGACCGCTGCTGGTCATCTTCATTTACCGCAAACGATCACTGGTGGGGATTTGCTCACCTTTATTATCCGTCAAATCCGGATTTTCCAAAAAACTTTGTACATGCATGCAAGGAGTATCTCTGTGACAAAACAGGAATTATTTCAACTTAAGATCCCTCCCGTAGATCAGATTCTCTATCAGGAGGCAAAAAAAGACTGGGATCTGCATTCCAAGCCCATTGACGGATTTGGAGATTTCGAAGATGTCATCTGCCGGCTTGCAGCCATACAGGGAACCAATCCGCCTGACATTACAAAGCGTGGTGTTGTGATCATGATCGCAGACAACGGAGTCGTGGAAGAGCAGGTCTCCCAGGTGGGAACTGAGGTCACCCTTGGAGTTGCACGAAACCTTGGAGATCATATCAGCACCGCCTCCATATTGGCACAGGGCTGCAATACGGATGTGTTTCCCATTGATATCGGAATGGCCGCAGAAGAGAAGATCCCCGGGGTAAGCTGCCGTAAGATCTCACAGGGCACAAAAAACTTTACCCGGGAAGCTGCCATGACAGAAGAGGAGGTCTTAAAAGCCATTTCCGCAGGGATCGAGACTGCTTTTACGTTAAAGAAAAAAGGATATAAGATCCTTGCCACCGGAGAGATGGGGATTGGAAATACCACTACATCGACAGCACTTTTCTGTGCCCTTACCGGCGCTGATCCGGAGGAGCTTACCGGACGGGGAGCAGGACTTTCCGATGCAGGACTGCTACGAAAAAAAACTGTGATCAAAAAAGGGCTTTCCGCCTTTCAGGCTTCTGCCGCCTCCCTTTCCCCGGATACCAAAGCTTATGCCTTAAAAGCACTTTCTTATCTGGGAGGACTGGATATTGCAGGACTAATCGGCGTATTTGTCGGCGGAGGACTTTACCGGATTCCCATCGTCATTGACGGGCTCATCAGTGCAGTGGCAGCTCTTTGCGCCACGAGACTTTGCCCAGGATGCAAAGATTACATGCTTGCCTCCCATAATGGAAGAGAAGGCGGACTTCCTGCGGCTCTTAAGGAATTGAAGCTTCCGTGCTACCTTTCCGGCAATATGGCCTTGGGCGAGGGAACCGGAGCCATCCTTTTGTTTCCGCTTTTAGAAGCCATCCTGTATTATTACAAATACGGTGCAAAATTCGAAACCACTATGATCAAAGCCTATGAAAGGTTTACCACAACTGAGAACGAAGAGGACTAATATGATCACGTTCATTCTTGGAAAACCGGACAGCGGAAAGTCTTCCCTTGCAGAACAGCTTGTATGTCAGCGGGCCGATGCCTGCGCTTATCCTGTTCACAAGATCTATCTGGCCACCATGATCCCCTACGGAAAAGAGGGACAGGAGCGGGTAGCAAAACATAAAAAGGCAAGGGACGGCAAAGGGTTTTATACCATCGAATGTCCCAGTGAACTCTCCAAAGTAAGAGCGCAGCTGAAAAAGAATGCTCCCTGCATCTGCCTTTTGGAATGCATGTCCAATCTGGTGGGAAATGAAATGCAAAAGAAGAAGGATGCAACGGATGAGGAGCTTCTTTCTTACATCATGAATTGTCTGTCGGATCTGGCTGCTGACTGCGAGGATCTGTTTATCGTAGGTAACGAGTTTCCCCTGACAGATGAAGGGTATGATGAGGAGACGATCCGCTACGTGACCCTGATCCATCGGGTCAATGAATGCCTTATTGCTTTCTGTGACAAGATCTATCGTTATGAAAATGAACAATGGAGAAAACTACCATGAGAATACTTCGAAATATTGCAGTATCCCTGTCCTTGTACTCTAAGATCCCCATGCCCCAGTTTCCCTGGGAAGAAAAAGATATGGAGCACATCCTTTTGTTTCTTCCCTGGGTGGGAGCCGTCATTGGACTTTGCAGTGCTTTGCTTTTTCACTTTGCCCAAGGAATGGACCCACTCATTCTCGTGGGAGGGTTTTCTCTCCTTCCCCTTTTGATCACCGGAGGATTTCATCTGGACGGTTTTATGGATGTGGAGGATGCCCTGCATTCCTATCAGCCAAAGGAGAAGAAACTTTTGATCCTAAAGGATCCCCATATCGGCGCATTTTCCGTGATCTCTCTTTTGACCTACTCTCTTGCCTGGGGATGTGCCATGCTTTTTTTCCTCAACAGAAAAACCAGACTCACAGAGAGACGGTTTCTGTTGTACTGTCTGATCTTTTTTATCGCCCGTTGTGCCTGCGCCCTGACCTGTCTTATGTTTGACACTGCCAAAAAGGAAGGCATGCTGACCATGGAACGGGGGAAAAAGGAACGGAGTGATATTCTACTGTCGGCACTACAACTTGTATTGGCCCTTGGATGTGCGGCCTGGCTGAATCCCCGTACAGCGCTTGCTTTTCTTGGGGTGACAGGTATTTTTACTTTGTATTATTATAGGCTTTGCAGGAAAAACTTCGGAGGAGTGACCGGAGATACCGCAGGGTACTACATTGTGATGCTGGAACTGTTTTTACTGATATCCACAGGAGTTACGCTATGACGAAAAACATCATGACCTGTTATATGATCCGCCATGGTAAGACCTGCGGCAATCAGCAAAAGCGATACATCGGAAAAGCCACCGATGAACCACTTTCTCGCGAGGGAAGACAGGAACTTTTTCTTTTGAAAAAGAAATATCCAAAGGAGCTTGCTGTGCTTTTTGACCGAGACATCACCATTTTTTCAAGCCCCCTGAAACGGGCACAGGAGAGTGCAAAGCTTCTTTTCCCCATAGCCGGTCTTGTATTAGAACCCGGCCTTTCGGAAATGGATTTTGGAATCTTCGAAGGCAAAAACTATCAAGAGCTTTCCGGTGATCCCCGCTACCAGGCATGGATTTCTTCCTTTTGCAGAGATAAGATTCCGGAAGGAGAGTCCATGGAAGAATTTAAGGGAAGGAGCTTTCAGGCATTTTCTTCCTGCCTTTTGGGAAGAAGGGATCCTGCCCTTTTAACACAGGATCCGATGATCTTCCTTTGTCACGGCGGAACCATCATGTCTGTCCTGAGCCATCTGACAGGAGAGGACTATTACAGTTTTCAGGTAGCAAATGCAGACGGCTATCGAATCGAAATAGGAGTAAACGAAGATGAACTTACTGCAATATCATATCATCGCCTTCTTGACCGGATATCTTCTTGATCTTATGATCGGAGATCCCTATTCCTTCCCTCATCCCATCCGCTGGATCGGATCTTTGATCAGCCGACTGGACCAGGCATTCATGAATACGCCCCCGGAGAAAAAGGGTTCCCAGCTGCGACGGGGACTTCTCCTGGTTCTTATTGTTTTGACCTTTAGCGTTACCCTAACCTTTTGCATCCTTTTTCTTGTGTATCATCTGCATCCCTTCCTGGGATGTGCCATGGAAGCTGTTCTGACCTGCTATTGCCTGGCTGCCAAGAGTCTTCGGGTGGAAAGCATGAAGGTTTATGATCAGTTAAAAACCGGAAGTCTGGAACGTTCCCGCTATGCGGTCTCCATGATCGTGGGAAGAGATACAAAGGATCTCTCCCGGGAGGATGTTGCCAGGGCAACCGTGGAGACCATAGCAGAGAACACTTCCGACGGCATCATTGCCCCTCTTTTTTACCTGGCCCTGGGTGGACCGGTAGCCGGCATGGCCTATAAAGCCATCAATACCATGGATTCCATGATCGGCTATCGCAATGATCGGTACCTGCATTTCGGAACCTGCGCAGCCAGACTCGATGATGTGGCAAACTATTTTCCAGCCAGACTTTCGGCTCTTTTTATGATGGTTGCCTGTACTTTTTGCGGAAAGGATTTCTCTGCCAGAAACGCTGTAAGGATCTTCCTTCGGGATCGCTACAATCACAAAAGTCCCAATTCCGCCCAGACCGAGAGTGTTATGGCCGGAGCCTTGGAACTTCGTCTGGCAGGTCCGGCATACTATTTTCAAAAGCTTGTGCAAAAGCCCTATATCGGAGATCCTATAAGATCCATTGAAGCAGAAGATATTCCAAGAGCCTGTCGGCTGATGTACACAACGGAATTTCTTTTTGTAGTGACTGCGGCTCTGATCTTCGTCATCTCCTTATTTATTTAGAAAGGCTGAATATGATACACGGAGGATATATATACGACAGGGAGATTATTACAGATTTTTCTGTAAATCTGAATCCCCTTCCCATGCCACAGGAAATCCAAAAAGCTCTGCTGCAAAGCATCTCCCGGATCCACTGTTATCCGGATCCCCTGCAGCAAAAAGCCAGAGAGTGTCTGGCCCTTCTTCATAACATTCGTCAGGATCAGGTCTTAGGCGGTAACGGCGCCTCAGAACTGATCTTTGGCATTGTTTCCATGCTACAGCCAAAGAAGGCCCTGCTTCTACGTCCCGGATTCTATGGATACGAACATGCCCTAAAGGCAGTGAATTGCCAAATCCGGGATTTTTATCTAAAGGAAGAGGAGGGCTTTCTTCCGGATGAGAAGATCCTGCCGTATCTGACGGAAGATCTGGATCTTTTGTTTTTGACAAATCCAAATAATCCCACCGGAAAGCTGATCAACGATTCTCTGCTTAGAAAGATTCTGATCCGTTGCCGGGATAAAAAGATTTCGGTTCTCCTTGATGAATGTTTTTATGAGATGTCTTCCTCTGAGGAAAAGATTGCAGATCGGTACCGGGAACTGCTTTTTCACTATCCGAACCTTTATGTGCTCAAGGCCTTTACCAAATTATTCCGGATACCGGGTGCCCGTACCGGTTATGTACTTTCCGATGCGAAGAATCTCCTTCGGCTGAGAAATCATCTGCCGGAGTGGAATATGTCTGTCATTGCCCAGGATGCAACCGTTGCCTGCTCAACATACCTGATGGAGACAGATTATATAAAGAGGACAAAGGCCTTAATCGATAAGGAACGCACCTTCCTTGAGAACCGGCTGGAAGCTATGGGAATAAAAGTCTTTGACAGCGACTGCTCCTTTCTTCTGATGAGAAGTGAACAAAACCTCTACCGACAGTTGCTGGAACATAAGATCCTGATCCGGGATTGCAGCAATTTCAAGGGGCTTAAAGAAGGGTATTATCGGATGGCAGTAAAGGGAAGAGAGGAAAACGAGAGAGTCGTGGCGGAACTTTCTTCTATATATTTCTGATTCAGCGGCATCACGGTGGTAAATACTCAACCAATTCTTGTTCTTGGTTCTTTATTAGTGATGGAAAGAAAAAGGAATATATCTTGAAAAAGACTCCATATCAGAGTATAATATTTCAGTTTATGAACCAAATGTACCCTTTGTACCATTAGGAGAAGAAATGCGAAATCTTATCACAACCCTGGAACGATTTGAGGACCTTCCTGTTCTTTTGCATTCGGATGCAGATACTCTTCTGGTATCCGTCGAAGGCTTAAGCAGCAGTTGTGCCTGCAAACTGAATCCGGATGAATTGAAAGAGACTGTACAGGCCACAACAGAGGCGAAGAAACAGCTTGCTGTTTTAGCTAATAACACCCTACACGAAGGCATGTTGGATGATGCTGACCGACTCATGCAATATATTGCCACGCAGGAAGAAGTCTCTGTCTTTTTTGCAGATCCTTCCATTTTCGGAATGGCGAAGAAATATCATATGACGGATCGCATGGTCTATGAGCCGGAGACTTTGATGACATCTATTCCGGATGCAGACTGGTGGATCCAGCGAGGCGTAGAGGGCATCTGCATTTCTCCTATTCTTACACTTCAGGAGACCGTGGCGATTGCTTCCACTGTTAAAAAAGCTATTGTAACCGTACACGGACGGACTCTGATGTCCAGGTCCTACCGTAGACTTCTGAGCGCCTATAAGGATCAGAACCATCTAACAGAAGATGTCGTAGACAACAGGCATCTCTGCATTGTAGAAAAACAAAGAGAGGGCAGTATGCCCATTTATGAGGATGAGACCGGAACATTGATCTACAGTGATGATGTATTGGATTCCTTTGATTTCATCGAAGATGTATTAAAGAGCCATCCGATTGGACTTTTGATCAACGGAAGCTATATGACAATAGAAGAACAGCTTTCTGCTGTCAGCGCCTATAAGAGGATATTAAACGGAGAAGACGCAAATACCGTCGGAAAGGAATACAGAGAGCAGTTTAAGAATGAACCGCTTGACTCAGGTTATTATGAACAGAAAACAGTCAAATAGTAAAATCTTAAAAAAACCGGAGCTGCTGGCTCCTGCCGGTGACCTGGCCCGTGCCAAGGTCGCCATCGACTATGGTGCAGATGCAGTATATCTGGGCGGTATGTCCTTCTCTCTTCGAAGCCGCGCCTCCAATTTTACCATGGAGGATATAAGAGAGGCTTGCCGGTATGCCGCATCCCACGAATCCAATATCCATGTAACGGTCAATATCATTCCCCATAATGAAGATTTCGAAGGACTGGAACAGTACTTAAAGGACTTAGAGGATGCGGGGGTTACCGCTATTATTACAGCCAGTGTATCCATTATGGCCCTTGCCAAGAGAGTGGCTCCGAAGCTTGAGGTGCATTGCAGCACCCAGATGTCCATCACCAACTCCTATGCGGCACAGCTTTTGATCGATGAGAATCACGTAGATCGGGTGGTTCTTTCCCGTGAGTGCAATATGGATGAGGTACGAAAGATCACATCCAAATGTCCGGTGGAGACAGAGGCTTTTATTCACGGCGGAATGTGTGTGAATATTTCCGGACGTTGCACCTTAAGCAACCGAATGACCCTTCGGGATGCGAACCGAGGAGGTTGTGCCCAGTCTTGCCGTTGGCAGTACCATTTATATGAGGGTGAAAAGCGTCTCAGCACAGACGAGGATATGTTTACCATCGGCTCAAAGGATATGATGGCAGCACACTATATCCGGGATTTGATGGAAGCCGGTGTTGCATCCCTTAAGATCGAAGGTCGCATGAAATCCGAATACTATGTTGCCTCCATCGTTTCCGGATACCGCCATCTGATCGACGAGCTTTACGACTGCGATGGTGAGATTTCAGAAGAGCGCATGGCTTATCACTTAGGAGAGATCAACAAGGGAGAAAACCGGGAAGTCTGCGCCGGCTGCTATAACGGCAGAGCCGGACAGGAGAGTATTATCTTCCATGAGTACTCAAATAACACGGTGAACCACGATTTCCTTGGAACCGTTGTTTCCTATAATAAAGATACGAAGGTTGCACAGGTTCAGGTTCGAAACGTAATTACGCTTGGCGACCGTGTGGAGGCATTGATGCCGGGTAAGCTCAACGAGGAATTTGATGTGACCTGGATCAAAAATGAAGACGGGGAAACCATCGATCGGGCCAACCGCCCCATGGACATTGTGACGTTAATGATTCCATTTGAGGTAGATCCAAAGGATATTCTTCGTAAAATTCGCTAAAACTTTTTTTCGATTTTTAGACAAGCTGTCGATCATATGGTCGGCAGCTTGTCTTTTTTGATTGAGCACACCTTAATTGTACGCAATATAGTATATATAAATAATTGGTTTTTGTTTGATATAACCATTGACACAATACCCTAAATGGTGTTAGACTACGCTACGAAGAAATAGAAAGGAGATGCGAATGATGCCTTTATCATTTTCAAATACCGGGGATGATGTGATGATCACCAGGATCGGCGGCAGTATGGAAGCGAAGAAACACTTGGAAGATCTGGGCTTTGTCGTAGGTGAACATGTCCGCGTTATCTCTGCTACCGGTAACGGTAACGTGATTGTGAATGTTAAGGACGCACGTCTTGCAATAACCGATCAGATGGCTGCTAAGATCATGGTTCAGTAATGATCCGCAGCTCTCTTTTTTGGCATAAGCTTAGCGTAAGCTAACTTATAATAGTAACTTGAAAGGAAGAGTAGTAGGAATGAAAACGTTACGTGATGTTAAGGTTGGAGAAACTGCCGTTGTTTCCAGAATCCACGGTGAAGGCGCTTTGAAGCGCAGAATCATGGATATGGGTATTACAAAGGGAACGGAGATTTATGTTCGTAAGGTTGCACCTCTTGGTGATCCTGTCGAGGTGACCGTTCGCGGATATGAGCTTTCCCTTCGTAAGCAGGATGCTGATATTCTTGAAATGAAATAAACAAATAGAAAAGAGGAGAGAGTACAATGAGCATTAAAATTGCTTTGGCAGGTAATCCAAACTGCGGAAAAACAACACTATTTAATGATTTGACCGGCAGCAACCAGTATGTAGGTAACTGGCCGGGTGTTACCGTGGAGCGAAAAGAAGGTAAGCTGAAGGGAGAAAAGGATGTCACCATCCAGGATCTTCCGGGTATTTATTCTTTGAGCCCATACACCTTAGAGGAGGTCGTGACCCGTAACTAC
This sequence comes from uncultured Lachnospiraceae bacterium, assembly GCA_946182825.1. GTDB lineage: Bacteria > Bacillota > Clostridia > Lachnospirales > Lachnospiraceae > Weimeria. The sequence goes on from CAMGZH010000024.1 coordinate 33,070, forward strand.
CTGGTGAATGAAAAGCCGGATGTAATCTTAAACATCGTTGACGGTACCAACATCGAGCGTAACCTTTATCTTACAACACAGTTGATTGAGATCGGAATCCCGGTGGTTGTAGCCATCAACATGATGGATCTTGTTCGTAAGAACGGAGATTTCATTGATACAGCAAAATTGTCAAAGGAGCTTGGCTGCAAGGTGATCGAGATTTCCGCTTTGAAAGGAGATGCGACACGTGAGGCAGCACAGTTGTGCATTAAAACAGCAAAAGAAAAACACAAAGAGCTTCCACACGTCTTCAAGGGTAGTGTGGAACATGCCATCGCACATATTGAGGAATCGATCGAGAGTGCAGTGGATTCTTCTGAGCTTCGCTGGTATGCTATCAAAGTTTTTGAGCGTGATGAAAAGGCATTAGAGAATATCCAGATCCCATCCGACGTTATGCAGCATGTGGAAAAGCACATTGCAGACTGTGAGGCAGAGCTGGATGACGATGCAGAAAGTATCATCACCAACCAGAGATATACCTACATCACAGATCTGATCCATCAGTGTGTTAAGAAGGGCAGAGCCAAGAATGCTCTGACATTCTCCGATTACGTGGATAAGCTTGTAACAAACCGTTTCCTGGCACTTCCGATCTTCGCTGCTGTTATGTTCCTGGTTTATTACATTTCCGTTGCTACGGTAGGTGGAACTTTAACAGACTTTACCAATGATACGCTGTTTGGTGCATGGATCCAGCCGGGTGTGGAATCTCTTCTGAATCATGCAGGTGCATCAGATTGGGTCATCTCCCTTGTGGTAAATGGTATCATCGGAGGTCTTGCAGCTCCGATCGGATTCGTTCCACAGATGGCCATTGTATTCCTGTTCCTCTCTTTCTTAGAGGACTGCGGTTACATGGCAAGAGTTGCATTCATTATGGATCGTGCCTTCCGTAAGTTTGGTCTTTCCGGTAAGAGCTTTATTCCATTCCTGATTTCATCCGGTTGTGGAGTTCCGGGTATTATGGCAACACGAACCATCGAGAGTGAGAAGGATCGTCGTATGACGATGATCACCACCACCATGATTCCTTGTGGAGCAAAGCTTCCTGTTATTGCAGCAATCGCAGGATACATTATGGGTGGTGCTGCATGGATGGCTCCGGTATGTTACTTCGGTGGAATTGCTCTGGTCGTTATCTACTGCATCATTTTAAAGAAGACTAAGATGTTTTCCGGTGATCCGGTTCCATTCGTAATGGAGCTTCCACAGTACCACCTTCCATCCTTTAAGGGTCTTCTCCTTCATGTATGGGAGCGTGTATGGGCCTTCATGAAGAAGGCAGGAACTATCCTGTTCTTATGTTGTGCTGTTATGTGGCTGCTGTCTAACTTCGGAGTCAGTGGCGGAACCTTTGGACTTGTAGAGCCTAAGGATTCTTTGATGGCTGCTGTTGGTAGCGTCCTTGCTCCAATCTTTGTACCTCTTGGATTCGGTAACTGGCAGACGGTTGCAGCAACACTTTCCGGATTCAGTGCTAAGGAAGGACTTGTTACAACCATGTCCGTTCTCTCTTCTGTCGGTGAGGAAGCAGAGGAGTATACAAAGGCTTACCATGATGCATACATGGCATTTTTCCCGACAACCATGGCAGCCGTATCCTACCTGATCTTCAACCTGATTGATTCTCCATGTCTTGCAGCCATCTCTTCTATGGCGAAAGAGCTTGGAAACCGTAAGTTCTTCTGGTTTGCAATTCTCTTCCAGAATATCGGAGCTTACTGTGTTACCTTAATGGTATATCAGCTTGTTGGATTAGCTGTTGGTCAGGTAGCATTCTCAGCATGGACTGTAATTGCTACTGTATTGTTTATCGGTCTTTTATATCTGTTATTCAGAAGAGACCCAAACAAGAAGGTAAGTTTTGATTCCAGAACTGCCGAAGCGTAAGTAAGATATGAAATTTGACATACCCATAAATCGCACAGACACTATCGTGCTGATCATCCTTTTCGTTATCTTTATCCTTGGCTTAAGGATCCTGGTCAGTTTTTTTAGAAAAGACGAACCGGAGGGGCAGATTCCTGCCACAAATGCGTCCTTACGCGGCCCCTGTCAGGTCACCTTAAGAATCAATGGAATGATGTGCGGCATGTGTGAAACACATGTAAAAGAAGCCATTCGGAAATCTGTTCCGAAGGCTTCTCATCTGGTAGCCCGTCATACAAAAGGAACTGCTTCCTTTTGGCTGGAATGTGCCGTAGAAGAGCAGGATCTTCGTGAAAGACTGCAGACGGCCTTTTCGCCGATGGGATATCACCTGACGTCTGTTACAATGACAAAACGGCGGACGAAACGTTTTTGTAATCGATAAAACGAATAGGATATAGGATAATGGGGACATACCAACCGTGTGTCCCCATTTTTTTGTATCACAAGATCATACTTGAAAGGAGAGACATAATGACAAAAGAAAACAAGAGATTTCTTGACGTTGTAGATCTGAAAAAAAGCTATGGTAGTGGGGAGACCCGTCAGGAGGTTTTGCGGGGAATGAATTTTTCCGTTGCAAAGGGAGAGTTCTGTGTTTTGCTCGGTCCCTCCGGCTCCGGTAAATCCACCCTTCTTAACATCATCGGTGGAATTGACCACGCAGACTCCGGATACATCTGTATTGCCGGAGACCGGCTGGAGGAATTAAACGAAAAGCGCCTTACCGAGTACCGCAGGCAACACCTGGGCTATGTATTCCAGATGTACAATCTGATTCCCAATCTGAATGTAAAGGAAAACATCGAAGTCGGCGCCTATCTTTCCCAAAACAGTCTTGATATCGATGACTTACTTCATACCTTAGGCCTCTATGAACACCGTCACAAGCTGCCGAATCAGCTTTCCGGCGGACAGCAGCAGAGGGTTTCCATCGCAAGAGCCATTGTAAAGAATCCGGATATCCTGCTCTGCGATGAACCTACGGGAGCACTAGATTACAACACTTCGAAGGAAATTCTGAAACTGATTGAAGAGGTCAATCAAAAATACGGAAATACCGTCATCATGGTGACCCATAATGAAGCTATACGGCTTATGGCGGATCATGTCGTCAAGCTCCGGGACGGAGTGGTTCGCAAGAACGAAACCAACGATCACAAAATTTCTGCGATGGATCTGGAATGGTAAGGTGGTGGCATCATGAAGAAAAAGAGTATGAAAAATCCATTAAAAAAGCGTGTCTGGCGGGAACTGGCAGGAGACTGGAAAAAAAATCTTCTGGTAAGTTTTTTCCTGATCCTTACCATCGGATTTGTAGCCGGAATGTATGTGGCCAACGGTAGCATGCTTACCGCCATAAAAGACAGCAAAACCCTGTATCGCCAGGAAGACGGCCATTTTGAATTCAAGGACGAACTGGATACCGATACCAAGAAGGAGCTTTCCGAAGGAAAGCTTGCAAAGATTCCGGGATATAAGGCTTCGGATTACAAAGAGACACCCCTTCACATTTACGAAAATTTCTACCTCAATCTTACGGAAGACCGAAACCGGGATGGAAAAAAGGATGGAGACATCCGCATCTATGAGAAGACAGATGACATCAACCTTCCCAGTGTATTAAAGGGACGTCTTCCAAAGACAAAGAATGAGATCGCTATTGACCGTATGCACGCCGATAACCGGAACATCAGGGTGGGAGACCAGATCGATGTATCCGGCGAGACCTTCACGGTGACCGGTCTGATTGCCTACGTCAACTATTCCACATTATATGAAAAGAATACGGATACCATGTTTGACGCCTTAAACTTTGATGTTGCCATGGTGACAAAAGAAGGTTTTTCGCGTTTTGACGACAATGTTCATATCAACTATGCTTTTTTGTACAAGCATGCTCCAAAGAATGTGATCGAAGAGAAAAAAATGGCGGACAGGGTTTTGACCCTTCTCATCTCCCATAGCATGGCAAATAATAATGCCCTGGATGATTACCTTCCACGCTATGCCAACCATGCCATGACCTTTGCCGAAGATGATATCGGAGGGGATGAAGCCATGGGAAGTGTCCTTTTGTATGTTCTGGTCGTAATCATTGCATTTATTTTTGCCATTACCATCACAACCACCATTACCAAAGAGGCCTCCGCCATCGGAACTCTTCGGGCTACCGGTTATACCAGAGAAGAACTGATACGGCATTATATTACAGCCCCAATGATCGTCACCCTGTTCTCAGCCATTGCAGGAAACATCCTGGGCTACACGGTTTTTAAGAACATCGTCGTAAAAATGTATTATAACAGTTACAGTCTTCCGGTCTATCACACCGTCTGGAACGGACAGGCCTTCCTTCGGACAACTGTGGTTCCGGCTGTCCTCATGTTCCTTGTAAACCTTGTGATCATTACACGGATGCTGCAACATTCCCCTCTTAATTTTCTTCGTCATGATCTGAAAAAATCCGGGAAGGGAAAGGCGATGCGGCTTCCAAAGTGGAAATTTTTCCGGAGATTCCGGTTAAGGATCGTATTCCAGAATCTTCCCAATTATATAACACTCTTCCTTGGTGTTTTCTTTGTCATGATCATGCTGGCCATGTCCATTGGTCTGCCGGACACCCTTGCCTATTACAAGAAGAAGGCACCGGATCTGATGTTTGCCAAATATCAGTATGTGCTAAAGCGCTACAAAGATCCTGCCGGAAATCTTATCACAACCGATAACAAAGATGCAGAAAAGTTCCAGCTTCACACCTTGCAGCACAAGGCGGATCAGATTGAGGAAGAAGTTTCTGTCTACGGAATACTTCCGGACAGTAAATATGTGAACATGAAAAAGATCCGGGATCTTAAGGAGCCGTATGTCTATGTCTCTGACGGATATCTGCAGAAATACGGCCTTAAGAAAGGAGATAAGATCCGGCTGGATGAAAAATATGAGAACAAGCACGATACCTTCCGGATCGCCGGATTCTATAAGAATTGTCAGACCATCGCAATCTTCATGCCCATGGAAAATTACCGGAAAACCTTCCATCTGAAAAAAGAGGCTTTTACCGGTTATTTATCCGATACACCAATAAATGACATCCCAAACCGGTATAAAGGGGTTACCATTACCAAGAAAGATATCATTAAGATGTGTAACCAGCTGGATCATTCTCTGGGCGGCTACATGATTTACTACCAGGTACTTTGCACACTGCTTTCCGCCGTATTGATCTATCTTTTGACCAAGATCATCATTGAGAAAAACGAGACATCCATTTCGATGACCAAAATTTTAGGTTACCACAATTTAGAAATAGCAAAACTTTATCTTTTTCCAACAACTGTTTTGCTTCTGTTTTTTGACGGTATCAGTGTTCTTCTGGGAACCTTTGCCATGAACCGGTTGTGGCAGGAGATGATGAGAAGCTACAGCGGATACTTTGCATTCCACGTTCAACCCGTTGGATATGTTAAGATGTTCCTGTTCGTCCTGGTCGGATATCTGATCGCAATGATCATTGATTTCAGAAGGATTCAAAAGATTCCACTGGATCAGGCTCTAAAAATGTAGACTAGAGGATGAAACAACATCCCGGCTGTCTAAAAATTAGAGAATAGTTTGTACGGAGCTCTTGAAAAAAGAGCTCCGTTTTTTTATAAAACGTCGAATTCTGCAACACGTATTGAATCGACAAAAAATTATTTTGTTTTGTTATAAGTATCATTCTTGTTGCATTGACAGGTTGTGGATCTTCCACCGGTTCATCGCAACATGACCTGAAAATACAGTAACATTAGAAGATGACCAGGATTCTGGTGATGTTACATTCGAACGACACCTGATCGATCATAACAAAGCAGAAGTACAGGTAATCCTTCACATAAAATAATAAAGCGAGCTTGCAGGTGGGAGTATTGTGTTGATAGCGGTGGCACTGATCAAGTATATACGGTTTTTCAAGGAGCACCAGACGGATGAAATATCGGCATTTGTAGGGCTGTTCACACTTGCGGTCGGAGTATTTGCAGGGGATATGATTAGATCGGTGTTACCGGTCAATCTGATAACATTTATGATACTGTTGTTTACGATATATTCGGTCGTCAGAAGGATGATCCAGATGAATAATTCATTGAAAGTTCATTGAAAATCAGCCCATTTTCTGATAAAATACTATTATAATATACTCATTTGAAAGTGCTAAGAATTACGGCTGATATGCCGATACAAAGATTAGAAGCGTTATGTTTTAAGGTGAGGAGGTGTTGTTATGGCTACACAGATTGCACCCACTCCTGTTGTGAAAGGCACTGCGGCGATAAAGATTTACACGGAAGCGAACCAGAAGCGCAGCCAGGCATCTAAAAACGGAGCGGAGAAGCTGAAGATCAAATTCAGCAAAAAACTGAAATGATGAATTTGGATATACAACGTCTGTCAGACGAGAACAGGTATCTGATAGATGGATTTTCGTGTGTGGAAACCGATGAGATGCTTTCCGGGCTGAATGCAAAGGAGCGCAGGCGGATACGGAAACACTCACAGGATATGGAAGACTTCTTGCGCGATGAAGCCTATGAAGACCAGGAGAAAGGACTGAGCAGGACATATCTGTTCGTGAATGACGGGAAACTGGTAGCTTATCTTGCGCTCTGCAATGACGCGATCCGTCTGGAGTTTGAGGAGCGGGACGATATGGAGCTTCCCTACATCACGGTTCCGGCAGTGAAGGTTGCAAGGCTGGCGGTTTCAGCAGATTGCCAGGGAAAAGGAATCGGCAAGGAAGCACTACAGTTTGCCATTTATGTTTCTCAGATGATCAAGGATTATAGCGGTGTGGTTTTCCTCACACTTGACTGCTATGAGCACAGGGTCGGGTATTACGAGAGGTTCGGTTTTCAGCGGAATCTTTACCAGCCGGTTGTGTTGGACTATGACTCACCCGTGAGCATGAGGCTCTGGATTGATGAGTATCTGGCAGAGAAGTCGGATGAAATCACAGAATAATTTTTAGAATATTTTGAAGAAGGGGCTTGACAGCCATGCGGAATAGAACTACGCTCCTCAGAGCAGAGCAGAGCAGAGCAGAGCAGAGCAGAGCAGAGCAGAGCAGAGCAGA
>CAMGZH010000025.1 GCA_946182825.1 uncultured Lachnospiraceae bacterium
TGGAATCTTTCAAGGTTGTTTCACTGTTCAGTTATCAAGGAACTTATGTTTGCCGCTCTCTGCGACAGCTTGTTTATTATATCCAAGCACTGTCGGCTTGTCAAGGACTTTTTTGAAACAATTTTTCACTTTCCATTTGCCCTTTGTCTGCTTTTCGAGCAGCAACTCGATTATATTACTAGATTCATATTTCTTTGTCAACATTTTTTATTCTCTTTTTTAATTACAAAAGTATAGTGTAAATGCTACCCTAGTTATGTAGAAAGATTCGACGTAGAAATGTAGGAATTCATGTAATTCCACACTTACTTCATCCGAATTACATCCTCTGAAAGGTAACACTCATACATTATACCAGAATGATAATTTGCCTTTAATGCAGACGTATCAAAATCCGACATGGTTACAACGTGCCCATAGCTATTGTGTTGACCATTCTTCTGCTCTTCTTTGTCAAGTTCGATACAGCGATATTGTGCTTTCTGTGGTTCTCCGCCATCTTTATATATTTTTTCTACATATATGGTTTTCCCCAGATACGTATATTCCTGTACCAGAATCGGTTCTTCTTCGTATTGTCCCCGTTCATTTATGAGATATACCTTCCGTGTGTTTGGATAAACTGTTTTCTTATCCGATGTATATGTCTTCTTATTATGTTTATTCGTAAGATAAGATTTCTTATCTCCTGAATTTCGAATATAAATATTCTTGTTTAGATCTGAGAATTCATCCGGGGCACCTGATGATTTATAGGAAATGAGTCGAAGATCCTTGTCGATCATAATGCCATCCCCATCCTCTTTCTTCACGGGGAAAAAGATGAGACTTCTTTGACGGATTCAAACTTGTTCGCCCCTCCCCGACTTAGAGGGAGGGGTTCTCTAATAAAGTTCAGACCTTACTGCCCCCTTAACACTCTCTTAGGATCTCCAATCCTAACAAAAGTGCCTTTTCATGGGAATCGTGTCCAAATCCTCTCTCATCATAATCATGCACATTCGCCAGAGAATCCGCAGTAAAAAGAAACTGTCCGAACTTCGCTCCTCTCTTCCTGCAGCACGCTGCCAGTGCAGCGCACTCCATTTCAACCACAGAACAACCTTCTTCCTGCCGGTACTTCACCATATCCTTTGTCTCGCGAAAGAAACCATCTGTCGTCCAGGTCGTACAGGTTACAAAGGGAAGTCCATGCCTTTCAAAACAATGTTCCATCACCGTTATCGGCTCTTCATCCAATTCAATATACCTTGCAGGCGGCAGATAGTGATACGAAGTGCCCTCTGCCCGAAGCGCCTTCGTCGGCACAAGAAATGCATTCTCCGGCAGCCTGTCCAGAACACCGCAGGAGCCAACCGCTATTACCTTCTTGCAGCCACAGGCAACAAGGGTATCCAAAATCTGCGTAGCCGCCGGCGCACCGATCAAGGACTGTACAAGGCAGATATCTTCGTCCTCCTCATGGAGCACATACACCTTAATCTTATGGGATACGGTGATCAGTTCCTTCACTACCTTTGCCTGCCGCTCCTTTGCATATTGATGAACCACGTCTCCCAGGAAAGCAAACAGGCATTTCTCCGGAAGTTTCAGATCCGCTGCATCGTGATTTGGAGCAATGACCTCTGGGGAGGTGCTGTCGTATTCAAGTATGGGAATTTTATTTGTAATCATAGGACCTCCTGGGGGAAAAATTTTGTTTAAATCTGCTCTTTTCCAATCCACCTTCTCTTGCAAAGACATTCTGCCTAAGCTCCTCATCGGATAAAAACAGATTATAAAGTCTGGTCTCGAGTATTCTATTGGCAATCCTTACCGTATTATGATCATTTCGAATCAAACCATACATCTGCATTTGAACGATATCATTCTGATCCGGATTCCATGTAAGCTTTGTTCCCTCCATCAAAATACAGCGAAGAGATGCTTTCAGATTCGGGACATTGTTTAGATTCTTCGTAAGGGACTGAAAAAGTGTATTGTCCTCTGCTAAAATCAGCCGCTATATTCCACGGACTGTTGACCTTGTGCTCATCCTCGCGGAGCGTTTACCTTTTTCTGCCACGATGGTTTGTACCGGCTTAAAACGCCTGATCCTATACCATTCCGGTCTTACGATCCAGCGAAAATCCTCTTCCACTGACCTCCTGCACAGAGCTGATGGTCATAAAGGCAACGGGATCAATATCAAGAACTGCATCCTTGATCTCTCGCATCTTACGGGAAGAAACAATACAGATGATCACATCCTCATCCCGACCTTTGTATCCACCCTGTCCATGAAGCAGCGTGGTTCCAGCATCCAGCATAAGCAACTCCCGATTGATCTCCTCCGACTTTCGGCTAAAGATAAGGAACTGAACTTCTCCGCCGCCGATCACCTGAACCTTATCCAAAACAATGGCGGTAATAAATTCCGTCAGAATTCCAAGAAGGATCTGTTCCTTTGTTGCCCAGGGGATCTGAAACAGCATGATGATACAATCCAGCACATACATGACCGGTGCAATGGGAAGATCCTTCTTGCCATGCAGAATAATGGGAATTACATCTGCACCTCCGGTGGAGCCGCCGGCTCTTATGACAATACCGGTACCGACGCCAAGGCACATAGCACCACAGATCATGGAAATGATAGGATTGTCTGTCAAATTCATAAAGACCGGAATGTGTTCAAACACATCCAAAAAGACCGGAAAGGTAAAGGTACCGATCACAATGGTAGCCGCCATATGCTTTCCCATGCAGATCCATGCCAAGAGGAACAGCAGCACGTTAAACAGCATGACACAGGCCGATACATTCCACGTACCTCCCAGGGCGTAACTTAAGATACGGCCCATTCCGGTGGCTCCGCTGACAATAAAGCCCGCAGGTAAAATAAATAAGGCAATGCCCATTGCATCAATGGCATTGCCTGCTAATAATAACATCAGTTGAATAACACGCCTCTTCAAAAAAGCCGGATTCATAACCTTTTTCATAAACAAGCCCTCAATCTTCTTTCTTTTTCGATTTGCCTAGAAGATTATAGGTGTACGAAACAACGGCTGCAAGCCTATGAGTTGACCGGATAATCCGTTACTGTATTAAAGCACTGCAAAAGGCTTCAGCCGCTCATACCAGCTTTCGTATTCCTCCAGCACTCCGGCCGTTTTCTCCTGTAACAGTCGATGATCTCCCTTCTTTCCTGCCATCTCCAGCTCGCAGGCTCTCTCGGAAAGTTCCATCAGTCCAATGGTCTTTGAGGAACTCTTTAAGGAATGGACTTCTACAATATAATTCTCGTACTGCTCCGTCTCAAGGAAGTTGCAAATCCTCTCCTTTTTTTCAAAGATACCGCCGACATAAATCGACAGGATCTGACGATACAGTTCGGTGACACCACAGTATTTCATCGCCTCTTCCGTATCCAGCCCCAGCTCTGACAGTCCCTGCAGGAATTCCTCGTCCCCCGGCTCCACTGTCTTCTCTTCTTCATCGTTCTCCGAAGAAGCCGTCTCCTTTGCCTTCGACTCCTCCAACGAAACCTCCTGGACCTTTTCCTGTGGAAGATACTTCTTAAGCATATTTTCCAGTTCTTCTCCCACCACAGGCTTGGAAAGGTAATCCGTAAAGCCTTCCCTTATATATTCCTCTCTTGCTCCTGCAATGGCATTGGCCGTCAGAATAATACACGGGCAGGTTACCCGGTACCGGTTCTTCTGCTCCTTCATCGCATGGAAGGTCTCGATTCCATCCATTCCCGGCATCCGGTGATCCATCAGGATCAGATCAAAGGATCGCTCCTTCAAAAGCTCTAATGTCTCATATCCGCTTGCACAGGTTGTAATGCCAACCCTGGTATTCTTAAGAAGGCCCTTGATGACCTCAAGATTCATCTCTGTATCGTCCACCACAAGGATCTCGGCATCCGGCGCATGGAAGGTCTCCACATATTCCTTCTTTTCTCTGGCTTTCTCATGGAAGCGTACGGTGAAATCCCCAATCGGCTCGTTGCTTCGGATCCCCTGGATCACAGAAAAGGAAAAATCGGATCCTTTTCCATAGTCGGATGCCACCTCAAGCTGTGAATCCATCATGGATAAAAGTCGCATGGTGATGTTCATGCCAAGACCGGTTCCCTCAATGTTACGATTGCGCTTTTCATCGATCCGTTCAAAAGGAGCAAACAGCTTGTGGATCTCCTCCTGGCGGATACCGATTCCCGTGTCCTTAACATGGATCAAAAGGCAGGTCTCCCTTGCCCAGATCATATGGGACTGAATCGAAAGTGTAATGGATCCCTCATGGGTATATTTCACCGCATTGGTCAACATATTCAAAATACACTGTTTCAACCGGTTCTCATCTCCATACAGGCGGCTTGGAACAGACTCATCGATCTCCACCTTGAATTCCAGTCCCTTTTTGGTGGCCCGCTCTCTTACCATGCTGACCAGATCCCAGATCATATCCGCCGTTTCATACTCCACAGGCACAAGTTCCAGCTTGCCTGCCTCGATCTTGGAAAAATCCAGAATATCATTGATCAGGGACAGCAGAGCCGAACCGGAATTCTGGATGTTGTGCGCATACTCTAAAATAACCGGATTGTCGGTTTCACGCAGGATCATCTCATCCATTCCCAACACCGTATTAATAGGGGTTCGGATCTCATGGGACATGTTGGCAAGGAAATCACTCTTGGCGCGGTTCGCAAGATCCGCCTCCTGCTTTGCCACACGGAGCTGGTCACTTTCCTCTGCCTTTTCCTCTGCCATAAACAGATAAATGATCAGGATAATAAAAAGGACCATCAGAAGGCCAAATACCCAGGAAACCATATCCTCGATCCTGGTAATTCCTCCCGACACAGCCTTCAGGGGCGCATATCCCGCCACGGTATACTCCGTATCCGGAGCCGCCGCTGCAAAGACGAAATACCCTCCGTCAGCAGTTTTCACGAACTTGCCGGCGCTGTCCTGCGTCTGAAGCTGACGACGAACCTTGGTCAGCGTATTTGCCACCACTTCATTGGACAGGAAGGCCTCATCCCTTGCTTTTCCCACATGGCTTGGAATAACGATCTCATTGTTGCCGTTCAGAATCATGATCTTGCCTTCCCCGTTATAGCAGCTGACACCGAAAAACTGCCGGAGCACATCGCTGGTATAATGTTTATACAACACCCCTGTCACCAGGTCCTGCCGCATCACAGGAACCGAAAAAAGCAGGCCCTCCTGACTGTTGTAGGAACTGGCATTGTTGCCGTGATTGGACTGTTTTAACCCGGAAAAGGTCTCGTTGGAATAGGTGTTCCCCCACTTGGCACGACCGTAGATATTGAGAATACCGGCATCCACACCATAGGCATCATCGGTAATATAATCTCTAAAAAAGGCATCGGAAAGCTTCGCTTCTTCCAGATCGGAAACGGATTCCGCCGCATTCTGAAGGCTCTTGAACTCATAGGTCACCTTGTTGGAAAACTGCTCGGCAAGCACCTTCGCCTGGAAACCGGAATCCTTTTCCATGTAGGCAAGCAACAGATTATGGGTCTGCCTCTGCAAAAGAAGGTCCACCAGTACAAGGATCAGAAGGAATACGAAAAAACTCGCATACACCCGATACTTTCTTTTGCGTAATTTACGAATCATGGATCACGACTCCCTTCACAAACCAGTCCATCTTATGAAGTAGATCTTCTTCCCTGATCTGCTCCCCCTGACGACAACGGCGAAAACCGGAATTATCATAGATCTCTCCGGAAAAGATATGCTCATCCGACAAAATCATCAGCATGGCCTCCTCTACCGTACCGGCCACCGCTTCACTCACCTCGGAAGAATAACTGGACAGCCCGGTGGCTCCGTCCGTCATTCCCAGCCAGTAATCCCGGACATAGTTACCGCCTTCCAGCTTATAATCCCGAAGGATCTTATAATAGACAATATCCCAGTTGTTCACCACCGAGCAAAGATTCTTGCTTGAATAATCCCGGTTCTGCTGATGAAAACCAATGGAATAGATTCCCAGTTTCTCGGCTTCCCGGATCACTGCCTCATCATCCTGATGATAGGTCACCACATCGATCCGGTTACTCGCCACCAGTCGGTCCACCGCTTCCCGTTCCTTCTTCGGATCCTTCCAGCTGTCCGTGAACATCACATCCACCACAGCCTTGGGATTAACCTTCCTTACCCCCAGGGTAAAGGCATTGATACCACGGTTGACCTCCTGATTGCTCATGGATGCAACATAGCCGATATGTCCGGTCTTTGTCTTGCTTCCTGCAATCAGGCCGGACATATACCTTGCCTGATACATTTTAATAGAAAAAGAAGTCAGGTTATCCGTATAATAATCACCGGAATTGGCATAAAAGGAAATATACGGATAATTCTGCATGACCTGATTGGCCTCTTTGGTATAGTTGTAGCTGGAGAAGATAATGATCGATACACCCTTCTCCGCAAGACGACGGATCGCTGCAATGACATCCGCATTGTCCTCTTTTACATTTTCTTCGAAAAAGAGCCTGGCATCTGTTCGTTTTGCCGCATCCCGGATCCCTTCGTAATTGGAGGTATTCCAGCCATCCGCATCTCTTCCGCCGATCATAATAAATCCAACCTTCAGCTGATCCGAGGCGCGGTCATGGTTGTAATAGCAGCGAAAGGCCACAAAGAAGATTCCAAGGGTCGCCACAACCATGGCAAACACCAGAATATGCCGGTAACGAATCAGGAAATTTTTATTGATCTTCATCTATGACCACCCCCTCTACAAATGTGTCCAGCGTACGCAGCAAGATCTCATCCGGTATGCACTCCCCTGTATCCACGATCTTATGTCCCGCCTGATCACGGATCGGACCGTAAAAGACGTTTAACGTCCCTTCCGTGACCGCTCTCTTATAAAACGGAAGACGATCCTTTACTTCCTGTCGGACATGCTTCGAAAGCGGTGCCAGATCCACCATTCCACTGTCGGCACCTTCCCAGTAGCTCTTTCCCTTGAACTTACCGTTCACACAGTTGCGGATCTGCTCTGTGTAAAATCTGCCCCAGTTCCAGATGGGCGCTGTCAAAAAAGTGTTCGGATAACTCTTCGCATTGTCCATATTGTAGCCGATGGAGAAGACCCCCATCTCCTCAGCCACCTCCAGCGGCTTCAAAGAATCCGAATGCATGGTCAGCACATCGATCTTATGATGCGTTAACAGCTCCCGGGTCATCTGGCAGGTCACCTCATCATTGTTCCAGCTGTTGGTCCACTTCACATAAACCTTTGCCTTTTTATTCGCCTGTCTTACTCCAAGGGTAAACGCATCGATCCCACGAATGACCTCCGGCTGTGAAAAAGGCGCCACATATCCGATCTGATTGGTTCTGGTCTGAAGCCCCGCAACAATACCGGAAAGATAACGCATCTCATAGATCTTGCCAAAATACGTTGTCAGATTATCCTTGTTTACAAAGCCTGCCGCATGGAAAAAATAAATATCCGGATGACGCTCGGCAGCTTCGATCACATACTGACTGTAGGCAGAGGAATCCACAATAATGATCTGGTTCCCGGCAACGATCAGATCCTCGATGACCTTCCGACTCTCTTCTGTAGGCGGAACCGTTTCTCTGTATGTAATATCAAGCTGTAATTCTTTTCTGGCTTCTTCGAGCCCCTGAAAATGTGACTGATTCCAACACTTGTCATTGCGGGGACCCAACATGATCACCCCAACCTTCGTGCCGGCTGTAGAGATACTCCCGACAACCTCTCCGGGACGGTAAAAACAGATAATAAGCAGCATGACGGACAACACCGCCATCAGACCTGCAATGGTAATTTTTCGATAACGATCCTGATCTAGAACTTTCTTCATAACTTCCCCCTGTATGAATGTAACATAAGGTCAAGACTGTAATTCCTATTGAATTATCCTGTGTAACACCTAAAATAGACACAGACAAATATATTGTAGTTTAATTGCCGCGGAGGAGCAAGCATGATACAGGATATTACACCACATTTTATTAACAACGCCTACCAAAGTGATCAGATCTGCCAGCCAACGGATCCGGTTTTTGTTTTCAGACAGGATCGCCTCCTGCTCCTTGCCGAGCATTCTTCCCTTCGGCTTCCTACAAAGCAGGAGCTCCCCCAGGCCAAGGACCTTACCTATCTGTTTTCCTATGACCACCGCTCCTACTACCTGGCACGCTCCTTTTCCAGAACAGACGATCACAGCACAACCGCCATGTCCGAGGATATGATCTATGCCAGATCCGCAGATGAGGATGACCCCAAAGAGGTGACCTTTGGCGCCCGGACCTTTTTGTCCCTTCGTATGAGCGACATCAGAAGAGATCCCCGGGTCCGGAAAGACCAGTATTTTTCCGCTACCATCGCCTTTCATCTCTACCGGTGGTATGAAGAATCCCACTTCTGCGGGCACTGTGCCACCCCACTGGTCCATGACGACCGGGAGAGAGCCATGGTCTGTCCTTCCTGCAAGGCAAGGTATTATCCCCGTATTATGCCTGCCGTCATCGTCGGTGTGATCGACAAGGAAAATGATAAACTTCTGATCACACGCTATGCCAACCGACCCATCTCCTACGATGCTCTGGTTGCCGGTTTTACCGAGATCGGAGAGACCCTCGAAGACAATGTACGGCGGGAGGTCAAAGAAGAGACCGGTCTTGATGTTACCAACATCCGTTACTACAAATCTCAGCCCTGGGGCGTAGTATCCGACCTTCTCATGGGCTTTTACTGTGATGTAGAGGGCAGTCGGGAGATCACGCTGGATGGAGAATTAAAAAAGGCCATCTGGCTCTCCCGGGATGAAATCGCGGGACAACCGGATGACCTGTCCTTAACAAATGAAATGATGATAACCTTCCGCGATGGAAAGGAACCAAAGTAAAAGGATCACAGATATCAAAGATGTAACTGCTTCAGCTCCTCTTTCGTATAAAGTCTGCCGTTCAGATTGATCTTGCCTGTCTTCTTGGCCAGGTCAAGATTATGATGAATGGTTCGCTCCTGACGTGCAGAGCCGAAGGTATCGTGACTTTCTCCGCCAAATACCTTCCGCAGGATACAGATCACGCCGATCAATACCGCCAACGCAACCACGATCCACACCAGCCAGGCGATGTTAAAGCCGCCATATACAAACGTCCTTCTGACCTGATCAAAGGACAGCGTCTTCCCAGCGTCTCCATCAAACTTCAAAAGCCTTGTCACGAAACGCATAAGCTCTCCTGCATGCTTCACCAAAAGTCCGCATCCTATAAAGATACAGCTCACCAGCATTCCTGCCGCGTTCTTCTTCGGATCGGATTTCCTTTTCCTGTTCATGTTGTTGTCAAAATATGGATTCATGTTTCTTCTCCCCTGTAAAATTCAAGTTACACTTATCTTATAGTACCATTCAAAACATTGTGAATCAAATAAAAAGAAAAAGCGAACCGGCAGTTAAGTGTAAGGGGAGAGCCGGTCCGCTTTGGGGAGAGTATGAAATGAAATGAAATGGGTTCATTTCTTTCAACGAGGATTAGTATAACACAATAATAAACAAAAAAATAATAAAATATTTATTAATTATGCCACACTATTTGAATTTTGTAACCAACCAGACAAACTGGTAAGGGTGCAGACCGTAATTGCATGCCATACACTTCTTATTCTCCATAAGATTGGTATACTGCTCCGGCATATCGATCCATGCGGTCTGATCATTCCCGTCAAAGTTGAACAGCGCGATAAGCTTCTCGCCCTTATAGTAACGTCCAATACCGAGGATATGGTCATTTCCTGTGGGAACGATCCATACATCGGCCTCACTGTCAAAGGCCGCATGCTGCTTACGGAAGCGCTCCAGCTTACGAAGGCTCTGGAAGATACGACCCTGGCGCCCCTTTCTCTTGCGACGCTTTCCCACATCCTCCCAGTTTAGCCGGCCTCTGTGAAGGTATCGGCTGTCATCCCATTTCAGAGGATCCTCATGATAACTGTAGTCATTGAGCTGACCGATCTCATCTCCACTGTAAAGCACCGGAGGACCGGATAAGGTCAACAGGAAGGCGTGAAGCATAATATCCAGCGTAATGCCCCGCTCCAGCTTCCAATCGTCCATCTCGTACTCTGCTGCCTCGATTCCGCACAAGGAAGCTGTCGTACCACACAGTCTGGCATCACCCAGTCGGGGATCATCGTTATACAGCTCTCCTCTTGCGTTGCTTCCGAACACAAAGCCGCGGAAATAATCATTGAGGTATTTCTTATGGGCCACCTCTTCCACTCCAAACTGACGCAGATACGGATAGTCCAGACCCCAGCCGATATCATCATGGCAACGCAGATAATTCAGAAAAGTGTATTCCTTCGGCAGTGAAAAGACCTTCCCCAACTGATCCGCAAGGAGCCGCACGTCATGGGTCGCCACTGTATTCCAGGTGCTTGCCATTGTCGTGACATTGTAAAGAAGATGACACTCCGGATTCTCCACCGTTCCGAAATACGGAACCACCTCACTGGGCGCCATTACCACCTCGCCCAAAAGCAAGGTCCCCGGCGCAACGATCTCACAGGCGATCCGCATCAGCCGCACCAGAGTATGGACCTCCGGAAGGTTCCGGCAGGTGGTTCCCATCGTCTTCCAGATATAAGGCACCGCATCCAAACGAATAATATCCACTCCCTGGTTACAGAGGAAGAGCATATTGGCGGTCATATCATTAAACACAACCGGATTACGATAATTCAGATCCCACTGATAGGGATAGAAGGTGGTCATCACCACCTTCCCCGCCTCTTCGCACCAGGTGAAATTTCCCGGAGCTGACTGGGGGAATACCTGGGGAACCGTCTCTTCAAACCGGAAGGGAATATCCCAGTTATCATAGAAGAAATACCGGTCCTGATATTCCTTCTCTCCTGCCCTGGCCCTTCTGGCCCATTCGTGGTCCTCACTGGTATGGTTCATAACGAAGTCAAGGCAGATGGATACATTCTCCTCATGACACTTGGCCGCCAAAGCCGCCAGATCCTCCATGGTACCGAAACGGTCCTCCACGCTACGGAAATCTGAAACAGCATAGCCACCGTCACTGCGCCCCTCCGGGCTCTTCAGAAGTGGCATCAGATGCAGGTAATTCACACCCACTTCCTTAATATAGTCAAAATGCTCACTGATCCCGTTGATGGTCTGGGCAAAGCAGTCAACGTACATCAGCATACCCAACATATCATTACCCTTATACCAGTTGGGATCGCCAAGACGCTTCTCATCCAGAGCCCGAAGCTCATCGCTTCTTCCCATATAAAAGGAACGAAGCATGGAGACAAAATAGGAAAATGCAGCCTCATCATTATTGTAAAGCTCCATATAAAGCCACTTCATCTCATCCATATGAGCGGAAAGACGATCATTAAAAATCTTTTCCTTCGCAGAAATCCTTCCCTTTTTCATAATACTCAACTCCCTTGTAAATCTCTGTGCAAATGCCATCTCAGGATATCCCGATGAAAGTATATATATACAATAAACATACTCTCATCACGTCCTGCCTGTCAATCCCTTGACAGGAATTGTGCATCATGTACAAAAACCCTCCCCCTCAAACTATCTATATCTGACAAAGTGTATGTCAACCGGTTGACATTTTACACAGTTCGACGTATGATTTGTACATGCAAGGGAACAACAAGTTCCCCCAACAAAACCTAACAAGGAAGGTTACAAAAGAGGAGGAAATTTATGAAGAACGCAAAGAAAATTGCAGCAGTTGCTTTGGCTTCTACCATGGCAGTTGGAATGATGGCTGGATGTGGTTCCAGCTCATCCGGCAGCAGCTCCAAGAAGAGCAGCGGAGATGCAGAAGGCATCCGAGTTTACAACTCTAAGGTAGAGATTCAGACTCAGCTTGAAGCAATGGCTAAGACCTACACAGAGAAGACAGGTGTTCCTGTTGAGATCGTAGTACAGGCAAGTGATGGAACTGTTACAACAGACCTTTCCACAGCTTACGCTTCCAACGATCCATATTCTATCGCAATGGTTGATGCCAAGGATATCTATTCCTTAAGCAAGGAGCATGCTGTTGACCTTTCCGATCAGGATTGGGTTAAGAACACAGATTATGCAATCTCTGTTGATAACAAGGTTTACGGTTTTCCATTCTGTGTAGAGGCTCGTGGCCTGATCTACAACGCAGATGCAATCAAGAAGGTAACAGGTAAGGACTTCGATCCATCTCAGTACCAGACATTAGATGCTTTCAAGGGTCTTTTAGATGAGCTGAAGAAGGGTGGAATGAAGACTCCAACCGGTATCATGAAGGAAGACTGGTCCTTAGGTGCTCATTACCTGGCTCAGGTATACGAGGAGCAGGATGATACAGATGCATTCCTTAAGGGCTTACACGATGGCAGCCAGAAGATGGCAGACAATGCTAAGTTCAACTCTCTGATCGATACCTTCGATGTATTAATGGAGAACAACTACGCTAAGGATTCTGCAATCTCTGCAGAGCGTGAAGTAACCGAGCAGAAGCTGGCTGAAGGCGAGATCGCATTCATGTTCGGTGGTAACTGGGATTGGTCCGTACTGAACCAGTACAGCCCATCCGATAACATGGGTATGATGCCTGTACCACAGAACACAGACGATGGTTCTAACACAAAGCTTGTTGGTGGCGGATCCAAGTACTTCTTCGTTGATAACTCTGTATCTGAGAAGCAGCAGAAGGAAGCTAAGGATTTCCTTAACTGGCTCGTTAACGATGCTGACGGACAGAAGGGTCTTGTAACAGATTGTGCACTTGTTCCTGCATTCAAGAACATCACCGTAGAAGTTGCTGATCCACTTGGTAAGTCTGTTAAGTCTTACGCAGATCAGGGATTACTGATTCCTAACTACAACTACCTTCCGGATGATCACTTCACAGTATTAGGTGGAGAAGCATTCCAGAAGTACCTTGGCGGTAAGTCTGATCGTGCAGCTTTCGCAAAAGACATTGACACTTATTGGCAGAAGGCAACCTTAACTGAGCACTAATCAAGTAAGGTTCCCGACAATTTACAGGTGCAGTACCTGCGGGTACTGCATCTCTTACATGGAGGCCTAATATGAATAGAGACAAAATGTCCTATAAAACTTGTCAGTTCATTATGTTTGCCGGTCCTGCACTGCTCCTTTTCACAGGAACCGTTATTGTACCGCTCTTCTATGGACTGTATCTGACATTTACCAGTTGGGATGGTATATCTCTTAGTAAACCTTTCGTAGGACTTGCTAATTACTCTGCTGCTTTCGCAGACACATCGTATTGGCAGTCTCTCGGAAAAACTTTTATTTACTCGTTCTTTTCCGTAATTTTTATTAATATCGTAGCATTCCTGTTAGCGTATGCTGTAACAAGCGGTATTAAGGGACAGAACTTCTTCCGTGCCGGATTCTTCATTCCTAACCTGATCGGTGGTATCGTTTTAGGTTATGTTTGGCAGTTCGTATTCAACCGCGCATTTACTGCACTTGGAGCTTCCATCAAGGGTGGCACTGTTCCATCACTTCTTTCTACAGAGTCAGGCGCAATGTTCTGTTTGATCCTGGTTTCTGTATGGCAGTACGCAGGATACATGATGCTGATCTATGTAGCCGGTTTCATGAGCGTTCCTGAAGCATTGAAGGAAGCGGCTCTGATCGATGGATGTACACCTGGACAGGCGCTTCGTAAAGTTATTCTTCCACTGATGCGCTCATCCTTTGTACAGTGCTTATTCCTTAGTGTAACAAGATGTTTCGTAGTATACGATGTTAACCTGTCATTAACAAACGGTGAGCCATACGGTTCTTCCGAGCTGGCAGCTATGCACGTTTACCAGACAGCATTCAAGCATCAGCAGTTTGGTACCGGACAGGCTGAGGCATTGATCCTATTCATTATCTGTGCAATCGTTGGTGTTACACAGGTTTACGTTGGTAAGAAAGGTGAGGTGGAAGCATAATGCAAGAAAAGAAAAACACCGGACGAACAATTGCCAGGATTTTGACATTTATTCTTTTATTAATTGTCCTTGCCGCATTTGTTTTTCCATTCATCCTTGTAGTTATTAACGTATTCAAGACAAAGGCTGACATTACGGTTAACCCGTTAAGTATCATCGGTGAACATGGATTCACTATGGATAACTTCCCGAATGCGATGGAGAAGATGAACTTCCTCAACGTATTCAAGAACTCTTTGATCGTTACGATCTGCGCCACCATTCTTACCCTCCTATTTTCTGCGATGGCCGCATTCGTAATCGTTCGAAACAACTGGAAAGCATGTATCATTTTCTTCGCCGTAATGATCGCTTCCATGGTTATCCCATTCCAGGTACTGATGATTCCTATCGTATCTGTCTACGGTAACCTGTTAAAGCTGGTTGACCAGAGACTGGTATTGATCCTCTTGCATGTTGGTTTCTCTGTTTCCATGGCGACCTTTATGTACCATGGAGCCATCAAGACCAACGTCCCAAAGGAACTTGAAGAGGCTGCTTACATCGATGGATGTTCCCGTTGGCAGACATTCTGGAAAGTGGTATTCCCACTTCTGGGACCTACAACTGCTACTGTTGCAATTATTGATGCCATGGCATTTTGGAATGACTACCTCCTTCCAAGCTTGATCTTAAAGGATAAGCTTGTACAGACAATTCCAATTTCAACTAAGTTATTCTATGGTACCTATTCAACAGATATCGGCCTCATTATGGCAGCTCTGCTTCTGGCAATGCTTCCGATCCTGATTCTGTATTTATTCTTACAGAAATTTATCGTAAAGGGAGTTACATCCGGAGCTGTAAAGGGTTAAAATAGAGAGGTTCACTACTTTAGTTTGTGAACCTCTTTCTTATCTATTTTTTTATGGAGTTTGGGTTATGGCAACAATCAAAGATGTCGCAAAAGAAGCCGGCGTAGCTGTTGAGACAGTTTCCCGTGTTCTTAACAACCGTGGCTACATCAGCGAAAAAACAAGAAATAAAGTTCTTAATGCCATGAAGGCATTAGATTATACACCGAATGCAGTCGCACAGGGCCTTTCCAAGAAGAAACTGGATACCATCGCAATTATCGTTCCGCACATTGTGCATCCTTACTTCGCAAAGGTAATTTCCCAACTGGAGAAGGAAGCTACAAAGCGTAATTATAAGGTCATCATTTATAATTCCAGTGGAGATGAGCGACGCGAAAGTCGTGTCATTCAGATCTGTCAGAGCAGTTTTATTTCCGGAGTGGTTCTGTTTTCCACAGACATCAGCAAGGAGGCACTGGATTCCTTCCACATTCCGATCATTTTGATCGAGCGTAATCCGGTGGGCAATACCTACAGCATTCTATGTGACAACGAAGAGGGCGGCCGCCTGGCAGCTGAGCATCTGGTTCAGCATGGCTGCAGGCACATGGTTGCCATCGGTACGGTGAATATGGATGACATGCCGGGAGATTCCCGTGAGAGCGCCTTCCAGGCCGTTTGTGCCCGTGAGAAGTGCTCCTGTGCCATCTATCGTTCTACCCCGGAAGAATATGCTTCCATGGAGTACTACGCTACCATTGCGGCAGCTCTGGACGAGAATCCGGACTGTGACGGTATCTTCTGCACTTCCGATCTGATCGCCGCCCAGGTGATTCAGGTCTGCAACAATCGTGGTAAGAAGATTCCGAAGGATATCAAGCTGGTTGGTTTTGATGATGTGAATCTTTCAAGGCTTACCTGCCCTTCCATTACCACCATCCGACAGCCCATTAAGGAGATCGTGGCACAGGCCATCGATACCATCACGGCTGTGAACGAACATAAGGAAGTCAAGAAGGTTATGACCTTCCCTGTTACACTGATTCCAAGAGCATCAACATAAAGGGGTCGAAACGTGATTCCAAGTTTTCTGGACAACAAAGACATATTAGAAATTAAAAAAGAACGCGCGTGGCACTCATCCCCCCACATTCACAGATCCTTAGAGATCGTCTATGTGACAGAGGGGACAATGGAACTGAGTGTCGGTGCGGATCTTTTTTTTCTTGGAAAAGGCGATCTGGCGCTGATTTTTCCGGGACTGATCCACAACAGCAAAGAGGTTATATCCGAACAGTGCAGCTGCCTTTCGATCCTTGGTGCATCCTCCTTCTACGGCGGATACGAGGAGGATCTGAGGGCTAAGCGCCCTGTGGATCCGGTGATCAAATCGCAGGATCTGCACGGGGATGTTCGCTATGTCCTCTCCGCCCTGGAAGAGTCTGTCCTGGACAATAAAAAAAGCCCTTCCGGGCATCAGAATTCCTTTTATCATGTCTGGATGCAGGTCATTCTCTCCAGATGTCTTCCATTGATGGAACTGCGTCTACGGGATAACTTCGGAGACTTTAGCCTTGTATCAAAGGTCGTGACCTTTGTTGCAACCCACTATCAGGAGAATCTGTCCCTACAGCAGGTTGCAAAAGAGGTCGGAGTGAGCAGATACGTCCTCTCCCGTACCCTGTCCAGTGAATTTCATCAGAATTTTAATCACTACGTTAATTCCGTCCGGCTCGAACATGCCACATCGATGCTGGCAGAGACAAACGAGCCCATCAAGAAGATCATCGCAGCCTGCGGCTTCCGCAGCTCAGTGACCTTCAACCGTGCCTTTGTGGAACTGTATCATCTGACACCACGTCAGTACCGGCAGAAGCATCAGATCGTCTGATCCCCGCTTTGTGCCTTCTGTTCCGCTTCACGCTTGTGGATCTCCATCTTATTCTCGTACATTCGTCCGTCTGCCACCTCCATGACAGCATCCGCATCTTCACCGTCATCCGGATATCTTGCGTAACCTATGCTGGTGGAGAGGGGCATCTTAGTATCCCCCGTTTCGGTATGGAGGGTAAAGGTCTTTTTCATGTGGCTACGAATTCGCGCCATTTTGCGCTCATAGACGCCTTCGGAGTAGTCCCCCTTAATTAGTATGGCAAACTCATCTCCACCCAGTCTATAGGCCTTATCGGGCGCTACAGCGGCTGCTATCCTTCCTGCGGCCTCCAGCAGAACACAATCCCCGGCATCGTGACCGTAGGTATCATTGATCTCCTTAAAATGGTTCAGATCCAAAAAGAGAATACCATAGGCGGCATTTGTTCCCCGGATATGATCCAGCTCCTCCAGAAGCCCTCTGCGGTTATCCAGACCGGTAAGAGCATCGGTAAAGGACATGTTGCGGAAACGGTCTGCCGCATTCTTCAGCACAAGAAGAAGCCCCGTCAGAATCGCCAGCAAAAGCGACAACAGCACCAGAAGGAGCACAGCCATTCCCACACCGATCCGGCGTCCCCATCCGGCGTCCGGACGGATATACAGCCGAAATACACAGCCTCCCGTCTGAAAACCCGCTGACACCGCATCCCTTGGAAGACTGATTCCCGTTGTGGACAGTACCATTTTCATTTGATCGGTCTGAGGATCATTCTTCTCGAGGTAATAGTCGTACCCCATATCCTTCAGACTCTGCAGCGAATCATGAAAAACCGAAGGTACATCCACGATGACAATGGCAAAGCCCCAGAAGGTCTTCTGATTCTCATACTCTGCCCTTCCCTTCTCATCCAGGTAGATCGGATTGCGGATCGCAATCCCATTCTCCACCGTTGCAGAAGTATAGGGTCCCTGAAAGGTGGTCTCTCCGGTATCTCGGGTATACTCCGCGATCTTCTTGTTGTCTTCATCCTTGAACAGATCCACCATTGCGCTTACGTTGCCTTTGATGGGATAGACATAGGAGATCACCCCGTCCGGTGCAAGCTGAATGGACCGGATGGCTGGATTCTCCTCCACCAGTCGTTCACTGATGGTATGAAAGTCCCTCGGAACCCCTTTTTGATCCTCCACCACCAGTTCAAGGGCGTCCGTCGCCTGAAGATAGGAATTCATCTCATTCTCCAGTCGTCCCACCTTGGCCTGACACTCCGCATAGGCGTCGTGACGGATCGTCTTGAGCTGATAGGAATAGTTCTCATAAATAAGAAAGGCAGATATGGAAATCCCCAGGACAAACACGCAAAGCGGCAATAACAGTTGTTTCTTTGTCAGATGTTTCATTTCAATCCCCCTGCTTCTCATATATTTTTTCACTTTCATTATAGCACCGGCCCCAAAAATTACATAGAAAAAGGACGCAGGAAAGCTTAGGTTTCCTGCGTCCTGTATGTTCTGTCTGCTATGACTGCGTAACGATCAGTTCCTCTACAATGACATGCTCCTGCCCTTCCACATGAAAAGACTGCAGCACCGGATGGTGTTCGTTCTGCAACGAAAGGATCAGATAACTGGCGTTCTCGTCGTACGCCAGTCGCTTGTCTTCCGCCGAAGGTCTGGAAGGAGAAGCCGGATGGGAATGCCAGTTGCCCAAAGGAACCAGTCCATTGGCTCTCATATCCTTGACCGCTGCAAGCTGTTCCTTTGGATCCAGCGTAAAATGCTCCCGGCTGTGATCCACATTCTCTAACAGATAGACCTTCTCAATATGCTTGACCGGATGGATCCCCGTGCCGTCCTGATCATAGGCGTCCTCCTCTTCCCGGATGACACCTGCAATGAGACCACAGGCTTCTTCCGGAAAGTTTTTCTTTGCATGATCATAGATCTTCTGATAATCCTCTTCCCGAATCGTTATGATGTAGGACATAAACTTCTCCCTTTATTTGTAATCATCACTGGAAATTCCACTACACTCGGCCTGCTCGTAATCGATCAGCTCCGTGATGGTCGGCTCTTCACCACAGACTGCACAATGGTCATCCTTTGGCAGTTTTACTCTGCGGAACTCGTTCTTTAATCCGTCATAAGTAAGGAGCGTACCGGTCAAAAGCTCTCCCGCTCCCGTCAGGTACTTGATTGCCTCCATCGCCTGAAGACATCCGATAATACCGGCCATAGCGCCGATCACACCGGCCTGCTTACAGGTCGGAACCGCATCCTTTGGAGGCGGATTCTTAAATACACAGCGGTAGCAAGGCACATTGGCATCCGGAACATATGTCATCAGCTGTCCGCCGAAACGAAGGATCCCTGCATGACAGAAAGGCTTTTTCGCCATAACACAGGCATCGTTGATCAGAAACTTTGCCGGGAAATTATCGGTACCATCCAGAATGAAATCATAATCCTTAATGATATCCATAATGTTGTCCGAAGCAATAAAATCATGATAGGTCGTAACTTTAACATCCGGATTAATGGCCTCCATAGACTCCCTGGCAGACTCTACCTTTGGCTTGTTCAGATCCGCCGTTCCATGGATCACCTGTCTTTGAAGGTTACTTAGATCCACCACATCCGCATCCGCAATACCGATATGCCCCACTCCTGCCGCCGCAAGATAAAGGGCTGCCGGTGAACCCAGTCCCCCGGCACCGATGATCAGGACAGAACCGTTTAACAGCTTTTTCTGCCCCTTTACACCGATCTCATTTAAGATAATATGTCTGGAATAGCGCTCCAGCTGTTCATTTGTAAATGCCATTCTACTGTCCTCCACCCATGAAATACAGGAACTCTACCACATCCCCGTCCTGTAACGCTCTGCTTGCAAAACTGTCTCTCTCTGCAAAATCGTCGTTAACGGTCACGGTAACATACAAGGGATTATCCACTTTCTCAATATCGATCAGCTGCTCTATGGTTGTCCCCTCTGCATAGTCCTTCTTCTTTCCTGCTACGGTTAATGTCATAATCTTTCTCCTTTTCCTTGTATATTATATGTTTTTTAACTTTTCAATTGCTACTCTGATTTCATCTTCTTTTACAACGCCCCGAAACCTTGCAGCCTCTTCCCCTTTGTGAAAAAAGATCAGGGTTGGGGCAGCCATGACCCCGTAACGCTCTGCAAGCTGCGGATCCGCATCAATGTTCGCTTTTCCAAAAGCGATTCGGTCCTTCTCCTCCTCTTCTACACGAAAGAGCACCGGCGCCATTCTTTTACACGGAACACAACCGTCTCTGTAAAAATCAACCGCCGTCAGATCCTTTGTCTGAAGAAACGATGTGACATTCTCCTCCGTTATTCTCTCTGCCATTACTCTCCCACCTTTCGAACGATCAGATCGTAGGTTCCATCCCCATTGTCCTCAAGTTTCAGGATCTGATGGCCTTCCTCCTTAATGGAGCGCGGAACATTCTGCACTGGCTCACCATCGTTCATATGAACGGAAAGAATATCGCCCTCATCCAGCTCTTCCAACGCTACCTTGGCCTTTACAAAGGTAACCGGGCAAACAACGTCTGTAATATCTACTCTGTCTGTAATCTGATAATCTGCCATGTTTAATCCTCCCCATTGTATGCTTTTGTTACTACTACCTTGAACTTGTCAATTCCAACTCGCTCCAGTGTCTTAAAGAAACGTTCACTTGGAAGACCGTTTTCTGCGAAAAAATCGATGGTTGCGTCTGCAACACGAAGAAGGGTGTCCTCATCTGTAATAAACGGAAGCAGCTCTTCTCCAAACTTTAAACTATTTCCAAAGGTTCCACCAAAGGATACAAGATATCCCGGTGTCACATCCCAGGCATCCGTCGGACAGCTTCGGTTACAACGGCCACAGTTGTTACACTTCTGCTCATCTACCGTAATCCTGCCATCTGTAAGGGTGATGGCCTCTCTCCGGCAAGCCTTGACACAGACACCACAGGCAATGCAGGCATCTTCCTTCCATGCTACCTGTACACCGCCCTTCACACCAAAGTCATTCTCTTCTGCCTTCAGGCAGTTGTTCTGACAGCCGGTAACACCGAACTTAAACTTATGATTCAACTCTCGGCCAAAATAACGGGCATCCAGCTTCTCTGCCAGATCCAGCGCATCGATACAACCGGAAGGGCAACACCGGCCGCCCTGACAGGCTGTCACCGTACGGACACGGGGACCACAGACACCGGTCTCTACACCGCCTTCGGCCAGTCTTTTCTTAACAACCTCGATATCTGCCAGTTTGATAAAGGGAATCTCGATACCCTGACGGGATGTCAGATGAATATAACCTTCTCCAAACTCATCTGCCACAGCCTGTACGGTGCGCAGCTGCTCAGCTGTTACGGTTCCTCCCACCGTACGAAGACGAAGCGAAAAGTTGTCCTTCTGCTTCTGTCTCATAAATCCACCGGCTTTTAATGCTGAATAATCTACTGCCATTTTTTCCTCCTGTTACTCTCTTTCCAACTGCTTCTCAATACTTTTTATTTATTTTTTATTCACTACAGCTTCGATTGCCTGTGTAAAATCTTCGATCAGATCCTTTGCATCCTCAATTCCGACACTGACACGGATGGTGTCATCAAACACGCCGGCCTTCTCTCTTGCTTCCTTCCCATTCTTGGAAAAGATGGTGGATGCGGGGTGCAATACAAGGGTTCGGATATCTCCGATATTGCTTGCAATGGTTGCCAGCTTTAAGCTGTTGATAACGGAAAAAGCATTCTCTTTTGATCCTACCCGAAGGGTAAGGATCCCTCCGCCATATCCTTTTAATTCCTCTTGTACAAGGTCTGCATTCTCATGCGTCGGCAGAGAAGGATGCCGCACCGTTACACCTTCAAGCTCTGCCAGAGCCGCAGCAAGTTCCTTGGCATTCCGGTTGATCCGTTCCATACGAAGTCCTAAGGTCTCAAGCCCCAGAACATTCAGGTAGGCATTCATGGGAGATAAACACCCTCCAAAGTTTTCCCACAGATCGGTACGAAGACGGATGGAGTAGCACAGTTTCCCATACTTTCGAAAATCCGACAGCGCCGGGTATTTATCGAAGTCCCACGGAAATTTACCGCTGTCAACGATCACACCGCTGATGGAATTCCCGCTGCCATTCACATACTTGGAAGTGGAATGGATCACAATGTCCGCCCCAAGGCTGATAGGATTTGCAACATAGGGTGTCACCGTTGTAGCATCAATGACCAGTGGAACACCGATGGAATGTGCATATTCTGCCAGAGAAGGGATATCTAAAACGCTCAGCCCCGGATTACTAATAAATTCGCCATATATAACCTTAGTATGTTTGTTGGTATATTTATGTATCTCTTCTGGTATAAGCTTTTCTACATAATTGACATGGATACCAAGCTTTTCAAGATCCGAGAACAGATCGATGGTTCCTCCATACAGACCACTGGCTGCAATGATCTCATCTCCGGCAGAAAGAAAATTCAAAAGTCCCATGGAGATCGCCGCCATACCGGAAGAACAGGCAATGGCACTCATGCCTCCCTCCAGCTCTGCCATTCGCTGTTCAAAGGCTGCAATGGTTGGATTCCCGATCCTGGTATATGCAAACCCATTGGCCTGATGGGCAAAGACCTTCTCCTGTGCCTGGGCACTTTCATAAGCGAAGGCCGTCACCTGCGCAATCTGGGGCAATATGGAATTGTCTGCATATCCGGTTACGGATCTTCCATGTAAAAGCTTCGTGTTAAACTCCATAGCGTAATCTCCTGCAAAGGTTTTCATTATTACATCTTAATTCCTATCGGTTTACTATGTATTATGTGCAAAAATATATCACTGCAACTTACTAAAGTCAACAGTGATATACGTTTTTTATCTTAATTTAAGAATATATTCCAGAACCCGTCTTGCGCAGGTATGGATATCATCCTCTGAAATTGCTCCCGCTTCAAGAGCTTCTTGCACCCTCTGCGGGTATCCGCAACCCATTTTCACATCTGATCCTGCCAGAATCTCCTGATAATGCTCGCTCCGGTTCCACCAGTCGGTGGTAACAATGCCCTGAAAGCCCCATTCGCCCCGCAGAACGTCCGTTAACAGCTCTTTATTGGCTGCTGCTGCCGTTCCGTTCAGAATGTTATAGGAGCTCATGATCGCCCAGGGATCCGCCTCTTTTACAATGATCTCAAATACACGCAGATAGATCTCACGAAGGGCACGCTCGGAAACACGAGAGTCACTGTGCTTACGATTGGTCTCCTTGTTGTTAACAGCAAAATGTTTCACCGAACAGGATACCCCGTTACTCTGGATTCCCCGTACCATTCCGGCCGCCATCTTACCGGCTAAAAGCGGATCCTCGGAATAATACTCAAAGTTACGTCCACACATGGGATTCCTGTGGATATTCACCGCCGGTGTCAGCCACATAGCCAGGTTATTCTCTAATAACTCCTCTCCCCCGGCCCGTCCCACAGCGTAGGAAAGATCCGTATCAAAGGTAGCTGCTACAAGGGTCGCACAGGGGAAATCCGTGGTATTGATGCCACACTCCGGTGCGATCCTGACCCCTGCCGGTCCGTCAGCTGTCATGGTATTGGGTACCCCATACAAGGGGAGATTGCCGATACCAAAGGTATTGGCCACCCCGGTATTAGGCTGCCCTCCCAGAAGAGAGATCTGATCCTCTATGGACAGCTGTTCCATAAAAGTCTCTAAAGAGATCTTCCCCTCTGCCACCTCGGAAAAATCATGGATCTTCTCCAGCTCATTATCCCAGAAATGGCGTGATGGCATAGGCTTTACCTGGGGAAGTACCCCCTCTGTCATTCCATCCGGCATAGGCTCTAACACATTCTTCGGCTGCTCCTTTGGCTCTTCACAGGTAAATGGCTCCATCCTGCCATCGCTGTTCATTCTCCGGGTAAGCTTTGAGGGTGCCAGGTGAGACTGCAGTTGTTCCACGATGACGTCCTCTCCCAGTACCAGAAGATCATCCGTCCAGTCGTTGATGGGATTCACATCTCCGATATACATATGGTACTCGCCCTTTTCAAGGACCCAGGCCCCCTTTTGAATCCTTCCCTCGTCATCATAGGATGCCATGGACTTACGGTTTGGATAGAGGGTCAGGATCTGGCTTTCTCCCGGCTCTAAAAGCCTTGTCTTCTGGAAGGCTACCAGGGTATGGGCAGGCTTATCCAGCTTACCCTTCTTCGGGGGCTCCACTCTAAGCAGCACCAGATCTTTTCCCGGATACTTGCCCGTATTCGCCACCTTGACCTGAACCTCCATATTCTGAAAATCCATGTCATAGGCGATGCCTTCCAGTTGTTGCTCAAAACGGGTATAGGAGAGTCCATAACCGAAGGGATATACGATCCTCTGATCCGCATCCGGTATGGTCTCAAAATATCGATATCCCACATAGATATCATCCGTATACTCTACGTATTCATGATCCTCAAAGAAATTCTCTGTGGATGGATAATCTTCGATGGTCCTTGCAAAGGTATCCGGCAGATGACCGCAGGGTGTAGCCTCTCCGGTAATAAGATCCGCCGCTGCAGAACCTCCCTCCATTCCGGGCTGCCACATAAGCAGTGCTGCCTCTATCCTCTCATCGTCCTTTATAAAGCCGGTGGCCATCATCCCTCCCACATTCAGGACAACGATCACATGATCAAAGACTTCCTCTATGGCTAAAAGGGCCTTCTCTTCCTCTTCTGTCAGGTAAAAATCTCCCTTAGGGAATACCCTGGCTGCCTTCGTAGGAAGGGATTCTGCCATCCAGTACATCTTCTCCTCAAGCTCCCTTGGGAACTTTGGGAAGCCCTCTTCCTTAGGGCTTTCTACATCGGATCGATCCCAGCTCTCTCCAGAAAAACGGCTGATGGTATAAACGGCTACATCCGCATAGGCTGCCGCCTCCTGCAACAGTTCCTGTGGCAGCTGGGTCTCAGCCAGCATTCCCGGCTCTTCTCCCTTTGCATAACAGTGCTTGACGTACTTCTTATAGAAATCTGCTGCCGGCTGGAAGATATCAATCTCCTCTTTCTCAGAAAAGCCCTCATACAGCCCCTTCACATAGGCACAGGTCACATCTCCGCTTCCGCCGCCGCCTTTTACATAGTCGTAGCTACCCTTTCCTAACAGCGCGATCCGGTGATATCCCTTCAACGGAAGAAGATCCTTCTCATTCTTCAGCAGTACCATTCCTTCTCTTGCCACCTGTCTTGACAATGCTATATGTTCTACAGATGCTGTTACTCTGCTTCCATCCTTCTTCAATGGTAAATTTGGCTGGTACTTAAATCTTGTCCACTTTTTCACTTAATAACCCCTTTCATTCTAAAACTACCTTTTTTCTTTTTTATATCATAACCGCTTTTCTTTTTCTATCAATTTAGGTACTTAATCTATCTCTCCATATAAAGTATCACTCCTTCACTTAATAGGATCCGTCCCCCCAGATACCTTATGGGAATTTACAGAAAAAATATACCGTACTTGAAAAGTTTTTCGGAGCCTATGCCGAAAAAGATTATCAAAAACTAAACACCTACCTCACCCCGGATATTCAGAAGATATATTCTAAGACAGTAAAATCAATGCCTAAAGCGACACTTCTAAAACAACAAAGGCCTCCAGCTTATGGCCCGGACCCGGTGTAAAAAACGGCTTGACCACTACTTCAGAATATTTCTGTGTAGAAAAAGTCAATGGATCCTGGCTGATTACTGATGTTACCACAGGCTGACAGACATAAGACATGATACCTGCCCATGGCAAGGGGGCTGCCCCAGGTCAACACGACCCGGGGCAGCCCCTTTTCAACGATTTTCTATTCCAGATCCGAATCCACATCCACGAAATGAACTTCCCGCTTGAACATCAGATCGTAAAGCACCGGCACCACCAAAAGTGTCATAAGGGTGGCATAAATCAGACCGCCCACTACGACAATGGACATGCCACGTCCCATATCCGAGCCCATGCTGTCACTGAAGATGGTGGTGAGCATGGCCATAATGGTGGTCAGGGCAGTCATAAGAATTGGACGCATTCTAGTCTTACCTGCCACTACTAAAGCCTCGTGACGGTCCATTCCGGAGAGTCTAAGCTGGTTGACATAGTCCACATAGACGATACCGTTATTAACGATAACACCCATCAGAATAACAAATCCCATCATGGACAGGATCGACAGCTGCTCCCCTGTAAAAAGAAGGGAAAGCAGACCACCGGTAAACGCCAACGGAACCGTAAAGATAACAATAAACGGTGACAGAAGGCTTTGGAACTGTGCAACCATGACCAGGTAGATGAAGATAAAACCAAGAATAATCATCAGAAGCATATTCTTAACGATCTCGTTGGTGCTGTCAGCCTCTCCGCCAATCTCAACCGAGATTCCATCCGGAAGGGTCATGTTGCGGATCTTTTTCTCCAGACCTCTGCTGGCTACCGTTGTATTCTCTCCCTCCTTTGCATCGGCCGATACTGTAATATAATTGACCTGGTTCTCACGGGCAATGGTAGCAAGTGACTGTCCACTGCTCTTCTTTGCAAAATCAGAAAGCCGGTAAACCTTCTCTTTCTTGGTACCGTCGGCATCTGTAACACTTGCGGTGATCTTTGTCTTCATCAACTGATCGTAGGAAACAGTATCCGTCTCATCCACAATGGACACCTCATAATCTCCATCTTTGGTATGGAGCGTGGTGGAATCCTTGCTGGTTGTAAGCTTTTCTGCCAACTGCTGATAGATCTGCGCAACGGTAAGACCCTTTCTGGCCGCCTTGTTCTTGTTGATGGTCAGACGGATCTCAGCCGCGCCCTCTTCCTGTCCGTTACTGATATTTTCAAAAGCGCCATTCTCTTCCACCAGCTTCATAACCTTTTTGCTGACGGATAAGAGCTGATCTGTGTCCTCGCCCTTGATCTTAACTGACAGTCCGCTTCCATACATGGCTGACATATCCATATTGGAGGAAGACACTTTGTATGTCTTCAGCTCCTTTTTGCTTAAAATATCCTCGACCTGCTTTGCGATTCGCTTATTATCATGGGTGTAGTCCTCCTCCAGCATAATAAAAAGCTGCATATTCTGAAGGGATTTCTTACCCATGGACATACCCATAACCGAAGCCTGTCCACCGGAGGACATGGCACCGGTCTCCTTAACACCCTTAATGCCCGAAACCTCTTTTATGATCTGATCCGTTGTCTTTGCACGCTGGGTATCCTCTGTATTATCCGGAAGCGTCAAAGTCGCAGACAGCTGGTTGGATGCCATTTCCGGCATGATAACAATGCCCATGCGAAGCACCATGGCTCCGGAAAAGATCAATAAAACAACGGCAAGAAGCAGCGGTACTACCTTTACCTTCAGACAGAACTGTAACACCCTGCCATAAAATTCCTGCACCCGGTCAAAAATCGGATGCTCCCGCCCTGCGGAATTCTTAAGCATAGACGAGGACATGGCAGGTACAACCGTAAGGGCCACCACAAGGCTTGCAATCAGCGAGAAGCTGATGGTAAGGCTCATATCCCCCAAAAGCTGCCTTGTCAGTCCTTCTGTAAAGAGTAGCGGAAGGAAAACGCAGATGGTGGTAAGGGTCGATGCCCCGATGGCTCCGGAAATCTGCTTTGCACCCTGAACCGCCGCCTTCGCCGCCGGCATACCCTTGCTTCGCAGGCGATAAATATTCTCAATGGATACGATGGAATTATCCACCAGCATACCAATACCAAGAGACAGGCCTGACAGAGAGATGGCATTTAACGTAATTCCCTTAAAGTACATCAGCACAATGGCGAACAGTACCGACAGCGGGATGGAAATACCCACAATGATGGTTGGTCTGAAATCCCACAGGAAAAGCAACAGAACAACCACTGCCAGGATCGCTCCCCAGATCAGGTTCTGCATAACGGCTTCAACGATGACATCAATGTAATCACCCTGATCCATCAGCGACATAAAATGAAGTCCCTTATACTTTTTCTCCAGTTTCTTGATCGCCCCTGCTGTGTTGTTGGAAACATCCGAAGTATATGCGGTAGAGGCCTTGGAAACCGAAAGGATCTGGGCAGGCTTGCCGTTGATCCTTGCATAGTTCGTTTCGGAATCATCGATCATGGTAATGTCCGCAACATCGGAAAGCTTAATATCTCCAACACCTTTTATCTTTGTCAGCACAAGGTTTTTTAATTCCTTGATATCAGAAAGCTCATCCCCCACCTTCAACAGGTACTGCGTGTTATCATCACTGATATAACCGGCCGGCATATCAAAGTTCTGAGCAGACAGAAGCTTGGACAACGTCTCCGTGGATAAAAGAGCATCCAGATTGGCGTTCTCTCTGGCCGCCTTTGCAGAATCCCGGTAGGTCTTCTCCGCTTCCTTGAGCTTTTCTTCTCCATCCGTCAGCTTGTCTTTGGCAGCGGAAAGCTGGGCAGAAGAAGAACCGAAAGCAGCCGCTGCCGTGATCTTACCGCTTTCTACCTTCTCATACTGGCTCTCAGCCTGCTTCACGGCATCCGACACCTGTTTATAGGCTGCCTTTGCTGTTGCAAGCTTTGTATTCAGATTATTCAGTTCTCCATCGATTTGAGGTGTTCGGGTGTTGACCCCGTATACCAGTGTCGACAAAGTTTTCTGGGTCAGCGCATCCGCTGTATCCTTCTGTCCGGCTGCACCAAGGGCCTGCTTTAAAGCCGCAAGTTTTTTCTCATCTGTTGCAGCCTCCTCAATATTTGCAGGAAGATATGCAGGCGAACCTGCGGCTGCATAGATACCTTCGATTGCCTGATTCAATTTGTCATAGGAACTTTTATACTGGTTCTTTTCTGCCTTTAAACCGGCGATCTGCGCCTTAAGAGATGCAACCTGAGACTGATAAGCCGCCTTGGTTGCAAGGGCCTCATTAAGCTGTTTTGTGTACTTTGCCAGTTCATTGGACTGTTTGCTCTTCTGCTCCTGTAGGGACCTTTGACCGCTTTCGATCTTTTTCTTTCCGGAAGCCAGCTGCCTTTTTGACTCATCCAGCTTCTGTTTGGCCTCGGACAAAGACCGGTTGACCTGGCCCAGGATATCATTGTTGATCTCATCGATCTTATCCTGTGAGAGCCGCACTTCCACCGACTTTGTGATACCACCGGTCTCCGATACGGATGCAACGCCATCCTGGCGTTTTAACTCCGGAATGATCTTATTCTCTGTGAAGGTGGTCAGATCATAAATATCCGTTCCCTCCTTCGTAACACCCACATACATGGTGGCCATCATATCCGTGGAAAGTTCCATTACCATGGGTTTCCCGGCAGCCTCCGGAAGCTCGATCTGCTCCACAAGCCTTGTTACCTTGGAGGCAGCCTGCTCCATATCCATATCATCAGTGAATTTCAAAAGTACCAGACTGAAATTCTCTCCGGACTGAGATGTCATGGTATCCACCCCCGACATGGTACCCAGGTTGTTCTCGATCACCTCCGTAACATCCGTTTTCACTCGCTCCGGTGCTGCTCCCGGATACGTCGTTACAATCGTAACATAAGGGATATTTATGGAAGGGATTAAGTCTGTCTTCATCTTTGTAAAAGACACAATACCCAATACGATGATCATCAGTACACCGACAAGCACAGTATAAGGTTTACGCACACTTTCTCTGATCATATATACCTCTTTTCTGTTTTCTTAATATAGTACAAATGCGCATAATTTATACTAACAATTTGTTAATATAAATTATGCGCATTTACAAGCGCTTAGTCTTTCGGCAGCGTAAATCCCGATAGATCCACCATATCTCCCAACGAGGCGCCAAAATGTTCCTGCGTTCCCAGATCCTTCTGGATGGTAGGAATCATCTTATCGAACTGCTCCGTCAAAGTCAAACGGTAAATATGTGCGGTATTCCGCGCGTCCCAGAGCGCATCATGCATCTGCCCGTCAAAGACCAGGCCACATGCCGTTACTGCCTTCTCCAAAGACACTGCCTTCGTTCTCCCTATCTTCCTGGTGAAAAGTTTCTGGAAATCCTTCCAGTGAGATAAGAGGTAAGATGTCCTCTCGTCTCTGGGCCATTCCTTAAGATTCAACTCGTGGATCAACTGTCCACGATCCGCTCCGCTCCAGGCATACACCGTATAGGGTAGCCCCGGCGAATTACACCAATCTAAAAATCTGGTAAAAGCCGGAGCAAAATGCTCGGCATCTGCCACTGTCTCTGCAGTAATTCCTGTCATCGCCTCAACGGTCTCCTGAATCTTCGTTGAATATTCAGGCTTAACATAGCATTGAAAGGAATCAACCTCCTTACCATCCTGGTCCAGCATAACAGCACCGATCTCCAGGATCTCGTGCCTTGCCTTGCCCCAGGCCACGGGATGCGCACTCCGGTCTACCGGCTGCATCTCGAAATCAATAAATATAGATCTGTTATTGTGCACCATAAACTCCTACTACTGGTAAAAATAAAGGGAGACCTCCTACGAGAGTCCCCCCACAATCATACGAAAACATCAAGATTTCTTATCCATCGCACGTCGATATGCGCCATACCAGACGGCCTTACGGTCCCATCCGTGAAATGCACACTTCGTGGAACAGAATAACGGCATATCAATGGCCAAATTCAGCCTCTTATCATAATCAGGCTGCGCCATGGTAAATGGTCGTCCACAGCCCGGGCATATCCTTGTAACTGATTTCATGAGTCAGACGTCCTTTCCTCGTTCCATCATCATAACATAAAAACCCTGTGCAAGGAAGTAGGAACTTCTACTTAGCCTTCCTATGCCTGCATCAGATGGTTGATCAGCTGCTGAGCACTTCGACCGGATCTACCGTTATGTGAAAGCTCCCATTTGTTTGCTTCACTGCAGATCTCATCATCTGACATCTGAATATGGTTCTTATGAGCCAACTCCAACACGATATTAAAATATTCATTCTGATTCGGCTTGGAATAATTGATCTGACAACCAAAACGGTTCACCAGAGACAACTTCTCCTCCACCGTATCACTTCTGTGGATCCCACCTCCGTTTTCCATATCATCACGATCTGACCAGTTCTCCTTGATCAAATGGCGCCGGTTACTTGTAGCGTAGATCAGAACATTATCCGGCTTGGTCTCGACACCACCCTCAATGACAGCCTTCAGGAACTTGTACTCGATCTCAAACTCCTCAAAAGACAGATCATCCATGTAGATGATGAATTTGTAATTCCGGTTCTTGATCATTGCAATGATCGTGCTGATATCCTTAAACTGATGCTTATAGACCTCAATCATACGAAGACCACGGTCATAGTATTCATTGACGATGGCCTTGATACTTGTAGACTTACCTGTACCGGAATCCCCGTACAGCAGACAGTTGTTTGCCTTCTTGCCCTCTACAAAGGCCTCGGTATTCTCAACCAGCTTCTCCTTCTGGTACTCGTATCCGACGATGTCGGAAAGCTTCACCACCTCCATATTATTGATGGGATGAAAAACGACCTTATCATCTGTATCGGAGATACGGAAGGCCTTATTCAGACCAAACATTCCCACTCCATAATCCTTGTAGAATGCTGTCACATGCTCAAAGAATGCATCCTCATCCTTCGCCTCTGCCAGCTTGCTGCTAAGGTCTCTTACCTTCTCGGAAACACTGCGGTTGTACATCAGTTCCTTCTTAACCACCGCCTTGTAATTCGTGATAACAGAAAATACATCGGTTCCAAGCGCCTTCTCGATCTTCGAAAAATCATAGTGGAAGAGATTCATTGCCGCCCGGAAATCGTTCTTCGCGAAAGCATTCACGCTTCCATCATTAGCCCCTACCTTCTCACAGGTAATGGAAAAGGGGTTCTCATCCGTGATCAGCAAAAAGGTCAGATAGTTCTGCCATAGATTACCGTCGAATCCGTAATCGGTGGCCAGGGCAAGCAGCCGGTGGATCTCATGATATACCTCTGCTGTCAGCTCTGCCTTGGAATAATTCTCCGTATCGAACTTTCGAAAAATCTCTCCCATCCGGTTCAGAATACTGTCCTTCGGGATGTTACCGTAAGAAATAAACTTAGCGGTCTCCTTATACATACAATCAGTGCCTTCTTTCTTCTTTTCTTTTTCCTTTGATGCCATTATACATCATTTTTACTTTTTCTGCTGTTTTTTATGCTCGTAGTTCGCCTTATGAATCATAAGATTCACAATCGCAAGGGATACGATCATCAGAACCAGCTGCTTGACCTCAAGGCCGGCAATTCCAAAATTCAGGATGGGGATCACCCACCAGATATGCATCAGGAAGGGATAGAACACGTAAATGATTCCGTCCGCATGCTGATCCCAGGCCCATTTACTGCCCTGATCTCTGCCCAGGTGGGCAATGGCTCCTCCTAAAACAGCATTCCATGCCACGTGACTTCCAATGCTTAAGACCGACGCAGCAAGCATGATCAGAATTGCCTTTGCACTATCCAGACGGCTCCCCCGGTAGGTCTCCATCAGGACCGCACCGGTGTTCATCAGTTCAAAAACGGAAAAACCCGCTCCGATGGCGGCACCGATCAACATACCCTCGAACATGTTGACCCATTTCCCAGTATCATGCTGTCTTTGACGAAGCAAAAGCAGGGTGGCAATCATCAGAAACAGTTCTTCCATCATTCCAGCCAGGGTCCGGTTCTCCGGAACTCCGGTAAAGATCAGGTGAAAGGCCCCGGACAGGACCAGCGAAACTCCCCATCCCAGAAGAAAGAGAAGAAAGACCTCCATCCGCTGGAACCTGGCTCCCTTTGCCAAAGCCAGTTCATAGAAAAAATAGGTTGCCGGCACGACCATCAGAACAGAAGCCACCAGCATAGACACCATCTCCGCCCCCGGAGAAAGTGTGATCACATGCCATCCTGCACTCATAACAAACATGGAAAGGAATACAAAAAAGAAACGCAGGAACCAGAGACTTTTCGGAAGCATCCGGATAATATCGATATAATTTCCCTTCAGCGCCTCGTCGGTCTCTTCTCCCGCCGGAATCCCCTGCAATTTATGATTCAGATTGTTCGCAGCATGACCAAAATTATTCTTAAGCTTTTTCCCGATGACTTTCGTCTTCTCAACTGCCTTGGAAACCTCGTCCCCGGAGCCAATGGTAATAACTACCTGAGGCTTTGGCTTTTCATCGAAGTCCTCAAGATCAATCTCCATCGGCCCTGCCAGAAATGGATTTTCTTCATCCAGAGGAACCAGTTCTTTGGCAAATTCCTTCGGGTCTTCCTGAAGCTTGTTCAGACAGATCGGACAGACCGTCTGATCCGATGGTGTAATACGTCCACAGATCACACAGGTCTGAGGATAGGTCTCCCCCAGTTCCATACGAAGAAGCCGGGCCATATAGCGTTTTCCGTAGAGGGTCTTAAGAAGCTGATCCTTCTTCTGCATGGAAAGGATCAGTCTTCTGTGTTCTGAGGATCTGTCATCTGCCTTTTTCTTAAGTTCAGCCAAAAGAATCAGATCCTTGGCTACTTCCTTACGAGTCAACATACTTTACTCCTAATGTTTCATTTCTTAATCTAAGCCGTACTTTTTATTATAGCGCATTCTCACTTTTCTTGAAACAACGAATATGCTAGAGTAACCATTAGATATAACTAACAAAGGAGGACTTAACATATGAAATTTAGTGATATGCCCTATGAACGCATTGATTTTGACCGGGTTCTGCAGGACATCAAAGACCTGATCGCAGATTTTCAGAAGGCAACCAGCAGCTCTGCCCAATTTGAAGTGCACAAACGTTTCTACCAACTGACAAACCATGTGCAGACTATGCTTGAGATCGCCATGATCCGTCATGACATTGATATGACAGATGAATTCTACGCAAAAGAACAGG
Organism: uncultured Lachnospiraceae bacterium; assembly: GCA_946182825.1. GTDB lineage: Bacteria > Bacillota > Clostridia > Lachnospirales > Lachnospiraceae > Weimeria. The sequence goes on from CAMGZH010000025.1 coordinate 33,642, forward strand.
AATACAACGACGAACATACCCCTGCCTATACCAATCTCTGCGTAGCCTACAGGGAACAACTTCTGCATTCTGACTACCGAAAGGAACTGGAACAGATCATCGGACCGGTTGCCTTTGAAAACATCCGCCTTGCCCAGCAGTCGGTTCACGAGAAGCTGATTCCCCTGATGCAGGAGGAGCGAAAGCTGGAGGATGGTTATAACAAGCTCCTGGCCACAGCACAGATCCCCTGGAACGGGCAGGTCTTAAACCTCTCTCTTATGACCCCCTATCTTCACCACAAGGACCGTTCTGTCCGCAAGGAGGCCTGGGAGAAATACACCGCCTTTTTCGCACAGAATCAGGACGCCTTTGATGATTATTATGACAAACTCGTTAAAACCCGAACACAGCAGGGCATTCTGATGGGCCACGAAAACTATCTGCCTCTGGGCTATGCAAGAATGCAACGAAACTGCTACGGACGAAGCGATATCGAACAGTTCCGTAAACAGGTCAAAAAGGACTGGGTTCCTTTTGCCGAAAAGCTCCACGAAAAGCGACGGGAACGCCTTGGCCTGTCATCCCTTAGCTACATCGATGAAGGTGTCTACTTCAGAGATGGTAACCCGGCTCCTGTCAAGGGACCTGCCGACATTCTTGCCGCCGGTCAGGAAATGTACCGGCAGCTTTCACCGGAAACTGCCAAATTCATGGACTTTATGTGTGAAAACCAGCTTTTCGATGTCCTTGGCAGAAAGACCAAGAAGACCGGCGGATATATGACCTACATCCCGGATCACAAGGCACCGTTTATTTTTGCCAATTTCAACGGAACCAGCGGCGATGCTGACGTGATCACCCACGAATGCGGTCACGCCTTCCAGGGATTTCTTGCCGCAGAAGACCCCATCCTTGAGCACGCTGACATCACCATGGAAACAGCAGAGACCCACTCCATGAGCATGGAATTTTTCACCGAACCCTGGATGGAGCTGATCTTCGGAAACCGTGCCAAGGACTATGTGACCATGCACTTTTTAGATTCCTGTCTGTTCATCCCTTACGGCACCATGGTGGATGAATTCCAGGACATCTGTTACAGCAACCCTTCCCTTTCCCCCGCCGACCGCCGCAGCGTTTGGAGGGATCTGGAGCGCCAGTACAAGCCACATCTGGATTACACCGGCAACGATTATCTTGCCTCCGGCGGATTCTGGCAGAAACAGCACCATATCTATGACTGTCCTCTGTACTATATTGACTACTGTATCGCCCAGACCAACGCTCTCCAGTACAAGGTATGGATGGACAAGGATTACAAGGGTGCCTGGGACAGCTATCTGAAGCTTTGCCGTCTGTCCGCCTCAGACTTCTTTGACGGTCTTATGAAGCGATCCGGACTGGCCAACCCCTTCGAAGACGGATGCCTTTCCTATGTTGCAAGGCAGCTGTCCGATAAGCTTTGATCCTGCGGTTCAATGCTCTATCCAGAACAGGGGCTACCCCACGAAACACTTCGTAGGGTAGCCCCTGTTTTATCGCTTTTATCGCTGTAAAAGTTCTCTGACATCCTTCTCATGATATGTTACGGAAGCGATACCTTCCGTTTCGATCCGGTACAGAGCATGCGCCGCCAGATGCTCCGCCGCCTGTTCAAGGTCACGGACACCCGGCTGATCAGCATAGATGGATACCACCTCTTCTGCTCCCAGGTCGGTTATAATACACTCCTCTTCCGACAACTGCATTCTTTTCAAAACCTTTGGCAGAGAAAACCTCTGGAAAATCACCTTTTTCTCATCCGGAGTATAATCCCGGATATCGATCACCGCAAATCTGGTCATTAAGGGATCGGAGATCCGTTCCTTATCGTTTGCCGTAGCAATGGGATAAACACCGGCTGTCGGAATGGTACACTCCACGTAGTTATCCGTAAATCCAAGGTTATCAAGCAGGGTCAAAAGAGCATCCGCAGGGCTCATACCACTGCTTCCGGCCTCAGCCTTGTCAAGCTCATTGATAATGAAAACAAGATTCGAGGATGCGGCTGCAGAAAAAGCCTCCATGATCCTTCCCGGTTTGGCATTGGAATAGACCCGTGGACTTCCCGTCAACGCTTCCGCATCGGAGATCGTACTCATATCCAAAGCCGTCCAGGGCAGCTGCAGGATCTTCGCCACCGCATAGGCGATCTGGGATTTGCCCACCCCCGCCGGTCCGCACAGTAAAAGACCGTAAGCCGGCAGGGTATGGGTCCTGTTGATCTGGATGATGGTCTCGATGATCCTTTGCTTAACATAGTCCATGCCATACAGATTCTCATCCAGTATCTGTCTGGCCTTCACCGGATCAATGGACGGAAAATAAGTTCCCTGCCAGTGAATGTTCAACATCATTGCCAGAGAACGCATAGCATGGCGTCTCTCGTCTGCACTGATGCTGTTGGATCTGGCCATCATCAGGTTGCGTTTTGCCCACTCCTGCACATTCTCCGGAAGTGTCTTACCCGCCACCTTAAGGAAATTTTCCATTCCTGTCACATCTGACATTCTTAGATCTTCCGCCGCCGATGTAAGTTCAAGAGGATCTTCCTCCTCTTTCGCCTCCTCCGGCTTGGATTCCAAGAGGCGAAGGATCACATTTTGCAAAAAACCGTCCTCCGAAGTCAGTCTTCTGAGCCCGGCCGCATCCACTGCCCGGATCTTATATACGTTGTATCCTTCACCAACTATATGTCCGGACAGCCTGACATCGGTGTGATTGTCTGCCAGCCAGCAAAGAAGAGGAAGGAACCTTGCGTCGATTCCCTTGATGGCAGCGTATAGTTGATCCGAGGATCTACCATATTCAAAACTCATCCGATCCTCGCAACGGTAAAATCTTCCACTTACATGATGTACCAACGTCTTCGCCGCATCCTCAAGGATCAGGATCGGATGCTCTGCATCCGCCTGCTCACTATCCTGGCGATAGATCTCATACTCATAAGCTTCCTTTCCGGCGGCGGTAGCCGGCTTTTTCGCAGTTTCTTCTGTCGAATCACTAAAGTCAAATGTTCTTGATGCCATTTCATCCTCCCAAATCTTGTCTTTTTCCTTTATTAACTATATCAGCAGGTTGTCTTTTTCGCAATTGCCATGCTATACTCTTTCCCATGAAAACATGCTTTGCCCCGTTAGAGGGAATCACCGGATTTATTTTTAGAAACACCTATCACGAGTTTTACGGCGGAATCGATGAATACTACACACCGTTCATTTCCGTCAATCAGACCCGCAAACTGAAAAAAAGAGAGCTGGAGGATCTTCTCCCGGAAAACAACCGGGTTCCGCGACTGATCCCGCAAATTTTGGCCAATAATACAGAAGATGCCCTCGCCTATATTCGCATGATCCAGGAGATCGGCTATGACACCGTCAATCTGAATATGGGTTGTCCTTCCGGCACCGTCGTTGCCAAGGGCAAGGGAAGCGGAATGCTCCGGGATCTGAAAGTTTTGGACAATTTTCTTGAGAGTTTGTTTTACGGCCTTTCAACACAGTTTTTCGAACCGGTAAAACTGTCCGTCAAAACAAGGATCGGGATCCGGGATATGGAAGAGGCCCCTATGGTCCTCTCCGTTCTGGCCAAATATCCCATCCACGAAGTTATCCTCCATCCCCGTCTGCAAAAGGACTTTTACAAGGTTCCGGTACACAAGGAAGTCGTTTCTTCCTGGCAACAGACGCTAACAGCACCCATGATCTATAACGGCGATCTAAATTCGCCCCGCGATGTGCAGGATATCTGTCAGAGCTATCCCGATCTGCAGGGAATTATGCTTGGAAGAGGCCTTCTTTGGCATCCATCCATGCTGAATTCTTATGTTGAAGCACGTAACAACACTACGGAAATTCCTTCTGTCTGTCCTCCGGAAGACCCGAAGAAGTTGAAAGCTTTCCATGATACCCTGGTTGCCCGAATGCTTGAGACCATGCAGGAACCAAATAACGTCCTGCATCGCATGAAGGAATTATGGTTTTACATGGGCTGCAACTATCCGGATGCGACAAAACCGCTAAAAGCAATCAAGAAAGCCCGAAACATGCAGGAATATCAGCTCGCTGTCCGATCCCTTTTCTTATCCTAAGGGAACGCTCCGCGGTCTGTTTTAGTCAAAACCCCCGCTTATGCCGACAGATTCAAGATGCAACCTTCGACATAAACGGGGGTTTTTAATTTATCTTAGTCCTTAGTCAGAGTCCCAATCTCCGACTGAGATAAACACTTTGTAAGAATACACAGGATAAACTGTTCTACTATTCCGCTTCCTCCTGCGCCTTTTTCTGCTCTTCCATTGCCTGAAGCAGCTCTGCAAGCTTAGGATCTCTGGTCAAACCATGGGCTACCCGCAGGAAATACTCTCCTCTCAGGCCATCTTTCTCCTTAATAAAGTACATCCCGTGAGAAATAGCAAGACCCACAAGCTCACGATCCGGTCCGAACGGAATATCATGCGCCTTACAGATCTCCTCAAACTCGGTAAGATCCGGAGCTGCAGCCGCCTCACCCTTTTCCTTGGCAATCGCTGCAAGTTCCTGGTGAATGGTCGGAACACTTTCGTAGCCAAGACTGAACATAAAGGCGCCAACTGCCTCTCGCCACATATCCTTTGTTTCAAAGTAATATCCAACATTACGATACGCATGCGCCAGCTGTGAAGGACTGTAGATATGAGGGAAGATCCGTCTTGTCAACTCAATAAACTGATCAATGGAGCCCATACGCTTTACAACTTCCGCATATTCAAAGGCGATCTCCGGATTGATCGGATTCCAGTCCATTGCCTGTTCCAGGCGCTTAAGTGCAGTTGCATAGTCCTTCAACTCCATCGCAATACTTCCACTTATCAGATAAGCGTTGGAAACAGGAGCTTCAGCCAATCGAACCTTCTTCTTCGGCTTTTCTTCCTGACGGTAGATTACCTCTTCGATCGCCGTCTTAAAATCAAAGCAGACGCACTCATCATCCTCGGAAACCGGTGGATCCTTCTCCATCTCTTCGATTGCCTTCTCAATACAGGCCGCTGCTTCCTCCAGCTTTCTGTCCTTGAACAGTTCTCTCGTCTCTTCCTGGGCCTTAGCCAGCATTTCCTTTGTTTCTTGCTTCATATCGTTGTCCTTTAAGTTTTTTTCTTTTTTTTGCCAAGGGGTATTATATCACGAAGCCACAAGGAAAATCCATGTCTGCGCCAGATTTGGCTCACACTTTTCTCCTTATTTATCAAAAAACAGGCAAAATATCGTCTTTTGCCACCTCTTCCGTCAATCATATAAATTTTTGCATAATCTCCTGCATTTTTTTGTTTTATTTTAAATTTTTAACAAACCAATTTCTCTTCAAAAATCCATTTTCCTCTCCTTTTGTTTGTTTTTTCGACTCCTTTTTGCATATCTCCCAGTCATCAATTATATATTTTGCATTTTCTCCGTCATGTTGTTTCTCGGATAATTATATAGCATTATTTTCATCCATTTAATTCTCGTGCCATTTTGGCTAGTTGCAGTCAATTACAACAATGTATAAATACCTTTTCTAGCATTGTTTTTATAAAATGTGTATTTATGCATTCTTTATACATCCTGATTTTATCCTGGCATATTCTACTGATTACATAGCGTTATTTCTTTTCCTGGCAAAAATTACTTATCCGTTCTTCCCTTCCCCTTGTTTATTCTGGCTGATTTTACTTATCCTTTTTGCCCTGTCTTTCTACGACGGACACGCAAAACAGCTGTATCCTGACGTTTCTCCACCGTCCAATGCTCTTTTCCCGAAGATTTTCAGTTCAACATTTTCTCTGCTTCCAGCCACTTTCCCTCGGCATCTTCTCTCCGACTCCGTCTTCCTGATTTGCCTTCTCCCAGCTCTTGTTCCCTCGGCCGCGTCTTCTCCCTTCTCTTGCAACTTTTTCACAGGAATCTTTGAGGTTGGCTTTTTCCCTGTGACTTTCCTCTGCTACACTCTCCTCCACGCTCTCTTCTCTTGCTGCTTTTTCACAGGAATCCTGGCATTCTGGCATTTCCCTGTGACTTTCCTGTTCTCCAGCTTGCTCCATGCTTCCTCCTCTTGCTGCTTTTTCACAGGAATCCTGGCATTCTGGCATTTCCCTGTGACTTTC
>CAMGZH010000026.1 GCA_946182825.1 uncultured Lachnospiraceae bacterium
AAGAAAAAAAGTAGATTTTGGTGGAGTTGCGTTATCAGCACTTGGTTTGGAGGGTATGGTGATTCTTCCCGCCAAGAAGAGGACAAAGGTCAAAGTCGATAAAGAAAAGAAGACACGCTGGGATCTGATTCGGGCAGCAAGAAACGGTGATCAGAATGCTTTTGAAGAATTGACATTGACAGATATGGATATTTACTCTAAAATAACAAAGCGGGTTGAAAAAGAAGATTTGTATACCATCGTTAATTCTTCTTTTATGCCAAGCGGAATAGAGACCGATAAATACCAGATTTTGGCTGAGATCATGGATGTGGATCTGATGGAGAATCCATATACGAAGCAGAAGATCTACGTTATGACACTGCTATGTAATGATCTGATGTTTGATCTGTGTATCAATCAGGATGATCTCTATGGAGAGCCTCTTCCCGGCCGAAGATTTAAAGGTAGAATCTGGATGCAGGGAACGGTTCATAACTAAGTTTATTCCTAAATTTTGATAGATGTATGCGTAGCTCAGCTGGATAGAGCACTCGCCTCCTAAGCGAGGGGTCGGGCGTTCGAATCGCCTCGCGTACAGTGAGTGAATCAGATCTTCCTTTGGAGGATCTGATTTTTTTCGTTGATAATGTATGGAGAGAATGGTACAATCATTCTTGCTGGTCTGAAGAGGCGACAGGCCACAATAGCTTCCAAACTGCGAAAGCGGGGCGGGAGCTTTTTTTATCTCAGTGGGAGAAGACTTGATGGAAGCTGATTTGTTGTTTCTCATTTCAACTGAAAGAGTAAAAAAGGGGATTTGCTTGATTTATAGAACAAAATAAAGTAAAGTGAAATAAATAGAAACATGTAAGAAATAAATCTTCCGGAGGTGTCTATGGACCAGGAAAAAGAAAAGAAGCAGAAGAAGCAAAGCACTGCTTCGAGTCCGATCTGTAAAAATCGAATGGTACTGCTGAGTACGGCTTTTATTGGAATACTTCTTATTGGAATTGAAGTATATATTTATCTTGAGAGGAAAGATATTCCAATGATGGGTGGACTGGCCATTTGCTTTGTAGTGGATCTGTTTCTGATGGTCAATTCCATTATGAATATTGATCAGATCAACAAGGAGAAGGATCAGCAGAACTACGAAGATCTTATCAAAGCCCAGAAGGCATCTTACCTTGTTATTCGAAGAGGGTTTGATGATTTGCAGGACCGACTGGATGATCTGCAGGATCGGATGGATGATTTGGAGGATAACAGTGGAATCCCGGCGGAGGATATTATCCAGGCCCAGAAAGCCATTGCCAAGATCGTTTTAAGCAGAAGTCAGGATAATGCGGAAGCGTTGATGAATTCTAACGTAGAACTGACAAAGCATTTGGATGAGATTGCTGACTTTACGGGTTCTGTTGATCAGAAGATGCAGACTTATCAGAAGGAAGCCCTTCAACAGACCAAGGATCTTGTTCGGGATGAGAATCGTGAGATTATTCGAGAGGTACGTGGACTTCATGATTCCATTCAGAATATGCAGCAGAGTATCGTTACGATTTCTCAGGCACAGCATAATCTTTCGGTTCAGTCTATGATGATGGCACAGCCGATGCAGCAACCGGCACCGCAGGCAGTAAGTCCGGCACCGGCTCCGGTTGCAAAGGAAGCGGAGGAGCTTTCCTTTGAGACCGATCTTCGTTCTCAGTTTACCGAGCCACCATTGGATGATCTGGAAGAGAGCTTTGATGAGGCTCCCGTTGATGCATTTGATGAGAATCCGGATGCATCTTTCGATGGAATTTCAGACGAGATCTCATTGGATGAAGATGCATTGGAGAATATCGATGAAGTGGTATCGGATGATATCCGGCTAGATGCTTCAGAAGAGGATTCTTTAGAAGATCTGTCTCTGGAAGGATTCGATGAAGAGGATTCTTCCCTTGAGGAATCCGATGAAAGTGAGACCTTATCCCTGGATGATCTTGGAGGAGATGAGGTGGAGATCGGTGATCTTGGAGATGATAACCTGGGAACCGAGGACCTTTCCCTGGATAATCTCCCAATGGATGATCTTCCGATGGATGATCTTTCAACGGAAGACCTCCCAATGGAAGACCTTTCTATGGATGACATTTCTATGGAGGATCTGGGTACAGATGATGTTCAAGTGGAAGAAGGTCTTGATCTTGGAATGGAAGCAGAGGAAAGCTTTGAAGAAGCTCCGGAACTTGAAGATCTAGATCTTACAATCGAAGAACCAGAGCCGGTAGAAGAGGCAGTGCCGGAAATCGAACCGGTAAGTGAAGATCCGAATGCGAAGTTAGATCCGGATCAGATCGCAGCCATGTTCGCTCAGGCCAGTGGAGGAGAGGCAGCCCCGGCACCAGAGCCGGAGGAAGAACCGGAGCCGGAAGAAGAGGCAGTGCCGGAGATCGCACCGGTAAGTGAAGATCCGAATGCGAAGTTAGATCCGGATCAGATTGCAGCCATGTTCGCTCAGGCCAGCGGAGGAGAGGCAGCCCCGGCACCAGAGCCGGAGGAAGAACCGGAGCCGGAAGAAGAGGCAGTGCCGGAGATCGCACCGGTAAGTGAAGATCCGAATGCGAAGTTAGATCCGGATCAGATTGCAGCCATGTTCGCTCAGGCCAATGGAGGAGAGGCAGCCCCGGCACCAGAGCCGGAACCGGAACCACTCCCGGAAGTACAGGGAGATCCGAATAAGATGATGACACCGGAGGAGATTGAAGCTCTCTTTAATAAAATGTAAGATGTACGGTTAGACAGCAGGATGCGAATGTGTCCTGCTGTTTTTTTCAGTCGGGGTTCCAATCTTTGACAGGGATAGAATGGACCGGTAAAGCCACATTTCTGGTACCTTTGTCGAAATTGAAGAAATTATTAAAAAAAATAAAAAAAGTGCTTGCATAAATGGGGGAGAGTATGTATAATAATTTTGTTGTCGGGAACGGACAACAAATTGAATAAGCGCGATTAGCTCAGCTGGCAGAGCACCTGACTCTTAATCAGGGTGTCCAGGGTTCGAACCCCTGATCGCGCATGGTGGAAGTCTTAATTTTGCGGAGCACCGCGGAGTTAGGGCTTTTCTTTTTGCAATAACAAAACACAAGGAGAACCGACATGAGACTTAGAAATATCCCAGGAGCAGATAAGGCAGTTGCAGAGAGTAAGTACTGTGTAAATGATCCGGCAGAGCATAAAGGAAACTGGAGCAAGGATTTCTTTCAGGATAAGCCGGTGCGGATCGAGATCGGAATGGGAAAGGGACAGTTTATTACCCAGCTTGCCCTTCGCGATCATGAGGTAGGATTTATCGGTATGGAGCGGTATTCCTCTGTTTTATTGAGAGGTTTGCAGAAGATGGAGGCTGAAGGAGAAGAAGCGCCGGAGAACCTTAAATTCCTTTGTTTTGATGCAGCGGAGATCACGGATATTTTTGCAGAGGGTGAGATCGATAAGATCTATCTGAACTTCTCGGATCCTTGGCCGAAGGATCGCCATGCGAAGCGCCGTTTGACCCATCACAGATTTTTGGATAAGTACCATACAATTCTGCGGGAAGAGGGCGTGATCGAGTTTAAGACGGATAACCAGGATCTTTTCACTTTTTCCATCGAGGAGTTTCAGCAGACACCGGGATGGGAGCTGGAGGTTGTAACAAGGGATCTGCACCATGATCCAAAGCTGAACGAGGGAAATATCATGACAGAATATGAACAGAAATTTTCTTCCAGGGGAAATCCAATCTGTAAACTGATTGCAAGAAGAGTATAAGTTAACAGAAAATACCATATTATCTGAAAAGTCGACGGAAAATTACCCACAATACCAACATTATATTGTGGAAAACTACCCAATCGGCTTTTTTGTGTAGATAAAAAAGGATAAAAATAGGTCTCGAAATGGTTATCGTAGAAATGTCTGATAATTAACCGTGTCTTTAAAAAAGTCGAATTCTATATTATCAACAGAAGAAACGACAAAAAAATTGTCGTTATGATTTAAAACGAGAAAGAGAAACGTCGTAATTGAAAAATACGAAAAGTTATCAACATTTCGTGGAAAAGTTGTTGATACAATTATTAATGGAGTTCCATTCTGACAGAAAAAGCTTCGTAAGAAGAAAAATCTTACGAAGCTTTTTGCTATCTTATATCGGATTGCGACGAAAGGATCAGCGACGGTGATCGTTTCTACGGATCTTACGGTAGGTCTGTTGTCCTTTTCGGGCAGAATAACGGTCTCTTCTGGTTGTTGAGATGGTATCACTCAACTTTCTCAGTCCGAAGAAGAGAAGAGAAAGTACAACAACGGTTAAAACAACGGCAAGGATGATAACGAGGGGATTGATCTGGATGTAATCCTTCTCACTTCCCTTTTTCACATTGTGGAAGGGATAGCTGTCGCTTTCGGTTTCTGTGGATCGGAGCTGTACGGTTCCGATATTTTTGTCTGCATATTTAAAACATAGCAGTCCGACAACTTTTTCATCCTTGGAAGGAGATGGCGTTACCTCCATGGTAACATCGGAGGAGCTGGCGCTGCGTGGAATCATAATGGTTGAGTTCTCAGCCGGTTCAACAAGAGCAAGGTTCTGTCCAAGTCCGTTGTTGCCTGTAAAGACATTGGACTGGGAAAAGTCTCGAAGTTCTGAAACCTTGACGTTCTTGAAGTTTTTGAAGCCCCATTCAAAGAGATTGGTGGTATCAAGGTAATGATCCGGATTATGCGCATCGAGAACAACACATACCAGTGTGGTATTTCCCTTCTTGGCATAGGTGACCAGAGTGGAATTTGCCTTTGTGGTGTATCCTGTTTTACCACCCATGCAATATTTGTAAATATAGCGGGACGTGTGATAGTAATTCAGCATACAGTGATGGTTGTTCAAAGGTGTCTTGGTCTTATGCTTGTTGGTCTTGGGAATCTGATAGCTCTTAGTTCCTACGATCTTGGCAAAATCGGGATTCTGATAAGCTGCTCTTGCGATTCGGGCCATATCCATTGCTGTGGTCTTATGCTTTGGATCCGGGAGACCGTTTGGATTGTTGAAGTGGGTATGGGTGCAACCCAACTCTTTAGCCTTGGCATTCATCATCTTAACGAAGTTGGGCTCGGTACCACCCACCGTTTCAGCAATGGCCCAGGCACATTCATTGGCGGATTCAAGCATCATTCCGTAAAGGGACTGCTCCATTGTCATCTTCTCATTGACCTGACGGGCAATGTGTGAGGTGTTTCCTTCGTTTTTATAAACGGCCTCTTCAGAGAAAACAACCGGATCAGAAAGATTGCTGTTCTCAAGAGCAAGAAGGGCAGTCATTACCTTTGTGATGCTGGCAGGATATTTTTGCTTGTCAGGATTCTTACTATATAAGACAGTTCCTGTGTCAACATCCATAAGCACGGCACATTTTGAATTTATATGACCGGGCTTTGGCCAGCTGACTGTCGACTCTTCTGTGGTAGTAGCGTGGGCGCTGAGTGGAAAAAGCACCGGGCTGAAAGAGGCGGTTACAGTGATAGCAGCAGTTAAAAAACACGCTGCCAGTGAACGGATTTTCATGATAGTTCCTCCAGTTTCTTTAGCTGCGCCTGCAGCAGATTTTTGTTGCTGGTCAAAAACAAAAGGCCATTTGATGAATCAGCAACGGTTATGAATTTGTCTTTTAATGTCTCGGATTCACTGATCAGTTGAAGCAGATATCCTTTGTAAGGTGAGGAAGTCCGTAAAAAAACCACCTCCAACGGGGAAAGATCCACAACTTCTGATTCGGTTGAATGAAGCATTCTGGATAGTTCTTTGTCCTTCTCAAGCTGTGCCCTGGTCTTATCGATAATGAAATAACCTTTGGAATCACGCGGCATATCCATTGCCTTGATGGCGCGCTGAACCTGCTTGGTCAATGCGTCAGTGGCAGGATAGAGGGATTCAAAGAAAGGCATAAAATCCTTGGCACTTTTAAAGTGACGATTACAGCCTTCCTGTAAGGTCTCGGTCATCAGGATACGACGGATGGACTCTTCCAATACTTTACGGGAAGGACTTTTTGTAAGGGAATGTTCCATAATCCTCCTTTTGAACGTAAATCATGTCGGTATGAAGCATACAGACAAAAAATAATGTCCTTAGTAACAATGATATAGGGAATGAATATCTTTCGCAAGAAAAATCGCAAAAAATAAACGGTTCTGCTATAATGGTAGTATATTTTTACCAAGTAATTGTATGACGCGTGGCAAAAATGCCGGGGGATAGGAATGAAAATAGATATTCCAATGGATCGGGAAGAAAAGAAGATTTACGAGTTAGAATGCATCCAGGAACTGGTGGAGGCAGGAAACGGACTTGTTAAGACAAAGGCTATTACAGATCTGGGGATCGATTACCGCAGAATCCTTCAGTTTGTGGAGGAAGGTAGTCTGACAAGGGTCAAGAGCGGTTATTATACCACAAAGTCCGGAGATTACTCCGAGGAACAGTTGATCGTTGCCATGTATCCGGATGGAATTCTGACCTTGGGCAGTGCCCTTTATTATCACGGTTACCTCAAGCAGCGACCTTACGGCTGGAGTATTGCCATCAGTAAGAATACCAGTAAGTCCAGGTTTAAGATAGAATATCCGATCGTAACACCCTGCTATACAGAACCTGAGGTTATGACACTTGGTGTGACAACCGTGGATGTGGCCGGAAGTGCCATGAAGATCTATGACAAGGACAGGCTGATCTGCGACGTATTGAAGTATCAGGAAAAGTTGGACCGGGACGATTTCCGGGAAGGAGTCTTTTCTTATATACGTGATGAGGAGAAGCAGGTGGATAAGTTGATGGAATATGCAAGAGAACGTCAGGTGTTGAAAAAGGTTCAATCCATGATTGGAGTGTGGCTGTAATGATGAACCGGGCAGACTTAATAAAGTATTCGGAAGAGAATAAGCTGCCATTTGCACAGGTGTTGGGCTGGTATGTGGTAGGACTTTTTCTTGACCTACTTAAGAAAAACAAGTTTTTGGAGCAGATGTGGCTGGTTACACCTCAAAGCATTGATCCCTCCCAGGACCGTCATGTGTTGGAAGAGGGGCTGGGCTTTTATTACGCAGAGGATGAAAGGATCACGAAAAGCGACGGTTTTGTGCCGGGGTGTCAGATGAAAAGTGATTTCCGGGAGAGGCTTCTTATGAAACTGCAAATGGATGCAGCAGGAGAAAAGCTTCCATTGGAGATTAAAAGCATCGGCGCAAAGGACCGGGTGGAGATCCATTATGATGGAATGTACTTTCCATTGAAGTTCTGGATTCAGAAGGCACAGCCCGGAGTATTTCCAAAGGAGGACGGGGTGGATTTTTTCGATCCGAAAGTGAAACAGATCCCGATCCTTCGCTATCCTTCAGAGGAGGAAGCGGCGGATCACGTCAATGTGATCATGGAAAAGCTGGAATTGTTAAATGAGATGGAAGAATATCTCCGGCTGTATGAACTGGTCAGTACTACGCCAATGTCGGGAAGAGATGTTTCGGAGGCCATCGGGAAAAGACTTCGTCAGAACGGACGGAGTGCAAAGAGCAAAACATTTCAGCTCTGGGCCGGTTATTCCAACAGTCCCTTCCTGAAAAAGAAATGGAAGGTTTTATTAAGACGACATCAGATTAAGTCGCCAACCTGGGATGAAGTACATAATCAATTGTCGTTATTTATAAAACCTGTCTGGGAGACTCTGGAGAGAGAAGAGATCTTTTTTGGAGACTGGATGCCGGGGCTGGGAAGATATCTGGATTAAACAGAAGCGTTGGAAGGAGAATATGTGGCAAAAAGAAAACAGCTGTTGGATCAACTTATGACCTTGAGACAAAATGATCCTTATCCGTTTCATATGCCGGGACACAAACGGAGGAGTTTTCCGTTTCCGGAAGCTTATTCCATCGATATCACCGAGATTGATGGGTTTGATAATCTTCATCAACCCCAGGGGCTGCTAAAGGATCTTTCAGAGCGGTATGCAAGGTTGTATGACTGTGATTTCTGCAATCTTTCCGTAGGAGGATCGACGGATATGCTTTTAACGGTCATTTCAGCGGCAACAGCTCCCGGGGACAGGGTTCTGATAGCCCGAAACTGTCATAAGGCTGTTTATCATGCGGCGATTCTGCGGCATTTGGAATGTGCGTATATCTATCCACCACTGTCAGAGGAAGGTATCTGCGGCCCGGTGGATCCAAAGGAACTTTCGGACCGCCTCACGGAACTGGAACAGGCGGATCAACCGGTGAAAGCATTTGTTTTGACCAGTCCAACCTATGAAGGTGTCTGTTCCGATGTGAAAGAAATTGCAAATATATGTCATGCACATGAAGTAACACTCATCGTTGATGGGGCACACGGGGCACATTTAGGCCTTCGAAAAGATAAAAAACGATTGGAAGAATATTTTCCGGAGAATCCGATCCGGGAAGGAGCGGATGCGGTTGTTGTAAGTTTACACAAGAATCTCCCGAGTTTTACACAGACGGCGGCACTTCTGATGAATGGGGAGAGCCGGATCCCAAAATGGCGGGTGGAAACGTATTTTGACTATTACGAGACCAGTTCCCCTTCTTATCTGTTGATGGCAGGAATGGACGCCTGCTGTAAATTTTTGGAGGAGCAGGGAGAGAAGGCGTTTTGTGAATATGCTCATAGGATCAAAAAGATTCGGAAAGCGGCCGAATCCTTTACCGGTGTTTCCTTCTGGAAAAAGGATGGCTGGGAAATCGACCCGGGGAAGCTTGTGATTACGGCAAAGGGTCTTACCGGAAATCAGATTATGGAAGAATTTCGGCGGGAGGATCATCTTGAGTTGGAGATGTGTTCTCTGAACCATGCTCTGGCCATGACATCGGTTATGGATACGGAGGAAGGCTATGAAAGACTGAAAAAAGCCATGGAGCGGCTGGACAGCACTCCGCTGGCGGAGGGAATATCCTGTGACACCGGTTGGCAGACAGGAGGCGGGCTGTATAATGTAAGACCCCGGATAAAGCGGCCGATCTTCTGTTCGGAGACAGAGCCGATCCACTGGGTTTCCCTGGAAGAAGCAGCGGGACGGGTCGCCGGAGGACTGTGGAGCGTATATCCGCCGGGAATTCCCCTTCTGGTACCGGGGGAGATCGTAAGCGACGATATCATCAGGAAATTGAAAACAGCCAAAAAAGAAGGACTGACTTTGGATGGTTGCAGGAAAAACGGAGATTTTCCTGTTATACTGTAACAGGAGGGGAAGCAGACGAATATGGCAAAGATATATATGATCATGGGAAAAAGTGCCACTGGCAAGGACACCATCTATGGCCGACTGATCAAACGAAAGGATCTTAGGCTGAAAAAGATTATACCCTATACCACAAGACCGATGCGGGAAGGGGAAGAAAACGGTGTTGCCTATCATTTTTCCACGGATCAGGAGCTTGAGGAGCTGTGCAGGAAAGGTAAGGTGGTTGAAAAACGAACCTACCAGACTGTTTACGGGCCATGGCACTATTTTACAGTGGATGACGATCAGATCGATCTGGCGGGGGAGCGGGATTATCTGGTGATCGGAACGCTGGAGGCCTTTCATCAGATCCGTGACTACTACGGAATAAGCCGAGTTGTGCCGATATATATAGAGGTAGAAGACGGCGCACGTCTGACAAGGGCTCTGGGAAGAGAAAAGAAGCAGAAAGAACCCATGTATGAAGAGATGTGCAGACGGTTTCTAGCAGATCAGAAGGATTTTTCCGAGGAAAATCTAAGAAATGCCGGTGTGAAAAAAAGGTTTGTCAATCAAACCTTAAAGCAGACCGTGGATACCATAGCAGATTACATAAAAAAAGGCAGGTGATCCCTTATGGATCTTAGAGTGAATCAGATTAACCAGAGCGCTCCGGTTTCGGAGGCAAAAGAGACGCAGAAAGCTGACGGTAATTTTAAGTTCACCCTGGCTTCTCAGATCGAAGATGCGGATCTTCAGGAGAAACTGACGGGACTGATGAGCAAGATCGATGAGCAGGGAAAGCGTATTTCGGAGCATATGGACATTCGAGATATGAAAAAGTACCGCTCTCTGGTAAAGGAATTTGTTAACGAAGTCGTAAATCGCTCCCATAAGTTCAGCCGTGAGAACTTTCTGGATCGGAGAGGCCGTCACAGAGTATACGGAATGGTAAAATTGGTGGACAAGAATCTGGATGAACTTGCCCAGGAGCTTGTCAGCGAAGAAAAGGATCACCTTTCCATTTTGGGAAGAGTTGACGAGATCCGGGGACTTTTGTTGGATATATCAACATAATGGCAGGCATTTGATGAAGAATTTTCAAAATATCATCGGTCAGAGGGCCGTCAGGGAACATCTGCAGAACTCGCTGACCTTAAATAAGATATCCCAGGCCTATATGATCAGTGGAGAAGAGGGCATGGGCAAAAAGCTGATGGCAGAGGCCTTTGCAAAGGCCCTGCTCTGTGAGTCAAGGCAGCAGGGGGAAGATGAAAGCTGCGGACAATGTCACAGCTGTAAGCAGGTGGAGAGTAAGAATCACCCGGATCTAATCTATGTTACCCATGACAAGCCACAGCTGATCTCAGTGGATGAGATTCGAAGTCAGGTGGTGGGAGATGTAATGATCCGGCCCTATCAGAGCAAATACAAGGTCTATATCATCGATGAGGCAGAGCTGATGAATGAACAGGCTCAGAATGCACTTCTAAAGACCATCGAAGAACCGCCGGAATACGCGGTGATCCTTCTGTTGACATCCAATGAACAGATGATGCTTCAGACGGTTCGAAGTCGTTGTATCAAATTATCCATGGCACCTCTGAAAAATGAGGAGATCTTACATGCGTTGACTGACCGGGAGCATATTCCTCAGGTTAAGGCACAGAAGATCCTGTCCTTTGCAAGAGGAAATCTTGGAAGGGCAAAGGATCTTGCTCTCAGTGATGCCTTCGAAGAAAAACGGTCCACCCTGATCCGGATCCTTTCCAGCCTGGCAGACAGTAGTGTGTATCAGTGGACAGATGATATAGAGGAACTGTCTTCAGATAAGAAGGAACTTGCATCAAGTTTTGATTTAATGGAAGACTGGTATCGTGATGTGTTATTATATAAGGCAGGTGCTTTAGAGGAGCAGTTGATCTATCGGGATGCTTTTACAAAGGTAAGGCAGGGCGCCGATACCTATAGCTACCGACAGCTACAGAAGAATTTTGAAGCGCTGACCGTTGCAAGAGAACAATTGAAACGACAGGTCAGGCCTCAACTGATACTGGAAAATCTTTTTACAGAGTTGAGGCGGGCAAAGTAATAGATTCACAGGAAAGTGAGATTGGGATGCCAAAGATAACAGGCGTAAGATTCCGGACAGCAGGCAAGAATTACTACTATGACCCGGAAGACATGGAATTAAAGGTAGGAGACCAGGTACTTGTCGAGACGGTACGTGGTTTAGAGATGGGACAGATCACAATTCCGGTTATGGAAGTATCGGAAGATAAGATCAAAGAACCATTGAAGAGTATTCTTCGTAAGGCCACACCGCAGGATATTGAGGAGGATCGGGATAATCGCTGCAGAGAGAGAGAAGCGTTTAAGATCTGCCAGCAGAAGATCAAGGATCATAATCTTGAAATGAAGCTGATCCAGGCAGAGTATACCTTCGATCGTCACAAGCTTCTGTTTTATTTTACAGCAGATGGGCGAGTTGACTTCCGTGAACTGGTCAAGGACCTTGCCAGTGTGTTCCGTACAAGAATCGAACTTCGACAGATCGGCGTAAGAGATGAGACAAAGGTACTTGGAGGACTGGGCATCTGTGGACGAGAGTTGTGCTGCAAGACCTTTTTACAGGATTTTGCTCCGGTATCCATTAAGATGGCAAAGGAACAGAATCTTTCACTGAATCCAACCAAGATCTCCGGTGTCTGCGGACGACTGATGTGCTGCCTTAAGAATGAGGAAGAGACCTACGAGTATCTGAACAAGAAGATGCCGCAGAAGGGAGACGGAGCAACCACACAGGAAGGAGAAGAAGGTGTTGTAACATCAATCAATATCCTTCGTCAGAAGGTTGCCGTCCTCTTTGAGACAGATGATACCAAGGAAATACGTGAATACGCGGCGGATGAGCTGACTTACATTCCGAAGAAGCAGCGCAGAGAGAGAGAAAGAGCCAAGGCGGAGGAACTTCAGAAGCGCAGGGAAGAGGCAGCAGCACGGGGAGAGACCCTTCCGGAAGACGATAAGAAGAATGGCATCTTCCACAATAAGAAGTTTATTCACACGGATAATAAGAAGAATGAGAAGGAAGAGAAGGCAACCCCTTCCGAGAACAATAAGAACAGCCGTGAGAATGCAGGTGGCAAAGAACGTCAGAATAACCGGGAGCGCAAAGAGAACCGGGAAAACCGGGAGAACAACAACCGTGGTAACCGTCGTGGCAATGACCGTCGCAGTCGTGGCAATAACGGCAATGAGAACCGCGAGAACAATCACAGACGTGGCCGAGACAACCAGAGCGGACAGAATAATAAGAATCGTAACAATCGTCGCAATCATAACAATGAACGAGGCGAGCGCAGGGGCAATAACAACAGGGATTCCCGTTTTGAGCGGGGCGGATATTCCGGATTTGCCCATAATCATGAAGAAAAACAACGTCCAAGACCAAAGGATGATTCCGAAAGGTGATGGCTGATAGAAAGAGGGCAGGTTCCATGGAAGAGAACATCCCATTAAAACCGGGCGAGCGTATCGATGACTTGCAGCGGAACGGGAGGAGGATCATCCAGGATCCTGCCCGTTTCTGTTTTGGAATGGATGCGGTACTCTTGTCGGATTTTGCAGAAGTAAAGAAAAACGAAATTGTGGTGGATCTGGGGACAGGAAACGGAATTCTACCTATTTTGCTGGAGGCAAAGACAGACGGCAGTAAGTTCATAGGATTGGAGATTCAGGAGGACAGTGCGGATCTGGCCCGACGATCCGTAGCTATGAATCACACAGAGGATAAAATCCGTATCGTAACAGGAGATATGACAGAAGCTGCAGACCTGTTAGGGAAAAACTGTTATAACGTGGTGGTAAGCAATCCACCCTATATGGTGGGTGATCACGGAATCAGGAATCCACAGGATGCCAAGGCCATTGCGAGACATGAACTGAAAATGAGTCTTAAGGATCTGCTGCACCAGACAAGGATGTTGTTGAAGCCCAACGGAAGGTGTTATTTTGTGCATCGTCCCTTTCGGCTGGCGGAGATCATATCCGGCATGGTGATGGAAGGACTGGAGCCGAAGCGGATGCAGCTCATATATCCATATGTTGATGCGCAGCCCAATATGGTGCTGATCGAAGGACGAAAGGGTGGAAACAGTCGAATGACGGTGGAAAAGCCCATGATCATATATGAGTCAAAGGATGTATACACAGAGGAGGTAAGACAGATCTACGGATTCTAGATCTGTTAAAAGCATATGGTAGGAAATCTTTATCTGGTGGCAACACCCATTGGAAATATGGAAGACATGACCTTTCGAGGTGTCAGGATATTAAAAGAAGCTGACCTCATTGCAGCGGAGGATACCAGAACCTCGAGAAAACTTCTGGATCATTTCGAGATCCGTACGGAGCTTACAAGTTATCATGAATTCAATAAGATCGAAAAAGCCAGAACACTTCTGGATCGGCTTCATGAGGGACAGAATGTGGCAGTGATCACAGATGCAGGAACACCCGGAATATCTGATCCGGGAGAAGAACTGTGCAAGATGTGCTATGAAGAAGGCATACGGGTATATGCTGTTCCGGGGCCGGCAGCGGTTATAACGGCGGTTACATCATCCGGGCAAAACTGCAGGCGGTTTGCCTTTGAGGCATTTTTGCCAAAGGATAAAAAAGAGCATGCAAGGATCATAGAAGAGATGAAGCGGGAGACCCGGACCATGATCGTATATGAGGCGCCTCATCATCTGAAGAAGACGCTGGCTGAGCTTTGTAAGGAACTGGGAGGCCAAAGGGAGGTGACGCTTTGTCGCGAACTAACGAAGAAGTTCGAAGAAAAGCTAAAAATGACATTGCAGGAAGCAGTGGATTATTACGAGACCACGGAGCCAAGGGGTGAATATGTTCTGGTCATTGCAGGTAAATCCAAGGAAGAAAGCCTGGCAGAGCAAAAGGCAATCTATGAAAATGTATCATTGGAAGACCATATGCAACAATATTTGGATCAGGGAATGGACCGAAAGGAAGCAATGAAGGCCGTGGCAAAGGATCGCGGAATTACAAAAAGAGATGTGTATAAGATGCTGTTAGAGTAGAAAAGGGGGAGCGGAATGAGAGATCAGATCAAAGAATTACAGGAAATGATAGATTCTGCAAAGCGCATTGTATTTTTCGGTGGAGCCGGTGTATCTACGGAAAGCGGAATACCGGATTTTCGTAGTAAAGACGGACTTTATAACCAGCATGATGTGCAGTTTGACAAGTATCAGCCGGAATATCTCTTAAGCCACAGTTGTCTGATGAACGAACCGGAGGTCTACTTCGAATTTCACAGGCAGAAGATGGATACGAGAGCAATCGAGCCAAACCATGCCCATAAATATCTCGCGAAGTTGGAGGAAACCGGAAAGCTCATCGGAATAGTGACACAGAATATCGATGGACTACATCAGAAGGCAGGAAGCAAAAAGGTATTTGAGATTCACGGAAGTGCATTACGAAACTATTGCACAAAATGTGGAAAACAATACGATTCCGATTATATTTTTGACTCTAAGGAACCCATTCCGATCTGTGAATGCGGAGGACTGATCCGACCGGATATCACCCTGTATGAGGAGGGACTTCCGGAGGATCAGGTGCAGGGAGCACTTTCTGCACTTTCTCGGGCCGATATGATGATTATAGGAGGAACATCCCTGACAGTTTATCCGGCGGCATCCTTTATCAATTATTTCAGGGGAGACAAGGTGGTTGTCATCAATGAAAGCGAGATTGGAGTAAAGCCGGCAGAACATACACTTATTTTGAAAAAACGAATTGGCGAGGTTTTTACAGAGCTGGCAAAACAGGAAGGAATCGAACTATAAGATTTTATTGGAAAGTGAGAGAAAATACTTGAAATTACTTGCTGTACATGGTATGATGTGAAACCGTGGTATATGAAATCCTTGCTCTTCCTGCAAGGGAAGGGCCACTAGTCCAGAAGGAGGAAAGTGAATGAACAAGTATGAGTTAGCACTCGTTGTGAATGCGAAGATCGAAGACGATGCTAGAACAGCTGTTGTTGAGAAGGCGAAGGAGTACATCACCCGTAACGGCGGCGTTTTAGGAGAGACAGATGATTGGGGTAAGCAGAAGCTTGCTTACGAGATCCAGAAGATGAATGAAGGTTTCTACTACTTCATCAACTTCGATGCTGAGCCAGAAGCTCCAGCTAAGATCGAGTCTGATGTTCGTATTATGGAGAATGTTCTTCGTTTCTTAGTCGTTCGTAAAGACGAGGCTTAAGATTAAGAAAGAAGGGGTTCTTATATGAATAAGATTATTCTCATGGGTCGTCTGACAAGAGATCCTGAAGTACGTTATGGTGGAGCATCCAACACAGCAATTGCACGATTCTCACTTGCAGTAGATCGTCGATTCAAGCGTGATGGACAGCCGGATGCAGATTTTTTCAACTGTACCGCCTTCGGTAAGACCGGCGAGTTCGTTGAAAAGTATCTTCGTAAGGGAACCAAAGTGGTTGTAGACGGAGAGATGCAGAATGATAACTATCAGAATAAGGAAGGCCAGATGGTCTATGGATTCCAGGTGGTTGTCAATACGGTTGAGTTTGCAGAGAGTAAGGCAGCTTCCCAGAATAACGCAGCTAACTATCAGGCACCGGTGAATCCGAATCCGGGTCCGGCGAGCCAGGGTAGCGCAGCTCCGACAGGAGACGCTGGGGATGGTTTTATGAATATCCCAGATGGTATTGAAGAAGAATTACCATTCAATTAGTTTGAAGAAACTACACATAGGAGGTAGATATCATGGCTTTTAGAGGCAGACCAGTTCGTAGAAGAAGAAAAGTTTGCGTATTCTGTGGCAAGGATAATGTAATCGATTACAAGGATACAGCAAAGTTAAAGAAGTATATCTCTGAGAGAGGAAAGATCCTTCCTCGTCGTATTACAGGAAACTGTGCAAAGCACCAGAGAGCTCTTACAGTAGCAATTAAGCGCGCACGTCATATCGCACTTATGCCATACGTTACAGAGTAAGAATTAATTTTCGAGGATTTTGTATCACAGAGGCGGGCATTCGTAAGAATGCTCGTCTTTTCTATTTAGAAAATGGGAAAGGAGTATCTATGGCGAAAAAAAAGAAAAAGATGGAATTTCGTTATTACGATATTCCAAAAGGAGAATATATTCTGCCTAAGCTGGGAAAAGGCTGGGAACAGGAATATGGAAAAGGATATGAAGGAATGCTGCATTTTCATAACTATCTGGAGATCGGCTACTGTTACCATGGAAGCGGACGACTGATCATTGAAGATCGGGTCTATCGCTATACGGATCAGACTTTTACCATCATACCGGCGAATATTCCACACACGACCATTTCGGACGAGGGAAACATCTGTAAATGGGAATTTTTGTTTATTGATATGGATGCCTTTATTACAGGGGAAATGAACTGGGATGGATACTCAGTGCCTGAGATCCTGCATCAGATCAACAGCAGGGGTACCATGAAGAGCAAAGAGAACCACGGAGAAATCGGACGATTGATTCTTGCAATTATTCATGAATGTCGAACAAAGGGACCGTATTACAAGGAAGCGCTGAAGGGATGGCTGGCAACCCTGGCTGTCGGGATTCTGCGGTTGAATCAGGAGCGGGAAGCGGCAAGACGCGTCAATCGAGTGAACAGTTATATCCGTGATGCCCTAGAGTTTGTGGGGGCACATTATGTAGAAGAAATTCATGTCAGTGATCTTGCGGAAATATCAGGTCTATCCGAAAGTCATTTCCGAAGAACCTTTGAAGAAAGCATGAATATGAAACCTGTGGAATATATCAACATGGTACGGATCGATAAAGCGTGTGATATGATCGTTCGTGAAGATGTTTCCATGGAGGATGTATGTTATCGGGTGGGTTATCAGACGCCATCCACATTTAACCGTAATTTTAAAGCCTTGACGGGAATGACACCGTTGCAGTGGAAGAAAGGCGGAAGACAGAATGGAAGTCTTCTGTCGGATTTCCATATCACGGCCCAAAAGGGTTGGGAAGGTATTGAATAAAAAAAGGTCCGGCTGCATGATGCGCAGCCGGGCCTTTTCAAATTCCCGACAAATGCGAGATAGACGAATCAGCATCGAAAAAGTTACAGTATCGTTGAAAAATGTCATGATTTATAAAAAAATAACATGAATCTAACATTTTCAACAAAAGAAACGCGTTGGTTTTGTTAAAGTTTACCATAAAAATGTGCATCATTTATTAAAATAGTTGATTTTGCATAATTACTAAGCCTTTTTACGAACAATTTCGGATGTAAGACGACTATAATAACAAATGTCTTAAAGAACAACAGAAGATTTTAGTTGAAGATGCACAAAAGGGGTGCGGGAACAACTATGAGCTTCGAACCTACAAGGAGGGGTTTTTTATGAAAAGAAAAGCATTATCAATTCTTCTGGTAAGTGCAATGGCACTTGGAATGTTTGCAGGCTGCGGAAGCAGTGAGAAGAAGGCAGACAGTGGTAAGAAGGAAGCGGCTAAGGTAGACACATCGGCAGAAGATGAGCATACGTTATCCGTATTCGCCTGGGATGAGAATTTCAATATTCCGGCACTTGAGGCAGCTGCTGAAGCCTACAAGGCGAAAGATCCTGATTTTAAGCTGAACATTTCAACACAGAGCCAGTCTTCCGATGTTGAGGATGCTGTTACATTAGCAGGATCATCCGGTGACTACAGTACACTTCCGGACATTGTTTTATTCCAGGATCATTTCATTAACCGTTATGTAAATGATTACCCGGATGCATGGCAGGATATCAACGATGCCAACATTAACTGGGATGACTTCGGATCAGAAAAGCTTTCTTATTCAACAATTAACGATAAGCATTATGGTGTGCCGGTAGATAACGGAACTGTAATTTTTGCTTATAGAACCGATATTCTGAAGGAGTGTGGATACACGATCGATGATATGACAGGAATTACCTGGGATCAGTTCGATAAGATCGGTAAGGAAGTATATGAGAAGACCGGTAAGTACCTTCTTTCCATGGATGGTAACGGAAATGATCTTCCATACATGATGCTTCAGGCTGAAGGTGTATCACAGTTTAAGGATGGTAAGCCAAACTTCGTGGATAACAAGACAATGGCTGATATCATCAATGTAATTGTTAAGTTAAAGCAGGACAACGTACTGTATCTGGCAAATGATTGGTCCGATTATACCGATCAGACCATTGTAGGTGACATGGTTGCAGGAGTTATGAACGGTAACTGGATCATTCCTACCATCAAGCAGGTGAAGGATAATTCCGGTAAATGGGCAATCACATCTATACCGACACTGACAGGTAAGGAAGGATTTGCATCAAACGGCGGTTCTTCTCTCTATGTAACAGCAAATTGCAAGAATACAGACCTTGCAAAGGATTTCCTGGCTTACACCTTCGGTGGTGGAGAAGGATCCAAGGACACATATGACAATGCACTTAAAAATGGTGGTGTTATCACAACCTGCATCTCTGCCGGTCAGTCTGATGTATACAAAGAGGGTGTTGACTACTTCGGTGGACAGCCAATCTATCAGAAGATCGTAGAGATGGGTGCAAATGTACCAACCGTTGAGCAGTCTGATTACCATTACACAGCTCGTGAGCAGATCGCCGCAGCAATCCACAATATTGATGGTGGTGCAAAGGCTAAGGATGAGCTGAAGAATGCACAGGATCAGGTTAACTTTGCAATGGGCAATGAGTAATAAACTCGATCTTTGAATGAAGAGCAGGGAGTCGGGTATCCGATTCCCTGTTTTATCTCCTATCGCTCTGTCAAAGGAGAGATAGGAATTTCGAAGTAACACATAGCAAAAAGAAATGAACCGAAGGGGGGAACTTCTTTTGAATAAGAATAAGTATAAGAGCGTACAAGGAAAACAGAAAGCTGCAGGATGGATGTTCCTGGCGCCGGCAACAATCCTCATTTTTGTAATGAGTTTTTATCCAATGATCAGAGCCTTTATCATGTCGCTTCAGACAGGCTCCTCAGCCAATATGACATGGGCAACTCCAAACATTTTTAATAACTATACAAGAATGTTTAAGGATAACCTGTTCAAAGGATCTTTGGTAAATACCTATCTGTACCTGATCATTCAGGTTCCGATCATGCTGATTCTGGCAATTCTTTTAGCTCAGCTTCTTAACAATAAGGATCTGAAATTCAAAGGATTGTTCCGTACCATGGTATTCCTGCCATGTGCAACTTCTCTTGTATCTTACGCATTGATTTTCAAATCATTGTTTGCAACACAGGGACTTGTCAATGACGTTCTTCAGAAGATCGGAATCACACATTCCAATATCAACTTCCTTGGAACAACGGCAACAGCCAAGATCGTAATCATTATCGCACTGTTGTGGAGATGGACAGGTTATAACATGGTGTTCTATCTGGCAGGCTTACAGAATATTGAGTATTCCGTTTATGAAGCAGCCAAGATCGATGGAGCCAATGGCTGGAAGACATTCTGGGGAATTACCGTTCCACTGCTTCGACCAACCATCGTAATGACATTCATTATGTCTATCAATGGTACACTTCAGCTCTTTGATGAGTCTGTGAACCTGACAAAGGGTGGTCCGGCAAACTCAACCATCACAATGTCCCATTATATTTTCAACAATTCCTTTGGAAATGGAGTGGCAAATTTCGGATATGCATCTGCAATGTCCTTTGTGGTATTCATTATGGTGGCTATCCTGGCCTTCATTAACTTGAAAGTAGGTGATACACGTGATTAAAAAGAAAGTAAATTCATCCGCGATTCAGAGAAGATTGATTCCAACTTATATTTTCCTGATCATTGTATCTTTTATTTCCGTGTTCCCACTGTATTGGATGATCACAGCAGCCACCAATGATACGGTGGATGTGGCAAAGGGTAAGATCTGGTTCGGAACACATGCAGCAGAGAATTTCCAGAAGCTTTTGAACTACGGTCGAGGCATCAACCTTGGAGGAGCCATGTGGAATTCCTTCTTTTACGCAGTGCTGCAGACCATTCTCTGCCTGTTTATCTGCTCATTGGCAGGATATGGTTTCGAGCTGTATCACGACAAGTATAAGGATCGCCTGTTCGGCATTCTCCTGCTTGCTATGATGGTACCGCAGGTGGCAACCATGATTCCACTGTTTAAGATGATTTCAGGAATGAAGCTTTTAAATACGTCCATTGCATTCATTCTACCGGCTATTTCAACACCGTTTATGATCATGATGTTCCGTCAGAATTCCAGGAACTTCCCAGTGGACATTATGGAGGCGGCAAGAATTGATGGATTATCCGAGGTGATGATCTTCTTTAAAATGTACATGCCGGTTATGAAGTCAACTTATGCGGCAGCTGCCGTCATTTGCTTTATGAATGCATGGAACGCTTATCTGTGGCCAAAGGTTGTAATGAATAAGCCAGAAGCTCAGACCATGCCAATGCTGATTGCAGATCTGTCCAGTGGATATACGGTTGACTACGGTCTTCTGATGATGGGCGTATTATTCTGTTCCATTCCGACAATGATCGTATTCTTCGTACTGCAGAAGCAGTTTGCAGAAGGTATTACAGGTTCTGTTAAGTAGAAACAAGGGTTGCAGTTATATAAGACTGCTTTTCAACAGAGGCAGATGTGGATTCTGCCTCTGTTTTTTTAAAAGGAGGGGGATTATGACGCAGTTTGATGAGCGTATTGTGAGAGATCCTGAGATTTTTCAGGAAAACCGTTTACCGGCTCATTCCGATCATGAATGGTATACAACAAGAGAAAAGGCAGAAGAGGGTGTATCG
This sequence comes from uncultured Lachnospiraceae bacterium, assembly GCA_946182825.1. Lineage (GTDB taxonomy): Bacteria > Bacillota > Clostridia > Lachnospirales > Lachnospiraceae > Weimeria. The sequence goes on from CAMGZH010000026.1 coordinate 21,105, forward strand.
GATCTGAAATACAGTCTGAATGGGACATGGAGGATCAACTACGCAAAGAACCCTTCTCTGGCTGTAAAGGGGTTTGAAAAAGAGGATTTTTCCACAGAGGGATGGGATCGTATCCCGGTTCCTGCTCATGTACAGATGCAGGGCTATGGACATCCACAGTATGTTAACACACAGTTTCCATGGGATGGAATCGAAGAAGTGACACCGGGGGAGATTCCAACCGAGTTCAATCCGGTGGCACAATATGTCAGATATTTTTCGCTGCCTGAGGAGATGAGGAACGCTTCGGTCTATCTCTGTTTTCAAGGGGTGGAAAGCGGTTTTGCCCTTTGGGTGAACGGTTCCTATGTGGGATACAGTGAAGACAGTTTTACTCCGTCGGAATTTGACATCTCTCCCTATGTTCACAGACAGGGAGAAAACAAGCTGGCAGTTCAGGTGTACCGTTATACGGCAGGAAGCTGGTGTGAAGATCAGGATTTCTTCCGGTTCAGCGGAATTTTCAGAGATGTGTATCTGTACACGATACCGGTGGTTCATGTAAGAGATATGAAGATCGAGACACTGCTGGATGATACCTACGAAAATGCCACGCTTCAGCTGACCCTTAAGACGGAGGGAAGCGGAGCGTTGAAGGTAGAACTTTACGATCCGGAAGAGGAAGAGAAGGTATTAGAGAAAAAATGTGCAGCAGAGCCGGAAGTAAAGCTGAAATTACCGGTACGAAAGCCAAGAAAGTGGAGTGCGGAAGATCCGCAGCTGTATGAACTTCGTATCAGCGCAATGGATGAAAAGGGCGAGACTGTGGAGTTTATCAGTGAAAAAGTCGGATTCCGCAGATTTGAGATGAAAAACGGTTTGATGTGCATCAATGGAAAACGGATCGTTTTCCGTGGTGTGAACCGGCATGAATTTTCTGCGGAAAGCGGAAGGGCCATTACCCTTGAGGATATGATCACGGATATTGTGACCATGAAGCAGAACAATATCAATGCCATCCGTACCAGTCATTATCCAAACAGAACGGAGCTCTATCGGTTGTGTGACACCTTCGGTCTGTATATGATCGACGAAACGAATATGGAAACCCACGGAGTATGGGATACCATCATTCGCGGTATGCATCCGGTGGATTTCTCCGTGCCTGGAGACAGGAAAGAGTATCTGGAAATGGTACTGGACCGGGCTCATAGCATGTATGAAAGGGACAAAAACCATCCTTCGATCCTGATCTGGTCTTGCGGAAATGAGTCTTTTGGTGGAAAAAACATTTTCGAGATGACAGAGCATTTTCATAAGTGGGATCCGAATCGACTGGTACACTACGAGGGAATCATCAACGATGACCGTTATCCGGATACATCGGATATGGTCAGCACTATGTACTGGCCGGTGGAACAGGTGAAGGATTTCCTGAAGGAGAACCGGAACAAGCCGTTTATTCACTGTGAATATGCGCATGCCATGGGAAATTCCATTGGAAATATGTTCAAATATACTGATCTGACAGAGAAAGAGCCGCTGTATCAGGGGGGATTTATCTGGGATTACATCGATCAGTCCATTACCACCCGGGATCGTTACGGGGTGGAATTCCAGGGTTATGGAGGGGATTTCTCCGATCGCCCCAATGACGGAAGCTTTTCCGGAAACGGACTCTGCTACGGAAAGGATAGGGATCCTTCACCGAAAATGCAGGAAGTAAAGGTATTGTATCAGCCGATTAAGATCGAATTCTTCGGTACGGATATGATCATTACCAATAAAAATCTGTTTACCAATACAGAGACGTACAACTGTGTGATCACCTTAGAGAAAGAGGGAGAATTGGTAGAAACCAACTCCGGCCGGATCGAAGTGGCACCGCAGACACAGGTGCGTCTTCCGATTCCAATGGAGATTCCTGAAGATGATGAGTATGTGGTAACGGTATCCTTCCGGTTAAGAGATCAAGAGGCATGGGCACCGGAGGATCATGAAGTAGCTTTTGGACAGGAGGTCTTTGGACATAAGCCGGAAGTGATCCATGAAGAGAAAAAGATGAAGGTTGTTCATGGATGGAACAATATCGGAATCTACGGTGAGGATTATGAGATCCTGTTCTCAAACCTGTATGGAGGATTGGTATCCTATAAGCACTGTGGAAGAGAAATGATCAAAAAAGCTCCGAAGCCGAATTTCTGGAGACCAATGACAGAAAATGATATTGCAAACCAGCTGGCATATCGGGCAGGACAGTGGAAAACTGCTTCCATGTTCACAGGAACACGCTTTGAACACGGTAGGAAATATACAAATGCAGATGTAAAGGAGTGTGCAGAAGGCGTCGAAGTGACCTTTACCTATCATCTGGCAACAAAACCGGAAAAAGACGCCGTTCTTTCCTATCTGGTACATTCGGATGGCGTAGTAGATGTGCACCTTAAGATGGAGGAAAGCAGCGCAGTTGGTGAATTACCGGCATTCGGTGTGCTTTTCACCATGGATGCGGACTATGACCGACTGAAATGGTACGGATTGGGACCGGAGGAGACCTACGCGGATCGAAAGAGAGGCGGAAAGCTGGGTGTCTGGGAAAATATGGTAAAAGACAACATGGCGAAATATCTGCGTCCTCAGGAGTGCGGAAATAAGGTGGAAGTACGCTATGCAGAGGTAACAGACAAGGACGGTTTTGGACTTCGCTTTGAGGGAGAAGACTTAAGCTTTAGTGCATTGCCTTATACACCTCATGAAATCGACTGTGCTGATCACACCAATGAACTGCCGCCGGTACTGTCCACAACGGTACGTGTTGAAACAATGCAGATGGGTGTTAGCGGAGATGATACCTGGGGTGCATTGACCCATCCAGAATTTATGTTGGATAACAGCAGACCGATGGAACTGTCCTTCAGCTTCTATGGAATTGGCTGAGGAAAAGTGAAGCTGCAACGGGAAAACGTTGATACCGTGAATAAAGAATGTTAGAATGGTTGCTGGTGTACAAAATATAAAAGAAGGACGTGAGACAATGTATTTACAGGACTTGCATGTTGAGAACTTTGTATCAAGAAAACCAAACGGTTTTTCAAAAGTGTTAAAGGTCGTAATGATCGCACTGGCAGTGATTACCTTTATTCTGGGGCTGATCGTACCATATCTTCTGGTGATGACTCTGTTGTTTGCAGGACTTGCCTGGTACTATCAGATGAATGCACAGATCGATTTTGATTATTCCTATACCAACGGAGTGATCGAGATCGCCAAGGTTTTGAACAAAAGTCGTAGAAAGCAGATGCTTTCAGTAGAAATGAAAGATGTTGTTGTTGTAGCAGTATCAAAGTCAGATCCGGTACGCGCCTATGTGGGACGCAGGATGAAGACATATGATTGTACCGGACACGAGGACGGTGTGAAATATTATTGCATGATCTTTAAGAACCCGGCTCATAACAATCAGGAGGAAAAGCTTCTTTTCCAGCCGGATGAGGAATTTTTAGATGCCATGCGAACCGTAGCACCGCGCAGTATTCATAAGGATTAAGAAAGTTGCAGTCCATGCCTGGCGTGGACTGCGTTTGTTTTAGTGAGGTTTTATGGAATACAAAGAACATGTAGAAAAATTGCTGGAGGAACTTGAGTCAGATACGGGAATCCGCTTTTCCATTGATGACAACAACAATAATCAGAGTGAGACCATTAAAAAGCTGTCCCGTCTGATCCATCGTTTCAAAGGAGATGAGAACCGGGGATTTTTCTTCCGACAGTTTCTGCTGGGGCAGTTGTCCAGGGAAGAGATCGGAGAAAAGAGGCTGCTCTATCATATGGATCAGAACCAGCCATGGGCCGTTTTTTTAATTGCCTTTGCAAAACCCTATGAGCCCTATGCACTTCGAGTCATATCTTCCCTGTTTGCGCCGGGAGCCGATCATACGGTAGAAATGGATCGAACCCATCTGGTGGTGGTACGACAGCTTAAAACGGTGGCAACGGATGAAGAAGTAAAGGAAATGGCAGAGGCTATTGTAGGAACCCTGGGAACGGAAGCCATGTTGTCGGTAAAGGTCAGTTATGACCGCTGTTGTGAGGATCTGAGCGGACTGCCCCTGTCTTATCAGCATTGTAACCGGGCAATGGAGATTGGCCGCCTCTTTATGGAGGGACAAAGCATATTCGGATACCACGAGCTGGGCCTTGGAAAACTGGTATTTTCCCTGGATCCTTTGGTGTGCAGGGAATACCTGGAGGATCATCTGGGAAATTTTGATTTTCGGGAGCTTGATCCGGAAACAAGAAATACCATCCGGGTCTTTTTCGATAGTGGTCTGTCCATAGCGGAGACCGCACGAAGTCTGTATGTACACAGGAATACACTGGTATACCGGATCGATAAACTACAGAAGCAGACCGGACTGGATATCCGGCGGTTTGAAGATGCCATTACCATGAATGTGGCAATGTTGATGGATGAATACCTGAAGCGATATCAGGAAGATGAATAAAATACGACATGAAAAAGTCCCCGACGAATGCTTTTGCATTCGCCGGGGACTCTTATTATCTTAAGTAAGATGTATCCTAGTTGCAGATAGTAAGCTCTGTATCCTTATCGAAGAAGTGAGTCTTTGTCATATCTAAGTGGAATGTCATCTTATCACCGGTCTTAGCCTGTGTACGTGGGTCAACTCGAGCAGTAACCTGAGTTCCGGCATAATCGAAGTATAAGAATACCTCAGCACCAAGCAGCTCGTATACACGGATGGTAGCATCGATAGAGTTACCAAGCTCGATATCAGCAGAACCGTTCTCAGGATCGTAGATATCCTCAGGACGAATACCAAGGATAACAGTCTTTCCATCGTAGCCGCCATCGATCAGAGCCTTAGCCTTCTCAGCAGGAACAGCTAACTTAGCATCACCAACAGTAGCAGTAACGTTGCTTCCGTTAACAGTGATCTTAGCATCTAAGAAGTTCATCTGTGGAGAACCGATGAATCCTGCAACGAAGAGGTTCTTAGGCTGTGAGTAAAGAACCTGTGGGGAATCGATCTGCTGAACAACACCGTCCTTCATAACAACGATTCTGGTACCAAGTGTCATAGCCTCTGTCTGGTCATGTGTTACATAGATGATGGTAGCGCCAAGTCTCTCATGAAGCTTGGAGATCTCAATTCTCATCTGAACACGAAGCTTAGCATCCAGGTTGGAGAGAGGCTCATCCATAAGGAATACCTTAGGATTACGTACGATAGCACGACCCATAGCAACTCGCTGTCTCTGTCCACCGGAAAGAGCCTTTGGCTTACGATCGAGGAGCTTATCAAGATCAAGGATCTTAGCAGCCTCTTCAACTCTCTTCTTGATCTCAGCCTTGTCAACCTTACGGATCTTAAGACCGAAAGCCATGTTATCGAAAACTGTCATATGTGGGTAAAGAGCGTAGTTCTGGAATACCATTGCGATATCACGATCCTTAGGCTCAACGGAGTTCATAAGCTTACCGTCGATCTTAAGCTCACCGGAAGAGATATCCTCAAGACCTGCGATCATACGAAGGGTTGTGGACTTACCACATCCTGAAGGTCCTACGAAAATGATGAATTCCTTATCAGCTACGTTCAGATTGAAATCCTTAACAGCTTCGAAACCGTTAGGATAAACTTTGCAAATGTTCTCTAATGAAATACTAGCCATGATTTTCCTCTTTCTTTGGTAACTATTTTTATATGAGCTATAACAGCTCTCCCTTGTTTACAATGACAATTATAGAACTGTGGCCGGTTCCCAACAATGTCAGAATAACCAAAATAGAGCGAAGCTTTTTCGTTAAAATAACGGGAGAGGGCAAGACGTGGATTTTCTACCTTGCTTCGTGGTATAATAAGACGGATTATCGAAATATTCTTGGGAGGAGTAACATGGAACCGAAGGAAAAAGAACACATAAACGTATATTTGCGAGTTCCGCTGGCATTGATCGTTGTTTTTGCTGTTATTTCCATTCTACAGCTTATCTTTTTGCCGCAGCTTGGCATAGGGAGCGTGATCTTCGCAGGAATCTATGGCATTGTGATCGCCATCTATTACAGTTTTGTGCGGAAGAGGTTTCGAAGCGAGGTTTTAAGCTACGCAACAAACTATGCAACCGTTCAGAAGCAATTGTTGCGGGAATTTCAGATTCCATACGCCGTTTTGGATGAGACAGGACGTTTTCTCTGGATGAATGACGCCTTTTCCGTACTGACCGGCAAGGATTCGCATTACCAGAAGTCAGCATCCACTCTGTTTCCGGAGATCACCCGTGAGGAGATCGAACGTCAGGAAAAGGATAGTTTTTCCATTCGTGTCGACTTTGAAGGGCGGATCTACGAGGCGAAAATGCAGAGGCTTACCTTTAGTCAGCCGGATCACTTAAAGCATGGAATGCTTGGGATGATCGGAGGGAAGCTGGTAGCGATGATGCTCTTTGATGAAACGCAGCTTACCAGACTGAAAAAGACCGTCAAGGATCAGAAGCTGGTGACTGCCCTGATCTACATCGATAATTATGAAGAAACGGTAGAGACGGTGGAGGATGTTAAGCGTTCCCTTTTGACTGCTATCATCGACCGCAAGATCAGCCGGTACTTCCGCGATACGGATGCTGTGATCCGTAAAATGGAGAAGGATAAGTACTTTATTATTTTCCAGCAGAAGTATCTTCAGCAGATGAAAGAGAACAAGTTCTCCCTGTTAGAGGATATCAAAACAACAAAAGCGGGAAATGAGAACGAGATCACGATTTCCATGGGAATCGGTGCAGATGCCGACGGATACAATCAGAATGCAGAGTATTCAAGAGCAGCCATGGATCTTGCCCTTGGTCGAGGCGGATCGCAGGTCGTTATCAAGAGCGGAGAAAAGGTAGAATATTACGGTCTTCGCGGTAAGGAAGTCGCCCGTAACACCAGAGTCAAGGCGAGAGTCAAGGCACAGGCGCTGCGGGAGATGATGGAAAGTAAGGAATCGGTGATCGTAATGGGGCACCAGATCTCAGACGTGGATGCTCTCGGCGCCGGAATCGGAGTATATAGCGCAGCCAGAGAATTAGGAAAGAAGTGCCAGATCGTATTAAATACCATTACGACATCCCTTCGTCCGCTGGTTGATGGGTTTTCTACCGAAAACGGTTATCCGGAGGATCTGTTCATCAACAGCGAAGAGGCCCTTGAGCTTGTGAATGAAAAGACACTGGTTATGGTGGTGGATACAAACAGACCTAATTATACCGAGTGTCCGGATCTTTTGACAAAAAGCAAGAGTATCGTGGTGTTTGATCACCACAGACAGGGAAGCGAACGCATTGAGAATCCTGTCCTTTCCTATATCGAACCATATGCATCCTCTACCTGTGAGATGATTGCTGAGATGCTGCAGTATTTTTCAGAGCGAATGCAGCTGACACCGGAGGAGGCAGATTGTATTTATGCCGGAATTCTGATCGATACCAATAACTATATGACAAAGACCGGCGTCCGCACCTTTGAAGCGGCAGCCTATCTGAAACGATCCGGAGCGGATGTTACAAGAGTTCGAAAGCTTCTTCGTGAAGATATGATGACCTATAAGGCGAGAGCTGAGGTCGTTCGACACGCGGAAGTATACAAGGGCGCCTTTGCGATATCCGAGTGCGTGGCCAATGACCTTGAAAGTCCGACTATTGTGGGAGCACAGGCATCCAATGAACTTTTGAACATCGTAGGAATCAAGGCAAGTTTTGTTCTTACGGATTTCAAAGGTAAGATCTATGTAAGCTCCAGATCTATTGATGAGATCGATGTACAGTTGATCATGGAACGTCTTGGAGGCGGAGGCCATTTGAATGTGGCAGGCGCTCAGATTCAGGATGAGACCATTGAAGAAGTGAAACAGCGAGTAAAAGACATAATTGACATCATGATAGAAGAAGGAGAAATCAAACTATGAAGGTAATTTTGCTTGCAGATGTAAAATCCCAGGGTAAAAAGGGAGATATTGTAGAAGTATCTGAGGGCTATGGCCGTAATATGCTCATTAAGAAGAAGCTTGGAGTTGAGGCGACTCCGGCAAATATCAATAATCTGAAGCTGCAGAACAAGCATGCTGCTAAGGTGGCAGAGGAGAATCTTGCAGCAGCCCAGGAACTTGCAAAGCGTATTGAGGAATGGAAGGTTGAGACTTCACTGAAGACAGGAGAAGGCGGAAGGACGTTTGGAGCAGTATCAGCAAAAGAGATCGCTGAAGCAGTGGAAAAGCAGTATAAGGAGAAGCTCGACAAGAAAAAGATCCATCTGCCTGAGCCGATCCGCTCCTTAGGTGTACACGAGGTAACAATTAAGATTCATCCACAGGTTACAGCAACTCTTCGCGTCCATGTAGGTGAAAAGAATTAAAATTAGCAACAGGTTTTGAGGAGATACTATGGACCAGAGTCAGAACGTGGTCATGGCACGCCAGATGCCTGCCAGCTTAGAGGCAGAGCAGGCTGTGATCGGTTCCATGTTATTAGAACAGGAATCCGTCAATACTGCGGCAGAACAGCTGGTAGCAGATGATTTTTATTATCCCGCATATGCAGTGATGTTTACCACCATCGTGAATCTGTATAATGAAAGTCGGGTGGTGGATGCGGTAGCTGTAACAGAAAAACTGAAAACAGCAGGATTGGCCGCAGAATATACGGAACCACGGTTTATCGCAGAACTGATGAGCAGTGTTCCAACGTCGGCCAACATTGGACAGTACTGCAGCATTGTGAAAGAAAAAGCAATGTTGCGTCGGGTGATCAAGACCAATCAGGAAATTGAAAACGATTGTTATGAGGGAACCCATTCTGTCGATGAGATTCTGGACAGAACAGAGGCGGATTTCTTAAAATTATTACAGAATCGCGGAGTGTCCGATTTTGTACCGGTGGACGAAGTTGTAAAAAATGCGCTGCAAAAGATTGAAGATGCATCCCGTAAGCATGGAACTGTAACCGGAATTTCTACCGGTTTTATCGATCTGGACACGCAGACGGCAGGACTTCAGCCCTCCGATCTGATCCTCCTTGCAGCCCGTCCTTCCATGGGTAAAACAGCATTTGCCTTGAATCTGGCGCATCATATTGCAGTACATGAGAATCAGTGTGTTGCTATTTTTTCGTTGGAGATGAGTAAAGAGCAGTTGGTGAACCGACTGTTCGCGCTTCAGGGACATCTGGATGCTCAAAAGCTTAGAAGTGGACAGCTGGAAGACAGTGAATGGCGGGAACTGGTGGATGCAGCGGGAGTACTGAGCCGAAGCAATCTGATCATTGACGATACACCGGCGATCTCGGTTTCCGAAATGAGAAGTAAATGTCGTAAATATAAGCAGGAATATGGACTGTCCATGATCATGATCGACTATCTGCAGTTGATGGAAAGTTCTGGTTCTGCCAATGTATCCCAGCAGCAGAAGATCGCGGATATCTCACGTTCCTTGAAGGCTTTGGCCAGAGAACTGAATGTTCCGGTGATAGCGTTATCCCAGTTGAACCGAGGCGTTGAGCAACGAGATGACAAGCGGCCGATGATGTCCGATCTTCGAGATTCCGGAGCCATCGAGCAGGATGCCGATGTGGTTATGTTCATCTACCGAGATGATTATTACAACAAGGACTCTGATCGTAAGGGAATTGCAGAGATCATCATTGCAAAACAACGAAACGGTCCTGTTGGGACAGTGGAACTGGTATGGCTGCCGCAGTACACGCGATTTGCGAATAAGGTCAAGGGCCATCGTCACCACGGAGAAGATTAGAAAAATTAATAACATAAAAAGGGCTTCGGCGGGGTACCGCCGAAGCCCGAATTCGTTATGGATCTTATGGATCAAACTTATGCCTGAGCATCCTCTGTCTTACCAGCTAAGAAAGCATTGATCTCAGCAACGAGATCGTCAGGGTTGATGCCGTGAACGGAAGCTGCCTCCTCGATTGTCTCCATCTGTGATGCAGGACATCCTAAGCAGTGCATTCCAATCCCGAAAAGGATAGGAGCAATCCCCTCATTGATCTGTAATAATTCGCCAATCATAGTATCCTTGGATACCTGTGGTGCTGTATCTGCCATTAAATAATACCTCCTTAATTCGTATTTTGCTCATTATATCCTGTTTTTCGATTGTGCGCAATGATTTTACCTATAAGTTTTTTATTTTGTACTTGTTAAAACAAATAGGGTGCTGTAATATGAGGATACAACAAGTGTTGTAAAAGTATAAAGTATGGAGGTAATTCAAATGGCATATGTAATTTCAGATTCATGCGTAAGCTGCGGAACTTGTGAGCCAGAGTGCCCAGTAGGAGCTATCGCTCAGGGTGATTCTCAGTACGAGATCGATGCTACTGCATGCGTAGAGTGCGGAACATGCGCAGGTGTTTGCCCAACAGGTGCTATCAGCCAGGGTTAATCATTTTCGCATAAGCGTGGCCACGGAGGACGATATTGTTCTTCGTGGTTTTTTTATTTATGTCGGGGTCCTAATCTCCGACTGAGATAAACGCTCCGCGAGGATGTGCCGGAATTTACATAGGAAATAGAGAAAGGTGCCGGGACAAACCAAAAGGGTCTGTCCCGGCACCTTTAAATTAAATCTCAGCAAGTTTAGATAAAGCAGAGCCAGAAGAAATCATCCTGCAGTGCTCCCGGATGTAAGCGTCAGTACCGGCATAGATCTCACGCAAACTACCGTATTCAGAGAGGATATTACAAACCTTATTGAAAACAGCAGGCGCTGTGTGATCCATGGAAATGATCAAAAGGTAAGTACCCTCAGCGGTGCGATAAAGGTCATTATGACCAAGGGTCACATGAGATAACATCGGGGCAACATCCAAAAGATCGGATAAGTAGCTGAACTCGTAAATACGGGTTAACTGATCGGGAACTTCCAAGTCGGCAAGCGATGGATCGTTCTCCGGGATCGGAGATCCATCCATCGCAGCCTGATGCATCATACGTAAAATATCATTGGCTGCACCGACAGAAGGCTCCGGAATCGGAATGTCTCCGTCCGTGGAAAGGGAAGAATCCTCGAAATCATCCTCCTCATCCTCGTCATCATCCTCAGAAAAAGAGGAATAACGGGCATCCAGCTCATCCGGATAGGTTACTTTCGTAACGATAAGAACGATGGAATCTGCGGAAATCGGAACTGCCTCTACCATAAGAGGAATATCATCCGTCTCAAAACCCAACTTATAGGATGCAAAGCGCATCATCTCACGGAATAGTGACTTAGCCTTATCAGTGCCGTAGACAAGCTCGCTGATCTTCATATGGCGACTCTCTAAATCTTCCTTCGAGAGGGTACATCGAATCTGATTCTCATTCAACCGTTCGATCTTCATATTATCACCATCCCTTCTCTGTATATATAAATTATCGGCATTTCCTACTTATAGTATAACACATTATAGATAAAGGCAGATGGAAAGTAAATACGATAAATTCTTAAATCTTTATAAAGAATGTGAAGAAAAAATAAACAGGGAATTAAGAAATTGTTAACAGATTCTAAAGAAATTATAAACTTTCTAAAGAGAAAATAAACAATTCTAAACAGAATATTAAATCGAAGGGAAACCGGTTGTCAGCTGTGGAGGGAGGGGGTATAACAACGGGGACGACCACCCAGAAAGGAGAGAAAGCAAATGGCAAGTATGGCGGACTATGAAGAAGTGAGATCCTTGTATAAGAGAGAGGGGATGGAGGTTGTTCTGGTTCGTCACAGGACACTGAGGGAAGAGAGAGTCCTGAAAAAGATCCGGAAAGGAAAAACCGGAGAAGAGGACAGACTGGGAGAGACCCAACTGATGCGGGAAGCAGGAATCCTGCCGAAATTGAAATCACCCGGTATTCCAATTATTTATGATTATTGGGAAGATGAGGAAACGATCTGTCTCATAGAGGAATACGTTCGGGGGATATCGTTGCAGGAATACGTTTTGTACCATCCGGATATTTCGTTGCAGCAGATGATATGGTTTATGATTCGGACATGTGAAGTGATCTGCTATCTTCATTGTCAGACTCCGCCGATTCTCTACCAGGATCTAAAACCGGAACATCTGATCGTAAAGGGAGAACGTCTGGTTTTGATCGATTACGGAATCGCAAGGAGTCTCGAAGAGAAGACAACAGGACTGGATGGATATGGAAGCCGATCTTATGCCGCTCCGGAACAAAAGAACGGAATGGCGGTGGATGAGAAGAGTGATCTGTATTCCCTGGGGAAACTTGCAGAAGAGCTGTTGCAACATACAACAGAGAAGATACCGGCAAGCCTTGACAGACTGGTAAAGGAAGCTCTGTGCGCAGATCCCATGGGACGTCCGGCATCGGTAAAAGTCTTTCAGAAGTCCTGGGAAGAACTACTTGTAAAAATACAGGAAAAGCATAAAGGGGGGGATCGTACAAAGAAGGAGATTGCGGTGATAGGAAATGAGCATGGAGTAGGGGTTACACATGTGGCATTTTGCCTGACAGCGCATCTTCGACGCAGCGGTCAAACGGCCTATTACGTCAACCGTTCAGGGAAGGCTGTTCTGGTACCGGCACTTCGACAAAGAAAGGAATTACGGGAGAAGGACGGCGTCATATACCACAGGGATTTTGCAGGTCTAATGGACTATGGGCCGGCAATGATCCAAACCACACCTCCGGATGGAATAAAGGTGATCGATTGTGGCTGTGACTGGCTGCAGGCAAAGGAGGCAGAGCTGATTTTTTATGTGATCGGCTCACGTCCCTGGCATGACCAGGAGATCATGATGGAGAAAGCCCGGCTAGATGGATGTATTCCGGTTATTACACCAGCTAACCAAGGCGTGGGACATAAAATGGCAAAAGAGACAGGTAAAAAGGTCTTTGGTATGCCATTAGAATATGATCCAATGTCGCCGGGACAGGAAACGAATCGCTTACTGAGAGGGATATTAAAGAATGCGGGGATCGATTAGACAAAGGCACGCAAAGACCAGACAGGTAATCAGTGTCCTGGGTGTAACAGAAGGGGCAGGAGCAACCAGGCTGGCACTTAGCATTGCAAACTATTACGCATCGGCAGAAGGGCGAAAAACAGCTTATGGAGAAATCTCGAAGGAGACAAAGCTGGGATACATTCTGGAGAAAGCAAAATGTATTGCCACAGAGCCGGTAGGTTTTCAGGATCCTTTTCTTCTGTATTATCCTGCACTGGGAAGACAGGGAATCTGTGATCTGATGGAACAGGAAAAACATGGCTGGGAACGTCTGATTCTGGATCAGACGTTAGCAGAAGACAGTGAAATTGTGATCGGTTCCGGAGCGGTACATATTCTGCTACTGGATCCAACACTTTGGAGTTATCGACAGATTCAGACAGAAATGCGAAACCTCGTGACAAATCAAAGATTGTATAGACTGCTGAAGGGGAACGCATACACATACACAGAGGATCTGAGGGCTATTCGCCGCTTTCAGGATGAATTTGGATTGGTACTTCACAGGATACCGTGGATCAAAGATCCCTATCGAATGTGTAAAGGTGATATCAAAGCGATCCAACAGATATTGACAAGGGAGGAGATGATGATCTAAACCGAAAACGAAGTTTAATGGCTAATGAATAAACGGGAAGGATATACGGATGTTTACTGGATGAAAAGGAATGCCGGAAACTGCACGATCCGTATAATAAAAGAAAAGAGGATAGCCCAGCGCAGCGTGCGCTGGGCTTTTTGAGCCGGATGATTTGATAGTGACCAGTAGATGGTTTATAATACGTGATAATAGGGGTAGTGGGACTAAAAGTACACAGAATGGAGTAAATATGCGAGGCAACAGGAAAGCGAAAAAACAAAACGATCGTCGAATCATTGGGCTGTTGGGTCTGTTACTGGTACTTATTGTTTTGACCGTGATCTTTTGGGCAATTCGATATGCACCAAGTAACGAGAAGCTGGATCTTAACACATTTTATAAGGTGAAGGGTGAGCAGGCGGTTCTTTTTATAAATGACAAGCAGGTAGAACAGAAAGAATATGCTCCTGCCCTTGTAAGGGATGGAGAGTATTATATCCGTGTGAAGACGTTGAAGGAGCGAATCGACCGTGGATATGTCTACGACGCGACAGAGAACATTCTTCGATATGCAACGGAGGATGCTGTGATCAATGTAAATCTAGGGGATGACTTCTACACAGAAGGGCGTAACAGTGAGAATCTGAAGCATAAGATTCTGGTTTCTGATGGGGATGCTGTCTATGTTTCGCTGGAGTTTATCAAGAAATATTCCGATATCAAGACAACAGCGGCGAAGAAGCCATACCGCCTGGTTGTATACAAGGCAGGCTTTAAGAGAGAGACGGCAAAGCTCTCAAAGGATACTGCGATCCGTAGATTTGGCGGTCCGAAGAGTAAGGTGTTGAAAGAGGCTTCGAAGGATGAGGCAGTGGATGTGGTAGAAAGCTACGGCTCCTGGACCAAGATTTTGACGAAGGATGGCGTCATTGGCTGTGTTAAGACTTCAACACTTGAAGATAACAAGAAGGTCAAGGTGAAGGCGGTTTTTCCAAAACGGACCTATCATCATATCAAACTCAATGAGAAAGTAAACCTTCTTTGGCATCAGGTAACAAATCGTACGGCAAACGCGGGAATCGCCAATGTCCTTGCAATGGCAAAGGGGATCAATGTGATCTCTCCGACCTGGTTTACATTAAGTGATAACAAGGGTGGCATAACGGACATTGCAAGTCTGGATTATGTCAGAACCTGTCATGACAGAGGACTTCAGGTATGGGGGCTGGTAAGCAATCTTTCCCATGCGGATGTGGATACGGCAACCGTATTGAATGTAACGTCCTCCAGGGATAATCTGGTGAATAATCTTATCGGAAAAGCCATCGCGTACAATCTTGACGGAATCAATGTGGACCTTGAGTCGATTCCGACCAAGGCGGAGGACGGATATACACAGTTTATTCGAGAGTTGTCCATCAAGTGTGAGAAGAATGATCTTGTTTTATCTGTGGATAATTATTCTCCGACAGCGTCCAGTGCACACTACAATCGGGATATTCAGGCGGATTACGCCGATTACTGCATTGTAATGGCATACGACGAGCATTACGCAGGAAGTCAGGAAGCAGGAAGCAACGCGTCAATCTCTTTTGTTACAAACGCAGTGAAGAACACGTTAAAAGAGGTTCCGGCAGATCAGGTGATCCTTGGAATGCCTTTTTATTCAAGACTTTGGAAGACAAGCAAGGCAGGACTGAAAACAGAAACCGTTTCTATGATCAATAACCAGAAGGTTCTGGAGGATCATAAGGCAGAGGCTACCTGGAATGAGACGGTGGGACAGAACTACGCAGAGTTTACAGAGAAGGACGTTTTGTGGCAGTTCTGGTTAGAAGATACCAAGTCCCTGGCATTAAAGCTTGGAGTAATGCGGGATCAAAACCTGGCCGGCGGAGCTTTCTGGAAAGAAGGTCAGGAAAGTCAGAGTGTTTGGGACGTGATCGAAACATATATGAAGTGATTGTTCGGCAAAGATATACTATATATAGAAGGAAGTAGTTGACACATGGAGACAAAAAGGTTCCAGATAGACCCGAAACATATGGATATGGAGCAGATTAGGCAGGCAGCACAGATCCTTCGTGAGGGAGGACTGGTGGCCTTCCCGACGGAGACCGTGTATGGTTTGGGAGGAGATGCAGAAGATCCGGATGCATCAAGAGCGATTTATGCGGCAAAGGGTCGTCCTTCAGACAACCCTTTGATCGTGCACATCTGTGATTATCATCAGTTGGAGGAGATTGCATCTGAATTGCCGGAAACGGCGAAAAAGCTTTCCGATGCCTTTTGGCCGGGACCGATGACATTGATCGTGAAAAAGAATCAGAGGATCCCTTTAGAGACCACAGGTGGTCTTGAGACTGTGGCAGTGCGTTTTCCGAGTCATCCGGTGGCAACTGCCCTGATCCGGGAAAGCGGCTGTATGATCGCGGCGCCAAGTGCCAATACCTCCGGTCGTCCTTCTCCTACCAATGCAGACCATGTATGGACGGATCTGAACGGAAAAATACAGGGATTGATCGATGGAGGGGAAGTGGAGATTGGCTTGGAATCCACCATCGTAGATCTTACGGAAGAAGTACCGATGATACTTCGCCCAGGATATATCAACAAAGAAATGCTGGAAAAGGTAGTAGGAGAGGTTCGCGTCGATCCGGCGGTTCTTGGAACAGAAAATGTCCATATCAAGCCAAAAGCGCCGGGAATGCGCTATAAGCACTATGCACCTAAGGGAAATCTGAAGATCGTCACCGGACAGGAGGAGACGGTCGTCAAAGAAATTGAGAAAATGGCTACGGAGGACGAAGCTGCCGGGAAAAAGGTGGGAATCATCGCAACGGCAGAGACAGAAGACCGATATAGCCATGGAACCGTACTATGCATCGGTGACCGCAGGAATGAGGATGAGATCGCTCATAACCTGTTTGCTGTGCTTCGGGAAATGGATGAGCTGGGGATGGAGAATATCTACTCCGAAGATTTTTCAACACCGAGGATTGGACAGGCGATCATGAATCGCTTGTTAAAGGCGGCAGCGCACCAGGTGATTGAGGTATAATTAGGAGGGGTATGAGTAGGATCAAGAAGATACTTTTCACAGATCAGTCAGGGAACGGAAGAGCTCCCATGGCGGCAGCACTTTTTCAAAAGATGTATCCAAATGCAGGAATCGAAGCCTTTGCAAGAGGATTGGTGGTGTCTTTTCCGGAACCGATGAACCAAAAAGTGGAAGCAGTAATGGCCGGCGGAGGCATTATCTGGGAGAATTTTACATCGACGCCGCTTTTGGATGAAGAGATCACAGAGGATGCCCTGGTGCTGGTGATGGATGAGCGGCAGAAAGAACACGCCATTAAGGCTTTTTCCAATGCCACCGTTGACAACACCTATGTATTATCCAAATATGTGGGGGAAGAACTGGACATTATGGATCCGTATGGTGGAAACCTGCAGGCTTATGGAATCTGCTTCGAGGGATTAAAAGAGACACTTGGAAAATTACAGGCAAGATTGGAGGAAGACATTGAGCGATAAGAGACAGGATTATATCAGCTGGGATGAGTACTTCATGGGAGTGGCCATGTTGTCGGGAATGCGTTCAAAGGATCCTAATACCCAGGTTGGCTGTTGTATTGTAAGTCAGGACCATAAAATACTTTCCATGGGATATAATGGATTTCCGACGGGATGTTCCGATGATGAATTCCCGTGGGCAAGAGAAGGGGATCCATTGGATAATAAATATTTTTACACGACCCATAGTGAATTGAATGCAATCTTAAACTATAGGGGAGGTAGCTTAGAGGGGACCAGTCTATATGTAACGCTGTTTCCGTGCAATGAGTGTGCAAAGGCGATCATACAGGCAGGAATCAAGGAACTGATCTATGACAGTGATAAATACAGGGACACACCGTCAACCATTGCATCTAGAAGAATGCTGAAGGCTGCAGGTGTTACTTTCCGTAAATATGAGCATACAGGTCGCAAGGTGGAGTTCACCTTATAGTACAGAAAAAGATAGATAAAAGAAAAAGGGAGGCGTTATTATGATGACAAGAGAAGACAGAGAAAAGGTTGATGAGTATAAGATAAAAGTTCAGGAGATCGACCGGAAGATCAAAGAGTTGGAGATGGAGATCGAGAATTTGCGTGCAGAGCGTTCTGTATATATTAAAGAAATAGGGGAACGTACGGATGAGAAATACGAGCAGACGCTCCTAAATCTGGTATATGAACAAAGAAAAAAGAAAAAGTAAAAAACCCGTTGACAGTCCATAGTAATTTTGATACTATATATTTCGCACCGCAGAAAGCAAGAGATTAGCAAAGATGCGGAGCAAAAAATATAATAGCAAAGTTGTTGACAAAGAGTTGATGATTTGCTATTATATACGAGCTGTCGCTAATAAGCGCCAGCGAAAAGAAATTAAAAAGTTCTTGACAAGATCAAAGAGTTGTGATAAACTTAATGAGCTGTCGCAAGAACGACAAAAAAGTTCCTTGATAACTGAACAGTGAAACAACCTTGAAAGATTCCAAGAGAATTTT
>CAMGZH010000027.1 GCA_946182825.1 uncultured Lachnospiraceae bacterium
TCTCGAAGTTCAGTAGCTCCACCATAAGATACTGTATCTCCATCAAGAACCCATTCCTTTTTCGTGATATTATAATCTCTGATTTTTCCTGCATGGGAATAAATACCAAGGAACAGCTCGCGATGAATAGATAAATATTGTGTAGGCGAAAACGTAAATGCCTTCTCAGATAAGATTTTTGCAATTCTTGCAGACACCTTATCTGCCTCTTCTGTACGCGTCTCAACCTCAGAACGACCGTCTTTACTCTCGTAATAACTATTGATTAAGTCTCCGGCCTCATCTACAGAGATTTCACCGTCAATGTTCTTTTTTGCAGTCTCGTACAAGTATTCAGATGGTTTTAATCCATCAACATCCTGCAACCCAATCGCAGCCTGCCAAGCTTGTCCAAGTTCTTTTCTTGTAGGAGGAAGATTTTTTATATATTCCTCAAATGGATCTTTTTTTATATCCTTCATATCAAACCTCCATAATCCAATCAAAACTCACCCTTTTCATTATATTCTATGATACGAACACTTTCAATGTGATCTATAAGCTCAAACAAATGTAATTGTATGTCACATCTCCAAAATCACTGTTATTTTGCTGCTTTGTCATAGAATCAGTTGCCGTAGCAGATGAATAACACCTTTATCATACTGATTTTATCTCCTCAAATCCAAATGACCTCTACTTTTTATAATCAAAAGCTTGTATTCGAGTATATCTAATTTGTATTTTTTATTGACATAGGACTCTCTTCCCAACCCTTGCAGATATCACACCATCCTTCAGCACCGGTTACTGCCTCAAGTTCTTCAGGTGTAACCTTTACGGAAGTGAACTCGTTTCCTCCTGCCGGATGCACGTACGCAAATCTCTTCATAGATATATCAAGCCAGATAGGAATGCTGTCTTCCACTGCAAAAGGGCAAACACCTCCCGGCTGAAAACCGACAAGATCCTCAACCTCATCTCTTGGAACCATATGCGGTTTTGTATGAAACTGAGCCTTAAATTTCGAACTGTTCACCCGTCCGTCACCAGCCATAACAACAACTACCGGCTTTTCATCTACAAGAAATGATAATGTTTTCGCAATTTCAGACTCCCTGCATCCTATCTGCTGAGCTGCATGCTCTACTGTATCGATTGTCTCAGCATGCTCGCTAAGCCTGTCTCCCAGATTCTTCGAAATAAGAAAATCCTTTACTTTTTCATTTACCATGGTCTTACTCTCCCTCCCTTTAACCGTAATTCCCATTCTTCTACCTTGATCTTTTTGATCGGCATTCCTGTATTCTTCAGGCAGTTCAAAACGCGAAGCCACGCAAAATCCTTGTCCTCAAAAACACGGATTCCGTTCACTCTCTTCACTTCAGGAAGCAGCCCCTCCTTGTCATAATATCGAAGCGTCGATGGTGAGATCCCCATCATTTCCGCTACTTTTGAAATAGAATACGACATATGACCTCCTCCGGTGATCCCTTTCGGATCATTACATTACAGATGATTCTCGACCTCTTCCACAAGTTTTGTAACCGACATGCCATGTTCTGCCAAAAGCTCTTCCGCTGCAAAATCCGTATGGAACTTCTTGGAGATACCGTGGTTGATGACCTTCATTTCCTTATCACCATAGAAAGATGCAATGGTCTGTCCATAGCCGCCCCAAAGTTCACCATCCTCAATCGTAATAATCGTCTTGTGATCTTCCATCAGCTTATGTAACAGTTGCTCATCCAGACCACTGACAAATCTCGGATTAATAACTGTGATCTTCTTTCCGGTTTTCTTTTCAACTTCTTCCGCAACATCAAGCGCCATTTTCAGAAGAGGTCCCACTGCAAATATAGCTACCGACTGGCCTTTCCGCTCTACTTTGTTGGTCAGAACAGAATAATCCGTCGTATCCGCTTCTCCCGCAACCGGGAATGCCGGCAGGGTTCGAATTCCGGTAGGATGATTCTTCTGTGTTGTCGCATACCGGAACATCTGCTCAAACTCTTCCCGTGTTGTCGGAGCAAAGTAAACAAAATTCGGAATATGCGCAAACATCTGAATATCACATAAGGCGATGTGCGTATTGGAATTCATTCCGTAAACGCCCGGAATCAGCACAAGCATAGTGGATGGACTGTTGTTCAATGCCACATCATGGGATAACTGGTCATAGGTTCTCTGGAAAAACGGAGCAAAGGTACCAAACACAGCAGTACCACCGTTCTTTTCAATTCCGGAACTCATGGCAACGGCATTTTCTTCAGCAATTCCAACATCAACAAAGCGACCGCTCTTGGCATATTCTTCTCTGACACCCTGTACAAATCCAAGTCCCATTGGCGTACCGGCGTTTAAGACTACGGCCTTATCATTGGTATCCAGAAGGTTCTTTAATGAATCAAACACCGTTGTGTCCGGTGCAACATTCTCCGGTTCCCTTGAACCATCCTCCGGATGAAACGGACCGCCTGCATGCCACAGTTCCCGATTGGCCTCAGCATAAGGCAGACCCTTTCCCTTGATCGTATGAATATGTAAAACCACCGGATGATCAATATCCTTTACACTTTCAAACAATTCCACAAGCTTTGCCGTGTCATGACCATCCTCAAGGTAACGGTAATCCAATCCAAAACTCTTAAAAATATTGTTCTCAGCCTGACCATTGGATTCCCTGAGTGCCTTCAGTGACTTGTAAAGTCCGCCGTGATTTTCAGCGATACTCTGGTCATTGTCATTTGCGATGATAATAAGATTTTTATCGTATTCTCCCGCATAATCCAATGCCTCAAGAGCTTCTCCGCCGGACAGGGAACCGTCACCGATAATGGCAACAATATTCTCCTTCGACTGCTTCAGATCTCTCGCCTTTGCCAATCCAAGAGCCAGAGAAACAGAGGTTGAAGTATGCCCCACGATAAAGGGGTCATGCTCGCTTTCCAGCGAATTGGTATATCCTGTCACATCAGCAAAATGTGCCGGATTTGTATAGGCATCCTTTCGACCGGTCAGAATCTTGTGGGGATAACACTGATGGGATACATCAAAAACAAACTTATCCACCGGAGAATGGAACACATAGTGAAGAGCCACTGTCATCTCCACCATTCCAAGGTTGGGGCCATTGTGCCCTCCTGCCTTGCTGATCTTGTTGATCAGTGCGACTCCTTTTTCTTTTCCATTTTCCTTTGTATTCCCCATATTCTAACACATCCGAAAAAGCCTTGACATACGCCCCGGAAATTTTGTTTCTTTAGCAATGAATATGCGTATTAAAAAGAGGAGTCAAGGCAAACGCCTCCACTCCTCTATGCCTGTAAATTATGAAAATGTTCTCAGTACTTTGACCAGTGCATCAATGTCCTCCGGTGAATTATAAAGGGCAATGGTCGGTCTTACTGCACCTTCATATCCAAAACGCCGAAGAACCGGCTGTGCACAATGATGTCCCGTACGAACTGCTATACCGGCCTCATCCAGCCGCTGTCCGACTTCATCATCGGAATGTCCATCCAAATGGAAGGACAGAGCAGACGATTTATGCAATGCGGTACCGATCAGAGTAAGTCCATTGATCTTTTTCATTTCCTTCAGCGCATACTGAAGAAGTTCATGCTCCCAACGGTAGACGCAGGGCATGCCAATCTCTGTAAGATAGGTAAGTGCCGCCCCAAGCCCCACTGCATCCGCAATGCTTCCTGTTCCTGCTTCAAACTTATTAGGTGCCGGATTGTAGATGGTACGTTCAAAGGTAACATCTGCAATCATATTTCCACCGCCATGGTATGGTCTGGCAGCATCGAGCAGTTCCTTCTTACCATATACAACACCGATTCCTGTAGGGCCAAAGATCTTATGTCCGGAAAAAACGAAGAAATCCGTATCCAGTGCTGTAACATTGACCGGTATATGAGCAACACTCTGTGCACCGTCAATAAGGATACGCACACCGTGTCGATGCGCTATTGCAACAAGCTCTTCTACCGGTGTAACCGTACCAAGGACATTGGATACATGCGTTACAGAAACAAACTTCGTACGCTTCGTAAACAGTTTTTCGTACTCATGTAATAACAGCTGTCCGGATTCATCACATGGAATAACCTTAATAACAGCACCGGTTTCCTCTGCAACAAGCTGCCATGGAACAATATTGGCGTGATGTTCCAGAATCGATACAATGATCTCATCTCCTGGTTCAAGGGTAGGCTTCACATAAGCATTTGCCACAAGGTTGATCGCCTCTGTGGTTCCTCTTACGAAAACCACCTCATCGCTGGAGGAAGCACCGATGAAATCTCTTACAATATCACGGGAGTTCTCATACGCATCGGTAGATCTTGCAGCAAGGGTGTGAGCTCCTCTGTGAACATTGGAATTTTCATGTTCGTAATAGTATTTAAGCCGATCGATCACCACCTGAGGCCGCTGGGTCGTTGCACCATTATCAAGCCAGACCAGAGGATTTCCATTGATCTTTTCGGAAAGGATCGGAAAGTCCGAACGAATCTGAGAAAGCGTCTTTGTACCGATTCGTATGGATGCATTCGGATCATTGGATCCCTTCACCGACGAATTGGTCTCCGGCTGAATTGTCCTGTTTCCCCTTTCAGCTGCCTGTGTCTTGGATAGCACCACGGGAGAATATCCACCCTGCTGTGGCGCCGTCGTTTCCGGTACGGAAGGAATACTTTCATACCCAAAAGGATCTGCCGCAAAAGGAACCGAAGAAATATCACCGCTTACCGACGGAGCATCTGTATTTATCTCCGGTACAGAAGAAACACGATCCTCCGGTACCGGTGCTCCGAATACATTCTCCGTCAGATCCGGAAACCACGAATTCGCAAGTGCATCAAGCTCCTCAGCAGAGGGAACTCCGGCAAATTGCTCAATCGTAGTCATAATATTCACCTACCTCCACATCTTCAAGAACAGCGATGGCATCATCTGCAAGAATTGCAGCAGAGCAGTACAGGGAAACAAGGTAGGATGCCACACCCTTATCATCGATACCGCGATATCTTACAGAAAGGCCTCTGGAATGCTCATTCTTAAGAGCAGCCTGGAACAGTCCGATGACACCTCTCTTTGCCTCACCGGTCCTTACAAGAAGGATATTGGTCTTTCCGCTCTGAGACTTTGGATTCTTAAGACCATCCACAAGAAGCTTATCCGTTGGAACGATTGGAATACCTCTCCATGTAAGGAAGGTGCCGCCAGCAATACTTACGGTTACAGGTGGAACGCCTCTTTTGGTGCATTCTCTCTCAAATGCTGCAATCGCACGTGGATGTGCAAGGAAGAACGATGGCTCCTTCCATACCTTTGAGATCAGCTCGTCCATATCATCCGGTGTAGGAGCACCGTTTCTTGTCTGGATTCTCTGAGAATCCGCAACATTCTTAAGAAGACCGTAATCATCATTATTGATAAGCTGACTCTCCTGACGCTCTCTCAAGGACTCAATTGCAAGCTCAAGCTGTTCCTGAACCTGGTCATAAGGAGCACTGTAAACATCTTCAATTACAGTGTTTACATTGATGATTGTAGAGATGGAGTTAAGTCTGTACTCACGTGGTTCAGTCTCATACTCAACATAACCGTCAGGAATGATATCCGACTTCTTTGTCTGGCTGCAGAGTACATCCAGCGGAGTATCTCCCTCTACAACCTTATTGACACGGAAGATACCAGTCTCAAGTCCTTTAAACTCAAGAAACTTTGTAAGCCACTTTGGTGTAAGTGCGCCATACTGAGGTCTCGTCTTGGTCACGTTCGCCAGGTTATATGCCGCATTTGCACCAAGCGCATTCAATCCTTCTCTGTTTACTTCGTTTGCCATAATTCCTCCTTCTTTTTCCAATTCACAAGTGTAACTCTATGTAAAGGAAAGCAATGCTTTCTTTGCATACTACAGCCAAGCGCCTTCATTTGAGAAAATAATATCTCTCATAGCATCCATTCCACCCTTAAGGTTGTATAACGGCCCCTTGTATCCGGCCTCTCTGAGTGTCGTAATGGCAAGAACGGAACGCTTTCCCTCTTTGCAGATAAAGATCGTATCCTGGGAGGGATCCAGTTCCTTCATTCTTCTTGCCAGCTGACCGATCGGAATCACCACCGCATTCGGGAATTTAAGAATTGCCCTCTCATGCGGTTCCCGTACATCTATGATCAGAATGTTATCCCCACGCTCGATCCTTTCAGAAAGCTCCTCCGGTGTAACACCTTCGATCTCTACCTCATCTCCCTCTGCCTTCAATCCACAGAAATCATCATAATCAAAATCCTGGATCACAGATATGGAAGGATGCTCACCGCATATCGGGCACTTCTCATTCTTTGTGACATCAATGATCTTCGACCGCAGATACAGACTATCAACCGTCAGTAGTTTTCCGCTGAGCGTCTCTCCGATCCCCATTATGATCTTCAAGGCTTCGGTTGCCTGTATGCTTCCGATGATTCCCGCAAGGGGACTAATAGAGCCTCCTTCTGCACAGGTTGGAACCAGCCCTGCCGGTGGCGGTGAAGGAAAGAGGCAACGATAGCAGGGACCATCCTCATAATGAAACACAGAAACCTGTCCTTCGAACTGATAGATCGCACCAAAAACCAGTGGTATATCGCATATAACACAGGCATCATTCACCAGATATCTAGCCTTGTAATTATCGGAACAGTCAATCACAAGATCATACCCGTCAATTTCATCCGCAATGTTATCTGCCTCCAGCTTCAGATTCACATCTTCAAAGAGGATGTCCCGGTTGATATTTCTGACCTTGTCTCTTGCAGAAGCAACCTTCGGACGGTCCAGATCCCTGCTTGTATGAAGCACCTGATTCTGAAGATTATTGATGGATACTTCATCAAAATCGATCACCTTGATATTGCCCACACCGGCTGCTGCAAGATACTGAATAACCGGCGAGCCCAGGGCACCGGCTCCAACGACCACAACTCTTGCCGCCTTGATCCTCTTTTGCCCCTTGACTCCGATCTGTCGAAGCAGCAGATGTTTTTCATATCGTTCCACTTCCTTATCACTAAGAAGGGTCTCTTTTCTTCTGTCTTCTGAAATAATACTTTTTGTTGGCGCTCCACCAGCGATTGCAGGAAGAAGCAGTACCTCCTGACTGTCTAAAACAGTCTCCTCCCATTTTGCCGGATCGGTACGATCCTCCGTATCAACATAGATACGGATAAACGATCGTAACTTTCCATCTTCCGCAAAGAGGATATTCCGGGAATCCGGATATTCATCCGTCAAAAAATCCAGCATTCCCTTAATTGTGTTATGATCCGTTTCAAAAGAAGCATTTCTCCCGAAAAAACTTCTAAGTGTTGCCGATACAAATATTCTGCCCATACTCA
Organism: uncultured Lachnospiraceae bacterium; assembly: GCA_946182825.1. Classification (GTDB taxonomy): domain Bacteria; phylum Bacillota; class Clostridia; order Lachnospirales; family Lachnospiraceae; genus Weimeria. Next base: position 7,369 of record CAMGZH010000027.1, read on the forward strand.
TCCCCCCATGTAACCTGTCTCTTTTTCCTTATCGGAAGGGTCATCCTTCCTGTAAAATCTGAGCCTTTCCGGATGACCATCATATACCGAAAGGATCGCATAGATCATACCGGGAATCATAAATCTACCATCTTCTGCTGAAACAACTGCCTTCTGATCCGGATGGGTATGGTAGAACCCCGCTATTTCATATTCATTTCCTATGCTTTCTTTTTCTATTTCCGCCAATTCCAAAGGATCGATCAAAAAGTGTTCCGTCGCCTTGTCTGCCACTGCATTTCTGCATGCAATCACCTCTGTGATCGTCTCCTGCCCCGTACGTCTTAACAGGACCCCGCATCCCTCATATGGATAAATCTTTTCTCCCTGAGAAAGGATCATATCAATGGCGGCCTGCTTTATCATCACTTCCGTCATGGCTACTTCTCCCTCCTCCTTATATCCATCCTTCAACGCGTTGATGCCATGATATTTCATATTACCTACCTTGTCAATAGGTTTATCAAGATTTGCCAAAATATATTGAACAAGCGTATAATATATTTTCAGAAAAACGAACTAGATATTGTGAGGTAATATATGAAAAAAAGAAAACGTATGCTGTCTCTTCTACTGGCAGCAAGTCTTACCCTCTTTCCTTCTGTTGCTCTGTTAAACACTTCCACAGTAACAGCCAGGGCAGACCTAACCAACGATATTATTACGGATGTGACCAACGCTGTCACCCAGACGGTGATTGATAACATAACCAATCAGATCACCAATGTCATATCAGGATCCAAGACCACGCCAACGACACCGGACAACTCCAACAAGACCGATCCATCCACTGTAACCGGCCCTTCCATTGTAGCCGTAAGCTCCATCACGTTGGATCAGCACGTTCTGACCCTTACCTCCGGCTCTGCCACAACACTGTCCGCGAGCATTTTACCGCAGAACGCCACCAACAAGGTCATCACCTGGAGCAGCAGCAATCCTTTGATTGCAAAGGTTGACATTGTTGGCAACAAGGTCAGTGTGATTGCCGGATCCCTGCCGGGAAAAGCCACCATCACAGCCAAGTCCCCGGAGGGTGCCTGCGACACCTGCACCGTTTACGTCAAAGAACTGCCCTCGGAGACGGTAACTTCCATCACTTTAGACGAGACCACAAAGGTTCTTTCCGTCGGAGAGACAGCTTCCCTTGTTGCCACCGTCAATCCTTCCACTGCCAGAGACAAATCCGTTTACTGGACAAGTAGCAACAATGACATCGTAACCGTGGATTCAACCGGCAAGATCACCGGTATCTCCGAAGGAAATGCTCATGTTCGGGTCTACTCCATCGCAGACAACAGCCGGTATGCCACCTGCAGCATTTCCGTTACCGCTCCGGCGGATCCTGGAAACACCACAGACAACCCCAATAACACAGCAAAGGCCGAAAAGCAAAAACAGATCAAAGCAATCAAGAACACAAAGAGCAAGATCCTGTCCGTCAAGGCCAAAGAGAGCCGGTTAAAAGTAACCGCCTCTGCCAAAACCATCGACGGTGTCGCTGTAAAGTATCAGTTCCGCTATCGACCGGCAGGAACAAAAAAATGGAAGGTAAAATCCTCACCTTCCAGAAATGTTAATCTTAAGAAATTAAAAAGCGGCAAAAAGTATACCCTTCAGGTAAGAACTTTCGCCGCTATCGATCAAAAGAAATATTATGGAGCATGGTCATCTTCTGTTACAAAGAAAACAAAATGACCTGATAGGAAAACAGGCCTGATCCTTCTATAGGATCAGGTCTGTTTTTTCTGTGCTCTTTTTAATGATGACATTCATCTTTCTGCAGGGAATACTGATCACAAGTCCAATGACAAGTGAGACCCCAAGCACCACCAAAAGACCGGATAAGTAGGTTGCATAATCCCTATGATAGGTTCCGGCCACCGCCTCTCTTGCCGCATTGATGCTGTAGGCAAAGGGCATGTACTCATACAACTTCTGATACTCCACCGGAAGCACTTCGATAGGAAAGGTTCCACCGGAGCCTGCCACCTGAATGACCATCAATACAACGGCAACGGCTTCTCCCACCGCCTCCAATGCATAGGCCAGCGAGTACAACAGAAGGGTGTAGGTCAGACTTGTCAGAGACATGGCAAACCAGAGCATAAAGGGATGCACGCACTGTATCCTTACATAGAGCAAGGCTCCAAGGACCGTAATCAGAGTCTGGATCTGGCCGATGAGGAAGAAAACAATATATCTTCCAAAATATTCCTGATAAGACTTCATATTCTGAACCCCTGCAATGGGTTTAACCTTTGTGTGTATGATTGCCACAAGGATCAAAGATCCAACCCAGATGGACAGTACAATGTAGAACGGCGCCATGGCAGATCCGTTATTCTTCACAGGGAAGATGGCATTGACCTGCAGATCGATGGGGCTTGTGATAAACTGCGCCACCTGTTCCGGACTGGTCTGCAGAAGCCGCATCAGCATCCGGTACTGCTCACTCTTTTCGATTCCCGCATTCTTATCCATGACACGATGCAGTTCCTTTTGCATTCGGATCACTTTGCTTCTGCTTTTTTTCAGCTGATCCTTTCCCAGTGACATCATATCCGGATAGCTGGAAAGCATACCGGCCAGCTCGCTGATGCTGCTGTCACTATATCCTAACATGTCACGGACATCATCCACAGACTTCTTCACAGAATCCATGGTCCTGGAAAGCTGCGGAGCCACCATATTCTGATAGGTGTTGGATAATTTTTGAATATCCTTTCGGCAGGTTCTGATATCAGCCTTAACGACCTTATAGGCCTGATTGGCATCCTTATCTGTCTTCGTGTTGGCCTTCTGAAGGGCTGACATATCCTTGTCCAGCGCATCAAAATCTCCATCCACGGCATCGGCGTTCTTTTTCACCATTTCCGTCTCGGTAATACCGGAGGCAGCGATCTGTCGGCGAATGGTTTGAAAGGCTGCCCTTGTGCTTTCTGCAGCAGCTTTCAAGGACTCCAGTTCCGCATTGGTTACGGCAACGGCCTTATCCGCATCGTTAAAATAATCATCCATCGTGCGTTCCAGGGAATCCAGTTCCGATTCCATCCGGGTCATATTAATGGTGATCATATCTCCCGCTGTATCCACGGTTTTACCGGCAGATTTCACCGCAGTTCCCGCACTTTTGGAAACCGACGACATGCTTTCCTTGATTCGGTCCGCTTCGTCCGAGATCTCCTTTGCCGCTTTCATCACCTTGGAAGTCGTATCAATAAAACTGATATAGGTATCGATGATGGAAACACAGGTGGACAGATCACTGTCCATAGTGGTAAGCCGACGGTTGATCACATTCCCCGCATCTGCTTCAGAAGCTGCACCTTCCAGATCCGAGGTCACTGTAAGGAAGCCCTTTGTCAGCGTACTTACAAAGGAACGATTCACCTCCTGGGCGATGGCTGTTTTCACCTTCCCGGTGATCTTCGGCGCAATGGCGTTTTTCTTATCGTTCTCATAGTAGATGATTTCCGGATGCGTAGCATCTCCACCGATAAAGCTGACCATATTCTTTGAGAAATCCCGGTCAATAACAAAGGCGGCATAGTAGGTTCCGTCTTTCACACCCTCCACAGCGTCTATGTCACTCTTCGGAAATTTCCATCCGATGGTCTTGTTTTCTTTTAGGTTCTTACAGACGATGTCACCGACATTGACCTTCACTCCACCAAGCTCCATGCCCTGATCCATTGACACCACGGCTACCGCAAGATGTCCGGTTGCCGATGCATTGTACGGCGCCCAGTTGGAAAGGATGTTAAACCAGGCATAAAGGCAGGGAATCACCGACAGACCAATGATCACCACAACGGCTACAACATTGGTGGAAAGCCGCTTCACATCGGAAAGGAATATTCGGATGATGTTAGTCATGATCTTCCTCCTTTGACTCCTTTTCTTTGTTTCTCTCTCCTGCGATCTCACTGAGCTTTTGTCTGGCTGCCTCTCTGGCATCTTCTATTTTTTCATGGGTGATCTCCATCTGCTCGGAAACAGCAGCCTCAAGCTGAACTGCCTGCTCCCCGATCAGAGACTTTTCCTCTTCCATCGTCCCAAGCAGTTCCTGCATGCGAAAATCCGTATATTCCACATAGATCAGATAAAAAGCAATGCCGAAAAGCGAGGTGATCCACAGGATCAAAAAGATCAGTTTGGAGCTGTCCGTCGCAAAGCTGATGATCAGAAAAACCAGAGGCAACAGAATATTGACCTTAAGACCATTTCGGATCTTACGCTGATTCTTCTCATGATTTTCTTTTTCGTAGGCGATGAATTTCTCATATCGCTCTTTATATTTTTTCTCTTCTGTCATCACATCATCTCCGTATCTTTCATACGTTTTTCCATATAGTGATTAAGATCTGCAAAAGGCTTTCGGATCCAGATACCGATGGTCAATGCCACCAGGATAAAAGAAGAAAGCTGCAGCAATAAGATCCAGTATTCTTTTCCATTCATCCCTGCCACACATTCCCGCAACGCATTGATGGCATACGGGAAGGGGAAGAAGATGTAAACCTTACGGAAAAACTGGGGCAAAAGCTCGATGGGATAGGTTCCGCTGGAACCTGCGATCTGCAGTACCACAAGGACCACCGCCAGGGCTTTGCCCACATCTCCAAAGGAAGCTACCAACGCATAGATCAACAGTGTAAAGGTAAAGCTTGCGATTGCGGATGCCAGCCAGAAGAAGAATACGGAAGCACACTGCACCTTCAACAGCACCAGATCTCCCCAGACGATGATAGCCGTCTGAAGCTGTCCTAACACGGCAAAGATCAGAAACCTTCCAAGGAAAAGCTGATATCCCTTCGCCTGCGGATATTTCTCAGCCCTTGGGTGGGTTCCCATAACAGCTGTTAAGATCAGGGCGCCGACCCAGATTGCGAGGATGGTATAAAACGGAGTAACCGCCGATCCATAGTTCTTCACCGGATATTCGATCGTGGTGGTTACCTTTACCGGGTCTGCAAAAAAATCACCCAGATTCTTCGGATTACCGGAGAGAGTATCCAGCAGGACCTTCCCCCTCTCATCTTCCTTTGCCGTTTCCACCCGGTCAATAACGGATGCCAGTCTCTTATCGATCACATCCAGAGCCTCTGCTGTCTTATCCATACTCTGATCTGCTGATCCGACGGTCTCCTTTAAGGCGCCAAATACATTTCCCATGCCAGCAAGCGTCTTCGACATCTTCTGCATTACCTCAGATGAATCCGCAAGAACATCCTCCACGCTGTCGATGCTGCTGTTCAGCTGCGGAATGAACTTATTATCAAACTGCTTTTTGATGTCATCCACCTTTAGAAGGGCATCGTCCACCTTCTGCAGTGCCGTCTGGCGCTTTTTATCAAGCGCTGCGCTTCCTCCCTGAGCCTTTTGAATCCCCAGCAAAAGCCGATCCAGTGCTTTCACGGATGTGCTCATGGATTCATAGCTGCTTCGAAGGGCTACCGCATCCACCCCCGTCACATCGGTGACCGTAGCATCCTTTAACGCTTCCAGATCCCGTCGTAACCGGTCTACATCACTGGACGTCTTCTTCGCATTGGTCTCAATGGCTTTCACATCTGAGGTGACCTTTGCCTCTTTCAGACTGGTCTGCATATTGGAAAGTAGTCTGTTGACATCTTTCATTGCAGAGGATACCAAAACCGCGTAATCATTCACAACATCCTGTGACTGATCGATCGCATCCTCTGCCCGGTCCATATCCTTTGCACTGCTTTTGGCAGCCTTCCCAAGTGTCCTGGTATCCTTCCCCGCTCCGACCAGAGCATTCTTTAAGATCCCGTTTCCCTTCTTGACTGCCACGATCATCTTCTTGTAATCGTGGATATCACTTCGCATGCCTCGCAAACTGTCAAGGATCTTCTCAACCGAATCCCTGCTGTCCAGCTTCACCGACACGTCGTTGGCCTCTTCAAAAAACTTCTCGGAGATAATTCGGATGTAGGCCTCATTCAGTTTGGCCTGAAGATTGCCGGCAACCGTATCCGTTATCTTTCCCGCCACGGCATTCTTCTTCTGATTCTGATAGAAATACAGCTTGGGCCGCTCCACATTTTCTGTAAAAACATGGTACATCCGATATGTAAAATCCCCCGGTACGACAAGGGCAGCATAATATTTACCAGACCGAACCCCTTCCACTGCCTTCTTTTTCGAGGAAAGGATCCGGCTGTCGATGGCCTTGTTCTCCCGCAGACTTTGGGTGATGGAATCCCCCGCATTGATCTGCTTGCCATCCTCACCAGTATATCCCTTATCCATAGAAACCACCGCAATCTTCAGATTACCGGTCCTTGCATAGGGATCCCAGTTGGAATAAATATTCAGCCAGGCATACAGTGCCGGAAGAAAGCAGACGCCAATGGTGATCACCAGAGCAAAAAAACTGCGAAAAAGATTTTTTATATCGGTAATAAAAATTCGTTTTATCATATACTTGTTCTCTTTATATTCATGTCTGTTTTTACACAATACATTATATCATATGACAACAGGCGAGTGCTTTCAACAAAAAACGACGGCAGCACCGTTGCGGTTTGCTACCATCATTTATCTCTATAGATTCCTGTACATTTTCGTTTTATCCCGGAAGGCCGCCTCCTCTTCCATGGCCTTTACCTGCTTCTAACTGTATCCAGTGTTCCTATAAAAAGCGGAATGCCCGTTTTCGTATCCATAATGCCATACACAAAAGGTCTGTCTAAGGTCACATGTACCGACTTTCTCTCCTGCGGCATACAGGTGGCTTTGTCCATAACCACCGCTGTGACAGCTGCAGCCTTTGTTCCGTTTCTGTCCACTTCGATATGCGTCTTATGAAGCACGTCACTGATCTTAAGTCTGTCCTGATCCGGTGCCTTTTGCATATCCAGCATACCGGTAAAATCAGCATCATTGGAGAAGCTAAGGAGCAGGCCCATACCCTGCAGCTGCTTTTTCAGTGATGTACTGTAATCGTACTGAAACTCAGGCATTTTCGTATATACTTTGACATCCTGTCTGTTTTTATATGCGTTGATCAGATCCGCACCTGTCATACCTGCCAGGTACTCATCCACAGTCTGTCCCTCAGGGGGCAGATAAGCAAAAAAGGCAAAGTCTCCACCCTTGTAGTATTTAATAAAACCATCGCCGCCGTTCAATGTCAGATAGAATCTTCCATCCTCCACCTCTGACAGCATCACAACTTTCTGCTTCTCATGTGCAGCCGTTGTAAACAGGCCATTGGGATCGATCTGTTCGTCCTTGTACTGTTCGCCCCACTGCCCCTCAAATCCGATGGCATTAATAAGCAGGGCACGGTTGTCCTTCTCCAGCTTGTCAATAATGGAAGGGATCATTCCGTTTGTGTTCTTATTGACCCAGGAATTTATCTGGTTCACAGCACTTTCATCAAACTTCAGATTCCGGATCTCAGCATCAAAGACCTCCCTGCTCTCCCTTACAAAAACATCTGACAGGGTAACCTCATCACAATTGGTCCAGATGGAGTTCGCCACGTTATAGGATACCTTGCTGTCTTTCTCCTTGTTGACCGCAGTCAGTCTGTCGTGCTCACTCTTCCAGAATGCTGAATAATCTGCTATATCCTTCGTTCCGAAGAACTGTTCCATTTCTGTCCGGGTATCACCCTTTGCACCGTTTGCTGTCATGGCCAGACACGACAAAATCGAGTCCGGAGAGATCAGCGTATTGGATGGATCCTTCGCTGACGCCCTCAATCCTCTTAACATGATAAGGGCCGTATCCGCCACTTCCCGGGAATACTCCGTCTGTGCCTTTGGAACCCGGATTACGGTTACAACACAGGCCTTTCTGGTGGATCCGATGGTAACACTGATCCTGGCTTTGCTGGCTTTCTTAGCGGTAACCGCCACCCTGTCCTTCTTCTTGTTAACCTTGATGGACACAAGGCTCTTGCCCTTTTCGATCTTCCACTTTGCTTTTTTCAACTGTTTTGCAGTGACATTTTTCACAGCAATATTCTTAGCAGAACCACATCGAATGGTTCTTGCGGTGTGGCTCAGGCGCCAGGTGCTCTTTGCCTCTGTGAAATTCAAATGAACAAGCGGCACAGACGACAGCACCAAAATCAATCCAACAGCAACGATTCTCTTTCTCTTCCAATTCATAACGCATTCCCCCTTTCTCTTTTATTTTATAAATGAATCAAAAAAACTGCAACCAACCTTTTCGGTTGATTGCAGTTTGATTGCAGTTTTCTGATCCGATCTGCCCAAGATCCGGTCAGACCTTTTTAAACTCTATTCCCTTTATCATTCCATAGATCGGAGGGGCTTCTATATGGATGCCCACGTCGATCACCTGACCGGCCGTTAGCACAAGGGAAGGAGCCCGGTACTTTTTAAACCAATCCACCGGATGGATCACCTGCTCCAGCAGATTACCATCCTCTTCACCGGAATCTTTTATCACCATTTTGATGTTGACTCCCGTGGTATCGACTCCGCGATAGATTGCACAAAGCTGATATGTTCCGTCTTCCGGAACAATGACCGTCTGTAGAATGGAACATGTAAAATTGGCAGGAGACTGAAAATAAAATGCCGTTTCTCCCTGATGACAGGCCTTTGGCTCCATATCTCCTTCGGAACCCTTCCAGACAATGTTCCAATTCGCCAGATCCTGCAAGCCGGCATCACAGAGTAGATTGCCATCGGAACATTCCTCCGTATCTGCCCGCTCCTCACCGACCTGTGGCAGGATCAGATCTTGTTTTGCCGCTTCCTCCCGGGAAAGCTCAAAACTTTGGATCGCTTCCATCGCAGTGTGATCCCGATTCAGAATGCTCATATTAACAGACCACTGACCACCGGCACATTCCGGATGTCCGATGGGCTCCCAATAGAAGACACCCTGTCCCATATGATCCGGCAGGGATGCATTGAGCATCATAACAAGATCCAGAACTTCCTTTTGTCCTGCAGGTGTCGCCGGAATTCCGGACAGATCCACCTGATCCTGCTGGATGAAACCATCCGGCTCCGTACAATATGCATATGCGGTTTCCATGATCATGATGGGCTTGCTATAATCCTTCACCAGTTGTTCCATCGTATGTTTCAGATCCCGGAAGGTTCCGTGCCAGAACGGATAATAGGACAATCCTATAATATCAAAATCTGCAAGTCCGTTTTGCAGGGCATCCTCAAACCAGCGGGATAACATGGAATACCTGCCGCCCTGGTCCAGATGAAGGATGACACGAATCCCGTTCTCCTTTTGCCTGTACTGAAGCGACACCTCCCGCACGGCACGGATCCCGGCGTTGATCAATTTCACCATTACCGACAGGCCATCCGGAAGTTCGCCATCCGGGAAAAGAAATCCGGACCGGATCTCGTTTCCAATGGATACCGCACAAGGAAGCACACCCTCCTTGTGCATCTCCACAAGAACGTTTTTCGTATACTCATATACCGCCGTCTCCAGATCTTTGCCATGCAGATTTTCCCATAGATGAGGTTTTTTCTGCTGACCCGGATCCGCCCAGTAATCCGAATAATGAAAATCCAGCAGGAAATCCATTCCCGAAGCAACGATCCTCTTTGCCATTTCCAGGGTATGAGACAGATCACAGTACCCTGCCGCTTCCGGAACGCTGGCCGGATCATGCCATAACCGAAGTCGTACGGCATTGACACCATGGGAGCGCAACAGGTCAAAAACATCTTTTTTCTTTTCACCTGTCTGATCATGTATCACAAGACCATGTGCCTCAGCCTCCGGAATCGAGGAAATATCCACACCCTTGTAGAACACATCCTGAAGCTTAACAACTAAGATTCCATAGGGTTCTATCGTAAGATCCTTTGCTCCGGCTAAGACCTCCACCGAATATTCTACCTTCAGCGGAGCCGTCAGCGCCTCTTCGGAATAGTTTTCAAAGAACAGATATCGACTGTCCCCATCCCATCTGGTCTGGACATTCAAACCGGCAGGTAAGACCCACTGCTCCAGATCCCGATTGGATACACCGGCAGATTGCAGGATCATTCCGGTCCAGTCGATCAGAAGATCCTCATCGGAATATGCTCCAAGATAATATGCAGCTCCTTTTCCATAGGTGTTTTTGGTCATAACCGGCTGTCCCTTATAGAAGTCACATCCGTAGGAGCCCAGGACCTCTGTAGCACAGTCCGGCAGCAAATCCACCAGCTCGCAGATCTTTCCAAGGCGATAGGTCTTCTTGGAGAAAAGATCCTGCGCCGTCTCTTCTACACATACTTCATTATACTGATCGTCATAAAGTCCATCGATCTCGGTTCTCCTTACACCAAGGACCTTCGACAAACCATAGGGCGTCTCTCCCAGGTGAACCAGATCACATTCATCCACATAACTGCTCAGATAGGTTACAGCAAGCACACCCCCGGCTCTGGTGAAATTCTCCAGACGCAGAACGGTGTCATTTCTGACACTGTATAAAAGCGGAACAAACATTACATCATATCCGGAGAAATCATGATCCTGATCAATGACATCCACATCAATTCCATGCCGCTTCAATGCACCGTAAAGATTCCAGACATACTCTTTATAGCCGATCCCACAGTTTCGCGGTCCCTGCGTGATATCAAGGGCCCAGCGATTCTGCATATCATAGATCAATGCAACCTTCGCAGAAGTTTTTGTTCCTACCACATCATCCAGGTTATCCAGTATCTTTCCCAGGGCAGCGGCCTCTTTGTAGACCCGGGTATCATCACGACCTGTGTGGTCGATCAGTGCACCGTGAAACTTCTCCCCTGAGCCCCTGCTCTGACGGATCTGGAAATACTGTACGCTGTCTGCCCCGTGTCCAATCGCTTCCACCGAAGCACACGTCAGAAGCCCCGGTCGTTTTAAACGACTGACCTCCTGCCAGTTCGTGGAAGATGGACAGCTCTCCATCAGTAAAAACGGCTGATCTTTGTAAGAACGCATCTGGTCATGCATAAAACCGGCAATCGCAGAGGCTTCACAGTCCCGTTTTGGCTCGCTCCCCCATTCCGGATAAGAATCCCATGAGACAAAATCCACATGCTTATGCAGCATTCCATAATCCAGTCCATCAAAATCTCCCATGAAATTTACGGTCACCGGCTGACTTGCACCTCCATCACGGATCGCCTTTTTTTCATTATCAATAAAAGCGCCCGTTTCCTCTGTTACAAAGCGTTTCCAGTCAAGCACAAGCCCTGCCAGTTCATTCTCACCAATCTCAAAGGGCGGTTCGATATCATCAAAACTGTTATAGGTGTGGCTCCAAAACGTTGTCCACCACTCGCGATTCAAGTTCTCAATTGTTTTATATTTTTCCTTCAGATATTCTCGGAAAGCCTTTTGACAGCTCTCACAAAAGCATTCTCCACTTAATTCATTTGAGATATGCCAGTATTTCACAGCTGGATGCTTGCCGAATTCCTCGGCAAGCTTTCGGTCGATCTCATATACTTTCTTGCGATATGCCTTCGACGTAAGACAATGATTATGACGTTTTCCAAATTTCTGCTTCATTCCAAGAGCATCTACTCTTAAAACCTCCGGGTACTTTTCTGCCAGCCACTTCGGCCTGGCTCCGGAAGGTGTTGCCAGAATAACGGAGATCCCATTCGCCCATAATCTGTCGATCGTCTCACGCATCCAGTCAAATTGGTAACGATTCTCAGTCGGTTCCAATGTTGCCCAGGAAAAAACTCCTATCGTCGCTTCGTTGATCCCGGCCTGTTTCATCAAGCGGATGTCTTCCTCCAGAATATCCGGATCATGCAACCACTGCTCAGGATTATAGTCCCCTCCGTAGATCATTTTTCCCATTATCCAATCTTCCTTTTCCTTCTTATTTTGCTGACATATATGCTTCGTACTGTGACTTAAATACCTTGGTCACATCTTCGATTCCTGCAGATTTTAACTGCTCACGGAATTCTTTTACCTTGTCCACAGTTGCATCCCCGTAAATACCAAGAGCAAAGGACTGTCTGTATTCGTCAATTACTGCTGAGACTGCGGAATACTTATCCTGTACACTGCTTGGATCAAAGGTGAATCCCGTCTGCTCCGGAACAAATTCCATTTCACAGTTATGCTTTTCTGCTGCGATCTGACGTGGATCCAATGTACTCTCATCCGGCTCATCCTGGCGATTTAGAGCCCATGCCCAGCTGTTCCATGAATACTTTTCTGCATCGTCTAATGTGGATCTGGTTCCGTCTTTTTCAAGCTTCCAATGCTTTCCTTCAATTCCGCCAAGTAACAGTCTGTTCAGATCAACATCACTCTTCATGTAATCCAGGGTCAGTGCTGCTCTTTCCGGATCCTGACACTTGGTTGTAATGGCAGTGGCATCCGTTGCATAGGAGCCGGTTGCACGCTTAACATCAGATGTTACATCGTAAGCCTCATATTTTCCGTTGCCGGCATCTTCCATATTCTTGCCTGCTGCAAAAATCGTTCCATTCCATACAAAGGCACCGGAGGTTCCATTTTCAAAATAAGACTGTGGATCGGTTGTGTCATTGATCGCATCGGATGACCATGCACCTTTGTTTGCCAGCTCTGCCATCTCCTTTGCATAATTTTCAAATACGTCGGACATATACAGATATTCAATGCCATCCACTGCCGGAGCATCTTCACTGTTGTTGGCATGATAGATAAAATCATGTCCCTCTGTTACGTTCTGTACCTGCTGAGACTGCTCATACATGGTAAGGAGCTGCTCACGGTTCGCATTGGTATTCAACGGTGTTACACCGGTCTCACTCTGTACCTTAGCAAGGTCTGTAAGATAGGACTTAAAGTTGTCCCAGCTTGTGGGCTTTGTAAGATTATATTTTTCAATAAGATCTTCTCTTGCTGCAAGCATGGAGTAGTTGGTAAAGGATACCTTTCCCTTGGGAGCCGCATATACTTTGCCGCCTACAGAGATCTGATCCCATGCCTGCGATGGCAGTGTGTCGTATGTATATGGCATATAGGTCTTAAGGAAATCCTTATCCAGTTCCTTGAATGCACCTGCACTGATCTCCTCATTCATAAAACACCAGGATGCTGTATAGATCAGGTCAACCTTCTCTCCACCGGATAATAACAGCGGATATTTTGTCTGATAGTCCGACCAGTTCAGGAATTCAACATCCAGATCCACATTCAGGTTTGGACCAAAATACTCATCATTTGCCTTTTTTAACACTTCGTCCATATCCTTTGGGCGATCACCTAAAACATACATGGTAATGGTCTCATGATCCTTAAGATCAAATCCCTTGTCATAATACGGACCGGACTTAACCTGATAATTTTTGGCTGTTTTTGAAGCCTGTGTCTTTTTTCCGCAACCAACCATAGAAACTGTTGTAACAGCTGCCAGGGCTAATGCCGCGATCCTCTTCCACTGATTCTTTTTCATTTTAAACCTCTCCTTTCAACTATATCGTAACTAACCCTTTACTCCGCCTACTGTCAGTCCCTTTACAAAGTATTTCTGTAGGAACGGATAAAGGAGAACGATCGGTCCTGTAGCAATAACCGTCATTGCAAGTTTTAATCCCTCGGAAGGCATCTGACCAACCTGCATTCCTGTCATAGCAGCGATCTTCTTCAATGCCTCGGAACTATTCAAAATATTCTGCAGTGTATACTGTAAATTCCAAGTCTCACCGGTACTCATAAATAACATGCAGTTGTACCAGTCATTCCAGTAAGCCAGGGCCACAAACAATGTCAGTGTTGCAACCAGCGGCTTTGAAAGCGGCAGGATAATATGCAGATAGATGTAAAAATCTCCGGCCCCGTCGATCTTTGCCGCCTCGATCATCTCAAACGGAATTCCTGCCATAAAGCTCTTTGCCACGATCATATTCCACACGGTAAAAAGCCCCGGCAGGATCAACGCATAGATATGATTGGTAAAATTCAAATACTTGGTGCAGAGAATGTAATACGGAACCAGTCCTCCATTAAACAGGGTCGTGAAGAAAAAGAAAAATGAAAACTTGTTTCTCCACGGGAAATCCTTTCTCGATAAAACATAACCTGTCATGGTTGTCATAAAAATAGAGATCGCAGTTCCCACAACCGTTACAAAAATGGTTACTACATACGCCTTCACAATGCTGGTTGGATTTCCAAGTGCAATGCGGTAGGCCTCTGTCGAAAGATCCTTGATCTTAACAAAGAAGTTATAACCCTCTGTCACGATGGTATGCTCTGATGTAAATGAACCCACCATGATCAGATAAAACGGAATGATACAACAAATTGAAAACAAACCTACCAACAGAGCGGATGTGACATCAAAGGCCACCCTGTCTTTTCCTTTTTTAATCTTCATGCGTTCCTCCTCTTAGAACAATGTGTAATCCGGATCCACTTTCTTTACCACACGGTTTGCAATCATAATACATACGAAACAGAGAATGGACTGATACAGACCAGCCGCTGCTGTCATACCCGTATTCGGTGAAGTTGTGAGCATTCGGTAAATATATGTATCAATGATGTCGGATGAATCCAACAGCAACTGGTTGGATCCTACCAACTGGTAGAACATACCGAAATCTCCACGGAAAACATTTCCCAGCGCCAACAGCACCATGATAAAGATCGTAGGCTTCATGCTTGGCAGAGTAATATGACGAATCTTCTGCCATACTGTAGCTCCATCCATGGATGCCGCTTCATACAGTTCCTGACTGATTCCGGTGATCACCGCCAGATAAACAACGGTTCCATAACCGGTCTGTTTCCAGGCTCTTACAAGTACCAGCACCAGCGGCCACAGCTTTGTATTTCGATAAATGCTGTAATCTCCCATTCCAAAATATGTCAGAATGTGGTGAAGAACACCATTGCTGCCAAAGATATTCAGCATGATGGTGGCTACAACGACCCAAGAGATAAAATACGGCAAGAACATGAACGCCTGAGAGAACTTCTTGAATACCTGATTTCGGATCTCACTAAGCATGATGGCAAATCCGACCTCAAATACCAGCCCCACCAGAATAAATACAATGTTGTACGCCAATGTGTTGACGGTAAGCTTCCAGATCTTATTCGTTACAAACAAGAACCTGAAATTATCAAGACCACACCAGGGACTCTCCAGGATTCCCAAATTGTAATTGTAATTTTTAAAAGCCAGTACGATACCTCCCATTGGTATGTACGCAAAAACGATCACATACACAATTGTCGGCAACAACATGGCCAGCAGGACACGATAGCGCTTGATGTTTTTCACAAGCTCTTTTCCTTTCGCAACCATTAACATAAACCCCTTTCTTTTTTCTGCGCAATTTCTTGCGCTTTTCTTTGTCTTGTTTTTCTTTTGTTTCGACATACTTAATATACGACAAACTGTCGGAATCCGCTATTCCCAAGACTTAACAAAAAGTTTTCCGAAATTTTTCACAGAATAAATAGCCCTCCATTATTTGCGCAATTTTTGCGCTTATGGACATAAAAAATGCGAAAGAGCAACGACTCTTTCGCAAGACATGCAAGACCTGTTTTCTATTCCGTTGTCTCTCTCATCCGGATCTCATAGCTCAAGATCTTCAGCTTCACCATGGGACAACCCGGATTTTCGATCTGACGAATCAACTCCAGGGCTGCCTCCTCCCCGATCACAATATTGTTAAAACGGACACTTGTGACAGAGGGCGAATTTAATTCCAGATAGACATTGTCAAACAACGACACCACCTTCATCTCTTCCGGCACCTGAACGTTTCGCCGCTTCAGCTCATTCATCACAAGCACCGCCAGATAGTCATCCGCACAGATCATTCCATCGATCTTCTGGCGGAGCGCTCCTCGCACAGCCACCTGGACATCTCTCTGATTCACAATATTATCCGCAATTTCAAAATGTGAAAGGCGCTTCTTATTCCGATCGCAGGCCGCTTCAAATCCCAGACGCCTGTAGTTATTCACAAGATGCTCGCTTTTTCCATCCACAAATAATAACCGCTGACATCCCCGATCCACCAGAAGCTGGGTAATTTCAGAACTGCTCTTTTGATTGTCATGATCCACACAGATAATGCCATTTTCATCGGTGTATCCAATGGCAACCATACTGATATGATGCTTGTTCAGGTAACGGATCGTCTCATCATTCTCATAGGTACGTGCCAGGATCGCTCCATCGATCTTCCTGGCTTTCACGATACGCTCCAATGGTGCCACACGATTTTTCGCAATGGACGTAACGATCACATCATACCCCTTCTGATTGCACATCCTCTGAACGCCTGCCAGACACTCGAAAAAAAAGGTAGGATACGTCGTACTGTATTCCTCCGGCAAGATCAGGGCAATGTTTTTGGTTCGCACAGCACCTGTATCGATTCCCCCGTGTTCTTCCACATATTTACGCACCCGCTCTGCTGTATCAAGGTTCACCCTTCCCTTTCCGGAAAGAGCCCGGGAAACCGTTGTCTGTGATATTCCAAGGGCCTTGGCAACATCCTTGGCTTTGATTCTTCCTTCTCCCATCTTCTCCGCTACTCCTCTATCACAATCGTATCCGGTTCTACATGACATTTCTGTTCCTTCCCATCTTATCATATTGCTCATAAAAATAACCCTTTCTTCCACAAAAAAACCTCCCGGGATTATATCCCGGGAGGGGTAGTTCAATGACGAATATAATATACCTGCTTTTTTCCTTTCTTCTTAGAAAGTCGTTTGCTGGCAGATACAACTTTATATTTTTTCCCGTCAACGGTAACCGTTGCAGGAACCTTAACTGTTTTATTATCTGAGCTGATTGAAACCACCTTTACGCCACCTTTAACAACCTTATATTTGACGATTGTTGTCTTTCCGGAGACCGTGGTCTTTTTTGTCTTGATCGTTACCGCACCATCAACTTTAACGATCCGGTCAACACTTGAAGAGGAACCGTTTGTTTTTGCAACTTCCTTATGATATTTGGAACTGCCATCGTAGTTTTTTACTTTCGATGTAGTAACAGTTTCACCCGATTTTTTGGTTACCGTCTCCTTTGTTTCAACTTTTAAGACCTTTCCGTTCCTGTCCTCGACTTTGTTCGTAACGACAACTTTGTGGTCGGTCTTTTCAACTGTCACTGTCGTTGTGGTGCCATTCGCATCGTCCTTTGTAACGGTTGTCACCTTGCCGTTTTCTTCCGGTGTAACCGCTGTATTGGACTCATCCTTGTTGCCATCTTTGTTTGTGTCTGAAACGGTTTTATCATCGAGATCTGTACTGTCATTCGCACCGGCAGGCTGAGTCGTTCCAACGTCTGTTGTCGTTATGCCAGACGTCTCTGTTATCGTTGTGCCAGACGTCTCTGTTGTGGCCTGTGCGGCGTTTTCTTCCGGTGCCGTTATATCGATCTCCTGCAAAGCGACATCTCTGGAGAATTCAAGGCAATCAGCAGAACCCCAGCCACCGGCAAGAGAATCCACAACGATTCTGAGTCGAACCGACGTTGCTTCATCTGTTGTATACTTTACAACAATATCGTTCCAGTTCGCCCATCCGGTCAGTTCCGTTGCATCACTCTGCGCAAGTACATGATCGGAGGTGTCCAGAATCTGAAGGGTTACATGCTCGCCTTTTCCTCCTTCGGATTTTATGCTGGCCTTATAGGTGCCTGCACCGATCTCGATTGGATCCTTATAAGTTACCACAGACTGTGTAGCGGACTCGAGCCACCAACTCATGCTACTGCTTCCGGAATAAGGATTCTCGCTGCTTGGAATATCCTTAAGCGCCGCTCCTGAGGTCTCGAAACCGCTTCCACTGTTAAACTCTGCTGCCTCTGCATCCACCAGGTTCATAGGAACGATCGAGAGCTTGTACGTAACAGGAAGCATCGTCTTTCCTGAATAAGTTCCATCATTTACAGTTTTTGAAAGGGAAACTTTTCCCGGGATCGTATAAATACCGCACACGGTCGTATCAATCTTCGAAAGAGCATTCGCATCCCATTCCACACGTTCCTCTACTGCTCCGTTATTGTACTTCACCTTAACATGATCCGGTAAATTTATGGATCCGGGCGCTTCAGTTTCAGTCATTTTATCGCTGACATTCGACTCATACTCATCGATTGAGACCAAATTTGACTTCGCACCTGTGTAAACATAGTTCCAGACATTTAAAGATGCAAGAGGATGACCCGTTGTATCAAACATTGCTTCATTATCTACAGCAGATCCGCCATACCACAATCCGGCATCTTTTGCATCATATTCCGCAGAATAGCTGGATGCCCAGCCGGAACCCTTTGATTCCCAGAGCGCCTTGTTCTGTTCTACTTTTTCCTCATAATCACTACCGGTAAGTCCTGTTGTATCTCCCACAGTGATCCATGCCGGCTCCCAGTAAAACAGTCCGATGCCACCACCATCATTTACTGCACGAATCATGTTTCTGATCTGATTTGCCTGACCCTGAACCGTAAATGCTTCATTAGAGTAAATGTTTGTATCATTCTTCCCGACTCTTACGGTATTATCATGTCCGTCACTGTTGGAAAGCGTATAGGCATAGCTTGTTTCAGCAACCATAACATCTTTGCGGTATTGCTCACGAACTGACTGGAAAAGCGACGTTAGCTTCTCCTGACTTCCGTGCCAGTATGGATAGCAGCTTGTAGCAAGAACATCATAATCTACATTGTGATCCTGAAGATTCTTTGCCCATTTTGTAAACATTCCACTCTCCGGATTTGTCTCGTGAATGACAACCTTCACGGAAGTATTATATGCTCGAACCCCTGCACTTCCCGCAGAAAAAAGTCTGCACATATTATCTACATCCTTCTCTCCGATAAATCCCGTCGTGGTCTCATTTCCTACCTGAACCATATCAACGGTATCCTTGCTTGGATCAATGGTTTGAAGTGATTCTGTGATAAAGGACTTAAGCGCAGTTTCCTTTTCCTCTAAGGAATAGTTCTTCCACGCCTTTGGAACCATCTGCTTGGAAGGATCGGTCCAGAAATCCGAACAGTGAAAATCGATCAACGCTTTAAGTCCTGTAGCACGACAGGCATCAACAAAAATCTTTGCCTTCGCCACGTCATTATTTCCACCGCCATAACCATTTCCCTGTGCATCGTATGGGTCGTTCCATACACGGATACGAAGATGTGTCACTCCCGAACACTTAAGAAGGCGACAAAATCCTTCTACGGTTGTGATCTCATTGCCATCGAAGTCGTAAAACTTAACACCGCTCTCAAGCTCAGAGATCAAAGAAGAAACATCCACGCCACGAATGAAGTCACTGCTAAGCCCGCTGACCGGTGTAACATTGATCGTCGAAAGAACGTAATCGGAAGCATCCACCCTTTCCGCCGCATATGATGTAGTATATCCCCCAAGCATAGAGCATACTATTGTTCCCGAAAGAATGATGGATGCAATTTTTCTGATCGATCCTGCCATAATAAATAACCCCCTGTTTGCTTCTGACATTTACCTGATGTTTGTATTATATGCAGGATTATTAAGGCTTTAAATATCAGAAACGGGTTATATGCCCGCCATTATGTATCATATTTGGGAATGGCAGGTCTTCTCCTATGCAACGCTCACGAAATTGCTTAGGTGTCATACCATAATGCTTCTTAAAGATGTTATAGAAATGTGTCCGATTTGAAAATCCCAGTTCTTCGGCAATTTCCGCAATCGCAGCACTGCTCTCCGCAAGTCTCTTTCCTGCTTCCTGCATACAGAAGACCATACCATAATCAAAAAGACTCATCCCGGAATGTTTCTTAATGATTCGATTCAGATAATCCCCACTGTACGAAAAAACGCTTTCCAGTTCCTCTCTGGTCACACGCCCGTTCTCACGCTTCAGCAGATTGGTAATACGGGTAAACAGCAGATCCTCATTCGTAACCGAAAGATCGACTCTGGTGCAAAGATATCTCTGAGGCTGGGACAGATGATACAGGAAGGAACACATATATCCAGCCATAAGATAGGAAGCCCCAAAATGAGGCTCCGTTGCCAGATTCATAACACATGTCGTTAGGTCATGCAGGATCTTATAGGCATCCTCATTTTCCATGGACGGGAAAAAATCCAGATAGTTTTTACACCCCGGATGTTCCAGATCCTCCATAATGAATCGGTACAGCGGACTCTCGTGAATCGACTTTTCTATGTTAAAGATCGAACGATCACCAGAGGCAAACATTTCCATGATATACTCTTTGGAAAATCCCAGAAACAGCACAGATGCTTCACCTTCGTATCGCTCATAATGGCAAAGTCCACGACTTACCATACAACAGGAACCGACCGGATATTTATATTCCTGTCCTTCTATCTTCTGTGTTACATTTCCGCTCAGCACGATCATGATCTCAAAATAATCATGGAAATGTCCCGGGTGATTGCGGTATTCCTCTGCATGATGATGAAACGTTTCCTGTGACATATAGGAATTGTCCCCGGACAAAGTAACCGAGTTGACATAATCTTCCTCTCCCGCTCCGCTGCATACGATGTAGGTCAGCTCATATGGTGCGTTCAATCTGTAAAATTTTGCCACACGTTTGTCTTCATGATAAATGTGAAAAGGCGCCACACCCTGTTCACTTACTTTATACTCATTTTGATCCATAACTATCCTGTCTGTTATTTGAAAATAATACAAATAATTCCACCCATCACTGCATAGATTATAACAAATTTAAACACCGTACTGATCACTTTATTCTCTTTCCCGGCGATGCCTGCTGCCGCACAGGACAGCGCAACGTTGGAAGGAGCGATCATCTTACCGATACCGGCTCCCAATGCATTCGCCGATATCAGCCACTCCGGAGCCGTTCCAATCTTTACCGCCGCAGCAGACTGAAGGGGGCCGAAAAGTACGGCGGTATTTGTTCCCGATCCTGTAACAAAAGCACCAAGCACACCGACCCATGTGGCAAAGAACGGATATGCAGGGCCTGTCACTGTGGCAAGTACATCGGCAACATCCGTTGTCATTCCGCTGTGTACCATGATTTTTGCTGTCGCCAGCACAGCACAGATTGTAATAATGGTTTTTACATTTTTGGTGACAGTGGAGAAAAAGGTCTCCAAAATTTCCTTGACCTTTGCCCCCTGAATCAGTCCACCCAGGATCGCCGCAAGGATGATCCAAACCCCCGGCGTATTGATCCAGCTGAATGAAGTTGGAGCACCGCCTTTTCCGGTGTAGATCAGGAAAGAAGACTTGATCGTTGAAAGGGGTTCATTCACAACCGGAACAAGCTTTGATGTAACGATCAAAAGAATGAAAATAATGATAAAGGGGCTCCAGGCTTTCACGCCCTCTCCGAACGACAGATCAAGCTTCTTGTTATCTTCCGCTTGGATCCTGAATTCCTCCGGAACCTCCTTTTTATTCATTTTCAGCGCCAGTAAGGTTGTAATTCCCATACTGCAGATCGCACCGATAATATCGGGAAGTTCCGGTCCTAAAAAGTAACCGATCAAAAAATTAGGCAGAGTGAATGCCGCTGCCGAAATAAAAAGAATCGGCAGGATTCCCTTAAACGCCTTGAATCCTTTGCCAATAACAAAAATCAGGAAAAACGGGGAAAGAAACATAAGTAAAACTTCAATCTTGGCTGTTCCGGCTGAGATGGTATTCACAGCGATTCCCGTTGCAGATGCAACAGAGGTTGTAGGAACACCCACGCTGCCAAATGCTGTCGGTGTCGAATTGATGATAAGAAGAGCTACGACAGTCGAAACAGGCTCATATCCCAGTGCAATCAGTATACTAGCAGGAATGGCAACAGCTGTTCCAAAACCAGCCATTCCTTCCATAAAGCAACCGAATCCCCATCCAATGATCAAAGCCAGGATTCGTTTATCCGAAGAAATGCTCACCAGCATTTCTTTGATCTTTTCCATCGCACCTGTTTTTAGTGTCAGATTATAGGTAAACAGAGCTGCAATAATAACCAAAATAATCGGCCAAAGCGCGCTCAACACACCTTCCAGAAATGCCGATGCCGTATCCACAGGCCGCATCCCCTTATAAAAGATGGCAACCGCTGCAGATAAAACAATTGCTATACTACAGGCCTTATAACCCGGCATTTTCATTGCACTTAGAGCAATGATCAACCATATGATAGGTACAAGACCAAGAATAAACTTCAAAAGCATCATCGATCCATCCTCCTATACAAAAAAGGCGGCCCAATACAACCCTGCATTGAAAAGCCGCCTGCCTGCGCATCCTTACGGAGCGTTTCCTCAGCCTTCCCGGATCTTTCTGATCTCTTCTATCATGACCGGGAGAACTTTCATAGCATCACCGACAATTCCCACATTTGCCACGGAAAAGATCGGTGCATCCTCGTCCTTATTGATCGCTACGATATAATCTGAACCTGTAATTCCAGAAAGATGCTGGACTGCACCGGAAACGCCAGCCGCAATATAAAGCTTCGGTGCAACCACCTTGCCTGACTGGCCGATCTGATGGTTCTTAGTGATCCACCCATCTTCGATTGCCGGTCTGGTAGCTCCAACTTCGCCTCCAAGGATCTTGGCCAGTTCTTCCACCAGACCAAAATTCTCTTTGCTTCCCATTCCTCGTCCACCGGATACAATGATCTCTGCATCCTCAAGATTTACTGCTTCTGTGATCTCTTTGACTGTATCGATCACTTTTGTTTTCACAACACCATCACTTACTTTTAGATCTGCTGCCTCAACACTGCCACGACTCTCACACTCCGGTTTCTTAAATGCTCCGGAACGGGTGGTGGCAATTCCGGGTCTTGCTTCTTCGATCAATACATCAGAGTAAATGGCACCGCTGTACTCTGTGGTTACGAATACAGCATCCTCTCCATCCACCTTGATATCTGTCACATCTGCAGCTGCAGCCGCATCGAATATCGCTGCAAGCTTAGGAGCAAGGTCCTTGCCGTCACCTGTCCCTCCTAATAAAACAACATCCGGTTTTTCCTTTTCGATGATCTGTCTTAGAATATCAGCGTAGGCGTCCAGATCATATTCTGCCAGCTCCTCGGAATCTACTGTAATCACCCGATCAGCGCCTGCTGCAGCCACAAGGCCTGCTGCATCAGAAATGCCCTTGCCAAGAACAGCTGCAATGACGTCTCCGCCGTTTTTTTCTGTCAGCATATGTGCCGGTGTAAGCGCCTCAAGTCCTGCCTTGACCGGAGCACCATCAGCCAATTCAACATACACCAGAACATTACTTGTTGTGTCTTCTTTTCTCATGATGCCCTCCGTCATAATACCTTCGCGTCTACCATCATCTGAATGGCTTTTACAGCGGACTCCTCTTCCGACTCTTCCTTGATCTTCACACCGGCAGCCCTTCTGGGCGGCTCATACTCTGATACTGTCTTGATCTTTGCTGTCAGCTGATCCATCGCCACCAGATCCCCTAGCTTTAACTCATCGATCGGCTTACGGCGCGCCGCCATTTTATTCTTAATGGTGGGATATCTGGGATCATAGGCTGGCTTGGTCACAGTCAAAACCACCGGCAGAGGAGCCTCGATCACACGATGACCCTCCTCTGTTTCATGCTTTACCGTAACGCGATCTCCCTTGACCTCCAGATCCATTGCATCGGTTATCACAGCAGCTCCAAGCCTATAAGCCAGATAGATTCCTGTATGTCCCAAAGCAACATCCGTAGCCTCCTTACCTGTAAAGATCAGATCAAACTTGCCTTTTTCGGCAACAAGCTTTTCAACGGCACCTTTCAAAATATGTGCGATGCCCATTGCATCCGTTTCATCCACAGACTCGTTGTTTACCAGATATGCATAATCTGCTCCCACAGCAAGACAATTCTTCAGAGAATTCTTCGCACTGTCCGGTCCAATACATAAAGCGGTTATCTCTGAGCCGTCATCCAGTGTCTCCTTAAGCCTTGTTGCCATTTCAAGTGCATATGTATCAAATGCATTTACTACCGGTGTTATTCCTTCAACTGCAGGCTTGCCATCTGCTCCCATTGTGACCTCAACAGAATCATCCGGCACCTGCTTGATGCATACCAAAATATTCATGCCCTTCTCCGTTCTGCGACTGGGTTAAAATCTACCAATTGTGTTATTTGCTGTTACGATCCTCTGCACCTCATTGGTTCCCTCGAAGATCTGGAAGATCTTGGCGTCACGCATAAGCTTCTCTACCGGATATTCACGGCTGTAACCATAACCGCCAAACATCTGAACAGCCTCTGTGGTACACCACATAGCAGCATCGGATGCAAAGCACTTGGCAATGGCTGCTTCACGGGAATGAGGCTTACCCATATCCATAAGATTTAATGCATAGGCGTTCATCTGTCTGCTGGCCTCGATCTTGATTGCCATATCTGCGATCTTAAACTGCATTGCCTGGAATTTAAGAACCGGCTTGCCAAACTGCTTACGCTCCTTTGTATAAGCAATGGCCTCATCCATAGCACGCTGGGCAAGTCCTGTAGAAACCACGCCCATCCATGCGCGGGCCTGATCTAAGGTCTTCATGGCGATCTTAAAACCTTCGCCCTCTTTGCCCAGCAGATTCTCTGCAGGAACTCTTACATCCTCAAGTACAACATCTGTTGTATTGGAGAGGCGAATACCCATCTTATCTTCCTCATGACCTACAGAAAGACCCGGAGTTCCAGCATCTACAAGGAAGATGGACATGCCCTTGGCTCCGGCTTCCTTATCTGTCAGTGCCGTTACACAATAAAAGCTTGCAACACCTCCATTTGTAATGAAGCATTTCCGTCCGTTCAGGATATAACTGTCACCATCCTTTACTGCTGTGGTCGTTCCTGAACCCGGATCAGAACCTGCTCCCGGCTCTGTCAATGCAAATGCACCAAAACCACCGTCTAACAGAAGGTCACATACATGCTTCTTCTGCTCATCATTACCCGCAATAAGAACAGGCTTTGTACCAAGTCCGCTTGCAGAGATGGTGGTGGCAAACCCTGCATCTGCCCATGCCATCTGCTCGATCAGTGCAGCCACATCCACACGGCTAAGTCCCGGTCCCCCATACTCCTCAGGAACTTCAAGGGTGGTATACCCCTGCTCAATTGCCTTGTCATAAATAGCCTTTGGGAATTCTCCGCTGCGGTCATACTCTTTTGCCTGTTCTACCACTTCCTGGTCGCAGAATTTCTTAAGATCATTCAACAGATCCTGTGCTTCGTCTGAAATAATATAAGCCATATGTTAATACCCTCCTTGTTCTAAAACACCTATCACTCGTTTGTATAATCTTCTTCCGGATCAAAACATACCTTACCCGGATTCAGGATCATATTCGGATCAAATACCTGCTTGATTCCTCTCATAAGACGCATATTGACAGGTCCTACAAAATCCTTGAGATAGTCCATCTTACCGGAGCCAATGCCATGCTCACCGGAAATAAGTCCTCCAAGTTCCACTGCCTTCACATATACCTTCTTCATAAACTCATCGGATTCTTTCATGAAGGCCTCTTTGTCATCATCGTTGCTGCAAAGGTAAATGTGAAGGTTTCCGTCTCCTGCATGTCCGAAGTCCTTAATAGTATAGGAATGACCTTCCTGCAAAGACTTGGCATAGGTAAGGAATTCCGGAATCTTTGTGATCGGAACTACAACATCACACTCATCCAAAAGTTTTGTATTGCCTTCGATGGACTCAAGAAGCGAACTACGGATCGCCCAGGCATCTCTCAACTGCTGCGGTGTATCTGCCACAAGAACATCCACAGCTCCTGCTTCAAGAACCACCTCGGAGGCTGCCTCTATGGTATCCATAAGTCCATCCTCATCGTTTCCGTCAAAGGTAACAAGCACATAGGCATTGATGTCCACACCTTCCATTGTCTTCGGGTAGACCTCCTTACCCAGAAGCTTTTCTGTATCGATCACCACATCCTTCTCCATAAATTCCAGTGCCTGTGGATTCAGATGCGCTGCGAAAAGCTTTGGCACTGCTCCGATGGCTTCCTCCAGTGTAGGGAATGGAACGATCATTGACATCGTTGCCTTTGGTGCAACAATAAGCTTAAGCGTAAGCTCTGTAATAATGCCAAGGGTACCCTCAGAACCGATCATAATATCTTTGATTCCATAGCCAGAACTGCATTTCGAAACGGTAGCACCTTCATGAACAACTTCACCGGTAGGAAGTACCACGGTCATAGCTCTTACATAGTCTCTGGTGGTTCCATACTTTACCGCACGCATGCCCCCTGCATTCGTGGATACATTACCACCTACCGTCGCAAACTTCTCACCCGGATCCGGCGGATACATAAGCCCCTTGCTTAATGCATCCTGTGCAAGATCATTCAGCAGAACACCCGGCTGGATCGTCACCACCAGATTATCCACATCATAGCTGAGTATCTTATTCATCTTCATTGTTGAAAGGATGACTCCGCCATACTTCGCCACCGGTCCCCCTGCCAGATCCGTACGGGCACCGGATGGTGTAACCGGGATCTCATGTTCATTACAGATCTTCATAACGGCAGCGACCTCTTCTGTCGTCTCCGCCTCAACAACCACATCCGGCATAGCGGTTCCATAAATTCTCATCTCATCATGACAAAAATCGTCGTTGATCTGATCCCCCGTAAGAACATGTCCATTACAAGCTTTACTTAATTGTTCCACGATGTCTTTTGTTACTTTGTTATAAGAAATCTTGTCCATACGACCCTCCTTTGTATATTTTCTACAACCAATTATAAAATTGGTCAGACCAATATGCAATCCTTTGGGAACAATAATACTACCAAATTTACAATATCCTTTTTGTGAAGAATGCTTATTTTGTGTATTTTGCACAAACAAATGCACAAACTGTGTTATACTGATATTCTAGGGGGGATCATAGCCATAAACAGGGGAATATCTTTCCGAGGTGTTGTATGAAAAATGAAAATAATGAAGTGATCTTAGAAGGTAAAAGCGAACGCATCTATAAAACTCTCATGGATTCAATTCTTGAAGCATTAAAAAACGGCACATTGAATCCGGGGGACCGTCTTCCCCCCGAACGTAAATGGGCCGAAGAGATGAAGGTATCCCGTTCCGCTGTCCGTGAAGCGGTCCGGGCTCTTGAGATGATCGGTCTGGTCAGCTGCCGACAGGGTGGTGGAACCTTCATCAATGAAAATTATCGTCTGACCATGTTTCAGCCCATGACCATCTCCCACCGGCTAAACCATGGAACCCTCTCCGATATTCAGGAATACAGACAGTGCCTGGAGATCCAGGCTGCAAAGCTTGCTGCTCTCCATGCAACCGATGAGGATATCCGGATACTTGAATCTCTGGTTCGTAAAATGAATCGTGCAGACAATACCTACGAGGGCTCCATCTATGACCGGAATTTTCATTCAAAAATTGCTGAGATCTCCGGAAACTGTCTCATTCGAGACAGTCTCGCTTCAGTAGAAGCACTTTTAGATGAGATCATTGATGACGTCCGTTCCATCATCTTTCAATCCGCGAGAAATACCCGGCTTCTCCATGATCAGCATCAACAGATCATCGACAGCCTTCGTAACCACGATGCCGCTTCCGCCGGGAAATACATGTCAGAACATATGGAATTGATCGTAAGACTTCTGAAGTAGATGTTGCAACCGCAGCATAGCATAAAAAGCCCTGTGATCTTGCAGTTTCTTGCAAGATCACAGGGCTTACAATATGTTCTTTTGATTGGTTTTGTATCTTATAACAGATTCTTTACTTCCGCAACAAGCTTTTCAACAGACATTCCATGCTCTGCCAGAAGCTGCTCCGGTGTAAATTCCGTATGGAACCGACGGGAAATTCCATGGTTTATCACCTTCATATCCTTATCACCATAGAAGGAGGCAATATTTTGTCCATATCCTCCAAGGAGTTCTCCGTCTTCCATTGTAATAACCGCTTTGTGACCGGATATAAGATCTTCTAAGAGTTCCTCATCAATACCGCTGACAAAACGGGGATTAATAACGGTAATCTCTTTTCCTTCGGTCTTCTCTATTTCTTCTGCCACCTTCATCGCCATAGGAAGAAGCGGACCGACTGCAATAAGAGCAACCTCTTTTCCCTGCTTTTCAACCTTATTCTTTAAGACTGCATAATCGGTATCATCCTTCTCTCCTGTCGCTGCAAACGACGGTAAAACACGGATGCCCACCGGATGGTCCTTCTGATTTGTCGCATAATGAAACATCTGCTCAAATTCTTCCCTCTTTTCACATATTCCTCACGAACACCCTGAACAAATCCAAGCCCCATAGGTGTTCCGGCATTTAATACGACCGCCCTTTCATTCTGATCAAGCAGTTCCTTCAAATTATCAAACACCGTTGTATCCGGATTTCTGTTCTCTCCCTTTGGAGATCCGTCTTCTACGTGGAAGGGGCCTCCGGCATGCCATGCCTCACGGTTTGCCTCAGCATAAGCAAGACCTTTGCCCTTGATCGTATGAATATGAAGCACGATGGGATGATCCATATCCTTTACACCTTCAAATAGCCCAACCAGCTTTGCCATATCATGCCCGTCCTCAAGATAACGGTAATCGAGACCAAAGGCCTTGAGTTGCAACCGCAACATCCTTTTGGCAGAAAACATCCTCTTCCCTCTCTGTGCCAAGAACTTCTCAGAAGAAGAATGGCAGGATCTGGCAAGAGACTTTGACGATTATAAACCCTGCCTTATTGAAAAAAGCCCGCTCTGGGAGAATGCCACACCTAAAAAGCTGGCAAAAGATCTCCCGGGGGCATCAGAAGAGATCACGCTTCCCTCCGGTCACCTGACACCATATCAGCTGGATGCCATGTTAAACACCATTCCCATGGAGCTTACCTTCATTGATGAAAACAGTGTGAACCGATACTTCAATGACGGTGATGATATGAAACTTTTCAAACGACCTTTTATGGCTCTTGACCGGGAAGTGTTCTCTTGTCACCCGCCGAAGATCGAGCCCATGGTCCGCTCCATTATCGAAGACTTCCGAAGGGGAAACCGTGACAGTATAGATGTGTGGAACAGCCGTGACGGACAGCCCGTCCTGGTTCGCTATATGGCCGTTCGCGATAAGGAAAACAATTATGTCGGCACCCTTGAATGCGTTCAGCCCATGGGGTTTGCCGAAAAGCATTTTTGTTCTTCCTAATTAATGATGGCAATTTCCATGACCATGTCCATGGCAGCTGTGTCCTTCCCCATGCTCCTCATCGTGATGGGAACAGTTCGCTTCTCCGGAAGCTGCAAGTGTACCTGCCAGGAACGCATCCACGGCTTCATCTGTATTTCCGCTTGCCCCTGCATAAAGCTTAATTCCTGCCTCCTGAATTGCAGATACAGCACCACCACCGATGCCTCCACAGATCAGAACATCCACCTTTGCAAGATTAAGAACTCCGGCAAGTGCTCCGCAGCCCTCACCATTCGTGCCAAGGACCTCAGACTTTACAACTTTGCCATCCTCGATGTCATAGACCTTAAACTGCTCTGTTCTACCGAAATGACCAAATACATTTCCGTTATCATAAGTTACAGCTACCCTCATTGTATTATCTCCTTTTGATTGCAAATTATGATCAAAAAGAGCCTGGTCTTTATCCATTTCCACATTACCACCGGAGATCCTGATGCGCTTGCCCTCTACAAGGGCAAGCGCTATCTTTTTCCGCGCACTCTCATACATAGCGGTGACCGTTGTTCTGGCAACTCCCATGCTGTTTGCACATTCCGTCTGATTCATGCCTTCAGCATCCAAGAGCTTCACCGTCTCGTATTCGTCAAGCGTAAGAATGATCGTCTCCATCTCCTGTTCCTCAGAATTCTCCGGGATAAAACTATAGTAATCCGGAAACACACGAATCTTCCTACGTTTTGGTAATCTAGGCAAAATAAAACCTCCACTCTTTTTGACATATGTCAGATATAATATAACGCCTTTTCTGACATATGTCAAAATACTCTTCCTGTAACCTTTTTAACATCCTTTTCCACTGATATCACAGCTGGCAGGAAATTCCTGAGATTCCTGATCGCAAGAAACAACAGCAATCCCCTGATCCTCAAGGTACTTTTCCCAATCAAGTTCGATCGACGCATCTTCGTATACGATTGCCGGTATTCCCACATACCCCTTTGATTTTGCGTCATCAAATACGGCCTGGTTATCTCTTATCCTCAAAAAAGCCTTCAAATTCTTCATGCTTTCGTGAATATCAATAAATTCATACGCAAGTTGATTCTTTTTGAGATTGTACTCAAAATTGATACAATCCGGACACAGACTGCTTCCATAAACTTTGATCATTTGCCTGACCTCCACTATTCTTTTTACTTGCCTCTCCTGTTCCCTGTTTTCTGTTTTTAAGATTGTCCATATTATACAACAGAAAAGACTGCTTTCCGTAACACAATTGAAGATATTGCAAATTGCTCCGGTATCAATCTATTTCTTCCTGTTGATCTGATCGATCCACCCTATCATCGTATCCAGTGCCAGCTTCATAAAAGTCAGTCTTTCTTCCACCTCTACATCTGGGGTAAAAT
>CAMGZH010000028.1 GCA_946182825.1 uncultured Lachnospiraceae bacterium
GCAGAGTAATCTGTTCAGCTGACTGTCACTAATAGATCGAAGGCTTGATCAAGAAAGTGTATAGCACTTGGTAACTTAACTGTATGAAGTTTTGAAGGTACTTTATGTATCAAAGGATATATGCCGATGTGGCTCAATTGGCAGAGCAGCTGATTTGTAATCAGCAGGTTAACGGTTCGAGTCCGTTCATCGGCTTAGTAAAGGAATGTCCAAAGTCTTTGGAGGTTCCTTTTTTTGTTTTGGGATATAAGAAAAAACTGGATGCTATAGGTTGTTCGTGCCTCTTAAAGTGTCGTTCGTGCCCAGGTACTTGAAATCAATGGATGAGGTGTTATTATCATCTGTGAAGGAGTTTAATATTTTAGTAAAGAAGGAGTGATTTTAATAATTTTGCTAAAAGTACTGTAGCTCATGAATTTGGTCATTGCTTCTGGTTATGTGATAATCCCTCGACGTCTAAAGCGTCTTTGATGAAGCATACACGGAATAGAAATACGATGACAATACCGCAATCATTCGACATTCATAATGTTAATGCCAAGTATTAAGGGGGAGATTCTTATGAAAAAATATGTTCTGTCTACTTTTGTTACCGGTGTGAAGTCGGATGCAAAGCTTCCCTACACAATTTATGATATTAAGATTTCGAAGATGTATAAAGGAAGCTCAGAGGATAAAATCATTCAGATCAAATGTGTCGGTGGAACGGTAGATGGTGTGGTATATGAGTCTGATATGGCAAACCGGATGGAGGAAGACGGAGCGTACTTATTCCTGGCAAAGACGTTTGAAAACAGTTATCCGAGTCTGGTTAATGATACACAGGCGTTATATGATTTGAACGAGAAGGGAAATAAGGCAGAGGTAGATGAGATTATGAATCTTTGTAAGCAGTGAAGGGGAGACGTGCCGCAGTACAAAGCGTCAATCACACATAGGATCATGATTTTCCATTTTCCTCCGATGAGGTTTAAGACTTTTTTCAGTGCACAGCCCTCTCCGGCCATTTCGTCGCAGAGCGGCGCTTTTTTGATGTTTTCCATAGTCAGTTTTTCCTTACCAGGCTAATCTCAAATGCTCCAGAAAAAAGCCTACTCCTGCGTGGATGCATTCCGTATATTTCCGGTATGGATTTTTGGTCTTCTCTTTGACTATGTTTGGGACGATGGTTTTTCAAACCTATCAGGTGTTTGCAGGAGCATCTTCTTTGAAAAGTGTGTACGACAGGCTGTACTTTGCTATGGCGAGGCCGTTGGTCTGGACTGATTGCTGTTGATCCCGTATCGGATCTTGTGTGGGCGGGATTTTTATGAAGAAAAGAAAGAATGGGGTGAGCAGATGGAGAAGGTAAAGGAGCTAAAGGTCGTACCTTTGATGGAAGACAATTTATGTGAAGAAGGAATGGTTGCAGAACATGGCCTCTCCCTTTATATTGAGACAAACCGCCATAAGCTTATTGTGGATACCGGTCAGTCGGATAAGACCTGGGATAATGCCCGGGCGAAAGGGATCGACCTTTCCCTTGTGGATACGGTCTTCTTAAGTCATGGGCACTACGATCATTCCGGTGGTCTTTTAACCTTCGCTCGTCTTCATCCAACAGTTCCGGTTTATCTGAGAGAAAATGCCGGGGGAGCATATTATTCCCGCAGGAAGGATGGAGAGAAATACATTGGGATCGATCCGGCTATCTTGGAGCTTTCCTCTCTTCATTTTATAAAAGGGAATACGATCCTTGATGAGGAAATCTCTGTTTTTACCGGTGTTGCCCCAAAACGATTATGGCCCAAGGGCAATAGGAGGCTTCTAAAAAAGAAGATGGTGTTTTCCTTCAGGACGACTTTTCTCATGAACAGTATGTGGTTATTCAGTATACCTCCGGCAAGTATGCTCTGATTTCCGGTTGTGCCCATAATGGCATTTTGAATATTTTAGACCGTTTTCGCGAGATTTACCATGGGGATCCGGCGGTTGTGATCAGCGGTTTTCATATGATTCGCTCAAAGTATGAAAAGGAGGATCTGGAAGATATCCGCAGCGTTGGAAGAGAACTGGCAGAAATGGACACGGTTTTTTATTCCGGTCATTGCACCGGAGAAGTAGCGTTTGCTGAATTGAAGGAGATTATGGGAGACAAGCTTCAGGCGATTTCCGAAATGTAGCAAACAAGGATTTTTTGGAGTGATATTGTCATAACGGAAGGATTTTGCACAGCATTGTATTAAGGGAGGGTTAATCTTATGCGAAAATTTATTGGAATATGTATGTTATGCGTGCTTTGCTTGTGCCTTTGCTCCTGTAAGGGAAGTGATACAACAGGAAAGACAAAACATGTGAGTGCGGATGGTAAAGTTGACGAATATAAGTCTGTACAGGAATTAGAAAATGATGCGGAAGCAATCCTTAAAGTGACCCGTTTGGGGAAGGAAGATCCATTGTTATGAAAAATGAAGCAGGAAAAAAGTTGAGTGATTTTTCACCCTATCAGGAGATTTGGGAGGCCGTACGGGCGAAATACAGGTAATGA
Source organism: uncultured Lachnospiraceae bacterium (assembly GCA_946182825.1). Lineage (GTDB taxonomy): Bacteria > Bacillota > Clostridia > Lachnospirales > Lachnospiraceae > Weimeria. Next base: position 2,528 of record CAMGZH010000028.1, read on the forward strand.
TGTAAATCTTTTAGTGCAAATATGGGATGATAAAGCCACCGGTTTTACGGTGGCTTTGTTGTTCTGTATTTGATATATATTTTGTATGTTGTCAGCAATATGCTGAAGAGTTGAATATTTGACAATTATACAAAAAAGTTGTACTCTTCATTTGGTAAAAATGTAACATTTCTATAGAGGGGAGAATTTACGCATGAAATTAATTTACGCAGGTCAATCGCTCGTAAAGAGTAACAAGGGGAGGATTCATTGTGAAACGAAACAGTAAAATCGAATTTATGAGAGCTTTCTTTTGCCTGATGGTTATTCTCTTTCATGCAGGTAGAAAGCTGAATATACAACCGATTCATATAATGAACCTGGAAGTGACGTTTCTGGGATACGGGTATATTGGGGTTGAGTTCTTTTTCCTTGTGTCCGGATTTTTGTTGGGGAAATCGGTATATAAAATGAGACAGCAATCCCTACAATCGCCTGATTTAGGAGAAGAAACCTGGTCCTTTTGGAAACGCAAATTCATGTCTGTCTTCCCTCATAATGTCATCGCAATTGTGCTTGTCTTTGGAATATGTGCCTTCGAAAAGAACTGGCATGGCGTCACCTTGTTAAAGAATTTGGCAAATGCAATTCCGCAACTGTTTTTTGCACAGAAACTGGGCTTTAATTTCAAAAGTGTCAACGGAATCACCTGGTATATTTCTGCTATGTTAATTTCCATGCTGATTTTGTATCCTCTGTGCAGAAAATACTACTCCATGTTTGTTCATGTAATTGGGCCATTGATTGGATTTTATCTTCTTGGTTATATCTATTTTTCGACCGGATCCGTTTCCGGTGTCAATTCATGGTTGGCTTGTGATTTCAAATGCGTTGAAAGAGCCTTTGCGGAAATAAGCCTTGGCATTGTTTGCTTTGAAATTGCAAGACAGTTAAGTGAAAAGAAAAAAACCAAAGTTCAACGAGGGATTGCAACTTTCATAGAAGTCTTCGGGTATTTGTTTGTCACAATGTTTGCTCTGTTTACGCTACCAAAGAAATATGAAATTTTTTGTATCTGTCTCTTGGCGATCAGTATTGTCTTGACATTCAGCGAATACAGTTACGGGCTTTCGCTCTTTGATCATGCGTGGGTTTATAGGTTGGGTAAATTAAGCCTTCCTCTGTACTTGAATCAGATGTTTGCAATTCATGTTGCAAAAAATTTGGGGGGGGTCGTATCGCATCCGGATTCAACTTATTATACTTGTGCTGGCTTTGATTGTATCCTGTGTCATTTCCGAGCTTCTGATAAAGATGTACAAACGTTTCGCTCCATCTTATTAATTCCGGCGTAGGCTCGTTGTTATATAAAAAGTTATACAAAAAGGGACTGGGAAATGATTTAAATCATTTTCCGGTCCCTTTTCGATACGAGCGAGTCTTGACAAGAAGTTATGAGTTGCCTGAAAGGATGGGAGGCAATTGTGCAAGCAGTGCATCCACATCTTCTTTCGTTGTTGCCCAGCTGGTGCAGAAGCGAATCACGGTATGATTTTCATCGTAGCGTTCCATATAGCCGTAGACAACATCGGCAGATAAATCATCGAGCATATCATTTGGTACGATGAAGAACTGCTGATTGGTAGGGGAATCCAGATAAAGACGGTACCCCTTCTGAATCAGAGCCTGTTTGATTTCCATGGCAAAGGTAACGGCGTTTTGACTGATCTTCTGGTACAGATCGTCTGTAAAAAGCTCATCGAACTGGAGGGCACAGGCGAAGCCCTTGGCGAGAAGGGCGCCGTGCTGCTTGATCCGGGTTTCAAAATGAGCCGGCTGATTCTTGTGTGTGAAAACAACAGCTTCTCCATAGAGAGCACCGACTTTGGTTCCTCCGATATAGAACACATCGGAATTTGCGGCGATTTCCGGAAGAGAAGGGTAAATCTTCTCCTCGGAGTTTCTGGCAGCAGCTAAAGCATAGCCGAGTCTAGCTCCATCAAGGAAAAGCGGAATTTTATGGGCTTCACAGATTTCGTGAAGCTTTTTTAATTCTTCTGTTGTGTATAGTGTACCGTATTCGGTAGGGTGGGAAATATAGACCATTCCCGGGAACACCATATGATCGTGATTGGCGTCGGCGTAGAATGTGTCAATATAGCTGCAAAGTTCGTCGGCATGAATCTTACCCTCATGGGAAGGAAGGGTAAGAACCTTATGGCCGCTGAACTCGATGGCGCCGGCTTCATGAACAGAGACATGGCCGGTTTCGGCAGCAATAACCCCTTCATAAGGAGCACACATGGTATCAATTATGGTCTGGTTGGTCTGGGTACCGCCGGTTAGAAAAACAATATCGGCCTCTTCGTTACCGATGGCTTTTCGAATCTTGTCCGTAGCAGAAGCTGTGATATCATCATGGCCGTATCCACTGTGATGGGTGCGGCTTACTTCGAGCATCCGCTGTAGTATCTTCTCGTGGGCAAATTCCTGGTAGTCACTGCCAAACCATAGTTTCTTGCTGCTCATAGTAATCCTTTCGTAATTTTTCAGCCTGCTGAACAGTTACATCCTTTCATGTATGCATTCCCTGGTTGTCTTACAGATAGTGAGCTCTTAACTCGTCACCGCTTAATGGGGAGAGGTAGGAAGGAGCAATGTCAAGCATTGTCTTGGCACCACTTACACCTTCCTGATTCATACGGTAAGCTGCACGGGCGCAGGCAGCGAGAACGGAACCTGTAAACTGTGGGTTGGAGTCAAGCTTTAAGCTGTACTCGATGACATGTGTATTCTCCTGAGAGAGACCGCTCTTACCGGTGTAGATCACCTTACCACCGTGTGGAAGACCTGCGTGGTTCTTCTGAAGCTCTTCCTCGGAAATAAAGTTAACAGTGGTATCGTAATCAGAGAAGTAATTTGGCATGGTCTTGATCTCCTGCTCGATTCGTGCAAGATCAGCACCTTCCTCTGCAACGACCCAGCACTCACGGGTGTGCTTCTGGCGGGTTGTAAGCTCCGGGTTGCTTCCACTTCGAACGGCCTCTAAAGCAGACTCTACAGGAATTGTGTACTGACGGGCATCCTTGACACCATCGATTCGACGAATAGCATCAGAATGTCCCTGAGAAACACCTTTGCCCCAGAAGGTATAAGCCTCGCCCCCCGGAAGAACGGAGTAAGCGTATACGCGGGAAAGAGAGAACATGCCCGGATCCCATCCGCAGGAAATGATGCCAACCTTGCCGGCCTTTTTAGCGGCAGCATCTACATTGGCGAAGTGCTCCGGAATACGTGCGTGAGTATCAAAACTGTCAATGACATTGAACTTGTCTGCATATGCAGGAGTCATTTCAGGAAGATCGGTAGCAGAACCGCCGCAGATGATCAGAACGTCGATATCATCTGTCATCTTCTCAAGATCATCGGTGGAGTAAACCTTGCATCCGGATTCTGTCTTAATAGTGGAAGGATCTCTTCTGGAGAAAACACCTACCAGCTCCTGATCGGCATTGGCAACAACAGCGGCCTCAACACCTTTTCCCAAGTTTCCATAACCTAAAATACCAATTTTCACAGTAAACCTCCTGTCAAATAGATAGTTGTGTCTAAATCGCTATGAAAAAGTATAACTTTTTACCCCGGTTATGTAAATCAGAAATTTTATGACAAATGTCATATCAGCTTATGACGGCGTTCACTACAACATCATCGGAACAAGTCGTAGGATAGAGTCGTAGAAAACAACAGGATCAAGAGAAACGGGAGAGAAGATATGGAACAGACGATTGTTGCAATAGATCAGCTGGTAAAAAGATATCGGGAGAAACTGGCAGTGGACCATTTTTCCATGAAGGTCATGGAGGGCGAGATCTTAGGTCTCTTAGGACCCAACGGATCCGGAAAGACCACGACGATTAACTGCCTGCTTTCCTTATTAAAATTCGATAAGGGCGAGATCACTGTTTTTGGAAAACCTATGAGTCCGGAGGCCTATGATTTGAAAGGGCAGATCGGTGTTGTTCCGCAGAATGTGGCAGTGATTCAGACGCTGACGGTTGCGGAGAATATTGATTTTTTCTGTGGACTGTATATCAAAGACAGGAAAACAAGAAAGCAGTATGTGGAGGAGGCCATCCGGATGACAGGCCTTGAGGAATATCGGAAGTATTATCCCAAGAAGCTTTCCGGGGGACTGATCCGGCGACTGAACATTGCTTGCGGAATCGCCCACAAACCCAAGCTGATCATTTTTGATGAACCGACGGTTGCGGTGGATCCTCAGAGCCGTAATGCCATTCTTGAGGGAATTCGTGAAATGAATCGGCAGGGTGCCACGATCATTTATACCTCCCATTACATGGAAGAAGTGGAGGAACTCTGTACAAGAATCATTATCATGGACAGAGGAAGGAATGTGGCTGAGGGCACAACAGCGCAGCTGAAGGCGTCTCTTCGGAATCGGGAAACCATCCGCATGGAGATGGTGACTTGCACGGATGAAATGCTTGCGGATCTAAAGGAGATCAATCATGTCTATGAAGTGAAGGTGGATGGGGAGTGTCTTATGATCCGCTGTGATGGTGGAACCCATAATCTGGTACATATCATGGGTTATTTTGCAGAGAAAAATATTCCCTTCGGTCGCGTGGTCACCGAGCTTCCGACCTTAAATGATGTCTTCCTTGAGATCACAGGAAAGGAGCTGAGAGATTGATGTTTTGCCATGTGTTTGTTTATCGTATAAAAGAGCTCCTGCGGAACCCCTGGCATCTGGCCTGGAACCTCCTGTTCCCCATTGGCCTGGCAACTGCGTTTTTCTTTGGATTCGGTAACCTGATCAAGGAGGATCCGGAACTGTTTACCGCCATTCCGGTGGGATACGTGAAGGAGGCAGATCAGCCCTTCGATGAGGTGATGACCTCCCTTTCGGAGGACAAGAAGGATCCGATCCTTAAGGTGAGTCGCTATTCTGGGGAAGAGCAGGCGAAGAAGGCCCTTAGAGCCGGAAAGGTCCGGGGCTATTATATTCAGAAGGGTGATACGATCTCTGTTGTGGTGGGAAGAAATGGAATTACTTCCACGACCCTGCATCAGATCCTGAAGGAATATGAGAATCAAAAGAAGGTACTGGAAACCATCGGCGCGAAACATCCGGAGAAGATCGCAGCAGCCGTAGAGACCATTCAGAGCAGACAGAATTTTTTGCATCCCCATGTGTTCAATCAGTACACATCGGTTTATATGAATTACTTTTTTTCTCTGATCGCTATGGCTTCCCTGTACGGAAGCTGGTTGTCTACGACCATGTTATCCGGAATCTCAGCCAATATGACAGAGCGGGGAAAACGGTATGAAAGCGCTCCGATCCGTAAAATGACCTCCCTTTCTGCCGGACTGGCGGCAACCATGCTGCTGCAGGGGGTATTCAACGGAATCCTGGTCCTGTATATTCAATACGTGCTGCAGCTTCATTTTGGGGTGCCTCTCTGGCAGGTTCTGGTGGTGACCACCGTAGGTGGAGCTATGGGAATCGCCATTGGAATTTTTATCGGAGCTCTGGTCAAGAAGAAAGGTCTTCAGATGGCGTTGACCCTTGGGGTCTCCATGGTGTCTTCCTTCCTGAGTGGACTGATGTGGGGAGAGATCCGTCAGATCATCGAAAGCCGTATTCCGGTGGTCAACCGGCTGAATCCGGCTGCAATGCTGACCGGTTGCCTGTATAATCTGGGGAATTACGGAATGACAAAGAATTTTTACCGGGATCTGTACAGCATGATCCTTATGACCCTGGGACTTTTGCTTGTGAGTGTTGCAGTACTGAGGAGGAGAAACTATGACAGTCTTTAAAACGATTCTTAAAATCGCCAAAAGGGATTGGATCACCATACTGGTTTATTTTATCGTCTTTGCCTGCTTTGGTTCTCTTTCTGCAAGAGGTAATGCCCAGAAGGAAAATGAGACCTATCAGGATGAAAAAATGGATGTGGCTGTGATCGACCGCAGTAACTCCACCATCAGCCGTGGGCTGGTGAAGAGTCTGCAGAAGACGGATCGGATCGTGACCCCGAATACTGAGGATCTGACCGAGCTGAATGATGATGTACGGTTTGATATATATGACTATGTGCTGATCCTGCCGAAGGATTTTGAAGAAAAGGTGATGGCGGGGGAGACAGACGCTGCAGAATATATTTCCGGAGGTGAAAGTATCTGTGGTCATCTGATGTCGGAGAAAATCCGTTTGTATCTGCAGGATGTTGTGTTATATTTGAATAGTGGCGATTCAAAGGAAGAGGCGGTTGCGGGAGCAGAGGATGCCATGCTGGCTTCCTCTCATGTGAAGAGTGAGATCTTAAGTCAGGTCAAGACAGGACAGTCCACCTTCCTGGCAGGGATCTTTCGTTTTAGCTCCTATGCCCTTCTGATGCTGCTGATCGAAGTTGTCGGCACCATCCTTGGTAATATCCGTCACAGTGATGTGCGTAGGCGGATCGCTGTCAGCGGAGCAAGCTTTCGACAGAGGAATCTTTCCCTCTATGGAGCGGTTCTGGTGGTATCGGTTTTTATGACCGGACTGTTGATCGCCTTTGTGCTTATTGCATCTGTAGGAGATTCGGATTATGGTAAGATTCCATATTACATCTTAAATGAGATCGCCATTATGGTCTGTGGCATCGGTATTGCCACCATGATCAGTTCCATCACCACAGACAGCAGCCTGATCAGTATGATCGCCAACACCGTGGTTTTAAGTATGAGTTTTCTCTGTGGGGTCTTTGTGCCGATGGAGGTTATGTCTTCAAAGGTACTGATGGTTTCGCATTTTCTGCCCCTGTACTGGTTCTCCAGGGCAATCCAGTATATCAATGACCACAGTGTGAAGGCTGTGATGGGACCGGCGTTCTGTTCCTATCTTGGAATCCAGGTGTTGTTTGGAATAGGATTTTTCATGATCGGATTGATCATCTTCAAGAAGAAGGAGTTATATGCTGTATGATGTTCTGATTCGCCTGATGGCGGCAGTTACATTGGGAATACTGATCAATGCAGAAGGCATTGCTACCCCTACGGTGGCAATGTCTATCTGCGTTTTTTTGTTTCTGGAAGCATCGGTCTTATTAAAGAGAACGCTAAATCTTGCCTGTGTCGGAATAAGCTATCTGTTGACCCTGTGGTATCTGTTATATCCAGGGAGAGCGCATGTCCCGGTCCGGTTGGGAGGTCTTTTTTTATCCCTGGCCATGACAACGCTGATGCTGGTGCTGTACTATAAAATGACCGGCTACTATAAGATGCTCCACCGGACCAGGGACGACAGTGAAGAGCTGGAACGGATCCTCAAGGAAAGAAACAGTCGGCTTTTGCGGGAGCAGGATCAGCAGATCCATCTTGCAACCCTGAAGGAACGAAACCGCATTGCCAGAGAGATCCATGATAATGTGGGACACATGCTTTCCCGGGGGATCCTTCTTCTGGGAGCCATTCAAACCGTCAATTCCGACGATAACATCCGGCCTCAGCTGGAGCTGTTAGCGGAGACCTTGGATGAATCCATGAAGAAGATGCGCCAGAGCGTTCACGATCTTCATGATGATTCCATCGATCTGGAGAAGAATTTCCGGGAGATCACCGGACAACTGAAGGACTTTCGGGTGGAGTTGGAGGCGGATTTTGAAGACAGTCTCCCTCGAAAGGTGAAGCTGTCTCTTCTTGGAATTCTGCAGGAGGCCGTCACCAATATTTTGAAGCACAGCAACGGTGATTCGGTGAAGGTGATCTTTCACAACAATCCGGGCTTTTGTACCCTGTCCGTATCCGATAATGGAACGGTATCCAAAGAGACAAAGGATCTTGTTGGAGGAAAGTCGTTCAAGAAAAAAGGCATCGGTCTTTCCAATATAACCGACCGGGCAAGAAGCTGCGGCGGGGATGCCTATTTTTACACGGTTCAGGGATTTACCGTATATGTACGCCTGGGATATGGCGAGGAATAATCAATAACCAGAGAGGAATGTCACAGGAATGGAACCAAAAAAAGTTTTGCTTGTAGATGATGATGAACTGATCACCATGTCCCTGGAGATGATCATAAGTGCGGAGGCTGAGTTTGTTGTTGCCGGCAAAGGGAAAAGTGGACGCGAGGCGGTGCAGCTGTACGATGAGCTGGCGCCGGATGTTCTGTTGATGGACATTCGGATGGAGGATATGAACGGTCTTATGGCGGCGGAGCAGATCCTGAAGCAGCACCCAAAGGCCTGCATTTTATTTCTGACGACCTTTTCGGATGATGAATATATTATCAAGGCGCTGGAACTTGGAGTAAGGGGCTATCTTTTGAAACAGGATTACAAGTCTCTGACAGCCTCTCTCCGGGCGGTACTGAACGGACAGAGTGTGTTTGGCGGCGAGGTAACGGAGAAACTTCCGAACCTTATGGAGAACAAACCGGCAGCGGATTTTGACTACCAGAGCAGGGGGATCACCGAGAAGGAATTTGCTGTGATCCAGCTGGTGGCGGACGGATTGTCCAACAAAGAGATCGCGGAGAAGATCTTTTTATCCGAGGGAACGGTGCGAAATTATCTGTCTACGGTGTTGGAAAAACTGGATCTAAGAGATCGGACCCAATTGGCAATTTTTTATCTAAAGCATCGTCGGATATGATATAATTTTTCCGCCACCGTCGGAAGGGGAATGACGGTGGCAGGAAGTGAACAGTAAGGAGTATAAGTTTATGAAGAACAACATAGTGACACGGCTGGCAGCCGCCGCACTGGCAGCTGTGATGCTGCTTACCGGAGCACCGGTGGGAGCGCAGGCAAGGGATAAGGCAACGGCTATAACCGAGCAGGATGCGAGGGCAGCCATCAGTCAAAGACAGCTTCCGGTGGGGGATCTGAAGTCTCCGCAGGAGGATGGCGATGCGGTGGCAACGGCCATCGACAGGGCTTCTGCCCGGAAGGGGCTGTACCGGTATTCCAGTCCGAAGGCAGCGAAGGCTTCGGATTGGGAGTGCTATACGTCCAGATACTATTATCAGTTCCTGACGACCAAGCAGAGAGCAGCGTATGATTATCTGTACAGCACCCTGAGCCGGTATCTGACGGATACGAAGCTGGAGGCAATGAAGATCAACGGTGCCTACTATTCCCAGTGGTATCTGAAGAACTGCAGCAGGGAGGATATTAAGGTGGTTTTCTATACCTTTTTGTATGAGAATCCCCAGTTTTTCTTTGTGGACTATATGAATTCCATTATGACCAAGGATTCTCTGATCCTTTGCATCTATGGGCAGTATGCCTCCGGTGCGGCCAGAGAGAGTGCCTTCCTTCAGATCAAGGCGAAGATCCAGACCTACATCGATGCGGCTGCCGCCGGAACCACCGCATACGAGAAGGAAAAGATCGTGCATGACAAGCTCATTCGGGAAGTAAGCTATCAGCAGAATGATTATGACCAGTGTATTGCAAGTACCTTCCTTATGAATCAGACGGTCTGCGCCGGATTTTCACAGGGATTTGCAGCTATTATGAATGCCATTGGAGTTCCCACCATCTGTGTTCTCAGTACGACACATGCATGGAACGAGATTCTTCTGGGTGGCAAGTGGTTCGTGGTGGATTGTACCTGGGATAACGATCTTCAGGAGATCGGTTACTCGGATTTCTATCTGAATGTTTCCGAAGAACGTGTTCGTAAGGTGGATGACTATATGGCCAGCTACCGGAAGAATCCGAAGGAGAAGACCGTTCATATTCCTATGGAGATGTACAAAAAGCTCAACCGTCCGAAGGCTGTGACCACCTTCCGGCCGGAACTTGATACCAGCCGTTTTACACAGATCTACGGAGTGAACGTCGTTACTTCAGAGGTGAAGAAGCCTACCGCAGTACAGCTGAAGAAGAAGGGCAAAGGCAAGATCCTTGTCCTTGCGAAGAAGTCCGGATATATCGATGGTTATGAGATCCGACTGAAGAAGGGTTCCTCTGTCAAGAATATCGGTGTGGCATCCAGCGGGGATCTGAAAAAGACCATTCCCGCGCTGAAGAGCAAACATACCTATAAGATCTCCATCCGGGCGGTCCGTATTCACAACGGGAAATGTAAATTTTCGGCCTGGACAGGAAAGAAAGCGATCAAAGTGGCGTAATAGGTAAGGATTGTTTTTGTACAAAGATCCATTCACCTGTTATAATGAAAAAAATGGCTGTTTTTCAGGTATGGAGATGAGAATATTATGTATAATGTACAGATTCAAACGGCGGCACTGTTTCTGGTCCTTGTCGTACTTTTTTTCTCGGTCATGCAGAAGAATCTAAGGCTTCGCGGTCGTAAGATCTTTTACCAGTTGATCGTTGTTACAATCATTACACTGATTCTGGATATTGCTTCTGTTATCACGATCTGTGAAAGCAGCAATCTGATGGAATGGCAGGTCCGTACGGTGGCAAAGGCATATCTTATGTCTTTGGTGTCCGGTGCCTTTGTGGGACTGTTCTATTCGGCAGAAGAGTACTTTTTAAGTTCTCTTCGCAAGAGTACGCAGCGGCTGTATCTGGGATCCTATATCCTTTCTTTTTTCGCCATTGCGCTGCTTCCTATTCGGTATGAACACAGCGGGCGTATCGTATATACCTATGGGCCTGCCTGTCTTGCAACCTATTTCTTTGCGCTGTTATATATTTTCTCCACGATTGCAACCTGTCTGGTTTACCGTGAGCGAACCTCCGAGAGACGTAGAAGAGCGATTCTGGCTTGGCAGGGACTCTGGCTGTTTTTTGCAGCGGTTCAGTTCCTGAGGCAGGATCTGCCTCTGGTGGGCTTTGCCATGGCTCTTGGGGCTGCGATCCTCTATTCCGAGCTGGAGAATCCTGAGGCCTTTGTAGACCGTTCCACAGGAGCTTTTTCTGTTCATGCTCTGCTGGAATACATGCAGGATCAGTTTGAACAGGGACGTCCTTTCTCTGAGATGGAAGTTTTTATGGATTATCAGAAGCATGGGCTGGACATGAATACGGAACGGCAGCTGCATCTGGTAATGGCCCGCAGACTTCAGAAATGCAAGGATTGTCAGGTGTTTCGCAGCACCGATGGTTTTGTTATGGTCTTTTCCTCCCGGGAGAAAATGAACCGGGTCTTTGAGGAGATCCGGAAGGAGTCCGGGGATCTGCTGCTGCCGGATGGCAGAACGATTCAGGTCAAGTTCCATTATATGCTGTATCCTGACAGCAGTCTTGCCAGAACGGCGGATGATATGTTTGAGTTCCGCAATTACTACCTGTCTGATCTGGATAGGACGGAATTTATTGTGGTAGACAAGGCTGCCGTTCATCGCGTCAGAGAATACCAGGATATGCGGGAGCTGATCTCCTATGCCTTAGATCACGACAGTCTGGAGGTTTATTATCAGCCGATCTACAGCATCGCGGAGCAGTCTTTCACGTCGGCAGAGGCGCTTGTCCGTATTCGGGACAAAAACGGCCAGCTTGTACCGCCTTCCCTTTTCATTCCCGTTGCGGAGGAGAGTGGAATGATCCATCGGGTGGGAGAGGTTGTCTATCGCAGTGTCTGCCGGTGCATCCGGGATCAGCAGCCTCAGCAGTACGGTCTGCAGTATATTGATATCAATCTCTCCATGGCACAGTGTGAACAGGATGAGCTGGCGGTACAGTTCCATCAGATCGCCCAGGAGTATTCCATTGATCCGAAGATGATCAACTTTGAGATCACCGGAACGACCGGTTCGAATGCGACGAAGGCTCTTTATGCCAATATGCGCAAGCTGCGAAGCCTTGGCTTTGCCTTTTCTCTGGATGATTTCGGCAAAGGTCGTTCCAATCTGGATTATATCTCTGAGATACCGGTATCCATTGTGAAGTTTGACCGGTCCTTTACCTTGGGCTACTTCTACAATGATAAGACCCGGTTCCTGATGAACGGATCCATCAAGATGATCCGGGATATCGGACTGGCCATTGTCAGTGAGGGCGTAGAGACAAAGGAACAGTATGACACCATGGAAAGTCTTGGGGTGAATTACATTCAGGGATATTATTTTTCCAAGCCCATCCCGGAGAAGGATTTTATAGAATTTATCCGACAGAAAAATACAAGGTAACATTTAGGAAGGAACACGTATGAAACAGTATATCGATTATATTCTTGAGGAATTAAAGCAGCTGACATCCATTGCCAGTCCCTCAGGTTTTACCGCGCATGCAGAGGAATATATCATCCGTACCCTTAAGGATATGGGTTATGAGCCTACACAGAACCGCAAGGGCAATGTTATTTGCGTACTGGGAGGTCAGTCGGATCCTCTGGTGCTGGCGTCTCACATTGATACCTTGGGGGCTATGGTTCGTTCGATCAAGGAGAATGGACGTTTAAAGCCTACCACCATCGGTGGCCATCAGTGGCCGACGGCAGATGGGGAGAACTGTCAGGTGTTTACAAGAGACGGCCGTGTCTACACCGGCGTTGTGCTGAACACCGAGCCCTCCAGCCATGTGGCGGATGAGCCGGTGAAGACCGAGGAAAAGAATATGGAGATCCTTCTGGATGAGAACGTGTCCACGAAGGAGGAGGTGCTGGAGCTGGGAATCCAGACCGGTGACATCATTGCAATGGATCCAAGGACGGTTATCACGGAGAGCGGCTATATCAAGTCCCGTTTCCTGGATGACAAGCTTTCTGCCAGCATTCTTCTGGGACTTGCTAAGTATGTTAAGGAGCAGAAGGTGACATTGAAGCGTAAGGTTACCCTTATTTTTACCGTCCTCGAAGAAGTCGGTTTCGGTGGTTCCAATATTCCGGAGGATACGGTGGATATGCTTTCGGTGGATATGGGATGTGTCGGAGATGATCTGGGGTGCAGTGAACAGATGGTATCCATCTGTGCGAAGGATTCCGGTGGTCCGTATAACTATGACATGATCACCGAACTTTCTGAGATCGCGAAGCAGAAGGGTCTTTCCTATGCCATTGACATCTATCCTCATTACGGTTCAGATGTTGAGACCACCGTCAGAGCCGGATATGATATTCGTCACGGGCTCATCGGACCGGGGGTATATGCATCCCATAATTATGAAAGATCCCATGTGGAGGGCGTGCGCAATACCTTTGAACTGTTGGCGGCATATATTGCCTAACAGAAAAGAACGTATGAAGAAATAACATTCTTCATACGTTCTTAAACGTCGAGGTGACAGGATTCGAACCTGCGGCCTCCTGGTCCCAAACCAGGCGCTCTACCAAGCTGAGCCACACCTCGATCTATATGAAAGCGACTAGCGCCGCAGCAAGGTATATGATACCATATTTATAGAAAAAGGCAAGCACTTTTTTAAACGCTCTGCGAGGATGCGCACGGATTCGGACAGGAATTTGTCTGCTGAAGCAGACCCGAATCCGGCGCGCAAGACTCGCGAGCGAGTCTTGACTAAATTTTTGATGTGGGTTTAACTGGGATTTTTCTTAGGGGGAGACTGGAATGATTTCAAGACTGAAGAACCGGATTTCAGAGATTTTTATCGGCAAAGAAGAGGTTGTGGAGAACGTTCTGATCTGCATGCTGACAGGGGGACATGTTCTGCTGGAGGATGTTCCGGGGGTGGGCAAGACCACTCTGGTGAGGACGATAGCAGCTCTTGTGGATTGCGATTTCGGAAGGATCCAGTTTACGCCAGACACCCTTCCGGGAGATGTTGTGGGTCTTTCCATCTATAATATGAAGACCGGGGAGTTTACCTATCGTCCCGGTGCGATCATGCACCAGATGATCCTTGCGGATGAGATCAATCGTACATCCCCTAAGACACAGGCCAGTCTTCTGGAGGCAATGGCAGAGGGACAGGTGACGGTAGACGGGCAGGAGTACGCTCTTCCTCGGCCTTTTATCGTTTTGGCGACCCAGAATCCCTTAGATTGCCTGGGGACCTATCCTCTGCCGGAGGCTCAGCTGGATCGCTTTATGATGCGGCTTGTGATCGGTTATCCGGATCAGGAGGCAGAGCTGAAGATGGCCAGAAATTTCCTTGAGGGTAAGATGGATCAGCCCATCGAACCACTGCTTCATGCCGAGGATCTTCTGAAGATGCGGGAAGAAGTCAAAAAGGTCTATGTCAGTGACGGGATTCTGACCTATGCAAGAGAGATCATCTCCCTTACCAGAGAATGTAAGAGCCTTGTGATGGGAGCAAGTCCGAGAGCCTTTTTAAGTCTTGTTACGGCAGCCCGGGGAAAGGCTTACTGTATGAACCGGGATTATGTCATTCCGGACGATATCAAGTCGGTGGCGGAGTATGTTCTTCATCACAGACTGTCCCTGACGGCAGAGGCGAAGATTCAGGGAGAGAAGATGGACCGGTTGTTGTCGGAGCTTGTGCTGAAAGCCAAGGTTCCAATGGAGTGATGCCTATGCGAGTGACCTGGCGAAACCGAATGATCTATGCATGTCTGTGGGGGCTGTCTGTCCTGGGGATCACCTTCTATGGTGGAGGGATCAGCTATGGGCTTTTTGCTGCCATGACACTGGTGCCCGTTGTAAGCTTCGGGTATGTTTTATATGTTCTTTATTGTTTTCGAATCTATCAGGAAATGGGATCCCGCTGGATTCAGGTGAATCAGAGAGTTCCGTTTTATTTTTCTTTAGTTAACGAATTTTGTTTTGGCTTTGTAGGCGTAAGAGTAAACTATTATTCCTCTTTTTCATCCATCATCGGTTTGGATGATGCAATTGAATATGAGCTTTTGCCCAATACCCGGATCCACAAGGAATCGGAGATCATCTGCAGATACCGTGGACGTTATTTGGTGGGGATCAAGGAGATTGAGGCTTCGGATTATTTTCGGCTGATCCGTCTTGTCTATCGCAACAAGGAGCCGCTGCAGGCGGTGGTTCGTCCGCAGCTGGTGCGGCTTGATCGCTTAAACTGTATGGATGAGCTGAATTTCATCAGTCGGGAGCGGGATATGGCGGATACCTGTCCGGATGTATTGGTACGACGCTATGAGTCGGGGGACGATCCCCGTCAGATCAACTGGAAGGTCAGCGCCAGAGCCAATGAGCTGATGGTAAGGAAAAGGATCGGTGAGCGAGGACAGGGGGTTTATATTCTTTTTACCACCGATCGTAAGGAAGAGGACGAGTACCAGTATCTTCCTCCGGAGAACAAGGTGCTGGAAACGGTCTTGGCCTTTGCCCTCTTCTATGCAGAAAAGAAGATCGACAGTGTTACGTATTATATGCAGAACACATTGGAATGTGTCAGGCTTTCCGGGATCGAGAGCTTTGACCGGTATTATGAGACCATCTCCGGGGCAGAATTCCATCGATCCTATGAGCCCCAGCGTCTGCTGGCGATGCTTGGCAATATGCGGGAACTTTTTGAAGCACAGCTGGTGATCTATGTGGTGTATGAGTTGACGGAGATCGGGGTCCAGCTGGCAAGGCGACTGGCGCAGAACGGAGTCTTTGTTTTGATCTGTCTGATCAGTGAAGCTGCAGAAGCTTCGGTGCCGGAAGGGCTGCCGCATGTAAAAGTGATCCGGATCGCTTCGGATCAACCCTTACAGGAGGTATTGTGATGATATATCTTTATGATCTGATCTATATGATACCTTTGTGTCTTTTGGCGGAGACCTTCGGAAGTCGGCTGCAGCTCTTGCCGAAGGAGACGCTTCCTATGTTACTTCTGTCCCTTACGGTCATGGCTTTTTCCATGATCCTGAGGTATTGCCGAGGGAAGCTTCGGCTGTTGTTATCCCTTGTTCCGGTACCGATTCTGTTACTGTTTGTCTGTGTGAATCTTTACAACGGAGGAGGGGATGGTTTTGCGTGGATGTTTGCTGTGGGAGCTATGACGGTGGGCATCGCGTGGCTGGT
The DNA here is from genome assembly GCA_946182825.1 of uncultured Lachnospiraceae bacterium. Lineage (GTDB taxonomy): Bacteria > Bacillota > Clostridia > Lachnospirales > Lachnospiraceae > Weimeria. Next base: position 18,399 of record CAMGZH010000028.1, read on the forward strand.
GTTTCAGATGCAGCATGTGCTCTGGCGGCGGTTTGTGACCCTGGCCGTGCCGGGGATTCTGATTATGGGCATGCTGTGGGAGGTTACACTGCCCAAGTGGGTGTTTGCCATCAGTATCCTTCCGTTTCTGGCAGGGATGGTGGAGGAAGTGCAGTACCACTGGGTCAAAGCCGGAGAGATCGACACCCGGAAACATCTGGTGACCATTGCCCCCTTCCTCCTTCTGATCTGCCTTCTGGTGACGGCATTTCCCACCTCGGAAAAGCCCTTTGATTGGAGCTTTACGGTAAGGCTATGGGAGCGGACGGCAGATGCCTTCAGCCGACTGCAGAATTTTGTTGTGGGAGAGGATGACTATGACAGGCAGATCGGTTTCAGTGAAGATGCGGAGTTTTCCGCGGGGCTTTCCGATGGGGATCCTACGGAGGTGATGGAGGTCTATCCCGGGAAGAACAGCGGATCGGTCCTCTATTTAAGAGGCAAGACCTTTGATCGTTTTGACGGACGAAGCTGGAAGTCCACCGTGAAGGGGGAACAGACCTTTCGGGATGCGGAGTACAATGAAACCGTTCGCAATATCAACACCCGGGCCAAACAGATGCGGGAGAGGTATATGCGGCGGGTGGATCTTAAGATCCGGTATCTGGATTTTCGAACCAAATATATCTTTGCACCCCTCAATACCAATGTGGCCAATATCCTTGTAAAAGGAAAGCGTGTCAGTGAGTCCGGGGATGACCTGCTGGCATCCTCCCAGTTAGGGTATGATACAATGTATGATATTTCATATTACAGACTGAATCAGGATGACAAAGAGTTTCAGGCGTTCCTTCGATCAGAGGTCCCCAAGCTTGAAAAGGAACCTCACGACCTGAATGCAGCGAAGATCTATCGCAAGTATCTGCCACAAACGAAGCTGTCCGGCCGGGCTAAGACCTACATTCAGGAGAAGCTGGAAGGGCAGGAGACGGATTATGACCGATTGCACAAGCTGGAAGAACTGCTATCCGGGATGGAATATTCCCTGACACCAGGGAAACTTCCAAAGAATGTGAAGGATCCGGCATCCTTTGTGGATCATCTTCTGTTTCAAAGCAAGAAGGGATATTGTTGCCACTACGCCACTGCCTTTGTGATCATCGCCAGGTCGATGGGAATCCCGGCCCGCTACGTACAGGGGTATTCTGTGGAGATCGAGAGTGAACGAAGTGCGGTGGTCACCTCCGCACAGGCGCATGCCTGGCCGGAAGGCTACATTGAGGGGTTTGGCTGGCTTTCCTTTGAACCGACACCGGGGAAGAAGATCCTTTCTGCGTGGGAGGATTCGGAACGGGATGCCACCGTCTTTGACCCGACGTCCCATTACCGGAAGGATGGTGTCAAAGACCATCATAAGAAGGAAAAGGCGAAGGCAAAAGAAGTCAGAGAAGAAGACCATGGGAAGGTTTTGGCACAGATTCCGTGGGTGCTCCTGGTCTTTGTGCTTCTGGTTTGCGTTGCATTACTCCTTCTTTTCTTCGGAAGCGTGGTTGCCAGATACCGGTTCCGCCGTCTTCCGGGGGAAGCACGGTTTCGCCTGCTCTGTCAATCCAATCTGAAGGTTCTGGCGGTGCTTGGTCTGCAGTTGGAGCAAGGGGAGACCCTGCAGGAATTTCGGCTGCGATGTGGTAGGGAACTGACAGAGGATGTGCTGGATTTTCTTGAGGATATGCAGGCCTGCCTCTATGGAAGAGCTGCCCCGGAAGAGGATATGGTCCATCGGGCAGAGGGCTGTATGGAGTGCCTGTACCGCAGGATCTATGACAGGAAAGGAAAGCTGCAGTATTTCTATTGGAAGTACATTCGAAGTTAGGATGGTTTGTGGACGATTGTTTCATGTCCGTAAATAAGTACAGGATCCGGTGTGGGATCTGCCAATTATGTTGCCATGGCAACAGACAAAGAAAGGCGACCTTAGTATCATATAGACATGTCTAAAACAAAAAAATACAATTTCAAATAATAAAGGAGGAACATTCTATGGCAAACAGTGTAGCAATCAACCACCGTAAGGTAGCCGTTATTGGTTGTGGATTTGTAGGTTCATCATCCGCTTTTGCGTTGATGCAGAGTGGACTTTTTTCTGAGATCGCTCTTGTGGATGTGGATCGCAATAAGGCAGAGGGTGAGGCCCTGGATATTTCCCATGGTGTACCGTTTGTTGGTCAGGTGAAGGTGTATGCTGCTGATTATGACGAGATCATGGATTCTGCCATTATCGTTGTAACGGCCGGTGCGGCACAGAAGCCCGGTGAGACAAGACTGGATCTGGTGAATAAGAACGTAGGAATCTATAAGAGTATTATTCCGGAGATCGCAAAGCGTGATTATAAGGGAATCCTTCTGATTGTTTCCAATCCGGTGGACGTGCTTACATTAGCTGCATTAAAGCTTTCCGGTTTCCCGGAGAACCGTGTCATCGGTTCCGGAACGGTACTGGATACAGCCCGTCTTAAGACAGAGCTTGGAGATCACCTTTCTGTGGATGGACGAAGCGTTCATACCTTCATCATCGGAGAGCATGGAGACAGTGAGATCGTGGCATGGAGCAGTGCCAACGTATCCGGAGTCCCACTGAACGATTTCTGCGAGATGCGTGGACACTTCCAGCATCAGGAGTCCATGGAGCGAATCGCTGAGAACGTTAAGAACAGCGCCTATGAGATCATCGAGAAAAAGCATGCGACCTACTATGGTATCGCAATGTCTGTGGTTCGAATCTGCCGTGCTATTACCATGAATGAGAAATCTGTTCTTCCGGTTTCTTCCATCATGCATGGGGATTATGGGATTGACGGAATCGCATTAAGCATGCCGGCCATCGTTGGCGAGGATGGTGTGGAGACACATATTCCAATCGTATTAAGTGAAGAAGAACAGAACAAGTTAAAGGAATCAGCAGAAGCACTGAAGAAGGTAGCGTCTGAGGCGGGACTTCTTTCATAAAAAACGAAACTTTCAAGATGCGCCTTGACTTGCTACGCTAACGTAGTATTATAAAGATAGATACCTACGTTGGCGTAGCGATTAGAAAGGGGCACATTATGAGTATTCATGCAGCTGAGCAGCTTTTTGAATTGTTGGATGAGAGCGGTAAGCCGATCACTTTGGACGAATCCGGTCAGCTTGCCCAGGAGTTATCTACAGATATGATCCCGCTTAAGGATTGGGCGAAGCAGTGGGGGATATCGCCGGCTACTGCCAGACAAAAGGCTCTGCGTGGGAGCCTTCGAACCGTACGGAAAGTCGGTCGGGACTGGATGATATCGGCAAGTGAACCGAATCCGGATCGGCGGCTTAAGATCGGACAGGTACAACGTCCGCTTCTGGAAGGACCGGTGTGGTTCGAGAAGGTGATGCACTACCTTTTGGCTCTTAACGGGAACCAGTTGCCAGACCGGTGGACCAAGGCCAATGAGCATAAGGATTACTGCGGTAAGATCTTTGGGGCCTTCTGTGATAAGTTCCATGGAAATGAACGGCGGCTTTTGGATCTGTTATGTGATGTCTTAGAGCAGCAGAGGGAGAATCCGGTCTGCTATGTGTCACATAAGGAGATCATGGAGCATTTGGAGGATGAGGCCTGGTATACATCCAGCGGGGAGTCCACGGTTAATTCCGGAGTCACCATTGATTTTAAGGACTATCTGGGACTGCTGAAGAGCACCTTGAAGGATCTGATGGCGCAGCCGGTGGAGCTTAAAATCCATCATGGCACCCAGGAGCTTTTTATGCCCTGGTATCATTCCATTACCTGGGTCGAGGAGGAAGAGGACGGACTGTATTTTGTACCTTCCGATTTTTTCAAAACCATTCTTCTGGGACTGGAATGATATACAAGATGTAAGCATTGTATTTCTTGTAACATTGCGAAGAAAAGCAATAATGTATATTATAAGTGAGGACTGTTTGTCCCTATTATGATATACGGAGGGTGTAGAATGTTTCAGGTGTTTGCAGATTCAGCAGCAAATCTTCCAGCAGTGGTAGCGAAAGAATACGGGATTCAGATCATCTCGTTTGTGAATATGGTGAATGGAGAGCCTTTGGTATGCTTCGATCCGGATCTTACGCCGGAGCAGGAGCGCGAGGGCGGTAAGAAGTATTATGACGCAGTTCGTCGCGGAGCGGAGATCAAGACGTCTCTTATCAGCAGCGGCAGATTTGAAGAGGCTTTTCGCCCGGTGCTTGAGGCAGGAGAAGATGTGATCTACTTCAGCTTGAGCCATGGTATCAGTGGTAACTTTAATTCTGCCCGTCTGGCAGTGGATGATCTGTTAGAGGAGTTCCCGGATCGTAAGATCCGTATCGTGGATTCTTTGAATGCTTCCCTTGCCCAGGGTATTCTGGCGATTTATGCCGTGGAGATGCGACAGAAGGGTGAGGATATCGATACCATTGCGGACCGTCTTCAGGACTGGGCCCATAAGATGAATGGTGTCTTTACCGTAGAGGACCTCAAATATATTTCCAGAACCGGAAGGTTAAGTAACCGGGCAGCCTTTGTGGGGAATATGCTGGACATCAAGCCGCTGTTAAAGGGCAGCAAGGATGGAGTGATCGTGGCATTCCGTAAGGTGCGCGGTCGTAAGCGATCCCTTAACGAGATCGTGGATCTTGTGGTTCGTAACGTGGTGGACCCGGAGAATCAGATCCTTGGAATTGCTCAGGCGGATTGCTATGAGGAGTCTCTTTATGTGATGAAGAAGATTCAGGAGAAGATCAAGGTCAGAAGGTTTATCAATACCTCCTATGACTACTGCACCGGATCCCATGTCGGACCGGGAGCTATGGCACTTTTCTTCATGGGGAAGGATCGTGAGCTGGATCAGTAGCGGAATCAAGGCAGTTGTGGAACGAGATTGTTTTTCACAACTGTTTTTTTGTGCCTGGATGAAAGGGATGGTATACTGAAGGCAGTGGGCTATGCCGGCAGAGAACAAGGATAGAAAGAGAAGTACTTATGAAAAAATACAGGATTGCAGCACTTGATATGGATGGAACCATGCTTAACACCAAAAAGGAGGTGACGCCCCAGGTACAAAAGGCCATGAATGACGCACTGGATCGGGGTGTCTGTGTTGTGATCAACAGCGGAAGAAATATCGGAGAATTACGGGAGTATTGGGATCTTTTCCCGAAGATGCGCTATGTCAACTGTGTCAGCGGTGCGTTAGTCTACGATCGGATCGAGAAGAAGGCGGTCTATGAGAAGCCTCTTTCCGGGGAACTGGTGTCGGCAATCTTTGACCTGATGGAAAAGCAGTCCTATGAGGTCATGTACCACATGCACTCTGTGGAGTCCATCGTTCAGAAAGGCTCCATCGAGCGGATGAAGCAGTTCAATATGGAACATTTTCAGAAAATGTTCCGCCGGATCTCCCTCCAGTTGGATGACCTGCGGGAAGACTATCTGCGGGAGGGATTCCCGGTATATAAGGTCAATCTGTATCATTCCTGTGAAGCGGATCGCCTTGCCACCCGAAAGGCGATCCGGGAGGCCGGGCTTCCGGTTGTCCTTGCGGATTCGGAGCACACCTCCCTGGAGATCTCGCCGGAGGGTGTGACAAAGGCTGCCGGTCTTGCGCATGTTGCCCAAAGCCTTGGACTGTCCATGGAAGATGTGATGTGCGTCGGGGATGCGGATAATGACCGGGATGCCCTGAAGGCATCCGGCCTGGCGGTGGCAATGGGAAATGCGAAACCGGGGATCAAGGCCCTCTGCGATGTTACGGTGGCGGATTGCGATCATGACGGTGTGGCTGAGGCGATAGAGACCTATTGCATTTAGGAGGAGGGATTATGTTGCAAGACGATAGTATGACCTGTACACAGGCTCATTCGGATCCATCCCTGTCTCTGGATTATTGCGGACTGGAGCACTGCAAGAGCGGGCACAGGTACGGGCCTTTGGTCCGGAGTCTTTTCGTTCTTCATGTGGTGATTTCAGGCAAAGGAAAATTTGTCCACCGGGGCAGGACATGGGAACTGTCCGGGGGGAGTATGTTTCTGCTGCCGCCGGGAGAGGAGACTTTGTATATGGCGGATGAAAAGGATCCCTGGTATTACTGCTGGATCGGTTTTCGGGGAGAACTGGCGAATGGGATTCTGCGTCGGATCGGTTTTTCTTCGGAGAGACCGGTGGTTACGGTTCGGGAAACAGAGCCTTTGGAGCAGGGCATTCGGGCTTTGATCCGGTATCCTGAGATGAAAGCGGAAGATGCCCTGATGCGGCAGGGGTTGCTATATCAGCTGTTTGCAGAAATGGTCCGTCTCTGCAACCGGTCGGAGGGAGCTGTTGGGCTGACAGAGGAGGTCTCTTACAGTGCCTATGCCCTTACCTATTTTCGCAATCATTTCCGCGAGAAGATCCGCATTGCACAGGTAGCAGAGAAGATCGGGATTTCCCGGAGTTATCTGATGCGGATCGTGAAGGAGGAGACGGGGGTCAGTCCCCAGGAGTACCTGATCCGGCTTCGCATGACCCATGGGGTGCATTATCTTCTTCACACCAATCTGGATATACAGGAGGTGGCAAGAAACTGTGGCTATGAAGACGGTCTTGCCTTTTCTAAGGCTTTTAAAAGCCGTTTCGGAATGAATCCGACGGATTTTCGCAATATAAAAGATGACCAAAGGATCGAGGAACTTTTGCAACATTTTTCCATACAGAGAACACTTGATACCATGTAAGCCGGCAGGGTTTTCACATAAAATGCGGGTAGAATCACACAGGATAGAGGAGAACTACTTATGGGTATTACGTTTTATAAGAAGAATCGATTATTCACACTGGAGACGGAGCACACAAGCTATCAAATGATGGTGGATGGGCATGACCGTCTGCTTCATCTGTACTATGGTCCTCTGCTTAAGGGGTCTGCAGAATTTCTGGTGACGTATCAGGACCGGGGCTTTTCTGCGAATCCCTATGATGCGGGCGAAGACCGTACCTACTCGTTGGATGCCCTGCCACAGGAGTATCCTACCACCGGAACCGGCGACTTCCGTAGCCCGGCTCTGACGGTTGTGGATGACCGGGGGGTGATGGGATGTGATCTGAAATACAAGGAACATAAGATCCTTTCCGGGAAGTATGCCCTTGCCGGCCTTCCGGCCGTCTACGATGAGAATGGCGCATCCGGTAGCAGTTCTCTTGTGATCACTCTGGAAGATCCCAATGTCGGAATTGAAGTGGATCTGTACTACGGTGTTTTACCGCAGAAGGATGTGATCACCAGAAGTGCGGTGATCCGTAATGTAAGTGCAGAAACGGTTACCGTGGAAAAGGCACTGTCCGCCAATCTGGACTTTGTGACCGGTGACTTTGATCTGATCACCTTCTACGGCCGCCATGGCATGGAGCGAAACTTTGACCGCCAGCCGTTGACCCATCGGGAGATTCGGGTGGGTAGCAGAAGAGGTGCTTCTTCGCATCAGTATCATCCGCTGGCGATCCTGGCAGAGCATGAAACAACGGAGACCGCCGGAGGCTGTTATGGTCTTTCCTTCGTGTACAGCGGAGGCTTTGTGTGCTCGACTGAGAAGGATCAGTATGACCAGGTTCGGTTCCAGATGGGGCTGGCAGAGTATGGTCTTTCCTATCCGTTGAGGCAGGGAGAGGAACTGATCGCACCAGAAGTGATGATGAGTTACAGCTGCACCGGTTTAAGACAGCTGTCCTGGAATCTTTCGGATACCGTCAGAGATCATGTGATCCGCGGACCATGGCAGCATAAGATCCGCCCGGTACTTCTGAACAGTTGGGAAGCCTTCTACATGGATTTCAATGGAGAAAAGCTTCGGGGGCTTGCCGATGAGGCGAAGGATCTGGGAATGGATATGCTGGTTCTGGATGATGGATGGTTCGGCCATCGTGATGATGACAGTTCCAGCCTCGGAGACTGGACGGTTTGGGAAGAGAAGCTGGGTGGCCCTCTTCGCGAACTGGTGGATTATGTCCATCAGAAGGGACTGCTCTTTGGACTCTGGTTTGAGCCGGAGATGATCAGCGAGGACAGTGATCTGTACCGTGAGCACCCGGATTATGCTCTTGAGATCCCGGGCAGAAAGCCGGTTCGTGGTCGTTATCAGCTGGTACTGGATTTCTCTCGCAAAGAAGTGGTGGACACGGTCTACGAGCAGATTTGTAAGGTGATCCGCGAGAATGCAGTGGACTATGTGAAATGGGATTACAACCGCAGTATCATTGATATTTTCTCTTCCGGGAGCAGCTGCCAGGGTAAGGTTCTCTACGATTACATCTTAGGGCTCTACGACTTCCTGGAGCGCCTGCATCAGGATTTCCCGGAGCTTCTGATCGAAGGCTGCAGCGGTGGCGGTGGTCGTTTTGATGCCGGAATGCTCTACTACACACCGCAGATCTGGTGCAGTGACAACACCGATGCCATGGACCGGTTGAAGATCCAGTACGGTACGTCCTTCGGTTATCCGGCTATGAGCATGGGCGCCCATGTCTCTGTCTCTCCCAACGAGCAGTGTGGTCGTGAGGTATCCTTAAAGACGCGTTCTCTCGTAGCAATGGCGGGAACCTATGGATATGAGTTGGATCCGGGCAGAATGGATGAAGAGGAAAAGGCGCAGGTTCGTTTGGAGGTGGCTCACCAGAAAGCGCTGGCACCGCTGATCTTAAATGGCCGCTATTACCGCCTGAGTGATCCTTTTACAGCTCCTGTAACAGCCTGGGGCTTTGTGTCCGATGACCGGGAGGAGGCACTTTTTGCCGCTGTGGTTATGGATGTTCACTGCAATATGCCTACCAATTATGTACGGTTTGCAGGTCTTACGCCCCATGCCTTCTATCGGAACGAGGAAGATGGCAAGGTCTATGCGGCGGATGCGCTGATGGCAGTGGGTATGCCACTTCCATTCCAGACCGGTACATACAAAGGATATGAGTGGCATTTGCGCAGATGTGAGGAATAAGGAAAAGACACGAGGCTTTGTAAAACGACAAAAAACTTCATTGTATAATTGTCAGATATCGATACGACTTGTATACAGATACAGTGAAGAAGAACAGAACTTTCTGGAAAACAGTCCCATTCCTTTTGGAGTTTATCAGTTTATCAATAAGCGTGTGGTGACGGTGGCTCTTTCCAGGGGCTTTATTGAGATGGCCGGTTATTCGGACATGACCAGAGAAGAAGTCTATGATCTGATGAACAATAATATGTATCAGGACACGCATCCGGATGACCTTTCGGTGATCAACGATACCCTTGGGCATGAAGCAGGAGATAAGTGCATCTGCGAGGCTTGCAATATCATTTGCCGGGTCTTTAAGCGGAGTCCGGTCTACCGCGTAGGCGGAGATGAGTTTGTGGTTATTTCTCAGGATGAGGATTACGAGCATACCGAGGAACTTGTGGATGTCATCGCCGGACACAACGAAGAAGCCCGGATCAACGGTGGAATTATGATCGCCTGTGGCATGGCGAAATTCGAAGATGATGCAGATGTGGTTTCCGTATTCAACCGTGCGGATAAGCAGATGTACGAGAATAAAAAGTTCCTGAAAGAAAAAAAGAAAGGGAAACAATAAAAATTTAAAAAATGTATTGACATCACGCTTGATATAGTGCATAATAACATTCGTTGCGCGACATATAGAGCGTGAGCGGAAGTGTCGGAACTGGCAGACGAGCAAGACTAAGGATCTTGTGGCAGCGATGTCGTGTGGGTTCAAGTCCCATCTTCCGCATTAAGATTTTTTTGGTGAAACCCTTGAAAGTATTGGCTTTCAGGGGTTTTGCTTTTTTAATGAAAAGTGGTTGACCCCGGTTGACCCCTACGAAACCCTTGATATTCCTGCGTTTTCGTTAAAAGCGTCCCAAATGTCACCAATCTCATTAAGGTATTCTTTGTCTCTTGAAAAGGTGTAATTCTCTAGATTTGTCTTTACAGAATGTCCAAGTATTCTGGCACGTTCAGCCGGATTCAATCCCATAGGTATTAATACATAAGAGTTGAGTGCGATTCTGAAAGCATGATTGTTGCTAAGACCAAGTCCGAGCTTTTCTATGCAAATCTTATAAAGACTTTCATAGTAGGCTACGGTAGTAGTCCAAGTACCATCTTCTTTGCAGAATACCCATTCGGAATGAATGCCTAAGGCTTCCTGCTTTTTCTTTAGTTCACTTAAGATGTACTTTACATCCTTTGTAAGAGGAATGTATCGTCCGTTCTTGCTATCGCCCTTCTCATTCTTTGTGGTTGGGTTGTAGTAATATTCTTTACCGTTTTCGGTGATATGATCATTCTGTTGAGAATGGATATGTATCATCTTGTCGGTAATGTCTTCCCAACGCAGAGAAGGTATCTCTCCCTGCCTTACTCCTGTATGTGAGGAAAATAGTATGGCGTATCCGTTTACATCGTATTTGAGCGTGTTAACGCGCTTCCAAAGGTATGTACGGATTCGTTCTATCTCGTGAGGCTGAAAAGCTTTCTCCTCAGGTCTGTCATTGCCCACGTTGCAGTTTCTGATGAAAGGTGTATTGTCCTCCGGAATGATATTGCGTTGGATAATTCCGTGATCATCACTTGCAGCATATCGGAAAGCCAGATTTAATACTCCTTTGAACTTGTAAAACCGCTTCTTGGTCAGATGCATTGTCTGAGTGATAACCTGCATGTACTCCATAAGTTCCGCCTTTGTCATATAGCGGATGTCCTTGGAACCGAACTCATCTGTGATAAAAGCTTTATATGAACTTTCATAATCACGGATGGTCTTTTCCTTCGGAGCCTCGGTTCTTACCTTTTCATCAAGTGCCAACTCAAAGAGTGACTTAAAGGAATAATCATTTAAGATATCTCCGCCAAAGTAATAAGCGTATAACTTTTCGATTAGTCCTTCGTAAGAGTAAGAACGTGGAACAGAGTTATCGTTCTTAAGCCTCGTCTGATAGTAAGTCTTTTCTTTCCCTCGTTTCTTGAGAGTGCCGGTCTGGATAGCATTATCGTGAACCAATAATACTTTTTGCTCTATTAATTTAAACTGCTTCTTAGTCATTTCGTCTAAATACGTAGAGCCGGCTTCTGTAAGTGTACCTTCATCTTTGGATTTTTTCAAGGCGGCGATCTGCATTCTCAACTGCTGAAGCTCAATACTAAGATCATCGCCAGCCGGTTTTGTTAGGTCTTTGTTCATGCAGATCACCTCCTTCCTTTTCTTAAAACTCGTCCAACAATTCCAAATACCAATATTCACTTGTCAAGGTGCTTTACTTTTGCTTCTGTTAAGTATGTGGGACACATAAGCCTCTAATCCGAAAAAATTTTTGAAAAATAAAAATTTCTTTGTAATACATTTGGGGTGCTTTCGGTCCCATTACTAAACCGGGAAGAAAAAATTTTTTTATCCCTTTACTAATACATTTGGGTCACAGAATGTCTCATTACTAAATCAAGGCAAAAATTTTTTCTTTCTACCTACTATTTGGAACGAGTCAGAACTGATTACTAAAATTTTTTCAAAAAAAATCCTCCAAGAAGATTTCTTCCTGAAGGATTTGCTTTCGCAGGCGTTTAAGCTGCAATTTTTATTCTGTTTTTATCATGGTACCATTCCTACCCCCTAGCCCCCTTCCCATCTCCCAGGGGGAACTCTACAAAAACTATCTGTGGCGTCTTGGTCTTACAGTAGTGGCTTCCTGTTGATTTGGCATCTCTCCAATCACCTCTAAATCAGCAATCTTTTCCTGTAGCTCCTTAATCATATCCATAGCTCGGTGATTTGCTGTGACTTCCGAATAATAATTAAGCATCTCCAAATCCATCCTTTTCCCAACTACCGCCTCAAATTCCGTAGAATCCCAGCCTTCACCAACAACTACAGAAATGGACTTTATGCCATTCATCCTTGTTGCCGGGATTCCTTCCCAGATTTTGATTGCTTCATCCACTGATTCTATATTCTCATGCATTTCACCCATAGAATGAAATTCACTACACTCATATACTGCATATGGCGCCCTGCTTCGGCCGCTTTTGCGGAGCTAAACGGCCGCGTTGCGTAGCGAGCGGCCAGTATTCTTTTTTTATTTAATCCTATGTTATTCCTCATAATGATGTTATATCCTTTTATCTTGTATTCCTGATATTCGCCATCCTCATCAATAACCCTTATTTTCATCGGGGTTATCTTCCCATCACGGGAAGGCTGGCATATAACATCAATGGGTTTTAGTTCTGCTGCCATAATACCTTCACCTCTCCTGAAGATATTGCGGAACGTATTTTCGATTTTGTAAAGAAGTATAGAATCGCAACATAGGAATAAGCCAACACACATAATAATCTTTTGTTTATTCCGGGGGCCATCTTGTATAGATAATTCCCTAAATTATTGTTATAATTAAAGAGCGAGTTAGCACACTGAGGAATGTGGCTTACATATGACAGATTGTATATGGAGGTACATATAATGAGTAGAGAACATTTTATGCGGGCGAACAAGACCGTATATCGGGTCAATGTGATCATCGTAGTGGTTGCCACACTGATGGTATTTCTGGATATGGCCGTACACGGAGTGGGACCTGCACTGATCGCTGAGTTATTATTCTGCTTGGCGGGATTGGGGATCATGACCTTCGGGTACTTTAAGTTTAAGGACAAAAGACTCGGTGCGGTTTTGATCATGTTTGGCTCCACGGTGATGTATATCGTGGTGATGCTGATCCAGAATGATATGATGTTTTTCGCATTTGCCGTTCCGGTGATGTTTTCCTGTGTGACCTATCTGGACCTGAGGCTCCTCATCGAGGGCCAGGCCATCTTTACCGTGATTCCCCTCATTGTTTTGATCCGGGGAGTGATCGCCACCCATGAACTGAACCGAGCACATATCGTGGCGGGATTTATCATCATCCTTACCGGAATTGCTTCCATCGAGAGCATGAAACTCCGTAAAAAGCTGACCATGGAGGATGAAGAGGAGATCCAAGAGAACGTATCCAAGCAGGAAAAGGCTACGGAACAGATGACGGCGGTAGCCGGGAACATTACAGAGCTTTTTAACGACGCAAAGAATTCCGTTGAGGAGTTAAAAGAGATCATCACCAATAACCGTGACGGAATGCATGAGATCGCCGGTAGTACGGAAAACACTGCCCAGTCCATTACGGAACAGTCCCATATGATCGCCGATATCAACCAGCAGACGGAAGCTGCCGAGGAAAAGAGAAACCAGATGATGGAGGTTTCCGGAGAGACCCAGCAGGCAGTACAAAACGGTGTTGGTGTGATCCAGGACTTAAGAGCCAAGACAGCCAGCGTGGTAGACTTAAGTCAGGTGACAGTGGATGCCACAAAGGCTTTGACGGAAAAGGTAAAGAGTGTGGAAAGTATTGTGGATACCATTCTTTCCATTTCCAGCCAGACCAATCTTCTGGCACTAAATGCTTCCATCGAAGCAGCCAGAGCGGGAGAAGCCGGCAAGGGCTTTGCCGTTGTGGCGGATGAGATCCGGGTACTGGCGGAGCAGACAGCTTCCGCTTCCAACCAGATCACCGAGATCATCGAAGAACTGACTCAGGATGCGGAAAAAGCCATGGACAGCACCAATGAAGCAGCGGATTCCGTTCGGGATCAGAACGAACTCATCGAGAATACGGCAGAGACCTTCCAGAGGATCGACGAGAACGTAAACAACCTGATCCAGCGTTCCGATGATATCGGAGACAGCATCAGCGCCATCGGGAGATCCGCAGCGGAGATCAATGAGAGCATTACAAATCTTTCCGCCACCAGTGAAGAGGTGGCATCCCTTTCCAGTACGGGAGAGACGGATGCGCAGAATGCGGTGGATCGCTTTGGAGCATTTAATGATGTACTGAACAATATCTACGAAGAAGCAAGTCGGTTGCAAGCATAAAGAACTGCGGGCAGTGGCAGGGGTGACACCGTCCCCACGGCTCACCCCTGCCACTGCCCGCAGCTTCACAGCCTTTTTGGATGCTATTAATTGTCTTATATGATATACTCAAATAAAGTCATCCTCTTTCGATTTATATCAATCTCGGACTGAGAACCAAAGGAGAAATAATGGCCAACTTAGATAATACTGATGAAAAATTAACAACACAAGATGATTTTTCAGAACTATTCATAAAATACATCGATGCCATGGTTG
>CAMGZH010000029.1 GCA_946182825.1 uncultured Lachnospiraceae bacterium
CAGATTTAAGTATACAGACGCTTTTGGAGATTCTAAGTATGTAAGGTCTTGGAGACTTGATTATAATGATCCTACTCCGACTGGAAAGAAGAGGGAACCATCACTTAGAGAGCTCGAAAAACAGATTGCGGCAGATATGATCGATCAGATTGTTCCAGAAGGAGGCAAATTAACAGTATTAGCTTTGGTTGAAAAATATGTATCGCTGAAGAAGGGTGTTCGTCCAAGTACAGAGGCTGGATATAAGACGGTCATTAATCTTTTGAAAAAAGACTCATTTGGCAAGAAGCGGATCGATAAGGTCAAAGTTCTTGATTCTCAAACGTGGCTCGTGCAGCTTCAGAAGAATGGTAGAGGGTACAGCTCTATCCATACAATAAGAGGTGTGCTTAGACCAGCGTTTCAGATGGCTGTAGATAACGATTATGTTAGAAAGAATCCGTTTTCCTTTGAGCTGGCATCTGTTATTTATAATGACAGCGTGAAAAGAGAAGCATTGTCGAGAGAAAACGAACGTAAATTCCTGAGATTTGTTAAAGAGGACTCTCATTTCAGCAAATACTATGATGGAATCTATATTCTTTTTAATACAGGACTCAGAATATCAGAATTCGTTGGACTGACCTTCAACGATATTGATTTTGATAGTATGAGGATCCATGTAGATCATCAGTTACAGAGAAATAATGGCATAGGCTACAATATCCGAGAGACCAAGACCAAATCTGGAGAAAGGTATGTGCCTATGACAGAGGAAGTGGCTGAGTGTTTTAAGAGTATAATAGCCAAGCGTCCTACGCCGAAGGTTGAGCCAATGGTGGACGGCTATGCAGGATTTCTGTTTTTGGATAAAGATGAGCATCCTATGGTGGCAATGCATTGGGAGAAATACTTCCAGCATATCTGCGAGAAGTATAACAATATCTACAGGGCGCAGATGCCTAAAGTGACACCTCATATCTGCCGACATACTTTTTGCAGTCGTATGGCATCGGCTGGTATGAATCCAAAAACGCTACAGTACATCATGGGACATTCAGACATTGGGGTAACCTTAAATACGTATACTCATATTGGATTTGAGGATGCAGCTGATGAGATGTCCCGTATAACCAAAGATGGCGGCGAAAAGATATCAAAGCCAGATACTGATAATGTAAGAGATTTTTCAGACTATAGAGATGAAGCATCAAATGGCTGATTTATGGGAAAAAGTCGAGGTGCAAGTAAGTCGGTTTTGCACCTTGATTTGCACCTTTTGATGGATATTTTGCATCAAAATACATCAGTTTATGCCAATGCTTAAGGTGTGCAAAAAACGTAAAATATGAGGTTTTAGAGCATGATAAGAGTACTGTTCGTCTGCTACGGCATTCTACCAGCAGTATCTTGAAAGGCTTGAATTTGCAGGGGTTGAAGTACTTGATTCAAATATTTGCACCTCATTTGCACCTAAAAATTGGTCTGAGGAATCGTGAAAACAAGGAGTGTAAAAGTCGATGATAAAAATACTATTCATCTGCCACGGCAATATCTGCCGTTCTCCCATGGCAGAATTTATATTAAAAGATATGGTTCGTAAGCGTAATCTTACGGATCAATTTCACATCGAATCGGCTGCGACCTCAACGGAAGAGATATGGAACGGAATCGGGAATCCGGTTTATCCGCCGGCGAGGGAGGTTTTGCTGGCACATGGAATTGATTGCGAGGGAAAGCGGGCGAGGCAGATCACAGCGCATGACTATGAAGCATTTGACTTGTTGATCGCAATGGACGAAAATAATTTAAGGAATATGGCCCGTGTCTGGCCGGAGGATCCAGAGGGGAAGATACGAAAGCTGCTTTCGTATGTAGGTGAGGATCGGGATGTGGCAGATCCATGGTATACGGGCGATTTTTCAAAAACATGGGATGATATCTACCGTGGCTGTGAGGGCTTGTTGGCAACGATCGCCTAGGAATTTCATCAGGACGTGACTCGAATAGGAGATATAAAATGGCAAAGACAAAGGCAATGACAGAAGGGAGTATTCTTCCGCAGATTTTAGCGTTTTCGATTCCCTTACTGTTAGGGAATTTAGTTCAGCAGACCTATAATTTTATTGATGCAATGATTGTTGGAAAAATTCTTGGACCGAATGCGTTGGGAGCAGTAGGTGCATCCAGTTCCGTTCAATTTCTTGTGCTGGGAATGTGTATCGGTTTGTGCCTTGGATTTGCAGTTCCGGTCGCTCAGAGATTTGGCGCAGGTGAATATGAGAGTATGCGTAAGTATATCTATAATGCGTATATTTTGACGTTTGCAGGTGCTGTTTTAATCACAGGGATCTGCGCTGTATCCTGTCCGTATATTCTTAAAATATTGCAAACGCCATCGGATATTTTCCGCGATGCGTATCAGTATCTTTTTGTTATATTTCTGGGGATACCGTGTACGTTGCTATACAATTTATTGTCATCCAATTTACGGGCGGTAGGGGATTCTACAACTCCGTTCATTTTTTTGCTGGTTTCTGCAGGGTTAAATATTGTATTGGATCTGATGCTGATCGTTGTGTTTAAGATGGGAGTGGCGGGCGCAGCTCTTGCGACCGTTCTTTCACAGGGAGTTTCCGGTGTTCTTTGCGCAATCTATATGACCAAAAAGTTTCCGGTCCTTCGTGTGCAGAAGGGAATACAGCAGTTTAGCTGGCGTCGTGCCCGTACACTTCTTGCAATGGGAATCCCGATGGGACTTCAGTTCTCGATTACAGCAATCGGTTCCATGGTTATGCAGTCTGCGAATAACAGTCTTGGAACAATCTATACCTCGGCTTTTTCAGCGGCGATGCGGATCAAGCAGATGACAATGTGTCCGTTTGATGCGATTGCATCGGCTGTATCGACCTTTGCCGGACAGAATTATGGTGCAGGCAAGCCGGACCGCATTAAGCGCGGTATCCGGGAAGGAGCATTGGTGGGAGCCGGATACGGCGTTGTTATTGGTATTATTTTGATTTTATTTGGACGGGAAATGTCCATGGCGTTTATCAGTAAAAACGCTTTGCATGCAACGGATATTCTTGCGGAATCCGGACGATATCTGGCTTGTCTTGGATTCTTCTACTGGTCACTCGGCTTGCTGAATACATGTCGATTGGCAGTGCAGGGCCTTGGATATTCTCATCTTGCCATTATTTCCGGTGTGATTGAGATGGTGGCACGTACGGTGGTCAGCCTGGTATTTGTACCGCTGTTTCACTTTACAGCTATTTGTTTTGCAGATCAGAGTGCGTGGGTAACTGCAACCATCTATAGTTGCGCGATATGCATCTATGTCGTACGAAATGTAACTCGAAAGATACAAACGAAAGGAGTTTAAGATGCCATTTATTAATTCAAAAATTAGTGTAACCGTAACCCCGGAGCAGGAAGTGGAACTAAAGCGTCGCCTGGGAGAAGCAATTACGATTATTCCGGGGAAGAGTGAGAACTGGCTGATGACAGGTTTTGAGGATGGATATCATCTGTATTTTAGAGGTGGTAACAGTGAGCCGATGGCGTTTGTGGAAGTATCTGTTTTTGGAGGAGAGGATTCTCAGGCGTTTTCTCAATTGACGGGTGAAATCACGAAGATCTTCGGAGATGTGCTTGGGATTGCTGCGGATCATATCTACGTGAAGTATGCGGCAACCAGCAACTGGGGTTGGAACGGATCGAACTTTTAGTTCGAAGATACGGGAGGAGATATGACGATTCGCGAAAGGCTGTTTTCCCTACAGGATGAGCGTTATGCTGCTTTTCAGGCGAAGCTTCTTCCTACCGTGGATCCGGAGCGAATCATTGGTGTTCGCGTTCCCCTGGCGAGGAAGCTGGCGAAGGAACTGAGGAAGGAGGGTGGCTATGAGGCTTTCCTTTCGGAATTGCCTCATGAATATTATGATGAAAATATGCTGCATGGATTGCTGATTTCGGAGGAAAAGGATTACGAGACCTGCGTGGCACTGGTGCAGCGGTTCCTTCCCTTTGTAGATAACTGGGCGGTGTGTGATATCATGTCGCCGAAGGTTTTTAAAAAGCATAAGCCGCAGCTTTTGGAAAAGATCAAAGAGTGGAGTGCATCGAGTGAGGTGTATACCTGCCGTTTTGGAATGGAAATGCTGATGACGCACTTTCTGGATGAGGATTTTCAGCCGGAATACCTTGAGATTCCGGCGAAGGTTCGGAGCGAAGAATACTATGTGAATATGATGATTGCATGGTTTTTCGCGACGGCCCTTGCCAAGCAGTGGGATTGGACCCTTCCTTACCTTGTGGAACGACGGCTTTTTGACTGGACCCATAATAAGACCATTCAGAAAGCACGGGAGAGTTTTCGAATCACAAAGGAACAAAAGGATCTGCTAAAGACGATGAGGGTCTGAGAGAGCAAGGGAGCTTAGATATCTTTTGGGAAATTTTTTAAAAAAGAGGATTTAAGGGTTGCGTCGGCAACTTAAGTAATGTATCATAGTAGAGAATTAAACAATGATCTTCAGGGCAGGGTGTAATTCCCTACCGGCGGTATAGCCCGCGAGCCGTAAGGCATGATCCGGTTGGATTCCGGAGCCGACAGTAAAGTCTGGATGGAAGAAGATACGAATACAGTTGTACGTATTGCCCGTGGTAGATTTCTACTGCGGGTTTTTTGTCTCAGTTGGGGTCCAATCTCCGACTGAGATAAACGTTTCGCGAGGATGCGTAGGATTCCAGGATCCAATGGAGGAGTATAAGCGTACATCGTCGATATAAGAACCATCACAGGAAGCCTTGAGGTTTTCTGTGGTGGTTTTTTTGGATAGAAGGAGATGAAACTATGCCGGAAGAGAACTATATGCTTCGGGCCATCGAACTTGCAAAAAAGGGAAAAGGCTGGACGAATCCGAATCCGCTGGTTGGAGCGGTAATCGTAAAAGATGGAAGGATCATAGGTGAGGGATGGCACCATATCTGCGGACAGCTCCATGCAGAGCGGGATGCTCTTCGTAAGGTGACGGAGGATCCAAAGGGTGCCACAATCTATGTTACGCTGGAGCCCTGCTGTCATCATGGGAAACAGCCACCTTGCACGCAGGCGCTGATTGAAGCCGGAATAGCAGAAGTTGTGGTGGGGTCAAGAGATCCGAATCCAAAGGTGGATGGCGGCGGCGTCAAGGCTCTTCGCGAGGCGGGGATTACGGTGATCACGGATTTTATGCGAGAGGCATGCGATGCCCTGAATGATGTGTTTTTTCACTTTATTACGACCCGGATGCCTTACGTTACTATGAAGTATGCGATGACTGCGGATGGACATATTGCAACAGAGACCGGAAAATCCAAATGGATCAGCGGTCCTTCCTCTCGGGAGGAGGTGCACCGGATGCGCCATAGCCATATGGCCATAATGGCAGGAATCGGAACCGTGCTTGCAGATGATCCTCTGCTTAACTGCAGAGCAAAGGTAAGAGGTCACGGGGACGAAGAATTTCTTGTGGATGGAAAGAATCCGCTGCGTATTATTTTGGATGATCATCTCAGAATTCCGATGGAAAGTCAGCTGGTACAGACGGCGAAAAGCCAACCGCTTCTGGTTGTTACATTGCAGCGTCCATGGGAACGGGCTGAAGAGGCGGAGGAGAGCATCAAGGAAAAAGAACGGTTGCTTTTACAAAAAGGAGTTCAGATCCTGCATCTGGATAAGGATGCAGAAAGCGGATGCGTGGATCTGAAGGCGTTGATGCAGTACCTTGGAAAGCTTTCCGTTGACAGTATTCTTTTGGAAGGCGGAACGGCGGTGAATGCATCTGCCATTCGAAGCGGCATTGTTTCAGAACTGGATGTTTTCATGGCACCGAAGGTATTCGGTGGAGGGAAGAACCCGGTGGCGTCCCTTGGAATCGATAATCCCTCCCAGACTCCGCTGCTTACCATGAAGGAGTGCCGACAGGTGGGAGATGATGTGCTGATCCGGTATCGGTTGAAGGGAGGAACAGTTTGTTCACTGGAATCATAGAAGAAAAAGGAACGATGGCGGGGAAAAAGATCAATGGCGTCAGCGGAAGTCTTCGAATCAGTGCCTCCACGGTTCTGGAGGGAACACAGATCGGAGATTCCATTGCAGTCAATGGTGTGTGTCTTACGGTCACCACAATGGGAGACGGATTTTTCACAGCGGATGTTATGGCGGAGACGCTTCGGAGATCCACTCTCGGAGATGTTGCAGTGGGAGGACATGTGAATCTCGAACGGGCCATGGCGGCAGGAGGAAGATTCGGAGGTCACATGGTCAGCGGTCATATTGATGGAACCGGGACGGTGTCATCTCTGACCAAAGAAGGAAATGCCACCATCCTTCGAATTGAAGCAGAAAAACGGATCCTGGACCTTATCGTGGAGAAGGGATCCATCACCATCGATGGAATCAGTCTTACCGTGGCATCTGTATCGGAAGAGGATTTTACCGTATCCGTCATCCCTCACACCGGAGATGTGACAACGTTGATGGAACGACGGGTCGGCGATCGGGTGAACCTGGAAAACGATGTGGTGGGAAAGTACGTTCAAAAGCTTCTTGGTATTGCAGGAGCAGCACCGAAGCAGGAGGAGCAGGGAATTACCATGGAGATGCTGGAAAGTCTCGCAGGCGAGTTTTGATATAGCAGGAGGAATTTATGGAAGAGAAGAAAGAGTTTACCTATGCAACGATTCCACAGGCCCTTGAGGACCTTAAGGCCGGTAAGATGATCCTGGTGACAGATGATCCGGACCGTGAGAATGAAGGTGATCTGATATGTGCCGGTGAGTTTGCTACACAGGAAAATATCAATTTTATGGCAACACATGCCAAGGGGCTGATCTGTACCCCTATGAGCAGTGAGGTTGCGCATCGACTGGGGCTTGATCCCATGGTGGCTGAGAATACGGATAATCATGAGACGGCCTTTACCGTATCGGTGGATCATGTGCAGACAACGACCGGTATTTCTGCCAAGGAGAGAGGGTTTACCATGCAGCGTCTGGCGGATCCAACGGCAAAACCTCTGGATTTTAGAAGACCGGGGCATGTGTTCCCTCTGATCGCAAGGGAGGGCGGTGTTCTGGTTCGTGACGGACATACAGAGGCGACGGTGGACCTTATGCACCTTGCGGGACTTTATCCCTGCGGTGTATGCTGCGAGATCATGAAGGAAGACGGAACCATGATGAGAACGCCGGAACTTCAGGAGATGGCCAAAGAATACGGTCTGACTTTCATCACCATTAAGGATCTTAAGGATTACTGTCGGATCCACGAGAAGCATGTGCATCAAGAGGCAACGGCAAAAATGCCGACAGCCCATGGCAACTTTCAGATGTATGGATACATCAACGATATCACAGGGGAACATCATGTGGCGCTTGTAAAAGGGGAACTTGGAGATGGAGAGGACGTGCTCTGCCGGGTGCATTCCGAGTGTCTGACAGGTGATGCCTTTGGATCCCTTCGCTGTGACTGTGGCCTTCAGCTTCAAAGATCCATGGAAATGGTTGAAAAGGAGGGCAGAGGCATTATTTTATATATGCGCCAGGAAGGCAGAGGAATCGGACTGATCAATAAGATCAAGGCCTATGCTCTTCAGGAGCAGGGACTGGATACGGTTGAAGCAAATGTAAAGCTCGGTTTTGCACCGGATCTCAGAGAGTACTGGGTGGGCGCGCAGATCTTAAGAGATCTTGGGGTCAAGTCCCTTCGGCTGTTGACCAACAATCCGGATAAGATCTATGGTCTTTCTGATTTTGGTATTGAGATCAAAGAGAGAGTTCCGATCGAGATCGAACCTTCTGCGTATGATGCAAAGTACCTTAAGACGAAGCAGGAGAAGATGGGACATATTTTTAAAAAGATCAAAGTCAGCTGATACACTGGACATAAACATATTGGAACAGGAAAAAGGAGAAACATAAAATGAGAGAGATTCACGTAGTAGAAGGTAAGGTTGTTGCAGACGAGAATATGAGAGTGGCCATCGTTGCCTCCCGATTCAATGAGATCATTGTGAATAAGCTTCTTGGGGGAGCGGTAGATGGTCTTGTACGTCACGGAGTGGCAGAGGATCACATTACTGCAGCCTGGGTTCCGGGAGCTTTTGAGATTCCTCTGACGGCACAGAAACTGGCTGCCTCCGGTAAGTACGATGCTGTGATCTGTGTCGGCGCTGTGATTCGCGGACAGACTTCACACTATGATTATGTGTGTAATGAGGTCAGCAAGGGAATTGCACAGGTATCCTTAAACAGCAACATTCCGGTGCTCTTTGGTATCGTTACAACAGAAAATATTGAACAGGCCATCGCCCGTGCAGGAAGTAAGGCCGGCAATAAGGGTTATGACTGTGCCTTATCTGCAATTGAGATGGTAAATTTACTTCACCAGATCTAAAGGATATATTTTTGTATTTATCCTTGTAAAATGCTATACTTGTGTGCGTGAGTGGGTTTTTACCCAAACGTGGACGGGTATAGCATTTTTTAGGTATTGTTTATGTATTTTATTGGAATTACAGGTGGCGTTGGTGCCGGTAAAAGTGAAGTATTAAATTACCTTGAGACACATTATCCTGTTATGGTCCTTCGGACAGACGATCTTGCGAAGGAATTAATGACGCCGGGGCATTCCTGCTATGATAAATTTCGGGCGGCATTTCTTCATGAGGATGTTTTTTCCTATGGTAAGGATGCAAAGGAAAAGAATCCTCCGATGGATCGCAATAAGCTTGCGACTTTGATCTATAAGAATCCAGAGAAAAGGGAACTGTTGAATTCCATTGTTCACCCGGCAGTTAAGGAGGAGATCCTTCGGCGGGTGGCACGTGCAAGACGAGAGGGAGAGTTTACAGCCTTTTTTGTGGAGGCGGCACTTCTGATTGAAGAGGGCTATGATGAGGTCTGTGACGAACTATGGTACATCTATGCAGATGAAGAGACCAGAAGGGAGAGACTTCGCAAGAACAGGGGATACAGTGACGAGAAGATCCGGGGGATCTTTGCGGCACAGCTTCCGGAACGTGTATTCCGGGAGAAGTGTCAGGTGATCTTGGATAATACCCATGGAATAGAAGACGATTTTATACAGGTAAAAGAGGCGATGGAACGCCTGCAGAAACCGACAGAGGATAGGAACATCATGATCGACGCAGAACAGGCAACACAGGAGAATATTCAGGACAGGGATTTCGTTTATTCTTTGGATATCGGTACCCGTAATGTAGTTGGTACGGTAGGATACCAGTTGGAGGACGGATTCAAGACCGTGGCGATGTGCTCAATGGAGCATGACAGTCGTGCGATGCTGGATGGACAGATCCACGATATCGGACGTGTATCAAAGATCATCCGCAGTGTGACAGATCAGCTGGAAGAGCAGTTGGGCTTCAAATTAAAGGAAGTATGTATCGCTGCCGCTGGTCGTGTGCTTCGTACCGTTACCACCCGTGTCGCTATGGACTTTGATGAAGAGACGGTTGTGACCGGTGAGGATATCAATACCTTGGATCTGATGGGAGTGGATCAGGCACAAAGAGAGATCAATGAGGACGATGGTCCGTATCATTTCTATTGTGTTGGTTACTCCACCATGAAGTATTTCCTGAATGGGGAACTTTTTTCCAATCTTGAGGGACATAAGGCAACACGGATCGAAGAGATCATCATTGTGACCTTCCTTCCGGATGATGTTGTGGATGGTCTGTATTCTGCAGTGGAGCGGGCAGATCTTGAAGTTGCCAATATGACGCTGGAGCCAATTGCGGCAATGAATGTTGCGATTCCGATGAATTACCGGATGTTGAACATTGCCCTTGTGGATGTGGGTGCGGGTACATCCGATATCTGCATTACAAAGGATGGAAGCATTATTGCCTACGGAATGATTCCTTATGCGGGGGATGAACTGACGGAAGTGATCGTACAGGCATTTCTGGTTGACTTTGCCACAGCGGAGAAGATCAAGAAGGAATCCACAGAATTGGAAGAGATCACCTATGAGGATATCATGGGAATCTCCCATACCATTTCCGTTGAGGAGGTATGGAAGCTGACAGATCCGGTTATGGAGAAGATTACCAATGATGTGGGCGAGAAGATCATGGAGCTGAACGGAGGGAATCCGGTGGCGGCTACCTTCGTTGTGGGTGGCGGCGGCAAGGTTCACGGTTTCTGTGAGCACCTTGCGGATAAGATGAACATCATCAAAGAGCGCGTTGCCCTTCGTGGAGAAGAGGTCATGAAGAACATTCAGTTCCCGGATGGAATCGAGAAGGATCCTCTTTTTGTAACACCAATCGGAATCTGCCTGAACTACTATGAGCAGAAGAATAACTTTATTATGATCCATTTCAATGGAGAGATGATGAAGCTTTTCGACAACGGACACTTGAAGATCATTGATGCGGCAATGCAGGCGGGAATGGATACAGCTGAGCTCTTCCCACGCAGAGGACGGGAGATCCATTTCTCTGTGAACGGAACCGATCGTATGATAAAGGGACGGGAAGGAGAGTCTGCCCGTGTACTTATGAACGGACATGAGGCATCTTTGAATACACAGCTCATTCCAAATGCTACAATAACAATTGAAAGTTCAACCGTTGGAACCGAGGGCGAGATGCGGATCGATCAGCTGGAGGAGTTTACATCCTCTACTGTGACCTTCATTGTGAATGGTTCCTTTGTGACCTGCCCGAAGTTTGTTGAGGTCAACGGAAGTCTTGAGCCGGCGGATTACGTGATCAAGAACGGTGATGATGTGGAGACACGCAATTATTACACCTTGGGACAGCTTGCAGCGTTTATGGATGTGGAGGTCGACCCGAACCATCAAATCATCGTGAACAACCGGGAGGCGGACATGAATACCCTTGTCTATGAGAACTTTAGTATCGAGTGGACAGTTACGGGCTTTGGATTAAAAGACGGCGATTATGTTCCGGAAGGCATCACGGCAGTAGAAGAGGACTTCGAAGAAAAGGCAAGACAGGAACAGTTGGCAAGAGAACAGCAGGAAGCAGAGCGACAGGCAGCAGAGCAGCAGGCGGCAGAGAAGCAGGCAGCGGAGCAGCAGGCAACAGAGCAGCAGGCAGCAGAGCCGCAGACTGTAGAACAGGAGCCACAGACCGAAGCATCGCAGACGGGTGAGCAGGTGAGCGAGCAGGAGGCTGAGGATCAGGAGCCGCAGGCAAAGGCACCGGAAGCGAAAGAACCGGAGCCACAGGCGAGTGAGAAGGTGGACTATACAACGCCTTATCGCCCCAATACGCCGCTGAACCGACCGATTGATGTGCCAAAGCCGAAGCTTACGATCCATGTTACGGTTAACGGACAGAATATCACAATGGATGATAAAGGAGATTATATCTTTGTGGATGTATTCAACTTTATTGATTTTGATATTCATGAAGCAAATGGAAGAACAGCAGAAGTTCTGCTGAATGGAAAGCCCTGTGGATACGCAGATCCGATTCATGAAGGAGATGTGATCTCAGTGGGCTGGAAGGAAAAGGAATAACGTCTATGTCAATGGAACTGTTCAGCATAGCCAGTGGAAGCAGTGGAAATTGTATCTGTGCGGGGAATGATCGACACCATGTGCTGATCGATGCAGGAATCAGTGGTAAGAAGATCGAAACCGGAATGAACGCCATGGATCTTACAACAAAAGACATGGATGGAATTCTGGTGACCCATGAACATACAGACCATATTGCAGGTCTTGGGGTACTTATGCGAAGATATGGGTTGCCGGTTTATGCCACACAGGGTACGATAGGAGCGATGCTTGCCGGCGGCAAGCTTGGCAAGGTGGATGAGAGTCTTTTTCATCCGATCCGGGCAGATGAGACATTTGCCATCGGAACGCTGGATATTCATCCGGTTCACATCTCCCATGATGCAGCGGATCCGGTGGCTTACATTATCGAAGATCAGGATTCCGGTAAAAAGGTCGGTGTGGTCACAGACCTGGGAACCTATGATGACTATATAATAGAGAAGATCAGTGACCTGTCGGCTCTTTTGCTGGAGGCCAATCATGATGTGAATATGCTCCAGGTCGGACCGTATCCATATCAGCTGAAGCGAAGGATCCTTGGGGAACGGGGACATCTTTCCAATGAGACAAGCGGACAGCTTCTGGGGAAGATTTTAAATGATCACATGGTCCACATCTTCCTGGGGCATCTGTCAGCAGAGAATAATTATGGAAGACTGGCTTTGGAGACTGTGGTCAGTGAGGTCAGCTTTGGTAACAACCCGTATAAGGGAACGGATTTTAATATTACCGTTGCTTCAAGACACGAGGTATCAGAGCGGATCGTCGTCTAGGATATCTTTGATATTCAGGCAATTCATTTGGTGTTTAGGTAAGTGCCTTTACATATATATAAAAAGGAATGGAGATTACGTATGGAAAACAAGAACAGAACCATCATTAGTGTTGTCGGTAAGGATACGGTAGGTATCATCGCAAAGGTGTGCACGTATCTTTCTGATAACGGGGTCAATGTGCTGGATATTTCCCAGACAATTGTTTCAGGATTTTTTACCATGATGATGATCGTGGATACGGAGAATGCAAGCAAATCATTTGATGAGATCCAGAAGGGTCTTGCAACTCTGGGAGAAGAGATCGGCGTAGAGATCAAAGCTCAGAAAGAAGAAATCTTTGAAATGATGCACCGTATCTAATTTAAGGAGTTTACCATGATCAACATACTGGAAGTAAAAGAAACAAACAAAATGGTATCGGAGGAGAATCTTGATGTCCGTACCATTACCATCGGAATCAGCCTGTTTGACTGTATGGATTCCGACCTTGATAAGTTAAATGATAATATTTTTAATAAGATCACAACCGTAGCAAAGGATCTTGTGGCTACCGGTGCAAAGATCGAGCGGGAGTTCGGAATTCCAATCGTCAACAAGCGTATTTCCGTAACACCGATCGCGATGATTGGAGCCTGTGCCTGCCACAGCCCGGAGGATTACGTTACCATTGCAAAGACTCTGGATCGCGCAGCCAAGACTGTTGGGGTCAACTTCCTTGGAGGTTATTCCGCTATCGTCAGCAAGGGAATGACAACACAGGATGAGTATCTGATCCGTTCTATTCCGGAAGCAATGGCAACAACTGAGTTTGTCTGCAGTTCTATCAATGTAGGATCTACTAAGACCGGTATCAATATGGATGCGGTCAAGCTTATGGGACAGATCGTTAAAGAGACAGCAGAGGCAACCAAGGATCAGGATTCCCTTGGTGATGCAAAGTTGGTTGTATTCTGTAATGCGCCGGATGATAATCCGTTTATGGCAGGTGCTTTTCACGGTGTATCCGAAGCGGATGCCATTATCAATGTCGGTGTATCCGGACCGGGTGTTGTTAAGACAGCCTTGTCCCATGTCCGTGGCGAGTCCTTTGAGGTATTGTGTGAAACCATCAAAAAGACTGCGTTTAAGATCACACGTGTGGGTCAGGCGGTAGCGAAGGAAGCAAGCAAGATGCTTGGCATTCCGTTCGGAATCATTGATCTTTCACTTGCTCCGACACCGGCCATTGGAGATTCTGTTGCAGGTATCCTTGAGGAGATCGGATTACAGAGAGCCGGTGCTCCGGGAACAACAGCAGCATTGGCACTTTTAAATGACCAGGTCAAGAAGGGCGGAATTATGGCTTCTTCTTATGTAGGTGGTTTGTCCGGTGCATTCATTCCTGTATCAGAGGATCAGGGCATGATCGATGCGGTAAATGAAGGCGCACTTACGCTTGAGAAGCTGGAGGCAATGACTTGCGTATGTTCTGTAGGTCTTGATATGGTCGCTATTCCGGGTAAGACATCCGCTGAGACCATTTCTGGAATCATTGCGGATGAGATGGCAATCGGAATGATCAACCAGAAGACAACAGCGGTTCGTCTGATCCCTGTCATCGGTAAGGATGTAGGAGATGTGGTAGAGTTCGGAGGATTACTTGGTTACGCACCGATCATGCCGGTCAATGAGTTTGATTGCAGCGCATTTGTAAATCGCGGTGGAAGAATTCCGGCTCCGGTTCATTCCTTTAAGAACTAATATTAGAAATATCGAAAGCCCCTTGAGCGTAAGCTCAAGGGGCTTTTTACGGTCAGAGATAAGATCAGTCATCAGACTCTTCGTCTTCTGTTGTATTGTATACGGTTCTCTTACGAGCCATCTCATCACTTTCAAGGTACTCATCGTAGGTTGTAACCTTGTCGATCAGACTTCCGTCCGGAAGGATCTCCATGATTCGGTTGGCTGTGGTCTGTACAACCTGATGATCACGGGAGGAGAAGATCAATACACCCTTGAACTTCTTAAGACCTTCGTTCAGAGCGGTGATACTTTCCATATCCAGGTGGTCGGTAGGCTCATCCAACATGAGGATGTTGCTTGCCTCGATCATCATACGGGAGAGGAGAACACGAACCTTCTCACCTCCGGATAAGACCTTCATCTTCTTATTACCATCTTCTCCGGCAAAGAGCATACGTCCCAGGAAACCTCGTACATAGGTGGCGTCCTTGATCTCGGAGAACTGTGTCAGCCAGTCGGCGATGATCATATCGTTATCGAAGATTTTGGTGTTGTCCTTCGGGAAGTAAGACTGAGAGGTTGTAACACCCCACTTGTAGCTTCCCTCATCCGGCTCCATCTCACCGGCAAGGATCTCCATCAGAACTGTCTTGGCAAGTTCGTTACCGCCGACAAGAGCGATCTTGTCATCGTGACCAACAACGAAGGAGATATTGTCTAATACCTTCTTGCCATCAATGGTCTTGGAAATACCTTCGACGGTAAGGACCTCATTACCGATCTCTCTCTGTGGACGGAAATCGATGTAAGGGTACTTACGAGAAGAAGGGCGAATCTCTTCAAGCTCGATCTTCTCTAAAGCCTTCTTACGGGAAGTTGCCTGCTTACTCTTGGAAGCGTTGGCAGAGAAGCGGGAGATGAAGTCTTTTAATTCCTTGATCTGCTCTTCCTTCTTCTTGTTGGCTTCCTTACGCTGCTTTAAGATCAACTGGGAAGACTCATACCAGAAATCGTAGTTACCGGCATAGATCTGTACCTTGGCATAATCGATATCAGCAGTATGTGTACATACCTTATTCAAGAAGTAACGGTCATGGGATACAACGATGACTGTGTTCTCAAAGTTGATCAGGAATTCCTCTAACCAGCCAATGGCATCCAGATCCAGATGGTTGGTAGGCTCATCGAGAAGCAGGATATCCGGATTACCGAAAAGAGCACGAGCCAAAAGAACCTTGACCTTGAGGGCACCCGGAAGTTCACTCATTAAGCTGTAGTGGAATTCCGGAGCAATGCCGAGACCATTGAGCATCTGCTGAGCATCCGTCTCAGCATTCCAGCCATCCATATCAGCGAACTCAGCCTCAAGTTCGCTGGCACGAATGCCATCCTCATCGCTGAAATCCTCTTTTGCGTAGATGGCATCCTTCTCCTTCATAACATCGTAGAGATGCTGGTTACCCATGATGACAGTATCAAGTACGGTAAAAGCATCATATTTAAAGTGATCCTGCTCAAGGAAGGAAAGACGCTGACCCGGTGTGATGATGATGTCACCGCTTGTTGGCTCCAGCTGGCCGGAGAGGATCTTAAGGAAGGTAGACTTACCGGCACCGTTGGCACCGATAATACCGTAGCAGTTACCCTCGGTAAATTTAATGTTAACATCTTCGAAAAGGGCCTTTTTGCCGAAACGAAGAGAAATGTTAGACGCCTGTATCATATGATAGGTTTCCTTTCCGGACGATCGTCCTAAAAAATGTTTCTTTATTTAATGTGCGTAAAATACGCAAACATATTTATTTTACAGACATCTGTCTATTTTTTCAAGGTGATTTACCACCATGTGGGGATTGTTAGGAATTGTCCCCAATTAAAAACAGAAAAAGGACATAGGTCTTATTGATTTTTTCCAAAAAAAATTCTATCATTTTTTATGTACAGCGTCATGAAGGATGCTGTTTGATAAAAAGTATTCGTAGGAGGAAAATTCATGAAGAGAGCAATGAAAACCATGGATGGTAACCATGCAGCAGCTCATGCATCTTATGCATTTACTGATGTAGCGGCTATCTATCCTATCACACCATCCTCTGTTATGGCTGAAGCTTCTGATGAGTGGGCAACCGCTGGTCGTAAGAACATCTTTGGTCAGACAGTACAGATCACAGAGATGCAGTCCGAGGCAGGTGCAGCAGGTGCTGTACACGGATCTCTTGCTGTTGGTGCTTTAACAACTACATTTACAGCTTCTCAGGGTCTTCTGCTGATGATCCCTAACCTGTACAAGATCGCTGGTGAGGGACTTCCGGGAGTATTCAACGTATCTGCACGTTGCGTAGCTTCCCACGCACTTAATATCTTCGGTGACCACTCCGATGTATACGCTTGCCGTCAGACTGGTGTAGCTATGCTTTGTGAGTCCTCCGTTCAGGAAGTTATGGACCTTACACCGGTTGCACATCTTGCAGCTCTTAAGGGTTCCGTACCTTTCATTAACTTCTTCGATGGATTCCGTACATCACACGAGATCCAGAAGATCGAGACATGGGATTACAAGGATCTTGCTGATCTTTGCGATATGGATGCAGTTACAGCATATCGTCAGAAGGCATTAAATCCTAACCACCCAGTAGAGATGGGATCTGCACAGAACCCTGATATCTTCTTCCAGACACGTGAGGCTTGCAACCAGACTTACGATAATCTTCCAGCTATCGTTACAGAGTACATGGATAAGATTAACGAGAAGCTTGGTACAGACTACAAGCTCTTCAACTACTATGGAGCTGAGGATGCTGAGAGCGTTATCATCGCTATGGGTTCTGTATGCGAGACAATCGATGAGACAATCGATTACCTTACAGCTAAGGGTGAGAAGGTCGGCGTAGTTAAGGTTCGTCTGTACCGTCCATTCGTTAAGGAAGCTTTACTTGCAGCAATCCCAGATTCTGTTAAGCGTATTTCTGTACTTGATCGTACGAAGGAGCCAGGTTCTATCGGTGAGCCATTATACTTAGACGTTGTTGCAGCTCTTAAGGGCAGCAAGTTCGATCAGGTTCCTGTATTTACAGGTCGTTATGGTCTTGGTTCTAAGGATACAACTCCTGGACAGATCATTTCTGTATTCAGAAACACAGAGAAGGAGCGTTTCACAATCGGTATCATCGATGATGTTACAAACCTTTCTCTTGAGATCAAGGAGAACCCTGTTACTACTCCAGAGGGAACAACAAACTGTAAGTTCTGGGGATTAGGAGCAGACGGTACTGTAGGTGCTAATAAGAACTCCATCAAGATCATCGGTGACAACACGGATATGTATGCACAGGCTTACTTCGACTATGATTCCAAGAAGTCTGGTGGTGTTACAATTTCCCACCTTCGTTTCGGTCATACACCAATCCGTTCTACATACCTGATCAGCCAGGCTAACTTCGTAGCATGTCACTGTACTGCATACATCTACAAGTACAACATGGTTCAGGATCTTGTACCGGGTGGTACATTCCTCTTCAACACACAGTGGTCTGTTGATGAGTTAGATGAGAAGCTTCCTGGACAGGTTAAGCGCTATATCGCTGAGAACAACATCAACTTCTACATCATCGATGGTGTTAAGATCGGTAAGGAGATCGGTCTTGGTAAGAGAATCAATACTGTACTTCAGTCAGCATTCTTCTCTCTTACAAAGCTCATCCCAGAGGAGCAGGTTCTTCAGTTAATGAAGGATGCAGCTACCAAGTCTTACGCTGCTAAGGGTGATGATATTGTTAAGATGAACCACGACGCTATCGATGCTGGTGCTACAGCATATGTTAAGGTTGAGGTTCCAGAGTCATGGAAGAACGCAGAGGATACAGATCTTACCTCTACCGTTGCTGAGGGTCGTGAGGATGCTGTTGCATTCGTTAAGGACATCCAGCAGAAGGTTAACGGACAGACAGGTAACACAATCCCTGTATCTGTTGTTAAGAAGTACGCTGATGGTGTTACACCATCCGGTACAGCTGCATTCGAGAAGCGTGGAGTAGCTACTGATGTTCCTACATGGAATGTTGACAAGTGTATCCAGTGTAACCAGTGTTCTTATGTCTGCCCACATGCAGCTATTCGTCCAGTAGCTATGACAGAGGCTGAGGCTGCTGCAGCTCCTGCAGTTCTTGCTTCTAAGGATATGAACGGTATGCCTGGTAACAAGTTCGCAATCGCTGTATCCGTTATGGATTGTACAGGATGTGGATCTTGTGCTAACGTATGTCCTGTTGATGCTCTTTCTATGGCTTCCTTCGAGGAGAACGAGGATAAGCAGGCAGGCTTCGATTACGCTGTATCTCTTCCAGAGAAGACAGACGTTATCGAGAAGTTCAAGGCTAACACAGTTAAGGGCTCTCAGTTCAAGCAGCCATTACTTGAGTTCTCAGGTGCTTGTGGCGGATGTGGTGAGACTCCATACGCTAAGCTGATCACTCAGCTCTTCGGTGATAGAATGTACATCGCTAACGCAACAGGATGTTCTTCTATCTGGGGTAACTCTTCACCATCTACACCTTACACAGTAAATGCTAAGGGTCATGGTCCTGCATGGTCTAACTCCCTCTTCGAGGATGCTGCTGAGTTCGGTTATGGTATGTTACTTGCACAGCGTGCGATCCGTGATCGTCTTGCTGACAACATCGATGAGTTAGTTGCTAACACATCTGATGCTGACGTTAAGGCAGCAGCTGCAGAGTGGAAGGATACATTCAACGTTGGTCTTACTAACGGTGATGCTACTGACAAGCTTGTTGCAGCTCTTGAGAAGGAAGGTTCTGACGCAGCTAAGGCTATCGTAGCTGAGAAGGATTTCCTTGCTAAGAAGTCACAGTGGATCTTCGGTGGTGACGGATGGGCTTACGATATCGGATTCGGTGGATTAGACCACGTTATCGCTTCCGGTAAGGACATCAACATCATGATCTTCGATACAGAGGTTTACTCTAACACAGGTGGACAGTCTTCTAAGTCTACACCAGCTGGTGCTATCGCTCAGTTCGCTGCCGGCGGTAAGGAGACAAAGAAGAAGGATCTTGCTGGTATCGCAATGTCTTACGGTTACGTTTACGTAGCTCAGATCGCTATGGGCGCTGATATGAATCAGTGTGTTAAGGCAATCGCTGAGGCTGAGGCTTACCCAGGACCATCTATCATCATTGCATACGCTCCATGTATCAACCATGGTATCAAGAAGGGTATGGCTAAGGCTCAGACTGAGGAGAAGCTCGCTGTTGAGGCAGGTTACTGGTTCAACTTCAGATTCAACCCAGCTCTTGCTGCAGAGGGTAAGGATGCATTCTCACTTGACTCTAAGGCACCTACTGGAAACTTCCAGGAATTCCTTAAGGGTGAGAACCGTTACGCTGCACTTGCTAAGTTCAACCCGAACAAGGCTGCTCAGCTGTTCGCTCAGTCCGAGGAGACTTATAAGGAGCGTTACAACTACCTGAACAAGTTAGTTGATCTGTACAAGGCTTAATATCTGATTAAGTTTTAATAGAACGCGGGGAACCGCCGTACCACAGTCGTGGTACGGCGGTTTTTTTATATCAGTCGGGGTAACAATCTCCAACTGATATAAACGCTCTGCGAGGATGCGCAGGAATATGCATACTTCTTATCTCAGTGTGTTATAATGATAGATACGTTATTTAAGAATCGATACAATGAGGATGGAACATGAAGTGGAAGAAACTTTTTCAAAATCATACCCTGGAGATGGGAAGAAACATATATCTGCAGGATCAGGTACAGGTCGTTTCCGAGGATCACAGGATCTATACCGGGAATGTAAAGGATCAGGGGAATAAGATCTATACCGTGCAGGTACAGGATTTTGGAGACAGTATGCCGCCTGGATTGTACTGTAATTGCCCCTATGCTCAGGAAGGGATCCGTTGTATGCATATGGCGGCTCTTTTGTATGAAATCGAGGACCGGCAGAATGGAGCGAAGGAGCCACAGGAACTGATATCGGCCCGAGAGGTGTTCCCGGCAACAAGTCAAGGGGAAGTGAACGGGGAATTGCCGTATTACAGGAGAACCTATCACTATTTTTCTGTAGCCGGGGCAACAGAGAACTACATTCTGACCAAAGAGGATGTGGAGAAGGCAAGGGAAATGGTAGCAACAGGCAAAATCAGCCTGACATCCTGTAACACGGATTATATACGGAATCACTTCCGGTATCTTCATGATGAAGAAACTGGAGGACTTGTACTTTTGGTTGAGGGAATCTACCGGGATGAGAAATCCGGTGTTCGAAATGTCCGAGGAGGACGGCCGGTGAAGGTGACGCTGGATGCAAGGTCGATCCTCTCCATGTACTGTTCGGTTATGGACTGTCCATCCTATGATCCTTATTCCGGCCGTTGGTATCAGAGCAGGGAGCAGATGGGACGTCCACTGTGCAGTCATACCATTGCATTATTGATGCTGGCTGACCGGTATGTAGCGGATCATCCGGAACTTGGAGATGCAACGGATATGATGGGAGAGTCTTTGTTGCAGGCATTTTCTGACGGTGAAACTTCCATAAACGATAAGGTCTTAAAGCCGGTGGTTCGATTGGTGCCAAGATTACGGCTGACGACCCGGTTCTATGATAGCTACCGGGATTATACAAGGGGCTTTAGCGCGCTGTCAGAACCGGAGCTGTCTCTGGATTTTAAGGTCGGAACGGATAAGCTTTATGTGGTGAAAAATATCAAAGAGCTTTGTCAGGCAGTAAACCATCGTCTGTTCTATGGACTTGGTAAGAAAAATGGAATTCAGTTTGCAACACAGACCTTTACGGAAAAGAGCCGGAAGATGTTTGATTTCTTGAATCGGGCACTGACGGAGGAATTGTTCCGAAAGAATCTGAATGACGGTGTTTCTGAGATGGCTGTTACAAAGGAACTGATCCTGTACGGACAGAGATTGGATGAATTCTTTGCGATGCTGGAAGGCGAGACGCTGGACTTTGTGGATAAATCGGATCTGCCCAGTGGACGGGATCAGGTCAAGGCGGCTGATCATGAATTGACGCTTTCACTACGGGCTTTTCCGCATGAGGATAAGCGAGGAGAGTTTGATGGGGTCTGTCTGGAGGGAAGTCTGCCACAGCTGATTCGTGGAAGTGAGGATTCCTATTATCTGTCCGGTGGATTTTTCTATCGGGTACCGAGGGAAAATGCAAGAGCGCTGGCGCCTTTTCTGTCATCGTCAGATGAAGGGATGATCCATATCGTGATCGGAAGGCAGAGACTGTCGGATTTCTACTACCATGTGCTTCCAAAGGTCTCAAAATATGTGGAGCTGTCGGAGGAACAAAAGGACGTGATCCGGCAGTACCTTCCACCGGAGGCGACGTTTTGCTTTTATCTGGATGCTATTGAGGATGATGTGATCTGTCGTGTTATGGCAGAGTATGATGGGGAACAGTATCCCCTCGGGAATCAGGAGGAACTGTTGAACCGGGAGAATTTCTTCCGGGATCTTCTGTTGGAGAACCGGATCATATCTACCGTATGTAGTTATTTTCCGGACTTTGATGAAAGGAAGAACCAGTTCTATACAGATAAGAATGAGGAGGCAATCTATCAGATCCTGACAGAAGGTGTGGCACAGCTTATGGAGCTGGGGGAGGTCTCCACCACAAGGGCGTTTGAAAATCTATCGGTACGCAGTGGCTGGAATCTATCGGTCGGTGTGTCGGTGCAGGCAAATCTGCTTCAGCTTTCGGTATTATCGACAGATATTCCTCAGGAGGAACTGATGGATCTTCTGGACAGCTATCGAAGGAAGCGAAAGTTCCATCGTTTAAGAAGCGGAGAATTTTTGAGTCTGAATGCAGATGATTCCGTGGCAGCGTTGGAGCAGATGATGGCAGACCTTCATCTGACGCCAAAGGAGTTTACAGAGGGGAAGATGGAGATTCCGGCTTATCGTGCACTATATCTGAATAAGATGCTGGAAGATCATGATGAGATCGCAACAGACAGAGATCGTGCATTCAAGAGTCTGGTCAAAAGTTTTAAGACACTTCGGGATGCGGATTATGAGGTGCCATCTACCTTGAAGTCTGTGCTTCGTAATTATCAAAAGCAGGGATTTCGCTGGATCCTTACGCTGGCAGGGTATGGCTTTAACGGAATTCTGGCAGACGAGATGGGGCTTGGCAAAACGTTACAGATGATTGCGGCGCTTCTATATGAAAAGCAGCAGAATACACTGGGGAGAAGCCTGGTTGTCTGCCCGGCGTCTTTGGTCTACAACTGGATCGTGGAGCTGGAGCATTTTGCACCGGAACTGAAGGTTGTGCCAGTGGACGGAAGTAAGGAGAACCGAAGGAAGATCCTTGCAGCGGGGGATCAGGATGTGCTTGTGACATCCTATGATCTGTTGCGAAGGGATATTGCAGAGTATGAAGACTATACCTTCACCTATCAGGTACTGGATGAGGCGCAGTACATTAAAAATCCTAAATCCGGAATGAGCAAGGCGGTTAAGATCATTAAGAGCATGCACCGGTTTGCCCTGTCGGGAACCCCGATCGAAAACCGACTGTCGGAACTTTGGAGCATTTTTGACTTTTTAATGCCGGGATTTTTATATGATTATGAGACCTTCCGAAGTGACTACGAGACACCTATCGTTGCGGAAAAGGATGAGGAGATGGCTCGCCGGCTGTCGGCAATGACATCACCGTTCATTCTGAGGCGAAAGAAGGAAAGTGTACTTAAGGATCTTCCGGAGAAGCTGGAAGAGATTCGCTACACGAATCTGAATCAGGCCCAGAGGAAGGTTTATGACAGCCAGCTTCTTCGAATGAAACAGACGCTGGAGCAGACCTCCGGTGAGGATTTTAAGAAAAACAAGATGAAGATTCTTGCGGATATTACAAGACTTCGACAGATCTGTTGTGATCCGGCCCTTCTGTTGGAAGATTACAAGGGAGGCTCGGCAAAAAGCGAGATGCTGTTGGAATTGATCCGTGACGCAATGGAGGATGGACATAAAATGTTGGTCTTTTCTCAGTTTACTTCGATGCTGGAGCGGATCGCAGCAGCGCTTACGGAAGAGAAGATTCCGTTTTACACCATTACAGGTGAGACTCCAAAAGAGAAAAGGCTTGCTCTTGTCAATTCTTTTAATGCCAATGAAGTCCCTGTGTTTTTGATCTCTTTGAAGGCAGGGGGAACCGGATTGAATCTGACAGGAGCAGATCTGGTGATCCACTATGATCCGTGGTGGAATGTGGCAGCAGAAAATCAGGCGACGGATCGTGCACATCGGATCGGACAGAAGAATAAGGTGTCCGTCTATAAGTTAATAGCAAAAGGAACCATAGAAGAGCGGATCCTTGTGATGCAGCAGGAAAAGCAGGACCTTGCAGATGAGATCCTGTCCGGCGAGGGGAAAAGCCTTGGCAGCATGACAAAAGAAGAACTCCTCGAAATCCTTGGTTGATCGATTGCTATTGTTGCTGATAAATGATAAGATATTCGAGGAGACTGCCGTGTAGCAGCCTTCTTATCATGCAGAATTCAGGGAGTAGAACATGACAGATAGTCAGAATCAGACAGAAGATTTTAGTGGAGACGCTTTACTCGTTCAGATTGATGCCTTCCGCGATAAGGCAAAGCAGCTTCAGTCACTGATTGGTGCGAAACAGAAGAAGGTTGTTGTTTTGGAATCTCTTGTGAAGGAGAGAGAGGCAGCCCTTACAGAAAAGGAAGTGAAGATCGCACAGCTTCAGAAGGAGCTGGATGCGAAGCAGGAGGAGGCGGATTCTCTTGTCACGACCGTAGAGACACAGGTGGATCGTATGCTTTCTTCCATGAAAGGGGATCTGGTTCATTTAGAGAAGGAAATCTCAGACAAGATCGCCGCGGGGAATCAGGAAGAGGCACAGAAGCTTGCTGAAGTTTTGTCGAAGGTTTCCGATTCCATTGAAGAGATTAAGGAATCCCTTGCAGAGGATCCGGATGCTTTATCTTTAGAGGAGGTTCGCCGTGAACTTTCGGATAAGATTCATTCCGAGAATGTCAGAGCATATCGTAATCTCACGGATACTGTGAAGGAATTGGATCATGCGGAGGATATGAATGTATCCATGGAGATGCGTTATCAGTCTCTTAAGAAGAGGAACACAGTGACAACTGTGCTATTGATCATTGAATTTATCGCGCTGGTCTTTGTTCTGTTGGGTGTGTTTCATGTAATTACATTTTAGTTGCTTTAGCCGCAGGGACAACTGTTTCTGCGGCTTTGTCTCGGCAGAGAAAGGTCTTTGGCCGGGATGATATGGGGTTAATAAGGGGTCGTAACTTTACTTACATTGCAAATGAAGGAGTATTAATTTTATGGATCGTTTAGTGAAGAAGCGCCCGGTCTGGGTCATTGGTCATAAGAACCCGGATACAGATTCTATTTGTGCAGCCATCGCTTACGCAAATCTGAAGAATCAGATCGATGATGGTGACTACATTCCGAAAAAGGCCGGTCCGATCAGTGAAGAGACAAGGTATGTACTGGATACCTTCCATGTTACTGAGCCTGAGACCATTACAGATGTAGGAACCCAGGTGCTGGATATGAATTATACCCGTACAGAAGGAGTAGATTCTCATCTTTCGCTGAAGAAAGCATGGGCAATGATGCGTAAGATGGACGTTGTTACACTTCCGGTAGTGAAAAAGGACGGAAGGCTTGAGGGCGTAATCGTTAACGGAGATATTGCATATTCTTATATGGATGTTTACGATAACCGTGAACTTGGAAGAGCCAGAACCCAGTATAAGAATATTATTGAGACTCTGGCCGGCACCATGGTCTGCGGTAATGAACATGCTTACTTTAACCATGGTAAGGTGGTTGTTGCGGCAGGAGATGAGAATGCCATTCGCCAGGAGGTGGATGGAGACGATCTGGTTATCCTTGGTAATGTGGTAGCCCGTCAGCTTGCTGTATTGGAAGAGATCCCAAGTTGTATGATCGTAACCGGTGTAACAGAGGTGGATCCGGAGGTTGTTAAGACGGCGGATGCCATCGATTGCGTTCTGATTACAACGGAGTATGATAGCTTTACTGCAGCTCGTCTGATCAACCAGAGTATTCCGATTCGATACTTTATGTGCAAGGATGATATCGTTGCGTTCGAAGAGACAGATTATTTAAGTGAAGTTCGTGACATTATCGGTAAGGTTCGTCACAGAGACTTCCCAATCCTTGACGAGAATCAGAACTATATTGGAATGTTTTCCCGTCGTAATCTCCTATCCACGGAGAAGAAGAGACTGATCCTTGTAGATCATAATGAGAAGAGCCAGGCGGTAGATGGAATTGATGAGGCTGAGATCTTAGAGATCATCGATCATCATAAGATTGGAAGTCTTGAGACTATGATGCCGATCTTCTTCCGTAATATGCCTTTGGGTTGCTGTTCTACCATCGTTTATGGAATGTATGAGGAGAACAATGTTCGTGTGAATTCTCAGATAGCAGGATTGTTGCTTTCAGCTATTATTTCAGATACTCTGCTTTTCCGTTCTCCTACCTGTACGGAGCGGGATAAGGAAGTGGCAAAGAAGCTGGCTCAGATTGCAGGAGTGGATCTTGAGGAACATGCAATGGCAATGTTTGAGGCAGGAAGTAACTTCGGGGATAAGACCATCGATGAGATCTTCTTCCAGGATTTCAAGATCTTCCATCAGGGAGAGACAGATTTTGGTGTATCCCAGATTTCAGCGGTATCCGATAAGCAGCTTGTGAAGATCCAGGGGGATCTTGTTAAGTTTATGCCGCGGGTATTGGAGGATAAGGGAATTCATCAGGCGTACTGTATGTTGACCAATATTCTGGATCAGTCTACCAAGTTACTTTATGTTGGAGATAACAGCCGAGAGGTAGCAATGGGAGCCTTCCCGGGGCATCCTGAGGTGGAGACAGCCAGCGGAAATTGTCTGGTGCTCCAGAATGTAGTGTCACGTAAGAAACAGGTGATTCCAAACCTGATTCGATCCATGGAGGAAATCTAATATGGCGAAACAGAGCTGGAAACCGGGGAATATGCTTTATCCGATCCCCGCAGTTCTTGTAACATGTAAGGGAGCAAACGGAGAAGAAAATGTACTGACGGTCGGATGGGCGGGGACCATTAACACGAATCCGCCTATGCTGTCGATCTCTGTTCGCCCGGAGCGCCACTCCTATGAGCTGATTCGCAGCAGCAAGGAATTTGTGGTGAATCTGACAACGAAAGATATGGTAAAGGCAACGGATTATTGTGGCGTTGTCAGTGGACGGGATGTAGACAAGTTTGCCAGTTGTGGCTTGACAAAGGAAAAGGCAGATGTGGTATCTGCTCCTTTGATCGCTGAAAGTCCGGTGAACATAGAGTGTCGTGTCACAGAAGAGAAAAAGCTGGGAAGCCACAGTATGTTTATTGCCAAGGTTGTTGCGGTTCATGCAGATGAAGCCTATATGGATGACAAAGGAAGTTTTTCTCTTGCAAAGGCGAATCCAATCGTATACTGTCATGGAGAATATTTTGCTCTTGGAGCAAAACTGGGTAAGTTTGGTTATTCGGTACGTAAGAAGAAAAAGAGCAAAAACAGACGAGGCAAAAGATGATAAATAAAAAGGACGGAAAGATCCGAATCTATGATCGGGACAACAACTGTCTTGCGAACCTGGATGTAACCAGGGGAATCGCTGTAACAGAGCTTGTTCTGCCATCTAAGAGGGGACTTTCTGTCCTTTTTTCTGTATGCGATACAGCTGGTGTTTCCGATGCAACAATGGAAGACTGGCAGAAGCAGGAGATGCCACAGAGAAAAAGAGGAAAGCATATGGATCGGACGCATATCGCTGCCGGAGAGATGCTATTTTGTGCCATGGAATATTTGGGGTATGGAAGAGAACAGGTGAAGAAGAACTATGTGGGAGAGGCGGGGAGTCGTCCGTGCTTTTCAAATCTTCCGGTAGATTTTTCCATCAGTCATTCGCATTCGCTTGTGGTATTGGCCTTGTTAAAAAGAGAAGATGATCCGACCGATCAGGGATCAAAGGCAAGGATCGGTGTGGATATTGAGACAAAAATTTCCAAACGGAAGACGGATCCGATTCGAATGGCAGAACGATTTTTCACGTTGCATGAGCAAAAAATAATTGCAGCATCTGCGGTTCCGCAAATGGAATTCATGAGAATCTGGACGTTAAAAGAGGCATGGATGAAGCGGGAACAGATCCCACTTTCAGAAGCGTTTCAAGTGGATGTGTTGGATAAGAGTGTTCATAAATCCATATGTTATATTGCAGGTGAGGATATGACGGGGGTGATTCTTGCATAGAATTCATCTGTGTTGAATATAATTCAACTAAGTAGTGAAAAATACTTGACACTATTCTGTAAAGTGTTAGAATGGGAACTGTTCTAAGGAAAAGGAAGGACGTTACAACATGCAGAAAGTTTTATCAATTTTAGTAGAAAATACCTCCGGTGTTTTAAGTCATGTATCAGGACTTTTTTCCAGAAGAGGTTATAACATTGACAGCTTCTCGGCAGGTGTGACTGCTGACCCGAGATTTACCCGAATGACCATTGTCACAAGCGGAGATGAATTGATCTTAGATCAGATCGAGAAGCAGCTTTCGAAGCTGGAGGATGTGGTGGATATTAAGGTCTTGTCCCCTTCAGAATCGGTTACGAGAGAGCTGATGCTGGTGAAGATTCAGGCGAAGGATACAGACCGACAGTCTGTATTATCCATTACTGAGATCTTCCACGGCAAGGTGGTAGATGTCACCAAGGATTCCATGGTCATTGAGGTGACCGGACATCAGGATAAGCTGGCAAGTTTTTTGGATATGCTGGGAGATTATAAGATCCTGGAGTTGGCCAGAACCGGTCTTACCGGTCTTACCAGAGGTCTTTTGGATGTGGTGATGATTGATGAGGATGGAAAGCGGATTTCACTCTAGGGGAGAGCCGATTCCAAATATTTACAAATTTTCTAAGGAGGAAAAGTTATGTCAGAAGCAAAGATCTATTATCAGGAAGATTGTGATTTATCTAATTTACAGGGTAAGAAGATCGCAATCATTGGATACGGTAGCCAGGGTCACGCACATGCATTAAACCTTAAGGAGTCCGGATGTGACGTAATCGTAGGTCTGTACGAGGGATCCAAGTCCAAGGCTAAGGCTGAGGCGCAGGGGCTTAAGGTATACAACACAGCAGAGGCTGCCAAGTTAGCTGATATCATTATGATCTTAATCAACGATGAGAAGCAGGCTGACATGTATAAGAAGGATATTGAGCCGAACCTTGAGGCTGGTAACATGCTGATGTTCGCTCATGGTTTTAACATTCATTATGGTTGCATCGTTCCTCCAAAGGATGTTGATGTAGCAATGATCGCTCCTAAGGCACCGGGACATACTGTTCGTTCTGAGTATCAGGAAGGTAAGGGAACACCTTGTCTTATCGCAGTAGAGCAGGATGCAACCGGAAAGGCATGGGATATTGCTCGCGCTTACGGTCTTGGAATCGGTGGAGCTCGTGCGGGTCTTCTGGAGACAAACTTCCGTACCGAGACAGAGACAGACCTTTTCGGTGAGCAGGCTGTCCTCTGCGGTGGTGTATGTGCTCTGATGCAGTGTGGTTTTGAGACACTTGTAGAGGCTGGTTATGATCCACGTAACGCATACTTCGAGTGTATCCATGAGATGAAGCTGATCGTAGACCTGATCTACCAGTCCGGTTTTGCAGGAATGCGTTACTCAATCTCCAACACAGCTGAGTATGGTGATTACATCACAGGACCTAAGATTGTGACAGAAGATACAAAGAAGGCAATGAAGCAGGTATTAAAGGATATCCAGGATGGAACCTTTGCAAAGGATTTCCTGTTAGATATGAGTCCTGCCGGTCGTCAGGTTCATTTCAAAATGCTTCGTAAGCTTGCTTCTGAGCATCCATCAGAGAAGGTTGGTGCTGAGATCCGTAAGCTTTACAGCTGGAACAATGAGGACAGCAAGCTGATTAATAACTAATTTGTTTTTAGATAAGACGGTAGCCCGTTGGTGACTTATTTAAAGTAAGTTACCAACGGGTTTTTTAGATGAGACAGAGCAGGGTAATTGATTCCATCCTTATGATAATAGTTGTACAATTTGGCCTTATAACTTTCGTGGTATATTATGTGCTTGACTGGTAAAAAAATAAGTGATATAAAGAGATGAAAGTACTTCAATACGGTAAATAGTCAAAATGTAATTCACCTTTAGAATAATGATAGGGGGATAATATGCGCAGAGGAAGACTATATTTATGGGGTGTGCTATGTGTTGTGCTGACTGTTTTTATTCAGGTCGATATGTGGTCAAATATAGATGGTCCGGGGGTTGTTGGAATATGTATGCGTTTTATTGATATTCCTTCCATTGCATTTATTTTACTTTTTCAAGGGATCTTTCTTTGTATCATAAGAAAGTTTAAAAGAGTGCTGAAGATCCTCCTTCATCCGGAGATCATTGAAACCGGTGATATGCAGATCATCAAAGGATTACAAGGGATCGCATATGTTGTAGCAGTTATCATTGCGGCGGTTAATATTTACAAGTGCTTGGATGCCTATACGTCTAATTTGCAGTTTTACATTGCCTGGTCGGTTGTTCCGATTTTGTATGCATCAATCATTTATCTGTTTTGGCTTCCGTTGGGTTTTGTTGCCAAATCTGATGGAGATAAAAAGAATTTAGGATTGTTTTTAACAACCCCCCTGTGACTTTTATAGTCACAGGGGATTTTTATGTAACATTTTTTCATTACGATCGTTATATATATATGAGGGCATTTATGATAATAGCACAAATGCAAGTAATACAGTGATTTAACTCAGTCGGGGTACAAGCTCCGACTGAGTTAAACGCTCCGCGGGGATGCGCACGGATTCGGACAGGAATTTGTCTGCTGAAGCAGACCCGAATCCGGC
>CAMGZH010000030.1 GCA_946182825.1 uncultured Lachnospiraceae bacterium
CGGTTTCATAACCGCATCGGTGTCTTTCGCAGAAAGACGGGTTATAAATATGAAAATCATCAGAGCCAAAGACTACAATGACATGTCCCGTAAGGCAGCCAACATTATTTCCGCACAGGTCATTATGAAACCGAATGCGGTATTAGGACTTGCCACAGGCGGTACTCCGGTAGGAACCTACAAGCAACTGATCGATTGGTATAACAAGGGAGACATCGACTTTTCCGGTGTTACCACCATCAATCTGGATGAGTACCGCGGTCTTCCAAGAGATCATGAGCAGAGCTACTGGTACTTTATGCACGAGAACTTTTTCAACTTCGTAAATGTACCGGAAGAGAATATCTTTGTTCCGGATGGAGCCGATCCTGACAGTGAAGCAGCCTGCAAGGCATATGATGAAGTGATCC
Organism: uncultured Lachnospiraceae bacterium; assembly: GCA_946182825.1. GTDB lineage: Bacteria > Bacillota > Clostridia > Lachnospirales > Lachnospiraceae > Weimeria. The sequence continues at coordinate 411 of CAMGZH010000030.1, forward strand.
GCCGGGCCGGTGGAATCGATCTTCAGCTTCTTGGAATCGGAACCGACGGTCATATCGGTTTTAATGAACCCGGAAACGCCTTCGAACTTGAGACCCACTGCGTGGATCTGACGGATGAGACCATCAAGTCCAACCAGAGATTTTTCGGAGAGGGAGAAGAGGTTCCAAGACAGGCCTATACCATGGGAATCAAGACCATCATGCAGGCACGGAAGGTGCTGATGGTTGCCAACGGAGAAGATAAGGCCAAGATCATTAAGAAGGCCTTTGAAGGTCCTGTTACTCCGGAAGTTCAGGCATCCATTCTTCAGATGCATCCGGACTTTACTTTGGTAGCAGACGAAGCAGCTTTATCTCTTCTTTCGTAGGTGCGTTATGAGAACAAGAATTATCAACGGAACGATATATACAAAAGAGTGTAAGCTTCTTCCTGGAGAAGTCTGGGTCGAGGACGATAAGATCGTCCGGGTTCTGACAGAGGGGGACTGTGCCCCCTCCCACCCTGCAGAGGACTTTGCCGATGCTTCCATCGTGGATGCCAACGGCTGCTATGTCCTTCCCGGACTTGTGGACGTTCATTCCCACGGCGCAATGGGACACGATTTCTGTGATGAGGATGTGGAGGGATTAAAAGCGATCCTCGCTTATGAAAAGAGCGTGGGGGTTACCTCCTACTGTCCCACTTCCATGACGTTTCCGGAAGAAAAACTTGCAAGGGTCTTTGCCCAGATCCCAAAGGTTCAGGAGCATAGTGACAGCCGCTATGCGAGGGTCCTGGGTATCAATATGGAGGGACCCTTTATCTCCCCTGCCAAGGTTGGAGCCCAGAATCCGGATTATGTCATGAAGGCGGATGCAGCCATGTTTCGCCGGCTGAATGAAGTCAGCGGACATGCCATCTCCCTTGTGACCCTTGCTCCGGAAGAGGATGGGAATATGGACTTTATCCGGCAGTTAAAGGACGAGGTACACATCTCCATCGGGCATACCGCCGCAGACTATCCCAAGGCCGACGAAGCCTTTTCCCTGGGTGCCGATCATGTGACCCATCTATTTAACGCTATGCCTGCCTTTGCCCATAGAGATCCGGGGGTGGTGGGTGCCGCAACAGATCACCCTCACGTTTTTGCCGAGGTGATCTGCGACCTGATCCACATTCACCCATCCATGATCCGCTCCATTTTCCGTTTTCTCGGAGAGGAGCGCATGGTCCTCATCAGTGACTCCATGGAAGCCACTGGAATGGAAGACGGAGCCTATCAGCTGGGCGGACAAAAAGTCAATAAAAAAGGGCCCTACGCCAGACTTTCCGATGGAACCATTGCCGGTTCCGTAACCTGTCTCTACGACGGTTTCAAAAATGCCGTCAAGGTCGGAATTCCTCTGGAGTCAGCCATTCGTCTTGTAACTATGAATCCTGCCAAAAGCATTGGCATGGAAGATCAGGTCGGCATAATCAAAGAGGGCAATTACGCCGATCTGCTTCTGGTGGATCAGGAATTAAATCTGATCCGTGTTCTATAAGGATACTTCTCCGCAAAGGCTTACGGAAAAATACTCCCGGATCTGTGCCGGATCACTTGTCTGGCCAAGGACCCACATGAGTTTTGTGACAGCGGCTTCCGTTGTCATATCGTAAGCCTGGAGAACTCCCTTTTCCAACGCTCTCCTTCCGGTCTCATAAACACTGAGATTACTTCCATCAAATCGACACTGGGTACCGATCAGAATGGTCATTCCCTGTTCTACAAGTTTTCCCACAGCTTCAATAAAATCATGCCCGATGTACGGCATACCCCCAAGTCCGTAGGCCTCGATATAGATGGCGCGGCAGCCTTCCTTGGCAAGTGAGGTCAAAAGAGACCGATGCATCCCCGGAAACATTTTCACAACGGCAATATCCGAACTGAAGCTGTTTCGCAGCTGAAAGATTCCGTTTTTCTCCGGAACCATGGCATCGTTGATCTTCATGCCGAAGGAATTGATCTCGGCAACATTTGGCGCATTGATACTGTCAAAGGCATCAAAGTTCACCGAACGAACCTTGGAGGCACGACAACCAAGGATGACCTTGCGGTTAAAAGCGACAAACACGCCGTTTTTCCCTCTCTGTGCCATATAGATGGCGCAACGCAGGTTCTCCATGGCGTCTGCCACCGGATCCGAAATGGAAAGCTGACTTCCTGTGATCACCACCGGAATGGAGATATTCTGCAACATGTAGGAAAGCATGGAAGATGTATACGCAAGGGTATCGGTTCCATGAATCACAACGATGCCATCGTAGGAATCCTTGTTCTCTGTGATGGCCTCGGCAAGTCTGGCCCAGTCCTCCGGAAAGATGTTGGCGCTGTCCAGGGAGGCAAATTCCATTGTGGAAAGTTCTGCGTCCCCGGCTACGACATGAAGCTCCCGCAGCATCGTGTCCGTGGTAAGCCCCGGTGTCAGACCATGCTCCTTGGCAACAGAGGAAAGGGTTCCACCGGTATTGATAATTAAAATGTGCTTTTTCATAATGCTATTGTACACGTCCTATTCTTTTATTTGCGAATAGGTGTTATTTTACCATAAATATGCCGCTTGAAAAAGCATCAAACCGCCTTCGATGTCGCCAGTTCCTGATAGGCTTCCTTTAATTCCCTTGCCGCCTGCTGCGGGTCCTGTGCCTTCATAATGGCGGAAACCGCACAGATCCCTGCAATGGGGATCCCTTTCAGGACCTGAAGATTCCCCTTGTTCAGACCGCCAATGGCATTTACCGGAATGGGAACCGCCGCACAGATCTCCCGCAGAGTGTCCGTGGACGTTAAGACCGTCTTAACCTTTGTAGTGGTCGGATAGATGGCGCCTACCCCCAGATAGTCCGCACCTCCGTGATAACTTTCCAATGCCCGTTCCACCGTCTTCGCTGTCGCTCCGACGATCTTGTCTTCCCCCATCAGTTTTCTGGCTGTGGCAACCGGCATATCGCTGCATCCCACATGAACCCCTTCTGCATCAACAGCAAGCGCCACATCCACCCGGTCATCAATGATCAGCGGAACCCGATATTCCCTTGCAATGGCATGAACCTTCGCCGCCAGATCAATATATTCCTTTGTACTCTTTTCTTTTTCCCGTAACTGGATCAGAGTGGCGCCACCCCGCAGGGCAGCCTCCACTCTCTGTAAAAACTCCTCTTCCCCGTAAGGAGTACTGTCTGTTATAAAATATAAGGTTGGATCAAACTTCATTTTCTTTTCTTTCTACCGATTCCATCAGGCATCAGACATAGATATAGTCATTTAATACCGGCTGCAGACCTTCCTCCGACATATCCTCGTACATCTTGCAAAAGCTTCTGCCGTCTTCGATCTCAAACTGCTCGTCACCCTTTGTGACTCCGTCATCCTTGCCGGTGTACTTGCTCTCATGGTCGCCGATTCCGGTGGAGACACCTGCACTGACCTTGGTGGCTGCAATCTTTACGATGCCGTTTCGGAACTGGGCACTTTCTCTGGAGGATACAGTGATCCCCGCAAAAGGAAGGAACAGGCGATAGGCACAGATGATCTGACAGAGCTGCTTCTCTCCCACGTCCAGAGGATTGATCTTATCGTTGTTGATGATCGGCCGAAGCCTTGGACAGGAAAGGGACATCTCCGCCTGTGGATATTTTCTCTGGAGATAATATACATGCAGGGCAGTTGCCAGGGCATCCTTTCGGAAATCGGAAAGTCCGAGAAGTGCGGAGAACGCCACGCCTCGCATACCACCCCGCAAAGCTCTCTCCTGAGCGTTGAAGCGGTAGGGCCATACCCTTTTATGTCCCATCAGATGAAGGGTCTCATACTTTACTGTATCGTAGGTCTCCTGGAAAACTGTCACATAGTCTGCGCCGCATGCGTGAAGATAGGCATAGTCCTTTGTATTCATCGGATAAACCTCAAGCCCTACCATACGGAAATATTTTCTTGCGAGTTTAACCGCCTCACCGATGTAATTCACATCACTTTGACTTTTGCTCTCACCGGTGAGGATCAGGATCTCTTCCATTCCACTATCGGCGATGACCTTCATTTCATGCTCGATCTGCTCTCTGGTCAACTTCATTCGATGAATGTGGTTATAGCAGTTGAAGCCGCAGTAAACACAGTAATTCTCACAGTAGTTTGCAATATAGAGAGGCGTGAACAGATAGACCGTATTTCCAAAATGCTTGCTGGTCTCCCGTCTTGCCTTCTGCGCCATCATCTCTAAAAAAGGCTCGGCTGCCGGTGACAAGAGGGCCTTGAAATCCTCGATGCTGCAGGTCTCGTGCTGCAGGGCTCTTCGTACATCCACTGCAGTATATTTGGAATAATCATATTCCTCCATGGCTGTCATGACCTTTTCCATTACATCAGAATCAATGACTTCCATATCCGGAAGGTACTCCATATGATCCTTACGGGAAGAGGGATCTGTCTCCAGACGGTGCTTTTTCTCCAGAGCTTCCTTTGACAGATATTCGCTGTCGATAAAAAACTGATTCTCCATGCTTCCCCTCCTTAATGCAAGAAACCGGTCAGCGGGTCAGATGCAGATGCTCCTCTTGTTAATACCCGTCCCAGTCCGGACAGGTAGGCATATCGTCCTGCCTCGATGGCCTGCTTGAAGGCCTTTGCCATCAGCGGAAGATCTCCGGCGGTTGCCAGTGCCGTATTGGCCATGATGGCAGCAGCTCCCATCTCCATTGCCTCACAGGCCTGAGAAGGACGGCCGATTCCCGCATCCACAATGATCGGAAGATCGATCTCATCCACAAGGATCTGGATAAAATCCTTCGTTGCCAGTCCCTTATTGGAACCGATGGGGGATGCCAGCGGCATCACAGCGGCAGCTCCCGCATTCACCATATCCCTGGCAGCATTCAGATCCGGGAACATATAAGGCAGAACCACAAAGCCCTCCTTTGCCAAGATCTGTGTCGCCTTGATGGTCTCCTGATTATCCGGAAGAAGATACTTGCTGTCTCGCATGATCTCAACCTTGACAAAATCGCCGCATCCAAGCTCCCTTGCCAGTCGGGCGATCCGAACCGCTTCCTCGGCATCCCTTGCCCCGGAGGTATTGGGAAGAAGGGTAACATTCTTGGGAATATAATCCAAAATGTTCTCCTGATCCTTGGTATTGGCTCTTCGAACCGCAAGGGTTATGATCTGCGCCCCGGCATCCTTTACCGCCGCGTCGATCAGCTTCATTGAATATTTTCCTGAGCCTAAGATAAATCGGGAATCAAAGGTATGTCCTCCGATCACCAGCTTGTCATTTTCTAACATATGTCCTTCTTTCTCTTCCAAACATCCCGTTGCATCTCCATGGAAAACCGCCGCTTCAGCCGCCTCCCATAAAGGTTACGATCTCAACCTTGTCGCCGTCCTCCAGGACCACATGCTCATAGTCGGTCTTAAATACGATCTCGCCATTGCGCTCCACTGCGATCCGCGCGACCCCGGCTGCGTCGTGCCCGGACTCTTTCAGATACCGGGCAACGGTTTTCCCTGCCATATCCAGTTCTTCTCCATTGATGATGACCATTGTCCCCCTCCTTTCGTTCAAGTCTCGCTCCACGCAACAAAAAATAGGATATACCGATTTGGTATATCCTATAAAAATACAGACTCTATCATCCCTACGTTGGCATTATCCAAATCAGGTATATGGGTCGAAGTTGATTACTTCCTCTCAGCCTGCCTTCACAAGCTCCCCGCTATGAAATTCCGTCACGCTTTTACCACGTCACACTGATAAACTATACACCTCCTGATTTTTAATTACAAGTCTAAATCTCTTTTACCTTGACTCGTTTCGGAGATTCCCAGCGGCCCTTCAGCCTACTGTATTTAAAAAACGCCGAAAACTCCACCAGAAAGAGCCAGGGACGGATCAGAACCGAATCCAAAAAAGCGATCCCAAAGGCCTTAACAATATCCAGCCCGGAAAAAAAGTCGTGCCGCATATTCATCTTATCGATAAAAACCGTCACCGTCATTACGATCCCCAGCATCATATAGGCTGCCATAACATAAAGAACATAGGGCAGATTGATCTGATGGGTTATAAGGGACAACAGAATGTTAAGCCAGCCGATGATGATGAAAAAGGAGGCAAACAGTTCAAAAAAGATCATAAAGGGGATCATAAATACCCCCACCAGTCCATACCGGGGATTGAACGCCATATTCCTGTACTTCCATATGTTCTGAATCAACCCACAGTGCCAGCGTTCCCTTTGCTTTCGCAGATCCTTGAACGAAGCGGGAGCCTGGGTCCAGCATACACTGTCCGGCACATATTCCATGTGGTAGGGCAGCTGATTCCTTCGATAGTACTCGTGAAGCTTTACCGTAAGCTCCATATCCTCTCCCATGGATGTGGAATCGTAACCTCCCACCGCAACCACCGATGACGTTCGAAAGATTCCAAAACCACCACTGATGATCAGATTGGTATTGGTGATATTATGGAAAATTCTGGCTCCTACAAAGGCCCGACTGTATTCCAGTACCTGCATATCCACCAGAAGGTTTTCCCCTAATTTCGCAAAGGCCGGCATCGCATCCCGGAAGGTTACGGAATTGGAGATCTTGACATTTCCACCAACGGCGATCACCTCACCCTTTGACATAATGGCCTTTGCCGCATAGATCAAAGCATCCTTCTGCAGGACTTCATCTGCATCCATACATACAAAGTAAGGATAGGACACCAGATTGATGGCTGCATTTACCGCATCCGCCTTGCATTTCCCGTTCTCCTTGCAGACCAGCGTAATGGGGATCCCATTAGCGTTTGTAGTCCAGACCTCATGGATGGGCTTGCAGGGAACCCGATAGCGGATCGGTCGCTCCGGATCCGGTGTAAAGTCAAAATAATCCAACAAGATCTGCCGGGTATCATCCGTAGATCCGTCATCCACCACAATGATCTCATAGAGCCTGTAGTCCAGCTTCAACAGATTCCGCAGATTCTGAACAATGGAAACACTTTCATTGTAAGCCGGTACAATAATAGACATCGGATAATAATAGGAATCCTTCAGCTCGTTATGTAGCTGTTCCATCCGCCGGTTCCGGTACAGACGGATCGATCCGAAAAGATTTGCGATCAGTATGTACGTGGAATACACCAGCAGGTAGATCAGAAAAAATACATTGCTGAAAACAAGCCAGTGATTGATCAACTGCATCAGCATCCCTTCACCCCCTATCGGTTCAGTGCCCAATTCAAAGCATCCCTGGCATACCGGTCATCGCCTTCCAGGATCAGCCCTTTTTCCCTATCACTTAATCCATAGGTCGCCAGCGTCATGGCCACATTCTTCCGGACATACCAGTTCCGGGAAGTCAAAGCTTGAAACAGTGCCGGCTTCCCCAGCTCCTCCTCGCCTCCCTTTAGCGCAATGGCCGCCACAGCCGCCGGCTCCCAGACCTCGTTATTCATGTAGGTACCAAGGATATCCACAAAGATACCTGTGTAATCCACAGCCTCAAGTCCCAAAAGCCGGATCACACAGCATTTGATATCCACAGAGGCATCCTCACGGTAAAGTTCTTCCTTCAGTTGCCGGTTGAATGCCGTGATCTTATGAAATCTTAACGTATTGATCAGCGCAATCTGAAAATTCTCCTCCAGTTCCTCGTACCGACTCATCAAAAGCGCGGTAAGACGTTGCATATCCCCCGGATATTCTGACAGATCGTTTCCGAGAAGCTTGCTGTCATGGTAGAGTTTCCTCTTCGAAAGCGTCAGCCATGCCGCAAGCACTGCCACCGGATCCCGAAAGGAATAGATCCCTTTCAGAGCATTCTCCCGAAGATACATGGAACGACCGCTCTCAAGATATACTTCCATAAGGGCTTTAAGGGATCTGCTTTTCACCCTGCCTTCCCGGTTGATGGACGTAAGAACATAGGCATAGTACGCCCGTATGTCTTCCCGTCGGATCATGATGCCAAGCCGCGACAGCGCCCGGTCGTTACGGTTCACAAAAACCTCCGGTTCTCCCCCCGACCGCTTGTATTCCTTCAGGGCATCCGACCAGGCAGCCAGATCAATATCCCGTTTCAGCTTTCGGATCTGCCGGTCCGTCAGACAGTGGTTCGCCCCCTTCTCATGCAGAATACTGATCCATCGCTCTGTGCACCTTTTCCGCCTCGGCAGATAGGTCTTTTTAAAAATATAGAGAGCCAGATGCGCCAGAAGGCTGATCAGGATGATCGATAAATAGGTCAGCATGATGTATAAGAGATATGATTCTTTCGGATCCATATGCCTACCTCCCTTTCCCCTATTATTATAGTATATATGTCTGACTTTTTATCAACATCCGGATTATTTTGTGGAAAAGCACAATTCACAGCCTCTTATTTTGTCAATTCTGTAGATTGCGTATCTTCTTTCAAGGAACGATAATTAGCTTATATCATGTCAATAATAACAGCCGGTATCAAACCTGATACCGGCTGTTTCTTCTTTTGACTTATTCTGACTTCTTATGGAACTTCTTAATGATCCATAACAGGATCGCAACAACAAATATCACAAGTGACGCGATAATAAGCGGAATTCCGATCCGGAACTGAACCACCAGTCCCACCACAAACAATAAAAGTGCAAGAACAAATAAAAGCAACGTTACCATAATCTTCTCCTTATTTCTCTGTCTTCGTCTTAGCCGTCTGCCACTCTACTACAACCTTGTAGGAACTGTACTTTGAATCACCTGAGACCTGTTCATGGAACATATTGATCAGATTCGCCCGGGTGCTTACCTTTGCTCTTTTAAGAAGATCCGATTTCTCTAAAACCTTCTCAAAATACTTTTCTGTCTCCTTAATGACTTCCGGCATACTGTCAAACTTATAATGATTGATTATGGAACCGTCTGTCTTCCAAATCTTTATGATCTTTGTGTGACAGTCCAGGATTTCAACCTCCGGACAGGATACGGTAATGGTCTTCTTCTTATCGTTTGGAGTCCATTGGATCTTACCTGCGTCTTTGATTCCGGCCTTCGCCTCGCCGTGGTACTGCAAAAGAGCGCTCTTCTCTGTCAGAGGAATTTTGATTCCCAGCACCTGAGCTCCGGAATCGGATAACTCATAGATATAATCTCCTTCGAGTTTCTCCGATGCCATCTCATTGATCTCATTAAAGGAGACTGATACAACACCGGCTCCCTTTGCCGTATTCTGATTCCCCGACTGCGGCAGGAAAAACAGGAAATTGCTTCCCGCAACGCCGAACTGATTGGCCACCAGACATACGAAGATCAAAGCTACCAGCACAAGGCCGGTGGACATGGATTTGGGTAACGCCTTCATTTTCAATATTTTCATACACTTGCCCCCCAAAGCACATATTTCACACATCCTGTTCAGTATAAAATTTTGCTTTTGGGATTGCAAGTATTGGTATCAAAATGCCTGTGCCTGATCCGAAGATAACACGCGGCCTTTTATTTGGTTCCCTTTAATGCAACACCATTCACATAAAGTGTATGGCCATTGGAAATAACGTTGGATGCATCACCGTTGAACTCCGTTACATAGCTGTCCGCTGTCAGAGTCCAGGTGCTGGTGGAGTCCAGTGTTACCGAAACCTTGCCCACCTTGCTGGATATGCTTTTTCCGGATGCATTCTTGATCTTTCCGCTTACATATCCTTTGAAGGAAGAACCCTTTGTCAGCTTCATGGTAAGCTTGGAATTGCTTCCCACCAGAACAGCTCCGGAAAGCTTCTGCTTGGAAGCATTCAGTGTTGCCTTGTTGCTTCCACCGCTCCATCCGTCGTCGCAGACAGAAAGGAGTACATTCGACTTATCTTTATTTTTGATCTTAACACCGGAGAGCGTGATCTTCGCAGTTGTATTTGTTACATGGAAAACATGACCGCTCTTGCTGGTGAGGCTGCCTCCCTTCATGGTAAAGTTGGTGGTTCCGCTGGCTGCGTCACCGGACATGGACTGGTAAAGCATGATGCTGTCCAGGAAGGTTGCATTTCCATTACGCTCTGTATTGTTCGCTGTCAGATTACAGTTTTTTAATGTGATGGAATTCAATCCCTCAATGCAGACACCTTCTGAAAGGTTCGAAACCAGTTTTGCCTTTGATACGCTGATATTCGCAGTGGAATAAATAGCCGGTGAGCCAAGGCCGTTGGTGGTATACGTTCCACCGGTCACCTTAACGGTTCCGCCGCCTCGATCGGATCGAATGGCTGCGGAGGATCTTCCGCTTGTTGTTATATCAAGATCATAGGCGTAGGTCGTTCCACCTCCTGTTGTCATGATTCCACCGGAACCATTTCCTGTGGTTGTGATTTTTGTATTCCGAATAATTGCCGTTGTTCCGTCTCCGCTTGCTCCGTTTTGTCCTCCGTTACCACCGTAGCAGAATATACCGTTGGCTCCATCCGCATCCGATGTAACGGTTCCGCCGTTAATGGTCGTCGTTGTTCCACCTTTGACAAGAAGTGCTGCATTTAACCCATAGAAATTGCAGCTGTCTCCACCGTCGGAACTTCCGGACTTGGTAACCGTCGGATTGTTGATGGTTACATTGCTGTCGGTGCTGACCAGAACCGCATTTTCATCCGATTTTGTGCTCTTGTAGGTCTTATGATTCTGTGTCTTCTTGGATGTGATCTCCGTCGCACCGGAATATGTAACATCCGAACTACTGCTTCCTCCCGGGCCACCTTGACCATTCCCCGGTGCCTGTCCATCCGGTGGTGCCTGTCCATCCGGTGGTGCCTGTCCGTCCGGTGGTGTCTGACCATCCGGCGGTGTCTGACCCTTCTGATCGGAAGAGTCCTGTCCATTGGATGAGGTAGCGTCCTGCCCGCTTGAGGACGTACTACTCTGTCCTTCGGATGAGGTGGATTCCTGTGTCTTTGTCGTCGTCTTGCTTCCGGACTGTCCCGCCTGGCTGGATACGCCACAGGATACAGAGGATAACAGCATGGTGGTTGAAAGTAATATTACCAGAAAATTCTTCATATCAATTCCTCCTTCATTTTTTTGATGTCTGTATTATGAAGGAGGAAGATTGAACGTAGATTGAAGTTTTTATAAAAACTCAATCTTCTATAGTTTTCCACCGGAGGTAGCAATTCCTTCCACAAACTGCTTCTGGAATATAATATAAATGACGATCATCGGAATCACCGCAAGTACTGCCGCCGCCATCATGGAAGGATAATCACTTCCATACTGTCCCTGCATTTTTGCAAGACCTGCACTAAGGGTGGTGGTATTCGCATTGGTACATACAATCATCGGCCACATCAGGTCTTTGAACGCAAATAATGCAGTGAAGATCCCCAGGGATATCATTCCGGAACGTGTAAGAGGAAGCATGACAAAAAGAAATGTCTGTCCGATATTACATCCGTCGATTTTTGCGGCCTCTTCAAGATCTCTTGGAAGACTCTGATAGGAAGTTTTAAGCAGATACGTACCAAAGGCCGTTACCATTCCCGGGAATAATAATCCCAGCGCGGAATTCATCCAGCCAAGTTTTGACACCATAATATACTGTGGAATGATAAAAATCTGCGCCGGTATCATCATCTGAATCAATACAAGAGCAAAAAGAATTTTTTTGCCGGGGAATTTAAGCCTGCCAAACGCATATCCCGCCATGGTAGCTGTAAGAACAGCACACAGAACACGAAGCGCGATCATGACCAGTGTGTTTAAATATAACGTAAGGAAGTTATAGTTCTTCCAGACCTTTACAAAGTTTTCCCAGTGCCAGCCATCATGAGGAAAAATGTAAAAGGGATCTACCGAAATGGCTTCCTGATTTGTTTTAACCGCCGTCAGTAACATCCAGACAAAGGGAAGCATCATAATGACAACCATAATGGCGAGAATGATGTATATCACTGACTTTTTTATCCTGTTATTCTTTTTCATATCCGACATACCATCATCTCCTTAGTTATAGAATACAAAACGTTTTTCTGTTTTCTGTAAAAGAAACGTTATAACCATGATAAAGGCAACCAGGATCATTACGATTGCTGCACCATAACCTCTGTTACCATTGGTAAATGCATAGGTATAAAACAGATACACAATGGACTGCGTCTTATTCAGCGCCAGATTTGTCTTATCCATTACCATAAACATCAGATCAAAGATCGTCAGAGCGCCGATGATTCTGGTTTGCACAATAAAAAATGTTGTTGGTGAAAGAAGCGGTATGGTTACGTGAAGGAACTGTCTGATTCCGGTGGCACCGTCAATCTGTGCTGCCTCGTAGTAATCTCTTGGTATCTCCTGAAGACCACCAATGAATAAAACCATATTATATCCGATGATGGACCAGACACCGATAATACCTACACTGATCCAGGCTATCTTAGGATTGGAGATCCAGGCCGTATTGGAATGGAACATATTGTTCAAAAGGCCGAACTGCTGGTTATAAAGCCATTTCCAAACCATTGCAACTGCTGCCGGAGCGCAAACCATTGGTAGAAAAAAAATCGTCCGGAAAAAGGATTTTCCAATAATCTTTTGCTGAAGAAATACCGCAAGGAGCATGGATATAGCAACACCAAACGGCACCTCGATCAAAGCATATTTCACGGTATTCCAAAGCGCCTGCCATGTGGTAGGATCCATTGCAACCGCCTTATAATTGCTAAGACCTACAAACACATTTCCCTTACCAAAATCTCCTGTTTTACAGAAGGATTGATATACGGTATTTACCATTGGGTAAAAATTCAGGATAAGCAGTCCCAGCATCGTTGGTGCAACAAATGCAAGTCCCCAGATGGCTTCTTTTTTTCTTGCAACTGTCATCCCCATCTTCTTTTTTACAATTCCCATAACTGATCTCCTCTACCAAAGATTCACGTCAACACCTTATTTTATTCAGACGCAATTGCATCTTCGATGATCTTCTGCGCATTGTCACACGCACCTGCCATGCGATCTGCGTCAGAGGGATTCTGCCATGCATCAAGGAAAGCTCCCTCTTTTTGAATTGCATCCTCCCAAACGGTGGTCTTTCTTGTATATGGTCTAAAGTAAAGGTTTCCTTCCTCCTCAATCTTGTTAAAGGCAGAAACGTCCATGCCCTTAAACGCATCGGAAAATGCATCGGAAACGCCCTTCATTCCACCCATGGTCACACCGAGCTTTGCCTGCATCTTCTGTCCTTCTTCCCCACAAAGGTAGGAAATCAAGCTATAGCAGTCATCCGGATTGGACACATTCTTATTGGCAGCCCATCCAAGTCCATTGTAAGCTGACCATCTTTCATCACTGTCACAGGATCCGTTGGCATTTCTGTCTGCATATGGAAGCATGGCCCAGGCATAGTCCTCATGTTTTTCAGCTGTGAAAAAAGAATTGATCATCCAGGAACCCTGCGTGATCATTGCGGTTTTTCCGGACTGGAAAAGAGAATCTGTACCGGTCTCAGCCACGACGGACTGCGGAGCCCCAACGGTAAGAAGTTTACGCATCATCTCCATACCCTTCTTTGATTCATCCGATCCAATGGTGGTTCCCTTATGATCGTCTGTTATTACCTGTCCACCATATGCGTAAATCAGGTTATACCATCCATCCTGGTTGTTTGATGTGTTCATAGCGACGCCGTACACATCACCTTTGGAACCATCTGTGATCTTCTTTGCTGCTTCGTACATGTCCTCCCATGTCCAGTTTTCTGTTGGATAGTCCACGTTATACTTATCAAAAATAGCTTTGTTGTACAGAAGCGCAATGGTGTCATGATCCTTTGGAAGGGCATACTGCTTTCCATTACTGTTGTAAAGATCCCAGACACCTTCATAATAATTTTCCTTCTGGATGGAATCGTCCTTGTCTATGTAATCGGTAAGATCAAGAAGGATATCATTTTCCATATACATCTGTGCTGTATTTGAATGCATCCAGAACACATCCGGCATATCTCCTCCTGACGCCCCCGCCTCAAGTAAGGTCCAGTAATTGTCCCAGTCCACAACCTCTACGGAAACCTTAACGCCTGACGTTTCTGTCCATTTGTCACAGATTTTCTGTATTCCATCCTTCTGATTATTGTCCCAGATATTGATCTTGATGGTTTTGCTGCCCGAAGAACTTCTGGAAGAAGATGCACTTTTTGATCCTCCACATCCCACAAGAGAACATGCCATTGCAGCTGCCATAATCCCTGCTAATATTTTTTTCTTCATACTTTTCAAACCTCCACTGAAAACACGTTTTTGTTTTGGGCCCTTTACATAAATAAAACTACAACGATTTGCTCTCCGTTTATATGTTAAAAAAACTTGCTTTTTTGTCATTTTGTGACATAATGCAAATGGAAACTTAAACTTAAATAAAAGGAGCAACCTGCCCCATCGGAGGATACCATGTCAGAAACACTGCCACCGCCCGGAAAATTTGATGACCATGCATTTTTGGATTACGACAGTTCCATCGACTTTAACCTGTATGAAATCGGAAACTATTCCTGTCCATCACTCTATTCCTATGGTCCCGTGGCCCGCACAAGGGACATCTTTCACTTTGTTCTTTCAGGTCACGGGAAACTGATCATCCGGAACAAAGAGTTTGATATTCAAAACAATCAGGGATTTTTGATTCCCAAGGGAGAAAAGGCATTTTATATTGCAGACAAGGATGATCCCTGGTCCTATTTCTGGCTTCATCTGGGTGGTTCCAGACTGGACGAGATGTGGAAGAAATCGGGATTATCCGCGGATTCTCCTGTCTTTATTTCCAACTCTGACACCCCTACCATGTACAACCTCATTGAGCAGTTATCACGTAACAGAAACCGTGAACTGTTCTGTATGGCCAAGGTCTATGAAATTATGGATTTCGTAGTTTCAACCTCTGTGAATAAGGCGGAGATCGTACTAAACAGACAATTAGAATATGTGCGCCGCACCATTCATATCATCCAGATCAAATACTCTGAACCTCTGTCCATCGATGCCATTGCCGATATGTGCGGACTGAACCGTAACTATCTATCCCGCTTATTCAAAAACGCAACGGGCAAAAGCATCCATGCCTATCTGACAGACTATCGCATGAAAAATGCAGTTCGACTTTTAAGAGAAACAGATGAATCCATCCAGAATATTTCTTTTCTGGTTGGGTATAACGACATGTTTACCTTTTCAAAGGCTTTCAAAAAACTTCATGGATGCTCTCCTTCTGAATTTCGAAATGCGATGCGTTGTGATTCATAAGAAAATCATAAGAAAAAGATGCATCGCATTTTCACAAAAAAAGCATAGTTGCCATTCTGCAACTATGCCTATGATCCTACATATAAAATCTAAAGCAGGATACGGGAGTCGGACCCGCCTCTTCAGCTTGGGAAGCTAACATACTACCGATGTAATAATCCTGCACGTTCTAAAAAAATTCTATAAAGTATTCCTGCATTTGTCAACCCTTTTTGCTTTGATGTCTGTATGAAGAAGGAGTAAGATTGGTAATAGATCGAAGGAGAATAAAGTTTATGAAAATCGTTACTGCTATTGATTCTTTTAAAGGCTGCATGACATCCATGGAAGCCGGAAATGCTGTTGCCAAGGGCTTTCGAAAGGTAGATCCCACCATCGATGTAAGCGTACGCCCCATTGCTGACGGAGGAGAGGGAACCGTAGAAGCACTGGTGGAGGGAATGGGTGCTGCCGGAGGTATTGGTTTTGCTTTTCTCACCTTTTTGAAGGCCCGTCTTTCTTCCGGTGTGCAGATCGTTTTGGAAGAAAGTGGACTTGAAACCTACATACAGAATGCAGATCTTGTCGTTACCGGGGAAGGAAGGCTTGACGGTCAGAGCGCCATGGGCAAAGCCCCGGTGGGTGTGGCTTCCCTTGCCAAACAGTACGGCAAGCCCGTTATCGCCTTTTCCGGAAGTGTTACCCCAGATGCATCTATCTGCAACCAGAAGGGAATCGACGCCTTTTTCCCCATCCTTCGGAAAGTTACAAATCTTTCCGAAGCCATGGAAAAAGAGAATGCCATGGAAAATCTATGTGCCAGTGCCGAACAGGTCATGCGACTGATCTACACCCTTCGATAATCGGATCATGGCTTAAATACCATTCCGCAGCTATCTTATCCCGTCCGTATGCACCCCGGAATTTATTATACACAATATCCCTATCCTCATAGGCCGTAATATCAGATACAACATCAAAGTATATGTCCTTCAGTACATCGCCCAGATCATGCCGGTCGCATGCTATCAGCTTCACTCCAGGGACCTGTGGCTTTGTATTCCGGTTCAGAACACATAAAACTCCCCAAAGCTTTGACACTTTGGGGAGCTGTCCGTCTAGAAAGAAATTCTCTCTAGGTTACATTTCATTTCTTAACCACCGAGAAATCAATGCCTAATGATTAAGTGTTGCAATAAACTAACTTTGTTCTTTCTTAATCTCAATCACAATGTCACCTGTATATTTTGATTCTTTTAAACCACTAATCTGAATGATTCCTTTATGACTAGTTTCTCCAATAGAGAACGTTCCTTTCAAGCCAGCATCTGGATTTGAACCTATAGCTGTAATCATAACACTATAGTTTCCCTCGAACGCAAACGCATTAGACACAGTAAAAGTTATCCTGTCTTTGTTAATTTCGGCGGTTATTCCTGTAGAGTTGCCATTAATCTCCACATCCTTAGGTGAACCAATAATAGCAATACCCGTTGCTGTTACTGCACTTGGTGTCGTTGTCACTGCCGTACCTGTTGTTGCAAATCCTGTAATGAAAATAGCACTAGCTGTAACTGCAGAAGAACCATTGTCGTTTCCAGAACCACCGGATGTTCCACCACCGGATGTTCCACCACCGGATGTTCCACCACCACCTGCTGCGTCGTCTTTTTTAGCATCCTCTGCTGTTGTGGTCTCTTTCGTTGTTCCATCAGCCTGAGTCACCTCAGTCTTAAGAGCCTGACCAGACTGGTTGTTGATGACCTTATCGGTATCTGTACCAGCTGTGGTCTCGATCTTAACGGTTGTTGTATTTACGGTAACAGCTGCATCCTTGTTAGCACCCTTAATATCAACTTCTGTGATCTTATTAGAGGTACCGCTGATGCTTGCTGCTGCAGAACCTTTAACAGCTACTTTGGCAACGTCTGCACTACCATTCGCCGTTACGTTTGTTGTAGAGTTTGTAGCAGAAGTTGTTACTTCCTTAATAGAAGCTGATCCTTCCGCCTTAATATTAACAACGGTCTTGTCCGTTGCTGAACCTGCTGCCTTCTCTGTTACAGTTACCTTATCGATCTTAGATGTGCCAGTTGCTGTGATATCAACATCTGCAGCTGCATCTACTGTAACAGTACCTACAGAAGCTTTGCCGGAAAGTACAAGATTTACCTTCTCTGTTCCAGCAATTGTAAGGCTTCCAATCGTTCCACCGGTTACCTCAATGGTGATTCCGCCTGCTGCACCGGATGAAACAACGATAGATGCAAGACTTGCGCCCTCACCAAGGACGATTCGAGCACCACCTTCGTTCTCAGCCTTAATGCTGTTACCCTGTGCATTCTCTTTCCATGTGTTAGGTGCAATCGCCTTGATCGTAATGCTCTTGAACTTACCATTGTTTGTAATGGAAGCGTTTGGTGCATCTACAATCAGGTCTACATTGCTGTAGTCACCTGCCGGAATTGTAAGAGTCGTTGCATCCTGACCGATGGTGATCTCAGTAATGTTGCTGTCAGCAAGTGCTGCAACCAGCTCATCCTGTGTGCTTACTGTCTTGGATGTAACAACTACCGGATCCGGCTTGGTAACCTTCTGAACCGTTACCTTGGTCTTAAGCTTGAAGGTCTTGGAGGTCTTACCTTTCTTAGCTTTGATCTTGGTGGTGATAGTAGCCTTACCAGCCTTCTTACCGGTCACCTTGATGGCGGTCTTGCCGGAATCCTTAACGGTAGCAACGCTCTTCTTAGAGCTTGATACCTTAACGCTTACAATCTTGTAACTTCCCTTACTGATCTTGATCTTCTTGCTCTGACCAACCTTAACTGTTGCACTCTTCGCAATGGTTGGCTTCTTCACTGCTGCCTGCGCTGTAATGGAACTTACCGGCATTCCCGTTAACACAAAGAGAAATGCTGTAACAAGCGCAATTACCCGCTTTGCAGACACTCGTTTGCTTACTTTTGCCATATGATTCTCTCCTTTCGGCAATCGTGTGAATAAGTTACTTGGTAGAACTTTGAACAAACCTGCTACTCCTCCTCCATTGGTCAGCAGGAATCTTCCCACAACATATACAGAAAGTATTCGGTCATAAAAGAATTCTTTTATGACCGGGATAAGACTCGTATGTAACTAAAAATCAATCGAAACTAAAAACAAAAAGAACGACTGAATAAGATATTCGCAAATCAACCAACAAGATTAATCTATCATATTCTTTTTGACAATTCAAGCGCCCTTGCACCAGTTGTCGCACTTCAAGTGGCATATTTGTACATTTTCAGTATCTCTCTTGTGCTAAACCCGCAGTAAATCAACATTTGCGGAAGTTTTGTACCGATAAAAAACCACATAGGATGCCGCCCCCGCAGACTTCTTGACACCTATTTTTCCTTCGTATAAACTAATATTTTAATGGATAAATGTATGTAAAGGAGGCCCCTTCTGACTTTAAAAGATATAAAAATCGGAGAATCCGCCACGGTTTTAAACGTAGGCGGCGATGGCGCACTTCGCCAGCACTTTTTAGATATGGGCGTCATTCCGGGAGCTACGATCAAAGTCGTTAAGTATGCTCCCATGGGCGATCCTGTGGAGTTGATGATTCACGGATATGCCCTGACCCTTCGACTGGACGACGCGGCCAAAATCGACGTAACGTCTGTTTCTACCACCGAGGAGAACCCTCCGGTGGTTCCCAAGAAAAAAGCTTCGGCTCATCCCGGTCTTGGTGAATCTGGAAAATCCCATCCGGAAGTTAACACCACACCTTTGGACGATTCCGTCCAGCTGACATTTGCTTTGGTCGGCAATCAGAACTGTGGAAAAACCACGCTGTTTAATCAGTTGACCGGCGCCAACCAACACGTTGGAAACTTCCCCGGTGTTACCGTAGACCGAAAGGACGGTGTCATCAAAGGGCATCCCAACACACTGGTGACGGACCTTCCGGGAATCTATTCCATGTCTCCATACAGTAGTGAGGAAATCGTATCCCGTAACTTCGTATTAAAGGATCGGCCAAAAGCCATCATCAATATCGTAGACGCTACCAACATCGAGCGTAACCTCTACCTTACCATGCAGCTTCTGGAAATGAACATTCCAATGGTGGTGGCATTAAATATGATGGATGAACTGCGTGCCAACGGCGGTACCATCGATATCAATGCCATGGAAGAAATGCTCGGTGTTCCGGTGGTTCCTATCTCAGCTGCAAAGAACCAGGGTATCGATGAGCTGATCGAACATGCCATCCATGTGGCTCACTTCCGGGAGACCCCCATGCGGCATGACTTCTGTGAAGAAAATGACCATGGCGGCGCAGTTCACCGTTGTCTGCACGGAACTCGCCACCTGATCGAAGACCACGCCGAAGCCGCCGGGATTCCGCTTCATTTTGCAGCCGGCAAGCTGATTGAGGGCGATCCGTTGATCACCTCGCAGTTAGGACTGGATGAAAACGAACAGGAGACCATTCGTCATATGACTCTGCAGATGGAAAAGGAGCGTCAACTGGATGCCAGCGCTGCCATTGCAGACATGCGTTATTCCTACATCTTCAAAGTTTGTGACGAATGTGTAAAGAAACCGAAGAAAAGCAAAGAGAGCATTCGAAGCAACCGGATCGATCGTATCTTGACCGGTCGCTTTACCGCCATTCCGCTTTTTATCCTGATCATGGTCATGGTTTTCTGGCTTACCTTTGAGATCATCGGAGGAACCCTGCAAGGCTGGTTGGAAACAGGTATCGATACTTTGACCGGACATGTTGATGCCCTCCTTACCACAGCCGATGTAAATCCTGTTTTACATGGGCTTATCGTAGAAGGAATCTTTGCCGGTGTCGGAAGCGTATTAAGTTTCCTTCCCATTATCTGTACCCTGTTCTTCTTCCTGTCGCTTTTAGAGGACAGCGGATACATTGCCCGGGTTGCCTTCTTTATGGATAAACTGCTTCGTAAGATCGGTCTTTCCGGACGAAGCATCGTCCCCATGCTGATCGGCTTTGGTTGCACGGTACCGGCAGTCATGTCGACCCGTACCCTTCCCAGTGAGCGTGACCGAAAGATGACCATTTTGCTTACACCTTTTATGAGTTGTACCGCAAAGCTTCCCATTTATGCGTTCTTCGTGGATGCCTTCTTCCGTGAGAACAAGGCTTTGATCATGGCCGGATTATACTTCCTTGGCATCCTGTTTGGAATCCTAAATGCCGTCCTGTATCGTAAGACACTCTTTCGTGGAGAAGCGGTTCCCTTTGTTATGGAACTTCCAAACTATCGTCTTCCGGGACTTCGATCCGTCGGATTGCTTCTTTGGGAAAAAGCAAAGGACTTTTTACAGAGAGCCTTTACCATCATCTTTTTGGCAACTATTATCATCTGGCTCTTACAAAGCTTTGATCCTAGATTTAACATGGTGACCGATCCGTCCAAGAGTATTTTATCTTACATTGGAAATTACGTGAGTGTCCTTTTGCATCCCATTGGTCTGGGAAACTGGCAGATCAGCACAGCTCTGATCACCGGTGTGATTGCAAAAGAAAGTGTGGTTTCCACCTTGGAGATCCTTTTCGGTCAAAATGTCCACGACATGATGACAGCTGCAACGGCTGCCTCCCTTCTGGTGTTCTCCTTACTTTACACCCCTTGCGTGGCAGCCATTGCCGCCATCAAACGGGAACTGGGCAGAAAGTGGGCGATCTCTGTGGTTCTCTGGCAATGCATCATTGCCTGGATCGCAGCATTTATCACTTATCATATTCTACTTGGAATTTAATCGAAAGGCCGGGAGCATATCACATGGACTTGCTTCCGGTCTTTTCTCCTCGCCACTATAAGGTACCTGTGAATAGTACCTTCCACAAAACCATTCTTGTCAATTACTTCCTGCATCTCAAGCAGTTTATCAAAGCACTTGTCAACAGAGAATCCTGGGAACTCCCATTCAATGATGTGCGCAAACCATACAAATGCTCCTACATCATAAAACCTAATTGGCTTAAAGACTTCTTCCGCACGAATTATCGCAAAGCCTGCTTCTTCATATTTCCTCAATTTCGTTTATCCTTGTAAAATACTCTTTCTCATTCTCATGATGGATATACGCTCCGTTTTTAATCTGCACGCGAAGGCTTGCTGGATTATCCTTGTTTACCGACATATAAATCTCATGAATACACATCTGTCTAGCCTTTGTCAGTGTAAGTTCAAGTCCTTTTGTTGCATACCCTTTTCCTCGATATTTTTTTGAAATACAATAGCCAATATGACCAGCGCCTTCTCTTAAAAAATCATTCAGGCAATGCCTTAAATTAAAAACTCCGACATAAACACCTTTGTCAACGAGTACATATGTTGTATCTGGAACAAATCCCTCTGGCAGTTCTTTCCCCATTGACCATTTTCTCTTTTTTTCAATCCACTCAAGAAACTGGTCATAGCTATAGCCATATACGTTATTCATATATCCGTTTTCATTTTCTGGAAAAGACATATAAAGCTCATATGTTTTTTGATAATCTGAATCCTGCACTCTTACTAGTTCCATAACAAATGCACAGGCAATGTCAATAAATATATTGCCGCTCCTCATCATTCATAGCACCAATAATCCCCTGATTTGTATTCACGGGATTAGTATCTGGTGTATTAGAATTATTGAGGAATGTATATTTCATATCTTTTCTGCTTTCTTAAAATTTTATTCACAAGTATAATCATGTTCTTTCTTAATGTCAACAAAAATGCCTTACATGACAGAATATATTTTTTCTATAACAATTGCCTTATCCAATCAGATTCTGATTGCCTAAAATATAATCCTTCATTTTTTGAAGGTTCGTACTAGGTCTCTACTTTGCTTAATTGCAAGGTCACCCTCAAAAACTGCCGACAATGCCACTCAGGCCCAAATGGTAATGGGCTTATATAGATGTTTTAAAATAGAACTGATATAGTCGTCCCTACTCCAGGGGCACTATCTAATTCAATTTTAGCATCATGTATTTCAACAATATGCTTTACTATGGCAAGGCCTAGGCCTGTTCCTCCTGTGGCTTTTGATCTGCTTTTGTCCACCCGATAAAATCTTTCAAACACTCTCTGCTGATCCGCTGCAGGAATTCCAATTCCATTGTCCTTTACAATCAGGCAGTTAATATTGTCTATCGTCTGAACGGATACCATAACCTTTCCACCCGGATTATTATATCTGACGGCATTTTGAATCAGGTTCTCAATCAGTTCCTTTATCAATTCTTTATTCCCATGTATGACACTTCTACTGCCTTCCATGTCGATTGTAATATCCTTAAGCTTTGCGCTGACGGATAATTCATTCACACAGTCTTGCGCCACCTCATATAAATCTATGGTTTCAAACGCCAGCTCATGATTCACCCGGTCAAGTTCTGAGAGCTTAATAATATCATTGTTCAGAGCAAGCAATCTATCTACATTTTTTCGGATTTCCTGATAGAAATGTGTCTGCTTTTCTTCGGCGACCATACCGCCTTCCAACAGTTCTGCATAACCGGAAATTGCTGTAAGTGGTGTCTTTAACTCATGTGATACATTAGCCGTAAAATCCTGTCTGGCTTTCGCAGCCGCAAGCACATCTGTATGCTGGGATCTTAGCATTTCAGAAAGAGGATCAAGCTCCTTATATGGAGATTCATAATCCGAATTTTCCAGATTGGAAACCATGACTTCTATCGGCTTTAACAGCTGTTTTGTAAGTAAATGCGAAATCACTACGCACACTGTAATAATGATAAAAATGATCAAAGTGATAACAGGAGCCACAGAAACAAAAACAGACAAAAGACTTTGCGCATCCGTTGCTACCCGAAGTACCGTTCCATTATCTAAAAGAACAGCATAATAAAAGGTATTCTTGTTCATCGTATCGGATTTTCTAATGGCTTCGCCCACGCCATCCGCAAACGCTTCCCGTATCTCCGGCCTGTCATTATGATTGGACAAAAGATCTGCCGAAGCATCATTATCGTAAAGAACCGTTCCGTCCTTTGCGACCCAGGTAACACGTAATTCTTCGATATCCGTAGATAAATCGATCGCATCTGTATCAATTTGAACCGACTCAAAATAATGTGTATCCTTTAAAAGTTTGGCACTGACAGACAAGTCGTCCCGCACCTGTCTCTGAAACAAACCATAGTATATAATTGTAGTTCCTACAACTGTGGCAATGACTGCAAGAATAGCAATTCCAACCAGTCTTTTATTTATCTTGTTTTTCATTCGATTACGTAACCCACATTTCTAATGGTTTTTATTCTGGAACCATATGCTCCAAGCTTTCGACGAAGCGTTTTTACATGCATATCAATTGTTCTTGTTTCACCTGCGTAATCGGTTCCCCAGACCTCATCCATTATTATTTCTCTGGTCAGCACAATTCCACGATTGACAATGAACAGCGACAGTAACTTATACTCTTTGTATGTTAATTCAACCGGCTTTCCATCAATGGAGACCTCATGTTTCGCATTGTTTACAATGAGCCCGTCCAGGCATAATTCTTTTACTTCATCCGATGAAGTTCTTCTGAGTAATGCTTTGACTCTTGAAATAAGTTCCATAACAGAAAACGGTTTCTTAATATAGTCATCTGCCCCATCCTCAATGCCCTTGACCAGATCCAGCTCTG
Organism: uncultured Lachnospiraceae bacterium; assembly: GCA_946182825.1. Taxonomy (GTDB): domain Bacteria; phylum Bacillota; class Clostridia; order Lachnospirales; family Lachnospiraceae; genus Weimeria. The sequence goes on from CAMGZH010000030.1 coordinate 24,324, forward strand.
ATGCTTTCGCCGTCACCATGATAATCGGCAATTTCTTTGTGTCCGCTTTTCTACGCAGATGCCTTACGATCTCATTCCCATTTTGATCCGGAAGCATGATATCAATCAGACATAAGTCAGGAATTACGTCCTCTATTTTTTGATAAAAATCTTTCGCACAATTAAATCCCAACACTTTGTGCCCTGCATTCATAAGGGCAAATTCTTCTATTTCCCTTATACTATCATCATCTTCAATAATATAAATCAGTGCCATGATCCTGCTCTGCCTTTTCCAGTTTCTTTATTTCTTTCTTCGTTAATGGATACTGTTTGAGTAACTTCTCATATTCATTATAAAACGAAGCCCGCTCTTCATCAGAAAAATTCTTATAATATTCATGTGTACTATAATCATTATCGTAGCTCGTAATAAGCTCTAATGCAATATTGGAACAATGATCGGAAACTCTTTCCAACCCCGTCAAAATATCTTCCAGAACAAAGCCCATCTCAATTGAACTTTTTCCTTTTTTGAGCCGTTTTATATGATTCTCTTTGATCCGCTTCGTAAGCGTATCGATTACTTCCTCCAAAGGCTCTACATGTGTTGCTTTCTCATTGTCATCCTTGCAAAAGCAATCTACTGTCAACGTGCAAATATCCATCACTGCACTGTTGATTGCCGCAATTTCACGCCTTACAGGCTGTGAGAAAGATAATTCCTTCTTATGCATCTCTTTTGCCGAGTTTGCAATATCAAGGGCGTGATCGGAAATTCTTTCAAGATCACTGATACTGTGTAAAATAATCGACATGCTCCTGCTGTCTTCCACCGAGATATTCTTACTTGATAATGTCACAAGGTAGGAACCCAGTACATCTTCATATTGATCAACCACCGGTTCAAGTCTTTCAACCTCTTTTATTCCGTCAGGATTGTAATCTAAAAGAGCCTCTGTTGCCAGCCCGATGCATGTTTGAACAAGCTCTGCCATCTCTCTTGCTTTTGCCCTGCATAATTCCATCGCAAAAGCCGGGCTCTCAAGAAATCGCTCATCTATATACACATTGCTTTCTTCCGGAACTTCTTTTTCACTATCCTCTGGTATCGTAAGTTCTGCCAGTTTCACAAGACCATCAGAAAACGGGAACAGACAAAGCACCGCGCCTATATTAAAAAGACTGTGAATCACAGCTATACCTGCTGCATTCGCCGATTGACCCAAAAAAGCGAAATCTACAACTGCATTTATGGAATAAAATACAACCATAAATATAGTTGTACCTATAAGATTGAAATACAAGTGGATCATAGCTGCTCTTCTTGCATTTTTATTCGCTCCAATGGAAGAGATTATGCTGGTTATGCATGTTCCAATGTTCTGTCCCATGATAATTGGAATAGCCACAGAATAATGAACGGCACCGGTCGCACATAACGCCTGCAATATACCTACAGAAGCGGATGAACTCTGGATGATTGCCGTCAGAACAGCACCAACGATCAATCCAAGCAACGGATTGCTGAATGCCGTCATCATTCTGGTAAAAGCCGGAATCTCTGCAAGTCCGGCTACGGCCCCGCTCATGGTTTCCATACCAAACATCAAAATGGCAAAGCCAAGTAATATGCCTCCTACATCCTTCTTTTTGGATTCACCCTTACTCGTCATCAAAAAAATAATGCCAAGCGCTGCAAGCACCGGTGAAAAAGAAGAAGGCTTCAGCAGCTGTAACCAAATGGTACTTCCCTTGATTCCCGTAAGGGATAACATCCACGATGTGACGGTCGTACCAATGTTAGCACCCATGATAATGCCTACCGCTTGTGACAGTTTCATAATTCCCGAATTGACAAAACCTACTACCATAACGGTCGTAGCGGATGAAGACTGTATAACAGCTGTAACTCCGGCTCCAAGCAATACTGCAAAAATCCGTTTTTTCGTAAGCTTTTCAAGTATCGCTTCCAGCTTACCACCGGCCATTTTGGAGAGTCCGTCTCCCATGACACTCATGCCATACAGAAAAAGTGATAAGCCGCCAATCATATTCAATACACTAAAAATGTCCATACAAATCCCTCTCTCATTCTATTCTTCGCCAATTCTTAGAATAGAATCTGTAAGTAAAATGTATGCACATAGTTATGTAAAATCTGTGTAAAATTGTGAGACGAAAAATATTTTTATTGAAAAAGCCCTGTGAAATGATGTTCACAGGGCTTCCAGCCTAATCTACTATAAAAGGATATACTCTCCTACCTCTTGGTTGGGATATTTTATATGTCTTTCCACCATACTTAATCGTATATGTTTTTCCCGGATTGCCTTTTACTACCACCGTTCCACGGCTGATTCCGGTTGTTATGGTTTTTTTGGCTCCCGATACTTTGAAATCTTTTGCCTTGATATTTGTTTTGATATTTCCATCCTTGCCGATCAGCATAATTACGGTTGTGTTCGTATCCTTATCCGCATTACCTTTTATATAAGTCTGGTACGTTGTCTGGGTAAGCGACTTGCCATTGACTGTAGTTTTGGCCGTCACTTTCATGGTGGTATAATTCTTAAGTCCCAATCCGTCAAAATTTCCACCGGAATACACCTTATCATACCGCTTGGTACCACTGGACGGTATGGTTACACTACCACTTGCTATTTTCTTTCCGGTTGGATCCGTTACTGATAACACTACCTTTGCGCTCTTATAAGGTTTTTCCCTCTTAACTCCATTTTCATCTGTATATCGATTCCAGCACGACACAATAAACGAAGGCCATGAATCCGCAGGTCTCTCCGATACGCAAAGCAGATAATCCCCCTCTGCTCCATTTGTTTCCGATACCGCCTGCGCTTTCAGCCAGGCTGATGGCTTCATCCCATCAATTTTTTTGCTTCCGGCAGCCTCATCCAGCATAACTGCAAAATCATCCCATCCAAGTGATGCCACTCCGGTGGTTTTATAATATTCCATGCGCATGGCATTTACTTTTCGCCAATAGTCTGTGGTTCCCTCTGTGGAAAGAATCGAAGACATATAAAAAACTGCAGCCGTAGCACTCGAGTCTACAATGGATCTTTCATATTTAT
>CAMGZH010000031.1 GCA_946182825.1 uncultured Lachnospiraceae bacterium
GCAGAGTAATCTGTTCAGCTGACTGTCACTAATAGATCGAAGGCTTGATCAAGAAGTGTATAGCACTTGGTAACTTAACTGTATGAAGTTTTGAAGGTACTTGTATGAATTAAAGAATATTTTTAGAAGACGGTTTGGCCGTCTTTTTTTTTGGGGGTCGTGAATACAAAATATAGTATTATATAACAAGGAAAAAGAGGGCTGGCCGCTTATAGCGGTCAGCCCTCTCTATCGATTCATTTCAGGCTTGTATTATTATGCACTAACCTTTGCGGCGGCAGCCTCTTCGTCAGCCTCCAGCAGTGCCTCAGACTCTGCGTCCATCTTTGCATGAGCTGCAACATGGAGAACACTGGAAGAAGCAGGGCTTGTTACATCTACATCCTTCTGCTTGGAGAAAGGAAGATCTGCAACGGTAAGCTCAGTGCCCACCGGATACTGGGATACATCCAGTTCAATGGTATCTACAATATCTTTTGGATAAGCTTTGTATTCAATAGTGCTGATATCACGGGTGAGATAACCCTGTGCCTTGTCTTCGTGGATCAGAACGATCTCGGCAACACCTTTTACCTTCTCATTGGCAACAAGCTGCTGAAAGGTCATATCCAGTAATTTGCTGTTCATATAATCTCTGTCGATGGACTTGATCATAACGGTATGATCACTGCCGTCAACGTTCAATGTAACCTTACTGCCGACATGATGTCCGGCGGCGAAGATATTCGCCTCATTGGCATTGATCTGAAGGGAAAGGGAATGATCCAGAGCATGTCCGGAGAGGGAAGCGGTGATAAAGCCTTCTCTCCTGAGCTTTCTGGCCTTGTCCTTAAGATCTCTTGTTGTTGCCTTTAATGTTTCCATGTTGTACTCCTTTCTGTGTGGGCCGCTAGACCCGATCATCAAAATATCGTACGTCCTTTCCCATTGAAGGGCGTTGGAAGAAACATCTTTAGTATAGGCTTATTGATTCAAAAGATTTTAACAAAAAAATCGGATATTTTTCCTTATTTTCGGTTATCCTTTTAAATTGTATATACAATTAAAGGGAATTATGCTGCAACCTTTGTGTGATCGCCGGTCAAAGCAAGGGGGGCAAGGGCTTTGACAAGGACAGGTCCTACGATACCGGCAATGACCATCTTGGCGAAGTCTTCCAAGGCGAATGGGAAAACACCCGCTGCAAAGGCTGCCGGAATGGTCATATGAGTCTGGAAGGAAAGCCATAAGGAGCCCATGATGTATGCGATCCAGGTAGCAGCTTCCATTGTAACAACACAAAGAACAATGTTCTTGTAGTGATTCTTAAAGACAAGACCGCATACGATAGCCATTGGAATGAAACCGATCAGATATCCGCCGGTAGGTCCAACGACCTTGGCAGGGCCGCCCTGGAAGCCTGAGAAGACCGGAAGACCGGCAAAGCCAAGGGCGAGATAGAGCAGGTATGCCACGGTTCCTCTTTTTGTTCCTACGACATACATAATGATATAGATCGCAAAGTTGGTAAGTGAGATGGGAACCGGTCCGATAGGGATGGAAAAAGGTCCAAGGATGCATAACAATGCAGTCATCAGCGCAGTGGTGGTCATAAATTTAACGTTGTTGTTCATGGTATTCTCCTTTGTTGTAAGTGAATGTTATTTCTTCAGCCAGTCCGGTGTCACGTCAAAGCCAAGATCATAGAGCATCTTTCGGTCGCTTTTAATGGTGGAACCGCAGGTGGTGAGCATGTCGCCGGTGATGCTGGCGCTGGCTCCGCCGGTAAAGCAGGCTTTTCCGTCCTCTGCCATCAGTGCCCGTCCTCCGGCCAGACGAATGTGGGCGGAAGGGTTGATAAAGCGGAAGATGGCAACCGTACGAAGAATATCCTCCTCGGAAAGACGTGGAAGGTCGCCGAAAGGGGTTCCCTGGATGGGCATCAGGGAATTGATTGGGATGGAGTCCACCTGAAGCTCGGACAGAGTCAGAGCCATATCCAGTCGATCCTGCCAGGTCTCACCCATACCAATGATACCGCCGGAGCAGATGGTAAAGCCCTCGGCTTTGGCTCGCTTTATGTTAGCAAGTTTGTCGGAAAAGCTGTGGGTGGTACAGATGCTGGGGAAAAACCGCTCAGATGTCTCAATGTTGCAGTGGATGCGATCGACGCCTGCCTGATGAAGGCGATGTAACTGTTCGTCGGTCAGGAAACCAAGGGATGCACAGAATTTGATCTGTAGTTCCTCATCCATTTTGGTATAGATGGAAACGAGCTTTTCAAAATCCTCATCGGTTGGTCCGTAACCGGAGTTGACGATGCAGAAACGATCGATCAATGCCTCCTGATTGCCCTTTGCCTCATTTAAGATGGATTCTTCGTCCAAAAGAGGGTGCTCTTCACAGCTGGTGTGGCTGTGACCGGATTGCGCGCAGAATTTGCAGTCTTCGCTGCATTTTCCACATCGTCCGCTGATGATGGTGCAAAGATCGATATGATCCCTGAAAAAAGCCTTTCGGATGCGGTTTGCCTCTTTACTGAGGGTTGGAAGATCCGCCTGAAGAAGAAGAGAGGTATCCATCTCTCTTGTGATCCGGAATCCGTCGATGATTGCATCAGCAAGTTCTGAAACGTTTGTAAATTGACACATAAAAAACTCCCATACTTTCTAGGGTATCAAACCCGAAGAAAAGTATAGGAGTTTATGATTTTAATGTCAACCAAAAATGCGCATCAGGTTAACATATAAGGAAAACACCAATTATTTAACATTAACTTTAACGGTGGCTTTCTTGCCGGCAACCGTTACAACAAGGTTTTTGCTTCCCTTCTTCACAGCCTTTAAGGTGATGGTGACCTTTTTGGTGGTTGTCTTTGTGCCTGCGATCTTGGCAACCTTTGCGATGGTCTTTGTGTTGCAGGTGACCGGTCCGAAAGCGGCTCTGCTGTCGGCAGAGGTAATGGTAAAGGTAACCTTGGCCTTTTTACCCTTCTTCAGAGTAAGAGACTTTTTATCTGCCTTACATGTCTTTACCGGGTTGGCAATGTTGCGGTAAAGGGTGTTGTTGCTGTTTTTCAGGGCATAGGACATGGAAGTATAGGCCTGAAGGAGCTGCAGGGAAAGACGGGTGAAGGATTCGTTGGCAAGCTCGTCCTTTGCTGCCTTATTGGCGTATGCGATGATCTGATCCCGGTCAAAGCCGCCGAGGGATGTAAGTCGATCCTCGCCCATGGTCAAAAGGACCTGTGCGATGGAGTACTGGTTATTTACAAAGTTTGTAGCCGCATCGGTCTTCTTTCCCTCGGTTGCAACGAAGTCATCCACCTTCTTGTAGGCAGCGGCAACGTCCTTGCTGGAGGTGTAGTATGGCATAAGAGGAGAGATCATCATAACAGGAGCGTCAACAATGCCGTAGCTGTCCTTGATGTTCTGATCCAGAGAATCCCCTGTCAGCATGTCGATGAGCTGGTTACGGGTAACATAGGAAGCGCCGGTGGGCAGCTTGTAATCTCCGTTGCCGATGGCAAGGAGCATCATCATATCGCGAGAGGTGGGATAGTTGTAGGATGCCTCGTAATTACTCTTTTTTGCCATCTCTTTGATGAGGTTCAGGCCACCGAGGTTGTCTGCCTTTAAACCGAGTGAAGTAGCGCATAAAGCGATCTTGGCAAGATGCTTTTCTGTTTCGACGCTGCCCCAGGAAGATGGAGTTGCGTAGGTCTTAAGAGAGAAGGTCACCTTCTCGCCGGAGAAGTTTCCTGTGGCCTTGCCGTTTTTCTTGATGGCCTTGGCCTGGGATGTGATCTTGGAAGCGACCTTCTTGTAGAAGCTGTCGTTCTTGTATCCGCTGCGCTTTAATGTGAAGACAACATATAAGGCATCGGTGTCCTCAAGCCCCGGATAGATGCCCTTTTCCGCTCTGTCCTTAAATGCCTTGTCGTAGACCCGCTGTGCGAGCTTTGTCTTGTAGGTGGCTACTTTTGCAGCAGCGCCCTTGGTGTCGACCTGATAGGCATCAAAGCTGTCGGTTACCTCAACAGCAGCCCCCGTTGTTGCTGTGGTCTCTTCTGCAAAAGCAGGAATTGCGGCCTGTGGAGCTGCAGTAAAAAGCAGGGCAGCAGCCAGGAGAAGAGCAGAAATTTTCTTGAGTTTCATGTGTACTCCTTTCTTAAATAAAACAATCGTTACAGATCTATTAAGATACCATACTTGGTCTGAATGCGCTCCAGACGGGCAAGCAGGGAATCTCCAAATAAAAAGACAACAAATGCGGCTCCGGCAGCGTGGGCAAGGTCATAGGGCAGACCCGTAAGATAGATCCCCCGCAGTTCCTTTGCGTTTAAAACGATACCAATGCTCATGGAGGACTGCATCAACAGGGAGGCAGCGTTCATGATCCCTCCATATACGATGAGAACCATAAAAAAGGTAAAGAGGGTTACGGTAATGGTATCGGCGCTCAGGCGGCTTCTTTGGACGAAAACTCCCGCCAGCAGACCGGCGAAACCAAATGCGTACAGTCTCCAGCCCCAGAAGGACTCCGAAGGCAGATGCCAGAGGAGGTAGGAGACGTAGGCAAGGATCCAGGAAAAAAGGATCATAAGAACCGGCCCCAGTACCATCCGAAAGCTGTGTTCCTTGCCCAGGCCAAGGCGTTGGGCAAGAGTGGAGGCTTTCCAGGTGCTTTTATGAAGGGGCTTGTTAAAGCATAGCCCCGCAAGGGCGCCCATGAGTCCCCAGGCTGCCATCTGCCATGGAGTCCAGGTTCCCTGCCCATCGTAGAAATTGCAAAGGAATCTGGAAAGCATGCCGATCATCATGCCACCTCCCGGGCCGAGACTGATACCGCTTAAGATCACCATGGCGGTTCCGGCATGAAGGGGAATCGTATGGGTGCAGACCTCATTGGATGCCACCGTTAAGGCCACCATGGAGGAGAGGAGGACCATCTCCCTGGCACGGGGCTTCTTATGCTCATACCGAAGAAAACTGATCAGGATAAAGGTCAGTAGCATCAGCATGGAAAGCAGCATATAGTTTCCACCGCGAAACAGCAGAAGGTCAAGGGCAAAGAGGAGAAGAAGGGCAAGAAAAAACAGTGTTCTTCGTAAAAATCCGAAGCGTTTTGCCTCCTTCATGGCCTTTTCCCAGTCATAGGTTCTGGGAGAATATGTTCTTTTACCCATTCGGCTCCTCCTTTTTCAGGCGGGCAAGAATATCCTCCGGAAAAATGCAGTCCGGCAGGATATTTCTTGTCATACGTCTTGCAGCGGTGGTGTAAAAGGCATTTTCTGTAAAAAATTCTCTTACGCTGCCCTCGCTTGTGATTCGGCCCTGAAACAGAAGTCCCACCCGGTCGCAGATCCTTGCGGCAAACTCTAAGTCATGACTGACAAGGAGAAGGGTCATGCCTTCGGCAAGAAGGCTTGTCAGGATCTCTTGAAGGTGCTGTTTGAAGCCGCTGTCGAGTCCCTTGGTAGGTTCGTCCAGTAGCAGGATCTCAGGCTCCAGCAGCAGAAGCTTGCCAAGGGCGAGGCGCTGCTGCTGACCGCCGGAGAGATCCATGGGATTCATATTGCGGCAGTGGGAAAGCCCCATTTTCTCCAGCATGGACGTGATCGTCTCTTCCATGTCGGAAGGAGAGCTTCCGGTGCCCCAGAAGGCTTCCGCCAGCTCATCCTCCACAGTGACCTCGGTCAACAGATCTCTGGGATCCTGTGACAGATAAAGGACCTTGCCCCGGCAGTCTGTTTTGCCGCTTTTTTTCGGAAGAATGTTGGCAAGCACCTTAAGGGCAGTGGATTTGCCACTACCGTTTCCACCCAGCAGACCGTAGCATTCCCCCGGATACACCGAGAGGGTAAGGTGGTCAAGGACCGATGTGTTTTTCTCGTAAGAAAAGCAAAGATCCCGGGCAAAAACGGCAGGCTTTTCTTTTTTCTCAGGATGCCTTCGGGAGGAAGGCTTCTTCTCCCCGGAGCGGGATGCCTCCGGGGACAGCTGTCTTCGTAAGAGGCTTCTCCCACAGCGAATGGACCAGGGAGCCGGGGCCAAAGCCGATGCAAAGGGATGGCCAAGGTAGACACAAAGGGCTAATGGCATGGCACCTTCCACTGCAAGAGGATGCCCGGTGGCAGACCGTCCCTGGCGAATCAGTTCGTGGGCTTTGTCTACCGGTCCTGAGGCAATGAGCCGTCCTTCCTCCAGGATCAGCAACTGGTCGGCAATGGGAAGGACTTCCTCCAGATGCTGTTCGCAAAGGATCATGGTAATGCCAAGCTCCTGGTTTAGCCGGGAAAGAAGATCCACAAAGCGACGGACACCAATGGGATCCATCTGGGATGTGGGTTCATCCAGGATCAGAAGACGGGGTTGCATCACAAGAACACCGGCAAGATTCAGGATCTGCTTCTGTCCGCCGGAAAGCTGGTTGATATCTTTGTCAAACCAGGATGTAATGCCGCAGTATTCAGAGATCTCGGCGATTCTCCGGCGGATCTCATCGGTGGGGACACCGAGATTTTCCAGACCGAAGGCCAGCTCGTGCCAGACCCGGTCGGTGACGATACCACTGTCCGGATCCTGTCCCACATAGCCGATCCGTCTTGCACTGTCCAGGTCGGACATGGTCTCAAGCTCCTGTCCCTCAAACAGGATCCTGCCACTTCCGGTACCGAAGGGAATCTGATCCTTTTTCATATGGGAGAGAAGGGTGCTTTTTCCACAGCCGGAGGCACCGCAAAGAAGGGTGATCTCCCCTTCTTTTAAGGTCAGACTGATGTCCGAGAGTACCGGATGATGATCCCCGGGATAGGTAAAACTTAAATTTTCAAGAGATAGAATGGTTTGTTGCATGTTTGTCCTTCATATGATGAATCCATTCAGCCAGTGCCGGATAGAGCGCCAGAAGGCACATCAGCAGCCAGCCTAAGATCATTTGTGGGTTGAGATCAGAAAGATTCAGATCAGGGAAAAAGTTCACCTGAAAGCTTCCTGACAGCACAAGGTAAAGCACGGGGCTGCCCAGTAGAACAAGGATAAGGCAGCGCAGGCCGTCGCTTTTTCGGAAGGTGAAACGGGTGTAGGCCGTTCGTTTTGTAACACCATATCCGCGGCTTTCCATGGAGATGGAAGAGGCGGCTGTGATCTCAAGGGTCTGAGACAAAAGCGTAGAGATCTCTTTGCTCAGAAGTTTGCATCTCATGAGAAAGGAAAGATCTTCCCGGCGGCGTCCCATTCCTCTCTGAGCCTGTCGGATCCGGGTGAGGCGATGGGCAAGCATGGGAAGAAAGCGAAAGCTGATGGAAAGCATCAGTCCAAGGGATGGGAAGAGCTTTCCCACAAGATACAGCAGCCGTTCGCTGTCTAACAGAGCACGTCCCACCTCACACCAGAGGAAGACTGTGACCAGAAGGGTGGTCATAGTGATACCGTAGACAAAGGCTTCCTTCGTGACGGCCATCTGATTGATGTAAAAAAGGGGAGTGCTTCCGTTGTGGTTAAAGATCGGATAGATCAAAACAGCGTAGAGACCGACCGATACACCAAGGAAAAGCCCTCGCTTGAAAAAGTTTCTGCCGTAGTAAAGGGATCCGGTTACGGTTCCGGTGACAAGAGAGGTCACAAGGAGCAGGGGATGGAGGGTAAGCATGGTAATCACCAGGATAAGCAGAAGGAAAAGTCCGCTGACAGCGGGGTGATACGAGTGCATGACAAAGTGTTTGTTCATATCACATGCCTCTTCCGTTCACCGTGTAACCCCAGACCACGTTGTCGTTGTCCTTTAACTTATAATTGGATGCTCCCTTCTGCGGGATCACGCCGTTCACCTTGTAGAGCCAACCGCTCATATCGCCGGCGCAACGCTCATAGAGGTGGCCGATGCCGCGAACATAGCTTCCGCTGTATAGGGAGGAATACTCTGCGTCAAGGGCAATGCCCTTGGCCTGGCAGACTGCCTTTAGCAGGTCAAAAACAGAATCCCCCTCCTTGATGGTGACGGTAGAAGTCTCCAACAAAACTCCGCTGGCCGGAATATAGCTTCGGTAAGCCTGACGCATCTGGGATGGATCCTCGGATAAAACAGGGCAGATGATGGAGATGGTGCAGTTGATCTCCTTTTCATCAGAAGAAGGGGATTCCTTCTCCTTTTTTCCGGAAGAATCTTCTGGATCCTTCTCGTTTGACTTCTTTTTCCGAGGAGTGGATGTGTCAGTTTTTGTTTTCTTTTTATGCTTAGATGCTTTGTTTGTATCTTTGTTAGTATGATTATTAGTATCTTTCTTGGCATCTTTCTTAGCGTCTTCCTTGGAAGGATTAGTTGACGCTTTTTCGGAGTCTGTAGCATCCTTCTTTGGAGGTTTCTTTGTTTTAGAAGAATGCTTCTTTGATGCATTCTTTCCGGAAGATGCCTTTTCCCCGGAAGACGATGTCAATTCCCCGTCGGAGGTTGTTGTCTGGATCTTAAGAGCCTTTGCTGTCTGCTGTTGTTCTTTTTTATAGTCGGAGACAGATTGAACCTTGAAACGGCTAAGGCCAAAGATTATGCAGACCGTCAGGATAGCGATCACAATGATATGTTTTGTTTTCTTATTCATATTATATCCTCTATATTTGTCAATCAAATCTGAGAATATCACAGTTTCATAATAGTGGCAAGAAATGATATACTAGTCCATATTTTAGAAATCGGGAGGGCATGATATGACCTATGAAATTCATACCGACGGTTCCTGTTCCGGTAATCCGGGACCGGGAAGTTACTGTTATGTGATCTTGGATGAGGACCGTAACATTATCGAAGAGGCTTATGGCTGTGATCCGGATACCACCAATAACAGGATGGAGCTGACAGCGGTTCTTGAGGCGCTTCGTCAGCTTCCGGAGGGAGCGACGGCGAAGGTTTGCGCCGACAGTAACCAGGTGGTGCAGGGAATCAAGAGTTGGCACAGCTCCTGGGCGAAAAAAGGCTGGAAGAAGTCAGATGGTAAGGCTCCGGAGAATCTGGATATCATTCAGCCGATGTATGAGCTGGAATGTAAGATGCAGGTGATCCCGGTGAAGGAAAAGGGACATGATACCCGGATGTCTGGTTCTCTGTATCTGTTTCCTTTTAACCGGATCTGTGACGAGATCGCTGAGAACGTGGCAACCCCGGAGGCAATGGCGGGTGCCACCCATAAGGTTACACTGATCCATCAGGGCAAGGTGCTGGATCCGAGAGCTCAGATCGTCAAGCATCTGAATGAAAAGGGTTACGGGATCAACGTTACGGTTTCTGCCCAGGAGGTGGAGCAGACAGTAGCGACACCGGAGGAGACACCGAAGGAGACGAAGAAGAGTGTGGCAATGTCCGGTTCGATTCACGGCCTTCAGCTTGCGCTTGAGGTCAAGGAGTTCCTTGAGAGCCGGGGCTATGAGGTGGTAGATCCGGATCCGAAAATGACCGGTGCATCTACCCCGGTACTTTCCCTTTGGGAAGTGTAAAAGAGGCTTGTACTTTTGCAGTGGAAGTAGTAGTATAATTTGTAGATGTCTTGATGATACCGAGTATCCATTCGCTTTCTTTTGAGGTATTTTTGTACACTTTTTTGAGATTGTGTTTAAAAAAATAAAATTCCCTCTTTACAAGAAAACGATTTGTGGTATACTAAGTTTCGTCGAAATACTCCCCTTAATAATTTCGATGAAACATTTATACTCCCCTAAAGCAGCAGTCATTTCCTGACTGCTGCTTTTACGTTGCTTGAAACTCTTATTGGGATTCCGTTATAATAGGTGAACAGGCGAGTCCTGGTTAGGAGATGTTATGACGAAACGACAGTTCCAAATACCGTGGATCACGGTCCTTCTTATTGGAATCAATTTAATTATATACGGGCTTGAAATGTTGCAGGGCGGCAGCGAGAACAACCGGGTCGCGATCCGCTTTGGCGCGCAGTATCTTCCCCTTGTGATGAAAGGGGAATTCTGGCGGGTGTTTACCGCCATGTTCCTGCATTTTGGCTGGAATCACCTTGCGAGCAATATGATCTCCCTGCTTGTGATCGGTCAGATCGTGGAACTATACTTTGGCAGGATCCGTTTTCTGCTGCTGTATCTGATCAGTGGCATTGGAGGTAATCTTCTGTCGCTGTTTATGGATATGGGAAGTGCCGATCCGGGCATCAGCGCCGGTGCTTCCGGAGCGATCTTTGGAATTATGGCTAGCTTCGTGATCTTTGCTCTGGATTCCCATATGAGAAAAGCATTTCCGTTGCCTCGGGTCCTCCTCGGACTGTTATTGTCACTGGCTCCGGGATTCTATTCAACAGGTATTGATCTTTACGCGCATCTGGGCGGATTTTTCGTGGGATTGGTCGTAGCATTTTTGTTGAAACTGACGTTGCCGCGGCGACAGGTGCGATTTGAAGAATAAAGGAGTAATTTATGGATAAGTTTATCATCGTAGACGGAAGTTCCATGCTGGTGACTTCCTATTATGGAATGTTGCCTAAGCAGATCCTCTTTGCCAAGACCGATGAGGAACGGGAAAAATACTATCCGAAGATCATGCAGCATGACGGCTATTATACCAATGCCATGTACACGATGATGAGGACTCTGGACAAGATCATAAAGGAGCAGAAGCCTACGCATATGCTCATCTGTTTTGATACCACAAGAGATACCTTCCGTCGTCAGATGTATGCAGATTACAAGGGGAACCGTTCCGAGACCCCCCTTCCGCTTAAGCAGCAGTTTACCCAGATGGAGGAAATGCTGATGGAGATGGGATTCGCCGTTGAGATGAGCGACACCTATGAGGCGGATGATCTTGCTGGTTCCGCTGCCGCAAAGTATGAGAAGCAGCAGCCCACCTACATTATCACAAAGGATCACGATTACCTTCAGCTGGTCAGTGATGACACGAGACTGTGGCTGATCCAGACCAAGCAGGAGAATGCGGATGCGATCATGAACCGTTATGGCAGTCTGTTCGGATATGACAAAGAGACCATGACCATTCCGGATAAAGCGGTAGAAGTCACACCGGAGATCTGTCACAGTGAATATGATGTATGGCCTCATCAGATCCCGGATCTGAAGGGGATTGTGGGCGATACATCGGATAATATTCCGGGGATCAAGGGTGTGGCCTCAGCAGCGGCTCCGCTGTTGGAGGAGTATGGTACCCTGGAGGAGATCTATAGGACCATTGATTCCTATCCGGACGACAAGGCGAAAAAGCAGCTGACTTCTTTCTGGAAGGAAGAACTGGGCATCAAGCGAAGCCCTCTTAAGGCCATGACAGAGCATCGGGAAGAGGGACTGTTAAGTAAAAAGCTTGCTACCATTAAGCGGGATGTGGAGCTTAAGCATTCCTTTGAGGAGATGCGTCTGGACAGGATCGATCAGGAGAAACGGCAACAGCAGCTGTTAAAGTATGGATTTAAGTCATTAGTATAGGCAGGAGAAACGGTTTGAGCAGCATTATCAATGCAGAAAAGATCAGTAAGAGTTATACAGGCAGGATGCTTCTGAAGGAAGCATCCTTTTCCTTGCAGGAAGGAGAAAAGGTCGGAATCGTCGGTGTCAACGGAACCGGTAAGTCCACCCTTCTTCGGATCCTGGCAGGTGAGGAGGAGCCGGATGAGGGAGAGATCATTAAGAAGAACCAGCTTGTGATCAGTTATCTTTCCCAGACCCCGGACTTTGATCCGGAGCTTGATGTGCTGACGGCAGTACGAAGACGTGCCTTGGCCAATCAGAGCACTGCAGCCCAATCTTCGGTAGGAGATGTTGAGGCCGGGGCAAGATCCCTGTTGGGACGGTTCGGTATCCTGGATCTGGAACAGAAGATCGGTGAACTTTCCGGCGGTCAAAGGAAAAGGGCGGCTCTGGTGGCTGTTCTGCTTGCTCCATGTGATGTGCTGATTTTGGATGAGCCTACGAACCATCTGGATATTGCCATGGTTGAGTGGCTGGAGGACTACCTGCGGAGTTTTACCGGTTCTATGATCATGATCACCCATGACCGGTATTTCCTGGATGCGGTGACAGACCGGATCGTGGAAGTCAGTCGCGGTGCACTGTACAGTTATGAGACAAATTATACCGGTTATCTGGAGCTGAAGGATCAGCGGATGGAATATGCCAATGCCGCTGAGCGAAAGAGGCAGTCGATCCTTCGGAAGGAGATCGCCTGGATGCAGAGGGGGGCGAGAGCCCGTTCTACGAAGCAGAAGGCGCATATCCAGCGATATGAGGCCCTGCGGGATCAGAAGGCACCGGTTACCGACCGACAGCTTGCAATGGGCTCTATCGCCACGAGAATGGGAAATACGACCATTGAACTGGAAGATATCTGCAAGTCCTTCGGAGACAAGACCATTATCCGGGATTTCAGCTATCATTTTCAGAAAAATGACAGGATCGGTATTCTTGGAACAAACGGTGCCGGTAAGACCACTCTGATGAAGATCATCACCGGTCAGCTGGAGCCGGATGCAGGTCGTGTGACCATCGGTTCCACCATCCGTATCGGCTACTATGCCCAGGAGATCTCCAATCATCCGGAGGATGGCCTGGCCTATATGGACCCGGATCTGCGGGTGATCGACTATATCAAGAACACAGCGGAGTATGTCCGTACGGAAGACGGACTGATCTCTGCGTCTGCCATGCTGGATGAGTTCCTGTTCCCGCCGGAGGAGCAGTATGCAAGGATCGCAAGGCTTTCCGGTGGAGAAAAACGCCGTCTGAACCTTCTTCGGGTCTTGATGGAAGCACCGAATGTACTGATCCTGGATGAGCCCACCAACGATCTGGATACAGAGACTCTGGCGGTGCTGGAGGACTTTTTAGATCGTTTCCGGGGAATCGTGCTTGTGGTTTCCCATGACCGATATTTCCTGGATCGTATTGTGGGAAGGATCTTTGCCTTCTGCCCCGATGGCACCCTGAAGGGTTATGAGGGCGGCTACAGCGATTATGCCAGAAAGGCAGCCAAAGTCGGCGTCGATGTGGTGGGAGATCTGGCGGGAGGAGCAACCGGGAAAGCAGCCACCGCCCCTCGGGATTCCAGGTCTACCTGGACCCACGAAAAAAAGCTGAAGTTCACCTACCAGGAGCAGAGGGACTACGAGTCCATTGAGGGAGAGATCGCTGCCCTGGAGGAGAAACTGGAAGAGCTGGAGCAGGAAATGGGAAAGAACGCTTCCGACTACGGTAAACTTGCCTCTCTTCAGAAGGAAAAGGAAGAGACGGAACAGTGTTTGGAAGAGAAGATGGACCGTTGGGAGTACCTTGAGGATTTAAAGCTAAAAATTGATAATCAATAAACGGATTTTTACCTAGTGTAGGGTTGGCTTTTGCTGTATAATGACTTCATATTGGACTTTTTCACCTGTGAGGAATTGAGGGGGAAACAATCATGAACAATCAGGCCGGCGTTACGGATCATTCTATTATATTGACTGGGCTTCTTGCGGCTCTCTCTGAATCCAACGATGGACGTTATTATTTCATCTACGATATGGAGAAAGGTATCACCTGCTGGTCTAAGACCGCGGTGAAGGTTCTCGGACTTCCGGGAGAAGTGGTAGAAGGCACCAGGTTGGATTGGCTTGAGAAGGTTCATCCGGAGGATCAGAAGTTTGTCTTTGACGAGTTCAAAGCTGTCAGCGGAGGCCAAAAGGACAGCCTGTGCATCCGTTACCGGGTCAAAGACCAAAACAGGAACTATATTACCTGCGAGTGCAGTGGTAGCACCATCTGTGACGAGAAGCACCATCCTTTGTACTTTGCAGGCACCATTATCAACTACGGTATTCAGTCTAGAATTGATACGGTAACGGGACTCCCGAATCTATACGCTTTTTTTAATGATCTGAAGCAGCACCGCAAGAACCGTAAGGCCGGAACGGTGATGATCATCGGAAGTTCGCGTTTTGCGGAAATTAATGACGTATACGGTTATTCTTTCGGCAATCAGGTTCTGCTTGCTTTTTCAGAGCTACTTCGACATCAGTTCGGATCTGATTGTATGATTTATCGAATGGAGGGCGTGAAGTTTGCCATCCTTTCTCATACGAAGACAATGGACGAGCTGCAGGAAGAATATGACCTGCTTCGCAATTGTACCAAACGGGGTATTCTTGTGGAGGACTCCCGGATCCATTTGTTCCTTGCAGGAGGAATTATGCCGGTGGAGTCTTTTGATATCAGTTCCCATACGGTTTACTCCTGTCTGTTATATACGTATTTTGAATCCAAAGACAATCATCAGGGAGAACTGGTGAAATTTCATAACAGGATGACGGATCAGAACAAGCACTGGGTCGAGGAACTGAATGTGATCCGGGAAAGCGTGATTGACGGCTGTAAGGGATTTTACCTGTGCTACCAGCCCATCGTTCGCGTTAAGGATGGAACACTGGCGGGAATGGAGGCTTTGATCCGATGGAGGAATGATACCTACGGAGAGGTCTGTCCCAAGGACTTTATTTCCGTCCTTGAGAAGGACAGTGTGTTCCCGGATCTGGGAGCATGGATCCTGCGGCAGGCATGTATGGATGCGAAGCCTTTTGCAGAGAAGGATCCGTCTTTCATCGTGAATGTGAACCTCTCCTATGCGCAGGTCGAGCGCAGTAATTTCGCGGATGATGTGATGCGGATTCTGGAGGAGACCGGATATAATCCGATCAATCTGTGTCTGGAGCTGACAGAACGCTGTCGTATTCTGGATGAAAATATGCTTCGGGACAAGGTCTGCACCCTTCGTTCCCAAGGTATCCGCTTTGCTCTGGATGACTTTGGAACGGGGTATTCGTCTCTGAATCTTCTACGCAAGATGCCCATTGACGAGGTGAAGATCGATCGGCAGTTTATCAAGGATATTCTGGGGAACGATGTGGATCAGAACATCATCAATGGACTGACCAACACGGTTTCAAGCACCGGTAAGTCTATCTGTATCGAGGGTGTGGAGACAAAGGAACTGATGGACTTCCTTCGTCATTTTCCGGCGACCTACTTCCAGGGATATCTGTATTCAAAGCCGGTCCCCATCGAAGAGTTCCGCAAGCTTCACTTCAACAAGCTGGATAAGGAACAGGGAAAATGCCGAACCATGGAAGAGATGAAGGTCATCAACGAGAGGACCAATAATGTCATCCTGAACTGTGCGCGGATGCTTCATGAGGAGAGTACCTTCCTGGGAGCTGTCTCCAAGATCATGAAGGAAATGAGCCGGGTGATTCATCCGGATCGCATCTATCTGGCGACCTGCGATGATGAGACAGCAAGCATTGTACAGGAGTGGTGCCTACCCGGAGTCCCAAGAGAGCATTCTGCCTTCCGGAGAAGGTCTTTAAAGAACATCGGCTGGTGGAAGGACTATATGGACAAGGATGGGGTCGCCATCATCCGTAATACGCCGGATCTGACGGAGAAGGCGCCTTTGGGTGCAGAGATCATGAACCGGTACAACATCAAGAAGGTCATGGTGGTTATGCTTTATGACCGGGATAAGGTGATCGGTTACTTCGGAATCAATAACTATCAGGAGCTGGAGCTGATCAATACAAGGTATCTGCTTCAGACCATCGGACTTTTCCTTGCAGCCGAAATGCGCAACGAGAATCTCATTGACCAGCTCACAAGGCTGTCACGAGAGGACCAGCTGACAGGTTGCGGGAACCGGAATGCCTTTGATGAGGATATTGTGGGCGTGGAAGAAGGACAGGATTCTCTGGGAATGATCTATGCCGATCTTAACGGGTTGAAGGCAACCAACGATCATTACGGTCACGTTCGGGGAGATCAGCTGATCATTCAGGCGGCAGGTCTTTTGTCGGATCTGTATGAGGGCGGCAAGCTCTATCGTGTGGGTGGAGACGAGTTTATCCTGACCTTCTCAGGATTCTCAAAAGAGGAATTTGAGGATATAATGGAGAAACGGTTACAGCAGCTGGGAGAGTCCACCATCAATATCTCTCTCGGTTGGAGCTGGGCGGAGGATTCTACTGCACGACCGAAGATCCAGCATGAGGCGGAGCAGATGATGTATCAGCGCAAGGCGCAGTATTATCAGCTTCATGACAGACGAAGACGTTAGAACAGGATGAGCAGGGATTATGAATTTTCATTTTTTTACAAGAAATAAAAATGCATTATCCGCAGAAGTGCATCAGCCGGCAGGCGAACAGATATCCCTTCTTCGACAGATCGTTGCCTCCATGGCGGAACTGATCGAGACCAGAAGCGGGGGAAATGGCCAGCATGTGAAGCTGACCACCGGCTTTATCTGGATCCTCGCCAGCGCGGCCCGGGAGAACGGTTACCACAAGAAGGAACTGACGGACGAGAGGATCGAGCAGATGGTGATCTGTTCCACACTTCATGATGTGGGTAAGATCATGATTCCCGATCGGATCTTGAACAAGCCCGGGAAGTTGACGGATGAGGAGTTTGAGGTAATGAAGAGCCATGCGGTGCTGGGTGGCAGGCTCGCCCGGGAGATCATGGCAAGTCAGCATCCCTCCTATCAGAAGATGGCAGAGGAGATTGCCACTTATCATCATGAGAAGTGGAACGGGACAGGCTATCCTACGGGAGCAGCCGGAGAGGATATCCCGTTGTGTGCCCGTATTATGGCCATTGTCGATGTGTTTGATGCTCTGGTTTCGCCCCGTGTCTATAAGGAGGTTATGGATCCTGAGACAGCGCTGGCGCTCATCCGTTCCGACGGTGGAACGCATTTTGATCCCACACTTGCGGAGCTTTTTTACCATAAGAAAAAGGACATCCTTGCAATGATGCAGGATGTCCAATAACATAATGAATGTATCTTCGATCACCGGTTCCGTTTTGAACCGGTGATCGTTTGCGTTGGGGCGGTTTACCAGCCACCGCCTCCACCGCCTCCGAAACCTCCGCCGGAGAAGCTTCCGCCACCGCTAAAGCTTCCACCGCCGGCACTGCCGGAAGTGGATGAAACCGGAAGAGAAGCAGAAGAGAACGCCGTGTTCATGCTGTGAACCCACATATAGGTGGTAAACGCGTCTCCCGGTCGATAGGAACTGTACCAGGAAGGCTGCTGCAGATCCAGTTTCAGGAAATGATTGGTCCACTGTGTGGTAAGACCGAGAACCTGCGCATAGGGCAGGATGTTGAAGAAGTATTCCGGATCCTGATCCACCAGTTCTTTGATCTTGTCATATTCAGCCTCCTTGATGAAGGTACGGAATCCTAAAAGGCGTCCCTGCAGCTGTACCTGTTCTCTGGAAATGGCTGTCATAAACGCATTCAGGAAGAAGGCAAGCAGCAGCCCTGCAAAGAGGGGAACCGTCAGGGCAAAATTGCGGACCAAGGCCTGATGGATATAAAAGGTGTAGCCAAGGACGGCGATTCCGAAGAGTCCTCCAAGAACAAAGAAGAGCTTGCCACCTTTGGTATATTTGTGTTGGACACCGTAAATGGTAAGGCACTGGGCAGCTAATGCAAGAGCTGCGAAGATCAGTGCAACAAAAAACGGATGGATGAACCAGATTCCCCAGACAGCCAGACACAACAGGAAGGAGCAGAGGATCTGTGATCCGACGGAAGCGTCAGAGAAGACCTCTCCATGTTTTTTTGTGCAGTGCAGCTCCAGACTCTTAGAGGCAACCTCAACGGTCTTGGCATATCGCTGTGGGATCTTGGAAAGCTTGACCGTATCCTTATTTTTGAAAAGATCCTCTAAGAGCGGTCTTGCAAATTCCGGTAAGGCGTCATCCGGATCCTTTAGTTTGGTCAGCTCATATTTGTCCTTCTTATATTCATGGACACGGATATATCCCTTTGAGGCGAAGTAGAGCCACATGGAGGTGAGATCTCCCTGGTCAGCGGATCCGTCGATATAGTATCCGACTTCTGCCGGGGTCATATCCTCCGGCGGACGCACCTCCACCGTTGGGGTCAACTGAGGATCCCTGCCGTACTTCAGCCAGAGCAGAATGGAAAAAGCGATGGCCAGAATGCCGAGGACGATACCAAGGATCAGCTTGAACCGATGGGCCTGTACGTAGGAAGGCTGTTCTGAAAAATAGCCCTTCTCCAGGTTGCCGCGGACGGTAAGACCATAGTGAAGGGGAATGTTGGAGCCCTCCATGGTAAGGACCTTCCCATCGGAGCTTACCGTGTAGTCAAAGGTGTCATTCCAGTTCTTTATGCTTTTGCCATAGGGACCGTAGTAGGGATAGATCTGATGCCAGTCAATGGCAGAAGGCATGGTAAGGGATAAGGTTACCTTATCGATATCGGTTCCCCAACCGGTGGGAAGGAGATTTAACTGAAGGATCTGGTCTTCCTTCGAATTCTGCCGATAGGCAACCAGGTCGTAACTCAACTTGTAGGTATAGGTTCCGGTGAGGGTCTTATCCTTATCGCCAATGCGAATGGTCAGATAATCGCTGTCGGTATCGGTGTCGTAGTGATAGCTGCCGCCGACATGGATATTCTTGATCTCGTAGCGCAGCCCCCGGGCAACCGGGATATCCCTTGTAATGCCGTGATGCGGGCTGGTGAAATCAACGGTGATGGTCTCCTGCACATGGGTGGTGTTGGCTTTGTTGACCGTGGCTTTGACATCGAAAGACTTTGTCTCCATGCCGGTGGTAACATTATCCGCATAGGCTTTGACCGGATGAGAGGATAATGGAAAAACCGCCATTGCCAGTGCAAAAAGCAGCACTGCCGCCTGCAGGAAGGAGTGTTTCTTTTTGTTCATATGGTTCTCCTAGAATGAAACCTTGACATTTTCACGCTCTGCGGCATCGGCTACTTCAAACATCGGCTGTTTTTCAAAGTGGAACATACCGGCAATGATGTTGCTTGGAAATGTCATAGTCAGGTTGTTAAAGCGTTTTACAACAGCATTGTAGTATTTTCTGGCGTTGGCAATGTCTTCCTCAACCAGCTTCAGCTGACCGGAAAGATCCATGAAATTCTGGTTCGCCTTCAGATCCGGATAGCTCTCGGAAAGAGCAAAGATCTGACGAAGGGCGCCGGAAAGAGCAGTCTCACCCTCGATCTTGTCGGAGGTGTTCGTGGCGCTGGCAATGGAATTCCTTGCAGCAATAACACGCTCTAGGGTCTCCTTCTCGTGTGAGGCGTAGCCCTTGACGGTCTCCACCAGATTCGGAATCAGGTCGAAACGTTTCTTAAGGTAAACGTCCATGGTGGAAAATGCCTCCTCTACATTGTTCTTGCCACGGACGAGGCTGTTATAGGTTGCGATCACGAAGATCACAATAACAGCCAGGATCGCTAAAAGAATGATCAGTGTTAAATTCATAGTGTACGCTCCTTTTTTTCTGAATAAACAGTAACACAGATATCATATCATATCAGTGTAGGATATGTATTAGAGATCGATCTTTTTTGCCACAAGGTAGGATGTTCCGATAAAGCAGAGGAGCCCGAAAAAGATCTCCATAAGGTTCTGGCACATATGGTTCACGCGAAGGGCATTGGAAATAAAGCCGAAGAGGAGAGTCAGTGAAATGAAGATCACAAAACTGATCACTCCGCCGAATTTTTTACCACGAAGCAGTGTATTACTTAAAGCAATGGAAAAATACACAGTGGATAAGAGGCTGAAAATGGAAAGAGCGTAATGCACCAGCTTCTTAAGGAAAAACAGAACCATATGATCGGAATGCAATACCTTAATCAGATCCGGAAGGATGAACCGTAAGCTCTCGTCGGAACGATGGGCAACGACGGATAAAAGCTCAAGGTCGGCAAGTCCTAACGCAAAGAAGCCAAGGCCAAAAATGATGGAGCTTAAAAATACCAGAAGGATCTTGGCTCCAAGGATGGATGGAACAGGCACCGGAGTCATATAGACCAGATACCCGGACTTGCTCTTCAGATCTCGGCTGAACATACTGATCCCGTTGAAAAAGATCATGAAAAAGGCGAAAACGCCGGCAAGGATCAGAAGGTAGATCGGAATATAAATGCGATTACTGTCTGCGGAATAGAAGGGCACCATTGCAAGGTATACAACCTCAAGGATGGCCAGAGCGCCAAGGAAGATGGCGTAAAGGATCCGGTTTTTCATAAATTCATATTTTAACGTTGTAAGCATATTACATTGCCTCCTTCAGTAATTCGCCATGACCGTAGATCTGGCGGTATTTATCGACGAGGGACAGTCCCTCCTTCTCGCGTAAGGTCTCCACATCGGTGGATAAGATCAGTCTGCCTTCCTTCATAAATAGGGCGGTATCCACCGTTGCCTCCAGTTCCTCCACCATATGGCTGGAGATTACCATGGCACGGGAAGGGTCAGCATGAGCAATGATGGTATGAAGAATGGATTCTCTTGTCAGAAGATCGATTCCGTTTAAGGGTTCATCCAGGAGGATGAGACTTGCCTTGCGGCTCAGAGTGGCTGCAATCTTAAGCTTTGCCAACATACCGGAGGAAAGGGTTCTTACCTTCATGTCCGGGGTGAGTTCAAGCTCCACCAGAAGTCTCTGGAAGCAGCTTGGGTCAAAGTCGCGGAAGTAGTCCTGATAGTAGCGTCCCACATCCCGAATCTTCATGTAGTCAAAGAAAATAGATTCCGTTGGTGCAAACGCAATGTTGGCCTTATCGCGGTAGGAAAGGGGATGACCATCAACGGTGATCTCTCCGGATGTCCGGGATGTAAGACCGCTCAGCAGCTTCATCAGGGTGGACTTACCATTGCCGTTGGGACCAAGCAATGCGTAGATGTGACCGGGTTCAAAGGTCATGCTGACCTGATCCACAGCTGTTTTTGTAAAATAACGTTTGGTTAAGTTCGTGCATGTTACACTCATACGTGTTCCTCTCTCTCTTTACTTATATTCCTCAATTAAACCGGGAATGTCTTCGATCCTGCAACCGAGGGATTCCAACTCGGAAATGAATTCTCCGATGATGCGTTTTAATTCAAGATTCCTGTGATATTCCAAAACAGAAGGGTCTTCCGTGGCAAAGGTTCCGATGCCGCGTCTGGTATAGGATAGTCCCTGCCGTTCCATCTCCGTATAGATTCTGGCGGCTGTGTTGGGGTTGATCTCGTAGGTGACGGCCAGTTCTCTTGAGGAGGGGAGCTTATCTCCCGGTCGGATCTCTCCCTTGAGCATCCGCGCCTTTAGATCTGCGATCACCTGCAGGTAGATCGGGACGTTTGATTTAAAATCCATGCTTCACCTCCTTTTTTACTCTGTACTGGCAAACTACTGCACTAGGTAAATAGTACACCGATACGCAAGGAGAGTCAAGAGGGAGAATGTCTTTTTTTGAGAGCCGGATTGTAAGGGCAAAGTCCCTATGTTACTATGTTTTCATGAAAAAGATACAGGAAGTAAGTAAGAAAAGATCCCAGACGTTTTATATGCTGCTGATGTTGGTGGCAGCCTTCTTCTGGGGCACGACCTTTGTAGCGCAGAGCAAGGGAGCAGAACATGTGGGAGCATATACCTATCTGGCGGGAAGGAGCTGGATCTCCTTTTTCCTTATGATCCCCATCATCAAGGTGCTGCTGTTTCTCCAGAAGAAAAAGGGCGAGGTTGCTCCGGTCACAAGAGCCAGAAGGCGGCATTTGATCCTTGGCAGTCTGTGTTGCGGGTTCTTTTTGTTTGCCGCAAGCGGAGCGCAACAGGTGGGAATCGCATATACCACCACGGCTAAGTCCGGGTTTCTGACGGCGATGTATGTGGTGCTTGTTCCCATTTTCATCCTGGTGATCGACCGACACAGGATCCGTCCGGTGGTGTTCGCCTGTGTGGGAATGAGTGTGGCAGGACTGTATCTGTTGTGTATGAAGGATGGTTTTTGGCTGGGGTTCGGTGATACCGTCACCCTGCTATCCGCTGTTTTGTTTACCCTGCAGATCCTTTCTGTCAGTCATTTCAGCAATGGGATCTATGGACCGACCCTTGCGGCAGGCATGTTTCTTGTGGAAGCGATGCTGGCTACGGTCGCAATGCTTCTGGTAGAGCATCCGACGCTGACGGATGTAAAGGCGGCATCCGGCGCTATTTTGTATGCGGCGGTCTTCAGCGGCTGTGTCGCCTATACTCTTCAGGTGATCGTGCAGAAGAATCTTTCAGCCACTCTTGCCAGCATTGCTATGTGTTGTGAGAGTGTGTTTTCCGCCATTGCAGGCTGGATCATTCTCGGACAGACGCTGACAGGAAGGGAGATCCTTGGCTGTGTGGTTATGTTTATCTCGATTTTGATCGCATCGATCGTATAAGGAGGTAATCTTATGGAGCTGTTTTTTTCAAATGAATCCTACAAGAAAAAGGCGATGCAGCTGGCAACAAACCCCACCATTCATTACCACAGTGCGCAGGAGGCCTTTGACCTTCTGATGGGCAGTGACTATTCCCAGAATCCGGAGAACTGGAAGCTGCATTGCATCAACGTGGGAAGGCTGTGTGGAATGCTGGCGGATAAATGCGGCGTTGACTCTGAACATGCAAGGGCATTGGGGTATGTGCATGATATCGGCAGATGGCAGATCCATTCCTTTGACCATACGGTGCGTGGATTTGAACTCTTGGTCGATGCGGGCTGGGAAGCGGAAGCCATCGGATGTCTGACCCATTCGTTTCTGAATGGAGGACGCTGCGCCAATAACGAGAATGCGCTTCCGGATTTCTATGTGGATGAGAATGGAAGAGCCTGCTGGAAGGACGGGTATCAGCCGGATGATGTAGGGGAGTTTTTAGACCGGTATGCCTACACGGATTTTGATCTGTTCCTGAATGTGGCGGATCTGATGGCTACTTCGAAGGGCATCGTATCTCCGATGGAGCGGCTCAATGATATTGCCACCCGTCGGGAGATCGACCCGGTGAACCGGGGCTATTTTCTTGCAGAATTTACCAATACCCTCAACGTTCTCGGAAGAAGGATCGAGCAAACGGACGGAGTCGGGGAAAGCGCATTTGATCAGAACCTTTATTTTTTCAGGGAAGGTATGACCATTGAAGAGATCACCTATCGTCTGACCGCTGCATCCACGGCATTTTATAAACTGATCTGTTAGTAAAGGAATTATTATATATGAGTATTTTAAACGTAGAGCATTTGACCCACGGTTTTGGGGATCGCCAGATTTTTGATGATGTATCCTTTCGCCTGTTGAAGGGAGAACACATCGGTCTTGTGGGAGCCAATGGAGAGGGTAAATCTACTTTTATGAGTATCATCACCGGTAAGCTTGCACCGGATGAAGGTAAGGTGGAGTGGTCGAAAAATGTCCGGATCGGATATCTGGATCAGCATGCGGTCCTCGAACCGGGAATGACCATCGAAGATGTTTTGAAGAGTGCCTTCGACTGGCTGTTTCAGCTGGAGGAGAGGGCAAATACCCTGTACGAACGGATGGCAGAGGCATCCGAAGATGAAATGGCATCTTATCTGGAAGAGACCAGTGAGATTCAGGATCTTTTGACGGTGCATGATTTCTATCTGATCGATGCAAAGGTCAGTGAAGTGGCAAGAGCATTAGGACTTGCCGATATCGGCCTTGACCGTGATGTCAGTGAGCTTTCCGGCGGACAAAGAACCAAGGTACTGCTTGCAAAGCTCCTTCTGGAGAAGCCGGAGATCCTTCTTCTGGACGAGCCGACCAACTATCTGGATGCAGAGCATATCGTATGGCTGCAGCGCTATCTGGAGGAATATGAGAATGCATTTATCCTGATCTCCCATGATATTCCGTTCCTGGATCAGGTCATCAACATCATTTACCATATGAGTGATTGTAAGCTGAACCGGTATCCGGGCAGTTATGAGCATTTTCAGGAGGTCCTGGCGGTACAGAAAGCTCAACAGGAGGCTGCCTACAATCGCCAGCAGAAAGAGATCGCAGAGCTTGAGGATTTCGTTGCCCGTAACAAGGCCAGGGTTGCCACCCGTAATATGGCGATGTCACGGCAGAAAAAACTGGATAAAATGGAGCGGATCGAGAAGGTGACCGAGCGGCCGAAGCCGGAATTTTCCTTCTTGTATTCCAAGGCTCCGGGAAAGTTTATGGTGACAGTAAAGGATCTGGTGATCGGATATCATGAGCCCCTTTCCTCCCCTCTGAACTTTGAGATTGAGAGAGGAAGTCGTATTGTTCTGACCGGTGCCAATGGAATCGGTAAGTCGACCCTTCTGAAAAGTATTCTTGGATCCATCAAGCCTCTTTCCGGTGAGGTTGAGCTGGATGGTCATCTTGATATCGGTTATTTTGAACAGGAGAGCGCGCCGAACAATTCCAAAACCTGTATTGAGGAGATCTGGGATGAATTCCCTTCCTTTAATCAGCAGGAGATTCGAGCAGCTCTGGCAAAGTGTGGACTCACCACGAAGCATATCGAAAGCCAGGTCCGTGTTCTTTCGGGAGGAGAGCAGGCGAAGGTGAGACTCTGCAAGATTTTGAACAGACCATCGAACCTTCTGGTGCTGGATGAGCCTACGAACCATCTGGACGTGGATGCCAAAAATCAGTTAAAATCTGCCCTTAAGGCGTACAAAGGTAGTATACTAATGGTATGCCATGAGCTGGATTTTTATGACGGACTGGCGACGGATGTATGGGATTGTTCCCAGTGGACAACGAAAGTCATCTAATAGGTAGGATTTACAAGGGAGTACAGCAATGAATTGGCTTAAGTGGAGAGAAACAAAGTGGGGCAGTTATACCTTTGCCCTTTGTGCAGCGGTGTTGTTTTATATCCTGATCAGTCACATTAACGTGATACTGAGCGGAATTGGCATTTTTATCGGGTATTTTACCCCGGTGATCTATGGTGCGATCCTTGCTTACATCATGGATTTTTTAGTAAAATATGTAGAGAAGATTTTGGCCGGCAGACTGAAGGAGAAGCCGAGAAGGATCGTAGCCGTGGGAATTACCGTGGCGGTGGTCATTCTGTTGTTTGTGTTACTGACATTGGCGCTGATTCCGTCTTTGGTGAAGAGCATTACGGATATCATCTCGAACTGGAGCATCTATGAGAAGCAACTGTCTGA
The DNA here is from genome assembly GCA_946182825.1 of uncultured Lachnospiraceae bacterium. GTDB lineage: Bacteria > Bacillota > Clostridia > Lachnospirales > Lachnospiraceae > Weimeria. Next base: position 25,014 of record CAMGZH010000031.1, read on the forward strand.
AATGATACAGTCCTTCTCCAACAACATGGGAGGATCCTCCAAACTGAACGCTTCGGATGTCAGCAGAACCATGAATTCAGCCATGGGGCAGTTCCGGGAATACTACTATGAGAATTCTTCTTCGATTCTGGAGAAGGTCACAAGTGCCGGAAGTCAGGTGGCATCCTGGGTATTGGCGTTTATCATCGCCATCTATTTCCTTTTTGCTAAAAAGGAACTGCTGGCCGGCATCCGCAAGATCTATCATATGGTGGTTCCGAAGGCGGCACATGCAAGGAGCCATACAGCTTTTGCGAGAGTCAATGTGATCTTCTCAAAGTATATTGTATGTGAAGTGATCGACTCACTGATCGTTGGAAGCTCGAATGCGATCTTTATGCTGATTGCCAGGATGCCGTATGTGGCGCTGATTTCTGTGGTTGTAGGTGTTACGAATCTGGCACCGACCTTCGGTCCCATTGTGGGAGCTTTGATCGGCGCATTCATCCTGATCCTGGTGAAGCCTTTGGCTGTCATTCCATTCCTTCTGTTCACCATTGTGATCCAGACCGTGGATGGATATGTGATCAAGCCAAAGTTCTATGGAAGTGCACTGAGTGTACCTTCGGTATGGGTGCTGGTAGCCATCATTGTATTGGGACGGATGTTTGGAGTCGCAGGAATCCTTCTGGCTATTCCAATCGCTGCGATCATTACCTATATGGTGCGGGATCTTCTGGCGAAGCAGGATGATGTTTCCGGAGAAGCTGTCGGGAATACCGGCAACGAAAGTGAGAACAGTAAATAGTTTTATGGATTGTAAAGGGGAGATCAGACTATGAAGAATTCAGAGAAAGCAGATCTGGTGGCACAGCTTAAGGCGAGTATGACAGAGTCTACGACCGGACCTTTGATGAACGGGAATGAAGACGGAAAGTTTATCGATGAGCGTATTGCCTTCGAAAGCTGGACACCGGAGGAGAAGGCCCTGTACATGGCTCAGCAGGACAAGCTGCAACGGGATATTGACGAAGTCCGGAAGAAACAGGCAGAAGAGGAGAAGGTAAAGGATCTTCTCCGGCAGGCTCTCGATGAGAGGCGGGGAGAATCCAGCCGGGAAAGACAGTGGTTCACCGGTAAAGGCAAAAAATAAAAGAAAAACAAAGTCATATCAAAAGACCTCTTGCGCAATGACTGCAATATGTAGTAGAATACAAGAGTTGTCGGGATGTGGCTCAGTTTGGTAGAGCGCTTGACTGGGGGTCAAGAGGCCGCAGGTTCAAGTCCTGTCATTCCGATAAGAAAAGCACTGCAGAGATGCAGTGCTTTTTTGAGTTTGCGCGCCATGGGCGCGCTCTAACGGGTGTAAGTCCCAAACA
>CAMGZH010000032.1 GCA_946182825.1 uncultured Lachnospiraceae bacterium
GTGTTTGGGACTTACACCCGTTAGAGCGCGCCCATGGCGCGCAAACTCAAAAAAGGACCCCCGCATCGCGGGGGTCCCCTTTCATCCAAAGCTTATGTAAAATTACTTTAATACAGTAACATTAACTGCCTGTGGACCCTTGGTTCCTTCAGTGACTTCATACTCAACACTTGCGCCTTCCTCAAGAGACTTAAATCCCTCCATGTTCAGGCCTGAGTAATGAACGAATACGTCGTTACCCTGCTCGTCTGAGATGAATCCATACCCCTTCTGATTGTTGAACCACTTAACTGTACCTCTCATTGATAGTACCTCCAAAAAAAATAAAGAATAAATATGTGTACGTTGTTTCCCCTTAACTTTATCTCGTTAAATTGTCACAACAATATTAAACTATCACACCGAGGTTTGAATGTAAAGAAATTTCAGAAAATATTCCAATATTTCTTACTACTGGTGCTCATATTTGATTCCGTTTTCATCTAGAAAGTGTTCAACATAAGAATCCCACGCATGATGAAGGGTCTGATCCTGGGTAAAGATCCGAAGAGAGTTCCCTGTCAGCAATGTTAAATTATTCTCCTGAAAGCGAATGGTAAAGTTCAGGGACAGCACATCTTCCGCCGAAACCGCCGCATCGGAAGACTCCACCAATTCCCGCATCGCTTCTCCCGGAAGATGGAACACAAACTTAAAATATTCCGGGGCGCGTTTCCCCTTGATCATATCAAAACAGAGAGGGCGCACCTTCCCGTACCGGGTAAAGGGCTCCCCGCTCTCCTGTACATCCTCTTCTTTACGAAGATGACCATCAATGACATAGGACACCCTTGTCATGATGGTCGCCTCGGAAAGTGTAAAATGATCAAAGGAGGTTCCACCCAACATCTGAGCCATACAGCCCTTCACATCGGTGATGGCAAGACTGATCACTGCTTATGCCTCCTTCTGACGTTTGAGAACTTCACCGATCACACCGGTGCCTTCGGAAAGAGCCCGACCCACACGGCTGATGGTTGCGGTCGATGCGTTGGTAGACTCCTGGATATCCAGGTAGGTCTTACCGTCATCTAACATCTTGGCCACATTGTATCTCTGCTCCATTGCAAGCAGCTCGTTGTTCGAGCAGACATCCTTGAAAAAGTCGATACACTCCTCTTCTGACTGCAGCGTCAGAATCGCCTGATATAAATCGTTGGTATGGCTACGCTTTTCTCTTCTTGCCATAAACACACCTCTCTGTTCTATTCCTTATCCTTATTTGGAAGAGCCGCCGGCTTCTCATTACTTCGCATCTCAATGACAGGCGCTCCCTTCCCCTCAATATAGCTCTTGGTAATGGTAACCGTTCCGATGTTGTCATCCTTCGGGATCTCATACATGATATCCATCATAAAATCCTCGATGATGGAACGAAGGGCTCTTGCTCCAAGCTCCTTCTTCTTTGCCTTCTGGGCAATAAGATGCAGGGCCTCATCATCGAACTGAAGATTGACCTCATCTAAGGACAGCAGCTTCTGATACTGCTTCACAATGGCGTTTCTCGGCTCCGTCAGGATCTTCACCAGCATATCCTCACTGAGAGACTGCAGGGAGAAGATGATCGGAAGACGACCGATAAACTCAGGGATCATGCCGAACTTGCGCAGATCCTCCGCTGTCACCTGATCAAGGATGTTCTCATCCTGATCGTACTTATCCTTAAGATCTGCCACAAATCCCATGGAACTGCTCTTATTCAGTCGTTCCTTGATGATGTCGGCAAGATCCGGGAATGCTCCGCCACAGATAAACAAAATATTGCTTGTATCCACAAGCGCCATAGGCACCATGGCATTCTTAGAGGATGCTCCCACCGGAACTTCTACGGTTGCTCCCTCCAGAAGCTTCAACATACCCTGCTGTACGGACTCTCCAGAAACATCCCTTGTATTGGCGTTTCTCTTCTTCGCAAGCTTATCGATCTCATCAATAAAGATGATACCCTTCTGCGCCCGCTCCACATCGTTATCCGCTGCCGCAAGAAGCTTGCTGACAACAGACTCGATATCGTCACCGATATAGCCGGCCTCGGTAAGAGAGGTGGCATCGGTAATGGCAAGGGGCACATCTAAAAGTCTCGCCAGGGTCTTCACCAGATAAGTCTTACCGGAACCGGTCGGTCCGATCATGAGCATATTGCTCTTCTCGATCTCTACCTCGTCATCGCTTTCCAGAAGGTTCTCCTCGGAGATGACCCGCTTATAATGGTTATATACCCCTACTGCCATGGTCTTCTTGGCCTTTTCCTGGCCTACCACATAATCATCCAAAAGGCCCTTGATCTTGTGTGGTGGCGGGATATTCTTAATATCAATGATCGGGCCGTCGCTTAACTTATGCTTCGCCGACTTCTTCCCGGCCTTTTTCTTCTTGATGCGCTGGCTGTTGGGGATCTGAGGACCACCGGCAAACATGCTGGAAAGGTCCTGAAGGTTCATCATGGTCACCCCGGGGATATCCCCAAGCTCGATGCTCTTCCCATTGGGATCCGCCTTCTCGTCCTTATCCTTGCCGGACTGCTGAGACGGCGTAATGGTCATTCCGCCGAAGATCTGCCCCGGATCACCCATAAATCCCGGTGTCATAGGGAAGGCCCCCATAGTGTCAAAGGTCTTCTGCAGACAACTTAAGCAGATGCTTACATTCCCCGGAATATGGATCATCTTGCCGACTGCGCTCTCCGGTCTGCGACAGATGTAGCACACATCCTCGTAATCATTGTCATTATCGTTCGTGTCACCGGAATCATCTGTGGTATTCTTGAGATCCTCTACCGCAAGCTCCTCTTCTGTTCCCTTAACCTCTTTAAATTCATCGTCATGAAAATTAGACATAAAAAACCTGTACTTTCGATACACTGTTACGCGTTAGTGCATAAACGCGCCCACGTTACAATTCATTATAAAGAAAAAACGACGAGAACACAACTGCCCCCGTCGTTATTTTATAAAACTTTAATAATTACTTTTTCTCACTTGTTTACCGTAATACGGTCTAAGTGCCAGATATCATCCACATACTCCTGAATGGTACGATCGGAAGAAAACTTTCCAACATTTGCAATGTTAAGAAGTGCCATCTTCGTCCACTTTTCCTCGTCCTTATAGGTCTCGGAGATGCGGTCCTGGGTATCCGCATAGGAACGGAAATCCTTGAGGTTGAAGTAGGTATCGGCGAACTGGGTACACTGGGTATTCAGCAGGGAGTTATAGATGTCACGGAACATTTCCGGATCATCCGGACTATAGAATCCGTTCACAAGCTGCATCAGAACCTTGCGGACACCCTGATCACTGTTGAAGATCTCCATCGGGTTATAGTCACGCTTGTTCTCGTGCTCAATTACCTCCTGGGCACTCATACCGAAGATGAATGCATTCTCTTCACCCATTTCCTCTACCATCTCAACGTTCGCTCCATCCATGGTACCGATGGTTACCGCTCCGTTTAGCATAAACTTCATGTTACCGGTTCCGGAAGCCTCCTTGGATGCTGTAGAGATCTGCTCGGAAACATCCGCTGCCGCGAAGATCATCTCGGCATTGCTTACCTTGTAATCCTCAATGAAAACTACCTTCAGCTTGCCGCCAATGCTCGGATCATTGTTGATCACATTGGCTACATTGTTGATGAGCTTGATGGTAAGCTTTGCGATCCGATAGCCTGCTGCCGCCTTCGCACCAAAGATATACGTCTTAGGAACATACTCTCTCTCTGGATGTTCCTTGATACGATCATACTCGTACATAACATGCAGAATATTCAAAAGCTGACGTTTGTACTCATGCAGACGCTTGACCTGAACATCAAAGATGGAATTCGGATCCACATCGATTCCGTTATGCTCCTTGATATACTTCGCAAGGCGAACCTTGTTCTTGCGTTTGATGCTTCTAAACTCCTGCTGAGCCTTTTCATCCTCCGCAAAAACAGCCAATTTCTTCATCTGGGACAGATCCGTGATCCAACCGTCTCCGATCTTGTCTGTGATCCAGTCTGCCAACAGCGGATCTCCGTGGAGAAGGAATCGTCTCTGGGTGATACCGTTGGTCTTGTTGTTAAACTTCTCCGGATACAGATCGTAGAAATCCTTCAGGGATTCATGCTTTAAGATCTCCGTATGAAGTCTTGCCACACCGTTGACAGAATAGCCTGCTGCAATGGCGAGATGTGCCATCTTGACCTGTCCGTCATAGATGATAGCCATACGTGCCACCTTGTCGTTGTCTCCCGGGAACTTTGCCTGGATCTCGAGACAGAACCGGCGGTTTACCTCTTCCACAATGCTGTAAATACGCGGAAGAAGACGGGAGAAGATCTCGATGGGCCACTTCTCCAGCGCCTCTGCCATAATGGTATGGTTGGTATAGGCGCAGGCGTGGGTCGTGATCTCCCATGCCTCATCCCAGCCAAGACCCTCTTCATCCAGAAGAAGACGCATCAGCTCTGCCACCGTTAAGGTCGGATGCGTATCGTTCATCTGGAAGACCACCTTCTCCGGAAGCTTATGGATGTCATCATGGTTCTTCTTATATCTCTGGAGCGCTCTCTGAAGAGAAGCGGATACAAAGAAGTACTGCTGCTTCAGACGAAGCTCCTTACCGGAGATATGGTTATCGTTCGGATAAAGAACCTCTACAAGGTTCTTCGCAAGGTTCTCATCCTCCACAGCCTTGGTATAGTCTCCCTTATCAAAGGAATCCAGAGAGAATACCTTTTTCGGCTGTGCATCCCAGATCATCAGGGAATTTACCACGCCGTTGTTATAGCCTACGATCGGCATATCATACGGAATGGCAAGGACAGAATTATAATTCTCCTGGATGAACTTTGTACGACCATGCTCGTCAACCTCTGAGCGGACATATCCACCGAACTTGACCTCATAGGTGTACTCGGATCGCTTCAGTTCGAAGGGATAACCATTCTCCAGCCAGTTATCCGGCACTTCCTTCTGGTAACCGTCTCTGATCTTCTGACGGAACATACCGTAGCGGTAACGGATTCCACAGCCGTATGCGGCATAACCCAAGGTGGACAGAGAGTCCAAAAAGCATGCAGCCAGTCGGCCAAGGCCACCGTTGCCCAGGGCCGGATCCGGCTCCTGGTCCTCAATGGCTGAGATATCAAATCCCAGCTCATCCAAAGCAGCCTTAAAGTTGTCATACACACAAAGATTCAGCAGGTTATTGCCTAAGGCACGACCCATCAAAAACTCCATGGACATGTAATAGACAGTCTTGGGATCCTGCTCCTCCATGGCATTCTGTGTTGCCAGCCAGTTGTCAATAATACCGTCCTTGACAACCAGTGACACCGCCTGGAAGATCTCCTGTTCGGAAGCCTCCTCGAATTCCTTGCGGTAGAGACGTTTTACATTGCTTTGAATCTCTCGTTTGATCTCATCCTTCGTCAAAGTATCAAGCTGGTTCATTTCCTCCTCCTTTTTAACCCCCGGTCCTTCTGACCTCTTAGCGTTTTTCAACACTAAGTGTAACTTTTTCTCCGTTAATGTTCCATTCTTTTTGAAGATTGCCCGCAGCATTGCCCTCCTCCAAAGAAACTGCCAGTACTTCACCGGCAATCATTTCTTTATTCTTAGAAATCGTAGCAGCGACCTTATCACTTCCTGTATAAGCAACAGCGATATGATCCATCACCTCAAAGTCCGCTTCCTTACGCATGGTCTGGATCTTACTGATGATCTCACGGACCATACCCTCTTCCAGAAGCTCTTCTGTCAGATTTGTATCAAGAACAACGGTTAGATCTCCGTCCTGATCCGTTACAAAGCCTTCCTGTGCTGTCTCTGTGATCAGGAGATCCTCCATTGCAAGCTCGATGGAATCATCCACCTCCGGAAGCTTCAGAACCCCTTCGTTCTTAAGCTGTGCCATGGCAGCATTACCATCCAGCTGTGCAAGTGCATTCTGGATACCCTTCAGGAACTTGCCGTACTTCGGTCCAACGGTACGAAGCTGTGGCTTGAAGGTATAGGTGGTAAGAGAATCCAACTCCTGTGTGAAGCTTGCCTTCTTCACATTCAGCTCATCCTGAATGATCTCAAGATAGAACTCCGGAAGTTCTCTCTCCGCCTTAATGTACATGTTGCCGATAGGCTGACGGTTCTTGATACCGCTCTCATTACGACAAGCTCGTCCTAATACAACGACCTTTAAGAGTTCCTCCATCTTATCTTCCAGATCGGTGTCGATCCATGCTTCCTCCACAACCGGGAAATCGCAAAGGTGGATGGACTCCGGCGCATCCTTATCGATGCTGCAGACAAGGTTACGATAGATCTCCTCTGTCATAAACGGAATCATCGGTGCAGATGCCTTACAGATCTCAACCAGGCAGTGGTATAAGGTCTCGTAAGCATTGATCTTATCCTGCTCCATACCCTTTGCCCAGAAACGGCTTCTGCATCTTCTGACATACCAGTTACTCAGCTCATCCACAAAGGCATCCAGTGCTCTTGCAGCCTCAGGGATCTTGTAGCTTCCCAGATTCTCATCCACAACCTTGATGGTAGAATTCAGACGGGAGAGGATCCACTTGTCCATTACAGCAAGCTTATCATAATCTAAATTATACTTTTTTGCGTCGAAGTTATCAATATTCGCATACAGAACAAAGAATGCGTAGGTGTTCCAAAGTGTAGAAAGGAACTTTCTCTGACCTTCCTGTACTGCCTTGCCATGGAAACGGTTTGGAAGCCATGGGGCGGAATTAATGTAGAAATACCAGCGGATGGCATCGGCACCAAAAGTGTTCAATGCATCGAACGGATCCACCGCATTCCCCTTACTCTTACTCATCTTCTGTCCGTTCTCATCCTGCACATGGCCCAATACGATAACGTTCTTGTATGGTGCCTTATGGAACAGAAGGGTGGACTCTGCCATAAGAGAGTAGAACCATCCACGGGTCTGATCCACTGCCTCGGAGATAAACTCTGCCGGGAACTGCTGCTCGAAGATCTCCTTGTTCTCGAACGGATAGTGATGCTGTGCAAAAGGCATTGCTCCGGAATCAAACCAGCAGTCCAGCACTTCCGGAATTCTATGCATAACACCGCCACACTCCGGACAGGTCATGGTCACTTCATCGATGTACGGACGGTGAAGCTCAATGTTCTTATGCTCCGGATGACCGCTACGCTGCGCCAGCTCCTCACGGCTTCCGATGGCATCCTGATGTCCACAGCAGTCACACTCCCAGATGTTCATGGGAGTACCCCAGTAACGATTACGGGATACGCCCCAGTCCTGAACGTTCTCCAGCCAGTTACCGAATCTTCCCTCTCCGATGGACTTCGGGATCCAGTTTACGGTCTTGTTGTTTGCCACCAGCTCATCCTTGACCTCTGTCATCTTAATAAACCAGGACTCTCTTGCGAAGTAGATCAGCGGAGTATCACATCTCCAGCAATGAGGATAGTCATGCTCAAACTTCGGTGCCTCGAACAGAAGCTCACGGGATTTAAGATCCTTTAATACCTCAGGATCTGCGCTGACTGCACCCTTTTCGATCTCTGCCTGGGTCGGCTTTGCACGCATGCCGCCGAAAGGAGTCTCTTCCTTCATGCGTCCTGCCTCGTCTACCATCTGTACCAGAGGAAGGTCGTACTTGCGTCCAACGTTTGCATCGTCTTCACCGAAGGCAGGAGCGATATGAACGATTCCGGTACCGTCATCCATGGTTACATAGGAATCGCAGACAACGTAAAAGCCCTTCTTATGCTGCTTGTCTGCAGACTCCTTGGCACAGGTGTAGAGTGGCTCATACTCCTTATGCTCAAGATCGGATCCCTTATATGTCTCAAGGACCTCATAAGCGGCTGTGATCACATTGCCGTCCTTGTCGCACTCATCCAGCTTGCCCAGTACCTTGTCTGCAAGAGCCTCTGCCAGATAGTAGGTATATCCGTCTGCAGCCTTGACCTTCAGATAGGTATCCTTCGGGTTCACACAGAGCGCAACGTTTGATGGAAGGGTCCACGGTGTTGTGGTCCATGCAAGGAAGTATGCTTCTTCTCCCACTGCCTTAAAACGTACAACAGCAGAGCGCTCCTTAACGGTCTTATATCCCTGTGCAACCTCCTGAGAAGAAAGAGGAGTTCCACAACGAGGGCAGTAAGGTACGACCTTGAATCCCTTGTATAAAAGCTTCTTATCCCAGATCTCCTTTAAAGCCCACCACTCGGACTCGATAAAGTTATTGTCATAGGTTACATAAGGGTTATCCATGTCTGCCCAGAATCCAACGGTGCCGGAGAAGTCCTCCCACATTCCCTTGTACTTCCATACAGATTCCTTACATTCTTTGATGAAAGGCTCGATACCGTACTTCTCGATCTGATCCTTTCCGTCCAGTCCAAGCTTCTTCTCAACCTCTAACTCAACCGGAAGACCATGGGTATCCCAGCCGGCCTTTCTGGGAACATACTTGCCCTTCATTGTCTGGTAACGAGGAATCATATCCTTGATAACACGGGTCAGCACATGACCGATATGAGGCTTTCCATTCGCGGTTGGTGGTCCGTCATAGAAGGTATAGGTCTCACCCTTCTTTCTGCTGTCCATTGACTTCTGGAAGATGTCATGCTCATCCCAGAACTTTTCGATTGCTTTTTCGCGCTCGACAAAGTTCAGATCTGAATTTACCTTTTCGTACATAATGCTCTTAATTCCTTTCCAGTTTGTTTGTTCTAGTCTCGCCCACAAGATTTCCTATACAAATTTCTGTGCATCCTCGTGGAGCGTTTATCTCAGTCAGAGATCGGGACCCCGGCCGAGATAAAAACAAAAGCCCTTCGCCGTATAAGGGCGAAGGGCTCATTCGTTGTACCACCTAATACGCTGTACTTGTCAGCTGATGCTGCGCATACATGTCCGTCATAACGGAGACGAAATTCCGGCCTTCCTACTAATCCGGGGACGTTCAGTCAGCGGCCTGTCCTGGGACAAAAGAAGGGATGTTCATCAGAGGCTACTACTGTCGGCTCACACCGTCCCGACTCGCTCTAAGGTTCACGGATCTGATTACTGTCTTCTTATAGCCTTTCCTATTCTTTTCGACTTGCAAAAGTCACGTATATTTTATATGTGGCCTGTCTCATTTGTCAAGGTTAAACCAGTTCAAATCGTCTGGTGTTCTCATCCAGTCGGAATGCAACCTCACTGTTCTCTTCCATTGCGGCTCCAATCTCGGTAAACTCCGTTACGATCTCGGATGAATTCTCCGCACTGGTCTCGATGGCTCTTGAGGACTCCTCCACCGCGCTGATGATCTCCTCAACAGAGTCACTCATATTCGCCACGATGGTGTTAAGCTCTTCAGCGGATGACATAAAACCGTTTAACAGACCGGCAATGATATCGGATGTATATTCGTATTTGCTTCCGGTATCTACAAAGGCATCATAGTCTGCAAGAACTGTTGTGTTGATGAAGTCAACCACCTGCATTGCATTCTCTGACAGGTTCTTAACCGCAGCTGTCACCTCCGTTGAGATATTCTGGATCTTGCCGGCGGTCTGTCTGCTGTTCTCTGCCAGGTTGCTGATCTCGGAAGCAACCACTGCAAATCCTCTTCCCGCTTCTCCGGCTCTTGCCGCCTCAATGGATGCGTTCAGGGAAAGCAGGTTGGTCTCGTCTGCGATCTCTAAGATATCATTGGTCAGCTCATTGATGAGAGAAACCTTCTCTGCATCCTGTACTGCCTCCTCCAGAACAGAGGTCAGTCTTGTCATCTGGGAACCGGTCTCCTCTTTCTTATGGGCTGCAGATTCCTTAATGGAATCTGCCTCTCCCTTAATGGAGATGGAGGCTTCATTTCCCTCCTCCGTCATATCATGCATTACCATAGCGGCCGCCTTGACCTCTTCCAGCTTTGCACTGATACCTTCTGCAGAATGTGTTACCTCCTGCATGGATGCACTGAGCTCCTCAAGGGCTGCGGAGGTGGATGTCACATTCTCGTTGGCCTTACGGATCCTCTGTGTTACCTTATCTGTCGCATCGTTTAAGAGAACGGTTCCTCCCTTAACAGAAGACATAACATTCTGAAGGGCTTCAATAAATCCGTTGATTCCATCCCGGATGAACTTCAGCTCGGATTTGCTCTTCACGGTGATCCGCTTGGTCAGATCTCCATGTCCGGAGTTGATGGCTTCGATCATCTTGTTCAGCTGACCTGCGATCCTTGAGATACGGTAAACGATCAGACGATAGGACAACAGCATACTTACGATCAGACAGATCACAAAGATCACCATTCCACCGATACCAAGTGCAAGAGCCGTGGCTCTCATGTTCGCCATGGACTTCTGGGAATCCACAAGCATCTGATCCAGATTCCTCTGAAGCTTCTCTGCGGAGTTGTTGTAGCCCTGCTGTGTCGTCAGCATGTTCGTATCCAGATAGGACTTTGCTGTATCCAGATCTCCGGAATCCACATTGGTCTTCACAGTCTCGATCTCATCAAACAGTGTATTGGACATCTCTTCCATTGTCTCGATCAGCTTATTTCCGTTCTCATCGTTGAGCTGTCCGTACTGCCGTTTCATACGGGAAAAATACTGTTCCTTCTGTTCCTTATCCTTTTTGATCAGAGTGGAAAGATACTGTCTCGTACCTGCCCTTCCTCTTACATTTGCAAAATAAGCATAGGAATTCGCATAGGCATCACGAAGGGACACCGATACCATTCGCTCGGACTTCTGCAGATTGGTTGCAGAAAACATAAGGCGGGACGCCTCTCCTGTGATTGTATCAAGCTGTACATTTGTGATCGTCATGACCACTGCGAACACACAGAAAAGTATAAGATTTGTCGATAAGATCAGAGACAGCATACTATGGGTAAAACCGACCTTTGGAAGCTTGACCTTCTCTTCCCTGGTCCTCTTGACCTTTGCTCCTGTCTTCTTTGCCTTCCCTGGCTTCTTTGTCTTGCTGTTTACCTTTACCCTGGTTGTCTTTTCGTTCTTAAACACAATGGACCCCCTTCTAAATACCTCATATGTTCCCCTCGTGGAACGTCCATGCTTATACTAGCACATTTCTACAATTTTTCGTATCGCTTTTTTTATTTTTTATGCAGATTTTTATCAATTTCTACGCTTCTTCTGCCAGTCCATCCTTTAATCGTGATAGTCCCTCTTCTACTGTCGCTCTGGGACAGGCTACATTCAGTCGCAGGAATTTTTCTCCGTCGCCCCGATACTGTCTTCCGTTTGACACATAAAGACCGGTCCGCTCACGGATTCGCTGAGCCAGTTCCCTGGAAGTCTCATGCTCCCGGATATAGGCCGATACATCCAGCCACATCAGATAGGTACAGTCCTGGGGAAGGGCGTATACCTTCGGAAGCTTCTCTTTGATATAGCGGTAGACGTACTGCTTGTTCTCATAGATGTAGGTCCGCAGTTCATCCAGCCATGCGCCACCCTCGTTAAAGGCTGCAATGGCCGCATCCGCAGCAAACACATTTCCCTCTCCTACCTCATCGGTGTTGATCTGCCTCCAGATCTTGTGACGAAGGTGGGGGTCTGCCGCATAAACTGCCGCAGTCTGAATACCGGCAATGTTAAAGCACTTGGTGGGAGCCATTGCAGTGATACTGTTTTTCCTGTTCTCTTCCGACGCTGCAGCAAACGGCACATACTCCTTACCCGGATCTGTCAGATCACAGTGGATCTCATCAGAAAACACCAGCACACGGTTTGCCCTTGCGATTTCTCCGATCTTAGCCAGCTCCTGTTTCGTCCAGATCCTTCCCACCGGATTCTGCGGATTGCAAAGGATCAAAAGCGTAACCTGCGGATCCGCCAGGGTCGCATTCAGCTTCTCAAAGTCCAACGTGTAGACTCCGTCCCTGTAGTCCTGTACACACTCCACCGGAACTCTTCCATTATTGACGATAGAATTAAAGAAAATATTGTACACCGGTGTGATCACCGCAACTTTTTCTCCCGGGGTCGTGAACTTACGGACAGCCGAAGAAATGGCAGGAACCACCCCCGTAACAAAGACCAGCTCATTTTCCTTCATGGAAAGTCCGTGACGGCTCTCCCACCAGGTTACATAGCTTTTCGCCCATGCCTCCGGGGTAATACTGTAACCGTAGATCCCCTGCGCAAGCCTTTTTTCCAGAGCCTGACGAATACAGGGTGCCGCCGGAAAATCCATATCCGCCACCCACATGGGCAGTTCATGCTCCTTGACATCCCACTTTAAGGATTCACTTCCTCTCCGGTCTACCACCCGATCAAAATCATAGGTCATACAAACCTCCTTACAGGCACATATGCTTGAAATGCAGATCTCCCACGGGATCCACATCGATCACCGCATACGTGTACTCATGTCCCTGCTGTCTCGGCTGAGCGATGGAGCCGGGATTACAAACGGTAACACCCTCCATGGTCAGAAGCTCCGGCACATGGGTGTGACCGAAAAGAGCCACATCACAACCGTGTTCCTTCGCTGCATCCACAAGGGTAAACAGATCAAAACCAACATCATACAGGTGTCCATGGGTCATAAATACTTTATGACTTCCAATGGTCACCTCCTGGGTCTTCGGCAACCGGGTATCATAATCGCAGTTGCCCCGGACACCGATCACCTCACAGCCGAAAAGCTCAGACAGTTCCGACAGATGTAACTGGGAATCTCCAAGATGAAGGATCAGCTCCGGCTTCACCTTCTCATATGCCTTCTGCAACTCTCCCACTCTTCCGTGGCTGTCACTTACTACCAGGACCCTCATGCCTTCTCCCCCAGTCTCTTTGCCAGTTCTTCTCTCATTTTCCGCATCGCCTTGCCCCTGTGAGAGATTGCATTCTTCTCTTCCGGTGAAAGTGCTGCTGTAGACACGCCCTGTGGCTGTACATAAAAGATGGGATCATAGCCAAAGCCATTCTCCCCCATGGGCTCGTCCCCGATATAGCCTTCAATGGTTCCCGTGCAGGTGAAGCTTTCGCCCCCCGGCATTACCACTGCAATGGCACAGACGAATCGTGCGGTCCGCTTGTCCTCTTCCACACCCTTAAGGCGGTCTAAAAGATTGCGATTCTTGATATCATAAGAGGTATCCTCTCCCATATAACGGGCAGAGTAGATCCCCGGCTCTTTATTGAGAGCGTCGATCTCCAGTCCGGAATCGTCGGCAATGACGATCGCCTCCGGCGCAAGGCCTGCCACAGCCTTTGCCTTGATCATGGCATTCTCCTCGAAGGTCGTTCCATTCTCCTCGACCTCCGGTGCAAGACCTGCCTCCTTCTGAGAGATCACGGAAAGTCCCAGTCCATCCAGGATCTCATGGCACTCCCTGACCTTGTTCTGATTTCCTGTTGCAAAAATAATCTTCATTCTTTTCTCCTATTTGTGTATTTTCTGCAGATACTCTCGCATCGCCGTGCAAATGGCATCCGCACAATCGGTCTGATAACCGTCACTTAGCATTTTACCTCGTTCAGCATCATTGGTAATGAATCCGATCTCCGCCAGAGCCACCGGCATATTCGCCGTTCGAACGATGTAGATCTCATCCCCGGCGATCAGCCCCTTGGACTTGCTTCCAAGACCGGTAAGCAGTCTGTCCAGAACCAGTGAGGAAAATTCCTTGGATCTTCCACTCTTATCTGAAACCTTATACATCACAGCGGTTCCGTTGATGGTGGAAGACCTGCCGGTGGCTGTGGAATTGATATGCACCGACAGGAACAGATCCGCCGGCAGCTTATTGGCCATGGCAGCCCGCTCCGTAAGTCCTACGGAACGGTCACTTAATCTTGTGTAATACACGCCGACGGTACCGATCCCCTCCTGCTGATAGACTGAAAAATGATCATCCACATAATCGCCCCCGGCCTTTGTCTTCCGGGAATCAAAGTTACTGCGGATCTTCTGCACGATGGCAAGGTTGATATCCTTTTCCTCTACGCCTCCCGCAATAGCTCCACTGTCCTTGCCACCATGTCCTGCATCCACCACCAGAACAGCGTCAAACACCTTGGATGGCAAAGACAGATCCAGGTATAACCGATCCTGCCGGATGGTCTTTGTCATAACATAGATCCCGTCACAGGTCAGTTCGATCACACCGCCATTATCGGATTCATCATAGGTCAGATCGACGATTCCCTCACAGTTTCCCGCCATGGGATAGTCGTAAAAATAGGAGGCAGAGATCCCCGGAACACTGATCTTGAAACGTGTCAGGTCGTCCTCCTGAACAATGGAAACCTCGGAAGGGTCGATCTGAGCCGGCATGGTAAGAGACAGATGGTGGGCAAGAGCCTCCGGATCGTCTTTTGTCATTTGATCCTTTTGTCTTGCCACCATAGCCAGGATCGAGCCAAGATCATCCTTGGCCTGCTGCCTTGCCAGCACAGCAGATCCCTGCCCCACATAGAGCACAGCCACCAGGGCTATGGTGAACACACACATAATGCCTGCGATCATGTTCAACAGCTTTTGTTCCAAGTTTTACTTCCCGCCTTCCTTGACCGTGTCTGCGTAGACCTTCAGGCAAAGGTCTCCCTTCACCTTTTCCTCCACATGATCCCAAGACAAGCCATTCTTAGAGATATAGCCTTCCCCGTCATTGGTGATTTCCGATCCTGTCATTCGTTTTGTCGTATATTCCACCGCCATGGGGCGACTTGCCCCCGGCGTCTTCAGATAGATCACAGCCGCACACTTCCTGCCGGATAAAATCCTCCACTGTCCGGAGATCTCCACCGTGTAAAAGCCCGCGTCGCTTACGCTTCCTTCTGCCACCTTCACCCGGTTCTTCAAGGAACGTTTCCCCCGGTAATCCTGAACCAGATAGATCTCATACGTGGTATTCACATCGGTGGCATAGAATCCCACTGCCTTCACAAGCTCGTTGGTCTGGGCCGTGAACACCTGCGCCGCCATAACGGAATCCTTCTCATATCCCACCTGACCGGTCCAGCCAAAGGGATCTTCCTGATGGATGATGCTGTAATTTTTATCTCCGGCTCTGGAATAGCTGACGCACTGATCCCCGATATTGCTGTCATAATAGGACACGTAAAAAACGCCGTCATCTCCGAAGTCCTCACCCCAGCTGTTCTGACAGATAAAAGCCCCCGGTCCCGGCACATATCCGGAAAAATTGCTGGCAGAATAGGTGTCATCCCAGCCGATCACCACTACGTCATGGTTTGGCTTCTGATCTCCGCGATAGCAGTATGCCTTCGTAAATCCATTGTATCCACCGGCATCCGAAATATCTCCTGTGGTATAAATGCTCGTGGTCACACCGCCCCACTTGTAGATGCTCTTTTTGATCTTGCGGCGCTCGTCCTTCTGATACAGTCTCGCCTCATACAGGGCCAGATCCTCTCCCGTCTGATCCTTGGCCTTTCCGGACAAAAAGTAGGAAAGAGCCATCATATAATCTCCGCCTTCGGCGTCTGCAAAACGGTATCCCCGGTTTTTAAGGATCTGATCGGCAGAAATCTGCTTCTCCTCCCTGGGAAGAAGACTGGACTCCATGGCTCCGCTGGCTGCATAGGCCCAGCAGGTCGTACTGTCTCCCTGGTCCTTGACCTCAGCAGAACGCATCTGCTTTCTCAGGTCGAAGACCGACGGAAGGATCAGCTCCGGCACCGTCGAAAGATCCAGATCCGCTGTATAGGTCTTATTGTTCCAGGACAGCTCTCCTCCCACAATGTCACAGATATCCTTCAGGGGAAGAAAAATATCGCCTCCGGATTCCACCGGCGGTGAGGAAAGCTTCGCCTCAGATCCGTTGGGACGCTTCCAGCCTCTTTTGCCCAATTCGAATTCCACCCGGATACTGCTTCTTTGAAGGAGGATCTTCCCCTCCTTGTCACAGCAGACGGACATGTCAAACAGATCCCGCAGAGCCGACAGGCTGGCCATTGGCTCAAGCTTGTCATTCACGCGGAAATTATTGCTTCCCAGCTGATATTCTTTTTTATTAACATTCACTCGGATCTGTCCATCAAGATTAACGCTCTGGGCGATCATTGGATAAAAAACTTCATTCCGAAGGGATGCTCCCCGGAAAGAGGATACCTTACCGTAATCCTCTTCCGCCCCATTGACTGCAAAGAAAAACAGCAGGAGCACCGCTAATGTAAACATGATATATCGTCTGGTGTATCTCATAATTTAAGGCTTCTTCCTAGGTGGCTTCGGACCCGGATACTGATAAAAATAGGTCTTGATCATTCCGTTATAGATCTTACGGTTACGATCCGCCTTCCGTCCTATATATTTCTGTGCATCCTCGTAGGAGGTGATCACATAAACAGACCAAGTGGGCAACTGCTGCATCACCGTCTGGAGCTTACCGTAAAGCTCCGGAAGGTCCTTCTGGTCGGCGATCCGTTCTCCGTAAGGAGGATTGGTAACAATAAAGCCGTATTTCCCGGGGTGCCTGGTCGCCCCCGCATCCCTCTGCTGGAAATGGATCATATGATCCACCCCTGCCTGCTTGGCATTGATCCTTGCGATCTTCACCATATCCGGATCCAGGTCAAATCCGCTTAAATTCACATCCACCGTTGTGTCCTCACAGGCGATGGCATCTTCTTTGACCTCCTGCCAGATCGTAGGATCCAGCAGATTCGTCCACTTCTCCGCCGTAAATTCTCTTCTTGCACCGGGAGCAATGTTCGCCGCCATCATGGCCGCCTCGATCAAAAAGGTTCCGCTTCCGCAGAACGGATCCAGCAGGATCCTGTCGCCTCTCCATGGCGTCAGCATAAGAAGAGCGGATGCCAGTGTCTCCGACAGCGGCGCCTTCGATGTCATGGTCCGGTAGCCTCGTTTGTGAAGGGGGACTCCCGTTGTATCAAGGGTAACCGTCACCTGATCCTTGTATAAAAACAGACGCACCGGATAATCTGCCCCGTCCTCCGGGAACAGATCCACATCATAGGTCCGCTGCATCCGGCGCACCATGGCCTTCTTGGTAACGGATTGGATATCCGGACCGGAGAAAAGCTTGCTCTTAACGGAAGTTGCCTTGGTGACCCAGAATCTTCCGTCGAAAGGAATATACTTCTCCCAGGGCAAAGCTAAAATCCCCTGGAACAACTCCTCAAAGGTCGTGGCCTGAAAACGTCCCACCACCAGAAGCACACGCTCTGCACAGCGCAGGTGTACGTTGGCCATGGCGATGGCCTCCGGGTCACCCCAGAAGGCCACATGACCGTCTTCCACCCGGCTGATCTCATAGCCTAAATCATAAATTTCTCTTTTTAATACAGCTTCCAGCCCAAAATGGCATGGAGCCAAAATCTCAAAATTTTCCATAGTCCTCATTCTATCATCTCAAAGGTCCCTACACAACAAAAAACCCCTTCCCTCATGAAATGAAGGAAAGGGGTACAAACAACCATGTAAAACAGATCAAACGTATTCATCCACGTTCTGTCCAACGCCTGCATAGCTGATAGCATGAAGTCCCTGGTCGTAACCGGTGGCTCCGGCAAAGCTGTCGGCAATTGCGTTGTATGCCTGATTAGCTTCCTGATTCTTCTCGATGGCAGAAAGCTTATTCTTCTCAACGGTTGCAGTTGGATACTGCACAGGAGGCACTGCCTCAACGCTGCCCCTTGCCCCGTTGACCTTCGCAGATTCGGTAAATGCATCCGATACCGTAGACTTGTTCTCAAGATCAAATGCCTTCGGTCTTGTCTTGTTCGAACTAAGAGCTGCCACAGAACCATACGGCGCAAAAGCAGAAATACTTCCAACAGATAATGACATAATTCACATCTTCCTCTCTTAGATTACTAACACCTAATTTGCATTATAATGATGGGAGAAAAAATGTAAAGGCATTTTGTTCAATTTTTAAAACTAGTGGCACCAGTCCCGCATACCCCACAATATCTTGTGGTTACACCTGCAAATCACTGGCAAACTCATATCCTTCCGGAAGCGGGAACTCCAGCAACGGTGGCGTCTGAACACCGTCAAAGACCTCCTCCAGCATCTGCACGTATTCCTCGTACACCGGCAGATCCGAAAGATCCTCCAGGACCTTGGCCACACTCTTGTAGTACCACGCCTGCTGGGCCTCATCCTTCATATTGAACTTATCCCAGATCGCAGTGCCCTCTCTTCGAAAATCTGCAAGGGTCGCTCTCATATTGGACACCTTATCGGCGAGCATGATCATCTTCGCTTCCCTCGGAGCCTGAAATTCCCGAAGGAGATTCTCTTCCTTCCGGATCTTCCAGGTCTCGACCTTCGGGATTCCTTCCCGCTTGTTCTCCGACTCGATCCCTACCAGATCCGCCACCCGTTCTCCGAACTGTTCTCGGATCCGTTCAAGGGTCACCGGCGTATCCTCCACCACATCGTGAAGTGCCGCTGCCGCAATGACCTCCTCATCCTTTGTCATATCCGCAACGATCAGCATGGTCTCCATCGGATGGGCAATATAAGGAATGGCATTCCCTTTGCGCCAGGAACCATAGTGAGCCTCCGCCGCCAGTGAGATCGCCTCCTCTACCAGGCTGCGCTTCGGCGGAATATATTCCGGCAGAAAATCCGGGAAGATCTTCGTAATTCCCGCTGCGATCAGAGAATCGATCCTCTCCTTCTCCATTCGCGGTGTGGGAGAAAGCTTCAGCCAGGCTGCCTCTGCTCCCGCCAGATCGTAATACCGGCATTTATGGTCAGGATAAAAACCACTTAAAAGGGGACAGAAACGGCAAAGTTCTATATCCCCCGGCAGTATGGAATGTACTGCCCGGCAATAGTAGCTTCCGCTTCTGTCCCGTATGATGTCATGTTCGATGGATCTGTACTTCAATACCTGATTCTTGTACACAAGCTGCTGCATAAAATCCCCCTTTGGATTCCCGTATACGCAGCCGGAGACCGGAACTCCAGGCTGAGTTCACCTCCGACTGAGATAAACCTCGCGATACCATCATTTTACATATAGAGATTCGTTTTGGAAAGATAAAAATGCGAAATTATCCTTCTTTCTTCACTGTGAAATGCATGGGAAGGACCTTGACAAGTGCTCCACCAACTGCTGTTACAAGCACAGCTGCAACAATCGCTTCGATCACTCCGTTAAAGCTGATCACGCCAAGGATCACGGTCACAAGCTGATCCATTGCCACACTGGTTGCTTTTGCATAGGCTTCCTTATAGAGCAAATAAATGGACGGCATAACCAGAAGGGTGTTTGTCATAGCTCCGGATACGCCGGCATAGGCAAGTCCAAGTACCATAGAACTCTTCTTAAAGGTGAAAACGATCAGAACAGCCGCAAGGATCACAGCGATCACCACCGCAAGGACAGTCACCTTAACGCCATAGGTACCGGTAACCTTTGCCATATCCCATCCCTCCTGATCCTTATGTCCGGAAAGAATGGTATTGAATACAAAGATCCTTACACCAAAGCCTACAAGAGCAGACAGAAGTCCGTTTAAAAGTACCATCCAAACTGCGCTGTATCGGATCGTCGTAAGCTTTCGCACCAGAACATATACAAAATACGGCAGAACCCCTACCAGGATTCTAGGCACAAAGCAGATAAAAGCGCTCTTAAATACACCCGCTACGCCAAACTGAGACGCTGCCAGAACAGGTGAAAATACAAAGGCTGAAAGTGTTGCCGGGGCAACCGTATTTTTAATAAAGCTTGTCATTCCAAATACAAATCCAAGAAAGGCACCTCTCTTCGGTCCGCAGTACAAGGCACCCAGGATCACCGGGATATGTATGATGGTTGCATTGATCACACCCAGGGGAATGTATCCCAGTGGTGTAACTGACATGATGATTATGATCGCAGTAAATAATCCAGTCAGCACAAGGGCAGATGTTTGTTTCTTTTCTTTCATAGTCTTCTCCTCATTCTTACTTCTTATGCAGACAAAATCCCCGAAGACCGACCTTCCGGACTTCGGGGACATTATTACCTTACGCTGCTTTATTCTTAGAAGTGGAATCCTTTACAGAAGTCCCTTTTTTATGTTTGCCTGCCGCAAAAAACGCTTTGGTTTCCTTTGCCACAACCCCTGACAGCGCGAACATCGCGATCATGTTCGGAATCGCCATCAAACCGTTGAAAATATCTGCAATGGTCCAAACTGCTGCCACTGTCATATAAGGTCCGATAAATACGGCCGCAATATACAGGCAACGGAAGAGCTTTACCACACCCATCTTTCCGCCTGTTATATATTCAAGACAACGCTCGGAATAATAGTCCCAACCTAGGATAGTGGTAAATGCAAAGAAAATCAAGCAGGTCATCAAAACAAATGATGAAACTTTTGCCGGGAACGGAAGTCCCTGCATAAATGCATAGGATGTGATCTGCACACCCTGAAGGTTCTCCACCTTCCATGCTCCGGTCAGCACAATGGCAATTCCTGTCAGATTACATACGATGATGGTATCCAAAAACGTTCCTGTCATAGATACCAGTCCCTGCCGAACCGGCTCCTGGGTCTTTGCCGCAGCTGCCGCAATCGGAGCAGATCCAAGACCTGCCTCATTGGAGAAAATACCTCTTGCAATTCCGCTCTGCATGGCAACCAGAACGGATCCTACCGCTCCACCGGCAACCGCTCTCGGTCGGAAAGCTCCCTGCAGGATCTGTAGGATCGCATCCGGAACACGTCCGATATTCAGTACGATCAAAAGCACAGCAAAAACAAAGTAGGTAACTGCCATAAAAGGCACAACAAAGGATGCCACCGTTGCAATTCGCTTCAGACCTCCAATCAGAACCAGCGCCACAACGATTGCAAGAATAAGGGATGCAATCACGGTTACCACGCTGTAAGAACCTACCCCTGGAAGGGAGACCTTCTGTACCTGTCCGTCATCAAAGAATCCGTTCACCGCAGATACGATCCCGTTCACCTGAGAAAAGGTTCCGATTCCAAAGAGTCCCACGCACACTCCAAAAAATGCGAAGAGCTTTGCCAGCCAACGGAACTTCTCTCCCATTCCCTTCTCAATATAGTAGAAAGGGCCACCCAGCGTATGTCCGTCTTCGCCGACCTGACGATACTTTACCGCAAGCAGTCCCTCGGAATACTTGGTCGCCATTCCAAAGAATGCCGCCACCAGCATCCAGAACAGGGCTCCCGGGCCACCTGTGCCCACGGCTGTCGCAACACCTACAATATTGCCGGTTCCAATGGTGGCGGAAAGAGCCGTCATCAGCGCAGCAAAGCTTGATACCTCGCCTGCTGCCCCCTCTTCCTCTGTGAAGATCCACTTTAAAGCCAAAGGCAGCCTTCTCACCTGAAGTGCTCTCGTCCGAAATGTTAAAAGTAGTCCTCCTAAAAGGATCAACGCCATCAGGGGCACACCCCATACATAACCGTCAATCGTTGATAGGATCTGTTCAAATGAACCCATGTTCCTCTCCTGTCTGTCTGTTTTCTTTTTCCGCTTTCTGTCCGTGCCAGCAAAACAAATGTCCGCCTAACACAACCTTATTCATCTTACCAAGAGAAGGCTCGTTTTTCTATTGACGATAATGACAGAATTTCAGACCTTATCTTAGTAGTTTTTGTACGTTAGATCCTTCTGAACTGTTTTTTCTTCTCCGACTGAGATAAAAAAAGAAGACCTGTATGGCTCAGGTCTTCTTTTTCGTGTGAAAAGTATAAAAAGTAAAAGTATGTATGAAATTCAAGAATGATTACAATGTACTGTTTTGAAAGGAAGGCACCTTATGAAATTGCCTTAAAAGCCTCATCCAGATCTTCGATGATATCATCGATATGCTCTGCTCCAATGGAAAGACGGATGGTATTAGCCTTGATGCCCTGTTCCTTCAGTTCCTCTTCGTTGTCCTCGGAATGTGTGGTGGAAGCCGGGTGGATAGCAAGAGACTTAACGTCTGCTACATTTGCCAGTAATGAGAACAACTCAAGATTGTCAATAAAGTTCTTTGCTGTCTGAGCATCTCCCTTGATATCGAAGGTAAAGATGGATCCGCCTCCGTTTGGAAGATACTTCTTGTAAAGCTCCTGCTGCTTTGGATCCTTGCTTGCTGCAGGATGACTGATGTACTCAACCTCAGGACGTGTCTTGAGGTACTCTACTACCTTTAATGCATTCTCAACCTGACGCTCGACACGAAGAGATAATGTCTCAAGTCCCTGGAGGAAGATCCAGTTATGGAACGGAGACAGGGTAGCTCCCTCATCACGAAGGATGATCGCACGAAGGTAAGTTGCAATAACAGCCGGTGCTGTATCCTTTGCAAAGGTAAGTCCATGATAGGACGGGTTCGGCTGAGTCAGCCATGGATACTTGTCTGAGGAAGCCCAGTCAAACTTACCTGCATCAATGATGATTCCACCGATGGTTGTTCCATGTCCACCAATGAACTTGGTAGCGGAATGAACCACGATATCGGCACCGTACTCGATCGGGCGGATGTAATAAGGTGTAGCAAATGTGTTATCCACGATAAGTGGAAGTCCGTGCTTGTGAGCGATATTTGCCCAAGCCTCAATGTCTACTACCTCACCATTTGGATTTCCCAGGGTCTCAACATAGAGAGCCTTTGTATTCTCCTTAATGGCACCCTCGATCTCTTCAAAGTTAAATGGATCTACAAAGGTAGTGGAAACTCCGTAATCCTCGTTGGTATGTGCCAGGAAGTTATAAGTTCCACCGTAAATATTCTTGGCTGAAACAATATGATCTCCAACCTTAGCCACAGCCTTGAATGCGTAGGTTACCGCTGCTGCACCGGATGCTACCGCAAGTCCTGCAACACCGCCCTCAAGAGCAGCAACACGACGCTCAAATACATCCTCTGTCGGATTGGTCAGACGTCCGTAGATATTTCCCGCATCCTTTAATGCAAATCGATCCTCGGCATGCTGACTGTTATGGAAAACAAAAGATGATGTCTGGTAAATCGGAACAGCTCTGGAGTCAGTTGCAGGGTCTGCCTGCTCCTGTCCTACGTGAAGGGCTAATGTCTCGAATTTAAGGTTACGCTCTGCATATGTCTTTTTGGCCATAGTATTCTCCTTCAAATGTTGATGTCTTTTCTCTTTTTCTTTTGTGAAGTCGTTTTATTCTTATTCTTATATTCTTATTCTTAGAGACCGATCGTCTTCGCCTCTTCGACCATCCGATCTCTCTGTGATTCTTAATTACCCGATGTCTTAACAAATGAGCCAACACATCGGGGGACGTTTCCCTAGCCCCCGGTTCGGTCCAATGCAGATGAGCTGTCAGCCTTCCGGTTGCCTGTTTCGCTTTACTTGATCAGCTAAATAATGCTGTTGACAGATAACGATCTCCGGAATCCGGAAGCAGTGCAACGATCTTCTTGCCCTTATTCTCTGGTCTGTTGGCAAGGATGACTGCTGCCTTAAGTGCCGCACCGGAAGAAATACCAACCAGCGCTCCCTCGCTTACCGCAAATCTTCTGCCCTCTTCAAAGGAATCCTCATTCTCGATTGCGATGATCTCGTCATAAACATTTGTATCTAATGTATTAGGAATGAAGCCAGCACCGATTCCCTGGATCTTATGTGGTCCTGCTGTTCCCTTAGAAAGCACCGGGCTTCCTGTTGGCTCAACTGCAACGACCTTGACATTCGGATTCTGCTCCTTAAGGTATCCGCCGACACCTGTTAAGGTTCCGCCTGTTCCGACACCGGCTACAAAGATATCAACCTGTCCCTCTGTCTGTTCCCAGATCTCCGGTCCTGTGGTTGCCCTATGCGCTGCCGGGTTTGCCGGATTATCAAACTGTCCTAAAATAATGGAACCCGGTGTGCTTGCCTGAAGCTCCTCAGCCTTGGCGATCGCTCCCTTCATTCCCTTAGCACCTTCTGTCAGTACCAGCTCTGCACCGTAAGCCTTCAGAATGTTACGTCTCTCAACGGACATTGTATCCGGAAGTGTCAGCACGGCTCTATAACCCTTTGATGCTGCAACTGCTGCAAGTCCGATTCCGGTATTTCCGGATGTCGGCTCGATGATGGTTGCGCCGGGCTTAAGCTTACCGTTCTTCTCCGCATCCTCGATCATAGCTAAAGCAATTCGGTCCTTAACAGATCCGGCCGGGTTAAGATATTCAAGCTTCACAAGGATCTGTGCCTCTGTAGCTCCTGCTGCCTTAGCGTAACGGCTTGCGTTTAAAAGTGGTGTATTTCCGATTAATTCTGTGGTGCTATTTACGATCTTACTCATGTTAGGTTTCCTCCAAAGTCTATTTATTTATCTACAGTCACACATTCGATCCGTGCAACATCGCTTCTCAAGTAAATTAGGATACAGTTGCTTCATTCAACACTTCTCCTTTCTTGCTTGTTGCCTTGTTCCCTGATCAAATCCAAGACTCTCTGACGAGTCCCCCGCGCCAGCCTGCGTCGAATGCGATTCCATTCCAATTCGGCTGGCTGAACCAGTCCCCTCCCCCTGAAACGGTTGGAATATGTAGGCATTCATCTTCTCTCTCCCAAGCGGTTTTGAATCTCCCTTAATTCCTACGGGGTTACTAGGTTTGTTTGATCTTGATATGATTATATCAAAGTCGAACGTGATGTCAACCTTTTTTCTGAAAATTATGTGCAAACGTTTTCACAGACATTGTCTCGCGCTTCTTCTCCGGGGGATTCCGGCTCTCTTGACTCTTCCCCTTTCCACCGCAGATTGCTATTTTCCTTGCTCTCCGGGGGTTTCCGACTTCCTTGACTCTTCCCCTTTTCCCCGCAGATTGCTATTTTCCTTACTCTCCGGGGGATTTCACCTTCCTTGACTCTTCCCCTTTCCACCGCAGATTGCTATTTCCCCTGCTCTCCGGGGGATTTCACCTTCCTTAACTCTTTCCCTTTCCACCGCAAATTGCTATTTCCCCTGCTCTCCGGGGGATTTCACCTTCCTTGACTCTTCCCCTTT
>CAMGZH010000033.1 GCA_946182825.1 uncultured Lachnospiraceae bacterium
AGTCGAACAGAGAAACCTAAGGCTTGTAGCCGTAGCAAGAGTCTTAATGCCTAGGATTGAGAGTGTAACTTGCGGCGTAAATTTATGACTTCTTGTGGGCTACTTAAGGAAAAAGCCCACAAGAACTTGGCTTTGCCAAGCAATATTTTCTTTCAGAAAATATTGGTCCATGTCCGGTTCTTGATTTTCTGAGGAAAATCAAAAACCTATACTATCTCGAATTTCTGAGTTGATGCATTGAGCTGCTTTGTAACTTCATTGTTTTGATCCATAGCCTCTGTAATGCCTTGGATTTCCCCAACAATCTCAGTTGCTGAAGCTGCACTCATTCCAATCGCACTTGAGCTTTCCTGTACAGAACTTGAAATACTCTCAATTCTGTCAGCCATCTCATTCATTACAAAATTTAGATTATCAGCCTTCTCAGAGAAGGTTCCAAGCATCTCCTCTATCATTGTAGCAGTGTTCTCATACTTAACACCAGTGTCAACAAAGGCATCGTAGTCAGCCAATACATTTTCATTAATGAAGTCAATAACCTGAATAGCGTTATCCGAAAGGGACTTAACTGCAGAAGTAACCTTAGAAGAAATCTCCTGAATGTTACCAGCTGTATCGCGGGAATTTGCTGCAAGAGCACTAATCTCATCTGCAACTACAGCGAAGCCCTTACCAGCTTCACCTGCACGAGCGGCCTCGATTGAAGCATTAAGCGCAAGAAGATTTGTCTGGCTGGCAATATCAAGAATTTCATTTGTAAGGTTGCCAATCTGATTAACCTGTTCAGATTCCTTAACAGAAACTTCAAGAACCTTCGACAGCTCTTCCATCTTCTTTCCAGTATTATCCTTCTTACTGTTGGCTTCCTTCTTAATTGAATCAGCCGCATCTTTGATTTCATTAGCCTTTTCAGCACCTGCTTTAGCCTCTGCGTCAATTGCATCTGTTGCCTCTCGAACCTGAAGAACCTTATCATTCAAATCCTCTGCTGTTGCAGATACACTTTCCATAGATGCTGCCAGCTCTTCCATTGCTGCAGATGTGTTAGTTACATTATCACTAGCACTTTGAATCTTTACAATAACACTATCTGCAGATGATGTAAGAACTGTTGCTCCATCCTTAACATCTCTGATTACACCCTGCAATGTTCCTAAGAACTGATTGATACAATCAGATATAAGTGCAAGCTCTGTTTTTGTTTTTGTGTTTATTCGGGCAGTTAAATCGCCCTTGCCCTTATTGATATTATTAATGATAGCTTGCAATTCATATGAAATACCAAGTATAGTCTTATTAATTCTAACAAATGAAAGTACAAAGCTAAGTATAATCAAGACAACAACCATTGCCATGATTATATATCCCTTTACAGAAACATGGGCAATGTACCCATCCAAATAAGCGCTAAAGCCCACGCTTAGAGAATTAATTCCCTCATCAATAGCATCTAAAGCATCATATGTTGCACCAAGGCTTGTTCCGTAATCACCAGATACACAGCCAATTGCTCCATTAAAATCACCTGATATGATAAAGTTTTCCACAGCACCAGCTGCAGCAACTAATGCCTCTGCGCTAGCTCTGAGATTATCAACTCTCTCCTGCCCACCTGGTAGGTATCCAACCAGCGCACTAGCATCCATATAATCAAGATGAGAGCCAATATCATTCATATAACCTTCCATATTCGCAAATTCTTCAGCAGGCATTTCCTTGCCTGCCTCAAATTGTCCTAATGTACGATTAATTTCATCTGAAATATGAATTACATCTTGACGTAATGCAGCCGATTCATATGCGCAAATAAGCTCATTTTTACTTGCTTCAAAAGCCACTGACTTTAAGCTTTGCATAGCTGAATTGGAAATCACTACATATATTATAAATGCCGCAAGTATAACAACATTTACAATTATGTTTTGAAAAGTAATTGATTGGAAAAAGTTGCCTTTATTATTTTCAACAACCTTTCCAACAGCTTTAAGATTTTCCTTTTGCTCAGCTGTAAGATTTTCATCAAGCCTCTGTTTTATTTTCTCTTGCCTTTCTTCTGTTCCCATTGCGCACCCCCATTTAAATTAATGGCTAATAATTCCGTTTAAAAAATTATATACCATACGTTTTAATTTGTTAAGAGGTGTCACAAAAAAACATATATCTTCATATTCTCCCTTGTATTCTGTCATGGCTTCCTGTAATATTAGAAAGGTTAAGCAAACGTGTCCTTAGGGCACCATATTGGATAGGAGGAACAATGCGACACTGTATGAGTCCTCTGGATTTCTCTGTACAGGAGCTGAATGAGCTTATGGCTTTGGCCTGTGATATCGAGAGCAATCCTGAGAAGTATGCACATGCCTGTGAAGGCAAACGACTGGCAACCTGTTTTTATGAGCCAAGTACCCGAACCCGTCTTTCTTTTGAATCAGCTATGTTAAGACTGGGTGGACAGACCCTTGGTTTTGCGTCCGCTGATTCCTCTTCCGCCGCTAAGGGCGAGAGTGTAGCCGACACCATTCGTATCATTTCCGGCTATGCAGATATCTGCGCTATGCGTCACCCCAAGGAAGGTGCCCCTCTTGTTGCATCTTCCCGTTCCGGCATTCCTGTTATCAACGCAGGTGACGGCGGTCATCAGCATCCAACACAGACTTTAACTGATCTATACACGATTCATTCCCTTTTAGGAAGACTCGATCATATTACCATTGGTCTTTGCGGCGATCTCAAATTCGGTCGTACCGTTCATTCACTGATCAATGCACTGGTTCGTTATCCCAATGTTCATTTTGTTTTAATTTCACCTGAGGAGTTACGTATTCCTTCCTACATCCGGGAAGATGTATTAGAGGAAAATCATGCTACCTACGAAGAGGTAGAACACTTGGAAGACTCCATGCCCAAGCTTGATATTTTATACATGACACGTGTTCAGAAGGAACGTTTCTTCAACGAGGAGGACTATCTTCGGATGAAGGATTTCTATATCCTGACCCGGGAGAAAATGGCCCTCTCCAAGCCGGATATGATCGTGATGCATCCCCTTCCCCGTGTCAATGAGATCTCGGTAGAAGTGGACGCGGATCCAAGGGCCAAGTACTTTGAACAGGCCAGAAAGGGTGTCTTCATCCGTATGGCACTGATTCTTACCCTGCTTGGCATCCACATCGATCCCGCTATCCCTCAGCCATCTGTAGAAGGAGGAGAATCATGTTAAACATCAGTGGAATCCATGAAGGCTATGTACTCGATCATATTCAGGCCGGCATGAGCATGAAGGTCTATGATTACCTGAAGCTTTCCGAGCTAGAGGGTTGTACCATCGCCATCATTATGAATGCCAAGAGCAATAAAATGGGACACAAGGACATCATCAAGATCGAATGCCCCTTAGGTTCCATCGACCTTGATATCTTAGGTTACATCGATCACAACATCACCGTTGACGTGATCTCCCACGACCAGATCATTTCCAAAGAAAAGCTCTCTTTACCACGGGAGATCAAGAATGTGATCCGCTGCAAGAACCCGCGCTGCATCACAAGCATCGAGCAGGAACTGGATCAGGTCTTCGTTCTTACCGATCCGGAGCACGAGGTCTATCGTTGCAAATACTGCGAAGAGGCCTATTCCGGCAAATAAACACCTACAGAAAAGAAAAAGCCATGGAACCCATCGGGCTCCATGGCTTTTATTTACAACAACACCAGCAAAACAGATTCGCCAGAAAAAGATCCAGGCAGAAACTGCTGCTGTCACTATAAGGTCTTCCATATCCGTAGTTACGGCTCTGCTGGGTATACCAGCCGGACATGATATCCTCACCGTCAAGATGCTTCTGATAACGGCGGTAGGCAAAGTTGCTGGGCTCATAACGGATCGCAGCTTCGATATAATTCCTTGCCTGCATCAGGTTCCCCAGATGCTCCTCTGCAATGGCTGACAGATAATACCACTGACCGGTTCGAAGGGAAGGTGAAACACCGGAAAGGGCCTGCCGTGCCTCCTTGAAATAACCGTTGCTGATATAGGCCGCAGCCGCCTGCAGCTCCGGAGGGATACCGCCCCCCGTCTGACCGGAAGAACCGGAGGTATTGCTTCGATTGGTATAAGAGTAACCGTAGGAAGAGTAACTGCCGCCTTCCTGACGCTGTTTCATAATCTGATTGTAAGCCTGCTGCACCTGCTTAAACTTCTCTTCCGCAGCCTCCCGATTCGGGTTATTGATGTTCGCATCCGGATGATAGATCCGGCTCATCTTACGATATGCCTTCTTCACCTCATCATCGGATGCCTCGGGTGAAACCCCGAGAATCTTATATGGATCCATTAGCGCTCCTTGCCTGCCTGTTCGTTCTTCTTACGACCGGACTTGATCTTTAGGTATTCATAGCGGTCCCAAACACCTGAGTATAATACATTACGAAGGATGGAAGCATTCTCCAGGATCGGCAGTCTCTCAAAAGACTTCGCCGCCTCCTCCACAAGGGATGTAAGACTCTGCTCCATAAACGCCTCATAGCACTGGCTGCACTCCCGGTACTTCAGGATCAGCGGATTGAATCTGGCATGTCTGTCATCGTCCTCCCGGTCTTCGTACGCATCCATCATATAGATAAACTTGCCGAGATAAAAGCCGATGTTCATCAGTTCTTCCTTCCACTCATCCTCCTTCATCAGAAAGATCTGAGCCAACATCTCTCCGGTATAACCGGACAGGATATCGACATTCTCCTCATGACGCTCCTCCGCCTTCCTAGTCTTATCCATAAAGGCTTCGATGGCCCGGGCCTGACGGGGATATTCCTGACGGATCTTCTCATAGGTCTTCTGCAGAGAATCCGCAAGAGCCTTCTTCTTACGATTGCCGTTATCAAGATAATCGTCCATCAGATTATGATAACCAAGCAGAATATTCATAGCTGCCCCGTAATCAATGACAGGGCTGATAAAACCGCACTTCCTGGAGAGAGGATGCACCTTACAGCTGAAGGTCTCCACCCGGTTCTCCGTTTCATAAAGGGAGGACAGAAGAATACACAAAAAGGTCACGTCATAATTCAACAGTACCTGTCCCTTCATGCCTGCCATCCTCTTAAGCGCCTGGCATAAGCCGCAGTAATATGACTTGTATGTCTTCTGATCCGGCTCACTCATCTCCTGCCGGTTCGCATGTATATACCCAAACATCCTGCTGCTCCTTAACTGCGACGAATAAATGTCCCTCTGCATTTCGGACAAGTAATCTCGATCTTACCATGTCCTCTGGGTACCCGAACCTTCTGCTTACATGTGGGGCACTTATAGAAACGATAGGTCCTGTGACTGTAGAAAAAGCTACGGATCCGATCTGTGATCTGCAGATATCTCTGATTCTCCAGATAGCGCTTTCCCACATTCTTAGACATCATTCGAAAATAACCATAGCCCAATACGGCCAGGCCGAGAAGATAGATCGCACCATTTCTGGCGATCATTGATACGACAAAAAGGACCAAAACGATCCCCATGGTAAAACGTCCCAGAGCATCCGGGCCGTTTCGTCCGATCATCATCTGCTGAAATCTGTTACGAAACATAATTGCCTCCGATCTTCTCCCCCACTCCAACGCAAAGGAAGCGTTTTAGAGTTCATTAAAAACTCTAATAAAAAACAGGCGCTCTGTCAATGAAGCGCCTGCTGATTTAATAAAAATTTAAGATTTGAAGAAATCCCTTCTACAAAGTTGCGACAAATCTCCGGAATGCCGCAAGACCCTCGTCGTTCATCTTGAATACTCCGGCATCCTCAAGAACCTCGCAGAATACCTTGCCGACCTCATCCTTTAAGATCTGCTCCACATTCTCGCCGGTAAATCCCTGCGGATAAGCACCGGAAAATTCCTCTACCCACGAAGCATGCTTTGCAAGAAGTGGATCGGAAGAAATATCTCTTCCCTCTACCAGAGCTCCGGCAAGGTCCTCAAAGATCTCTTTCTTCAGGCGGCTTGGAAGAACCGCAAGTCCCATGACCTCGATCAGGCCGATATTCTCCTTCTTGATATGATGAAGCTTCTCATGAGGATGGTATACCCCAAGAGGATGCTCCTCTGTTGTAATATTATTGCGCAGCGCAAGATCGAGTTCAAAGAGTTCTCCTCTCTTACGGGCAATGGGTGTAATGGTATTGTGCGCTTCTCCATCGGTCTGTGCAAATACAAAAGCCTCTTCATCGGTATAACCGCGCCAAGCTGAAAGAATATGGTCCGCACAGTCGATCAGACGATCGGTATCCTTTCCCTGAAGACGAATCACAGACAGTGGCCACTTAATGATACCGCTTGTCACATCCTCAAATCCGGGGATGGTAAAGTTCTCCAGATATTCTGCCCGCTCCATGGCAAACTCATAGTGTCCGCCCTGGAAATGATCATGACTTAAAATGGAACCGCCAACAATGGGAAGGTCCGCATTGGAGCCAAGGAAATAATGCGGGAACTGCCGGATAAAATCAAACAGCTTACGGAAGGTCGCCTTCTCGATCTTCATCGGCGTATGCTCTCCGTTAAAAACAATACAGTGCTCGTTATAATAAACATAGGGAGAATACTGGAAGCCCCACTTCTGATCATTGATGGTAATAGGAATGATCCTGTGATTCTCTCTGGCAGGATGATTCATCCTTCCTGCATATCCCTCGTTCTCCATACAGAGCTGACACTTGGGATACGAAGACTGCTTTGCGTTCTTGGCAGCGGCAATGGCCTTCGGATCCTTCTCCGGCTTGGAAAGGTTGATGGTCACATCCAGTGTGCCGTACTCCGTCTCAGTCTTCCATCGCATATCCTTCTTCACACGGTACGTGCGAATATAATCCGATGCCTGAGACAACCGGTAGAAGTAGTCCGTAGCCTCCTGAGGGCTGTTTTTATAGTGCTCAAAAAATTCCTTCTGAACCTGTGACGGCCGCGGACAAAGCTGATTCATCAGCGCGGTATCAAACAGATCCCGGCTTACGATCCCATCCTCGATCAGACCTCTTGCTACCGCCTCGTCCAGAAGATCCTTTAAGATCGGCTCAAGAGACAGATCGGAAAGGTCCACCTCCGGATCCGTATACTCATCCTCATGGAACATTGCCAGCAATAAATTGGTCGTGTATATTCTTTCGCACTCCGGTGTAAGACCTGTGGAGATACCGTATTCTACAAGCTTTTTAATACTCTCATTTAACATGTAAAACCCTCCTTAAACGTTACCTGATGGTCTAAGTATACGTCATAAAAAAGAAGTGAATCTACAACTGTATTGCCCTAACCGGGTAAAATATTGTGCTATTGTTCTCTGGCCTTCTCCCGAAGCTCCTTGGCATTATCCAGAACCGCCTGGGTCAGTTCCTCTCCTCCCAGCATTCTTGACAGCTCCTTTAAGACGCCATCCTCGTCCAGCGGTCGGATGGAAGAAACCGTACTGCCGGCCTCTGCCTCCTTCTCAATGAGGAAATGCCGGTCGGATCTTGCCGCGATCTGCGGCAAATGGGTGATCAGGATCACCTGATGCTGCTTGGCCACGGACGAAAGCATCTTACCCACAGCGGTGGCCGTCCGTCCACTGATTCCGGAATCGATCTCATCAAAGATCATGGTCTGGATGTCGTCCTGTCCAGCCAGAACGGTTTTCAGAGCCAGCATGATTCGGCTCATCTCACCACCGGATGCGATCTGCACCAGAGGCCGCAGGGGCTCTCCCGGGTTAACAGAGATCATAAACTGTCCCTGATCCCAGCCTTTTTCCGTATAGTCTCCCCTGGTAAGTTCCATGGAAAAGCTGACCTGTAAAAAGTTAAGGGAAAGAAGAGCCTGTTTTACCTTTTCCGACAGATCCTCTGCCGCTGCTCTCCGGATGACCTCTGCCTTTTCACAGAGTACCTCCAGCTGTCCCTTTGCCTTTTGCATTCGGTTCTTGAGATCCTCCAAATAGCTGTCATAATCCGAAAGCTTCTCCAGCTTCTGCTGCTTTTCTTCCAGAGCCAGTAGAACATCTTTGATCTGTGATCCAAACTTGCTCTTTAAGGAGTTGATCAGATCCAGCCGCTGCCTTATCCGTTCAAACTCCGTCGGATCATACTCCAGTTCATCCGAAAGAGATGTCAGATCTCTCGCCGCATCCAAAGCGATACTTTCCGAATCGGAGAGCGCACTGGCGATCTGGCGGATCCTTTCGTCGTATTCACCGACACTGTGAAGCTGGCGGATACTTCTTCCCAACTGTTCCAGACAGCCGTCCTGGGCATTCAGAAGATTCTGGGCAAGGGAGATCGACTCCTGGATCTTCTCCCCGTTTGCCATCCGTCGGTACGCATCTTCCAGCGCCTCATCTTCTCCCTCTTTCAATTCAGCCTCCTGAATCTGGGAGATCTCAAGCTCCAGGAAAGACTTTTCTCTTTCTCTTTCCCCTTCATCCAGGTTAGCCTCCGACAGCTCCTTTTTCAGACGCTTGTAAGTTTCATAGGATTCCTTTAACTGCGGGAGGACTTCCGATAACTGCTTTTTCGCAAATTCGTCCAGAAGCTCCATATGCTTTTTTACGGAAAGCAGGGACTGATGTTCCTTTTGTCCGTAAATATCCAAAAGGATCTCCCCCGCCTGCTTTAATTTCGGCGCCGGAACCGTCTCTCCGTTGATTCTTGCAACCGCCCGCTCCCTGCTGATCTTACGGGTCAGGATGATCTGATCCTCATAGGGCTCCAGATCCAGCTGCAAAAGCGCCTGCCGCTCCTGTTCATTTACGGTAAAGGTGGCCTCCACCAGAGCATCTCTGGCATCGTCCCGGAGCATTCCCTTATCCGATTTTCCACCTAAAGCTAAAGACAGGGCCCCTAAGATGATTGACTTACCGGCACCTGTCTCTCCTGTTAAAATATTTAATCCCTGACCGAAAAGAATATCCTCTTCCTCAATCAGTGCAAGATTTTTGACACGAAGTTCTGTTAACATAACCCTCCTTTGTGGCAGAGTCGCCTCTCATTTCCTCTCCTACAGAGTATCCACTCCAACGATCTCCCGAAGCTGTTGCATAACAGACACGGTATCATCCACGCTACGGACAGCACACATAATGGTATCGTCACCGGCGATGGAACCCACGATCTCCTTTAAGTCGAGGGAGTCCAAAGCGGCAGCAAGTGCCATTGCCATTCCTGAAACTGTCCGGATCACAAGGATGTTCTGCGCATTATCCATGGACACAAAGCCCTCTCGAAAGATTCTTGCATACTTTTCCGACAGGTCCTCGTCGGTCTTATGGTAGGCAACATAGCGAAGCTTTCCATCCGCCAAAGAAACCTTTGTCAGCTTCATCTCTCGAATATCTCTTGAAACCGTCGCCTGGGTAACCTCAAAGCCTGCCTTTTTCAGTTCCTCCTGAAGCTCCTCCTGGGTACCGATCTCCTGTTTGATAATAAGATCTAAGATCTTCTTCTGTCTCTGGCTTTTCATTGTCTCACCTTTTCCTCACGTGGTCTTGTCAGTCTGCTTGCAATTTACTTCTGATCCTATCCAGGAAATTCATTCTGGATAGTTTGATGAAACGGATCACCTCCGGGGACTTCTTCACATAGACGCGGTCCCCCTGTTCCAGCTGCACATAGGTACTGCCGTCAAAGCTTACCGCTGCAGCCTTCTCGTCTTCGCGACGGGGTATCATCTCCAGGGCGATCTCATCCTCTGCATCCAGTATGATACTGCGTGATCCCACCACATGGGCGTTCAGCGGTGTCATCAGGATCAGTTGCGTCTTAGGATCCACAATAGGACCTCCGGCCGAGAGATTATAGGCGGTAGAGCCTGTAGGGGTTGCGAAGATCATGCCGTCTCCATTGAAGGAGTAGAGCATCTCTCCATTGACATACACCACCATATGCATAACCTGAAGTCCGTTGTGGGAAGAGATCACCACATCATTCAAGGCAACCTGATAGTCCCCCTTCGGGTTGCCCGCTTTGTCATATACACATCCTGTCAAGAGCATGCGCTCCTCCAGTTCATAGCTTCCATCCAGTAAGACTTGAAGAGACTCCTCCAGATTGGATTCATCCAGATCACACAGATAACCCAGATGACCTCGATTGATCCCCAGAAGGGGAGCATGGCTTCCCATACTCTGATCCGCTGCCCGGATCAAGGTTCCGTCTCCTCCAACGGTCAGGATCACATCCAGATCCGCAGGAAATTCCACGGGCTGATCCCCCTGACGCAACACGCCGTAGGAACATTTTGCTCCCCGCTCAGTCAAATAGGACCGGATCCTTCCGATCAGTTCGAGATTTTCTTTTTTATCATCTTTGGTCACGATGTAAAAGTTCTTCATGCCCCTCCCCCGTGTCAGTGGTCTAATGTATCATGAGCCATGGCTACGATATCCTGTGTCTTGGGAAGATCCTCCAGGATGACGATCTCCTCTCCCATAACCTTCTTGAGATGCACAAGATATTCGATATTTCCCTCCGGTCCCTTCACCGGAGAATAGGAAAGTCCAATGGGTGAAAAACCGTTGGCTGTGGCATAGCTAATGACATGATCGATCACTTCCGCATGTACCTTCGGATCCCGCACCACGCCCTTCTTTCCTACCTTCTCACGGCCGGCTTCAAACTGAGGCTTGATCAGGCAGACCATCTGTCCACCATCCTTCAGAAGATCCTTGGCCGCAGGCAATACCTTGGACAGGGAGATAAAAGAAACATCCACCGATGCAAAATCCAAAAGCTCGCCGATATCCTCCGGCTTGACATAACGGATATTGGTCTTCTCCATGCACACCACCCGAGGGTCCTGGCGAAGCTTCCAGGCAAACTGTCCGTAACCTACATCCACAGAGAACACCTTGGCCGCACCATTCTGAAGCATACAGTCGGTAAATCCACCGGTGGATGCACCGATATCCATGCAGACTGCCCCCTCCAGTGTGATGGGGAATTCTTTCATTGCCTTTTCCAGCTTAAGACCACCACGGCTGACATACTTTAAGGTCTCTCCGTGGATCTCGATCTCAGCTTCTTCCTTAAAGGTGCTGCCGGCCTTATCTTCTCTTTGCCGGTCGACAAAGACCTTTCCCTCCATGATCAAAGTCTTGGCCTTCTCCCTCGATGGAGCCAGTCCTTTTTCCACCAGCAATACATCTAGTCTTTTCTTCATGCGTTCCTAACCCTTCTGACCTTCTTCGCAATGGAGGCTGCGTCCATTCCAAGTTCTTCCATCAGCTCTTCCACCGCGCCATGGTGTACAAATTCATCCGGTACACCGACGGTAATCGTATTTCCTGTATATCCTGCCGCTTCCAGAGCAGCAACCACATGCTCTCCGAAACCACCGGAGATCACATTGTCCTCAAGCGTCACAATCGTATCATATTTTGATGCTGCCCGTCGAATCATTTCCACATCCAGAGGAGCCATAAATCGTGCATTGACCACATCCGAAGAAATATTCTCCCGCTCAAGCAACTCCCGGGCATCCATCGCCTGCTTGACCATGGAACCGATAGCAAGAAGCAGCACCCTGCTGTCTTCCTTTTCCACCAGCACCTCGCTCTTACCGGCGACAATGCTTTGCCTTTTCTCCTTCCAGCGTGTGACCGCCTCTCCACGGGGATAGCGGATGGCAACGGGACCGTCAGCATCCACGGCAAACTTCAGCATATCCGAAAGTTCCCATTTGTTCTTTGGTGCCATGATCATAAGATTCGGTATGGTGCTAAGGTAGGACAGGTCAAAAATACCCTGATGGGTAACACCGTCCCTTCCCACCAGACCGGCCCGGTCAACCGCAAAGACCACATGCTGTCCGGTGATGCACACATCATGTAAGATCTCATCATAGGCTCTCTGAAGGAAGGTGGAATAGACCGCAAACACCGGGATCATTCCTCCTGCCGCCATCGCCGCACTAAAGGTAACAGCATGTCCTTCCGCGATGCCCACATCGAAAAAGCGATCCGGGAACATATTGCGGAATCGCTTCAGGCCGGTTCCGTCTGCCATGGCCGCCGTAACAGCCACCACCCTCGGATTGCGGTCGCCGAGCTTTCGCATCACTGTGGAAAAAATATCGGTGTAGGTCACTGGGCTTTCCGATAGAGGAAGTCCCTTGGCCAGATCAAATGGACCGCTGCCGTGGAACCGGGAAGGATGCCGCTCTGCCGGACGGTAGCCCTTGCCCTTTTCCGTTACCACATGGACGAGCACAGGTCCCCGGATGGACAGTGCCTGACGAAGGACCCGCTCAAGAGCGGCACTGTCATGACCGTCCACCGGACCAAGGTACATAATGCCCATTTCCTCAAATACCATTCCGGGAATAAACAGCTGCTTGATTCCGCTCTTGGTCTTCCGGATCCCGGACACCAGGCGATCACCCATCGGAAGTTTCTTAAGGGAAACCTCCACGTCGTTCTTTAATCCGGTGTAATAGCTGCTGGTTCGGATTCTGGCAAGGTGAGAGGACATACCTCCCACATTCTCAGAGATGGACATATGGTTATCATTTAGAATGATGGTGTAGTTACTCTTCATGCCGGAGGCATTGTTAATGGCCTCATAGGAAAGTCCCCCGGTGAGAGCACCATCTCCGATCACCGACACCACGCGGTATGACTCATGTAAAAGATCCCTTGCCTTGCAAAAACCAAGTCCCAGAGAAATGGAGGTGGAACTGTGTCCTGCTATAAAAGCATCACAGTCGCTCTCCTTCGGGTTTGGAAACCCGGACATCCCGTGAAGCTGACGAAGGCTGTCAAATCCGTCCTTGCGTCCGGTCAGGATCTTATGGGTATAGGACTGATGTCCCACATCCCAGATCAGCTTGTCCTCCGGGAAATCCAGCACACGGTGAAGCGCCATGGTCAGCTCCACGGCTCCCAGATTCGAAGCCACATGTCCTCCGGTCCTGGACAGGTGCTCCACCAGGAATGCACGGATCTCCTTGGCCAGTTCCGGAAGCTGCTCCGGCGGTATTTTCTTGATATCGTTTGGTTTTTCAATCAGATCTAATAACATATCATCCTTCTTCTGATCAGTGATCTCTTACCGTCAGGTAGGCAAACAGCTCCTTTAAAAAGTCTGCCTCCTCCT
Organism: uncultured Lachnospiraceae bacterium; assembly: GCA_946182825.1. Taxonomy (GTDB): domain Bacteria; phylum Bacillota; class Clostridia; order Lachnospirales; family Lachnospiraceae; genus Weimeria. Next base: position 13,112 of record CAMGZH010000033.1, read on the forward strand.
GTGCTGCAGCATCCTTCCGGCAAAGCCGGTCCAGAAGGCCACAGGCCTCCTCTGACAGGCGACTGACATCCTCCTTCGCCTTCTCAATGCCTTCATAGGTCACATAGGTTGCCTTTTCATTCTTCTCGTCGGAACCGATGGGCTTCCCCAGTACTTCCTGGTCTCCGGTCACATCCAGAATATCATCCTGAATCTGAAAGGCAAGACCGACCTTCTGTGCGATCCGACAAAGCTCCATCAGCTGTTCTTCCGTTGCCCCGGCAAGGGCGCCTCCGCACATCATGGCAGCCTCCAACAGGCAGGCTGTCTTCTTCTCATAAATATAATCCAGTTTTTCTTTTGTGATAAGACTGCCGGTTTTCTCGGATTCCACGTCAACCGTCTGTCCTCCGATCATTCCATCGATACCGGCCTTCTCCGACAAAATAGCGATGACCCTCGCCACATGCTTCATAGAGATCTCATCACAGGAGATCAGCTCTTTCCCAAGAATTGTAAAAGCGTGATTTAACAACCCATCTCCTGCCAGGATCGCCATAGCTTCTCCATAGGCTGCATGGGTCGTCGGCTTACCCCGGCGAAGCATATCATTGTCCATTGCCGGAAGATCATCATGCACCAGAGAGTAGGTATGGATCATCTCAATAGCCGCCATACAGGGGGCAAGGTGCTTACCGTCTCCTCCCATAAGTCGGTGGCAGGAAGCCATCAGGATGGGACGAAGCCGTTTGCCTCCAGCTCTTACACTATAATTCATTGCCTCATAAAGAGTCCCGGCATATCCCTTCTGCTCCGGAAGGAACTTCTCGATCTCCTGCTCTGCTGCAGCGGCCCTTACCGCTATCTTCTCCTGGATCTCCATATCATTCCTCTTCCTCAAAATCCGTAAGACTTCCGTCCGCTTCAAGCTTTTCAACCCGACCGGCCACTTCTTCGATCCGTTGATTGGTTTCCTTTAACAGCTTCATTCCCTTCTCGTAAAGAGCAAAGGAATCCTCAAGCCCCACTTCCGGATCTTCCATCTGTCCGGCAATGGCCTCAAGCTGTAAAAAGCTTTCTTCAATGGTCATTTTATTCTTTTCGCCCATGATCTTCCTCCATGATCTTCTCAGTCACCGATGCCTTTATACGGCCATCCTGAAACTGAAGGCTGATCTCATCGCCCCGGTTAACATCCCCTGCCTGCACAACACGCTTTTCATCATGTTCCACATAGGCCCATCCCCCGGCAAGTTTCTTAATGGGGGAGGCAGCATCGAGCTTGGCTGCCAGAAACGAAAGCTTCTGACCGGACATCGTAAGCTTATGCCCCATAGCCGAGGAAAACTTCGGTCCGTACTGCCTGATCCTTTGTCTGTATAGTTCACTTTGCCTTCTTATCTGATGCCCAAACCGTTCTTCCATAAGTGCCGCCTGCTGCATCAACTGCCTGAGACGGCTCTGAGGTGACCTTGCCAGCATTCTCTGTCTCAGCCGGGAGATCTGCATCTCCTCAGAAAGAAGTTTTTGCTGCATGGCAGAAGACAGCTTCCGCCCGGCTTCCTGCAGATCTGCGCAGAAGGCCTCATAGGAAAAAACACAAAGCTCCGCCGCCGCGGAAGGAGTCGGGGCGCGAAGGTCTGCCACCAGATCTGCAATGGTGGTATCTGTCTCATGACCCACCGCAGAAACAACCGGTGTCTGGCAACGAAAGATCGCCCGAGCCACCTCTTCATCATTAAACGCCATCAGATCCTCAAGGGCTCCTCCGCCCCGGCCTACGATCAACACATCCAATCCAAGGCTGTCCATCATCTGTATTCCCTGTGCCACACTGTGGGCAGCACCCTCTCCCTGCACCAGAGCCGGATAAAGCGTGATCCTCACATGAGGATTCCGACGGGCTGTGATCTGCATAATATCATGGATCGCCGCACCGGTGGACGCTGTTACAACACCGATATGAAAATTGTATTTAGGGATAGGTTTCTTATAGGAACGATCGAACATGCCCATCTCAGAAAGCTCTTCCTTCAGTTTCATCACCTTCGCATAGAGTTCACCCTCTCCTGCCGGTTCGATGCGGCTGACATAGAGCTGATAGGTTCCACCCTTCTCATAGACCCCCATGGTTCCGGTAACCACCACAGAATCTCCGGCCTTCATGGGATAGGTGAGCCCGCTCCTCTTACTTTTGAACATCACTGCCTTCATGGCAGCGCCTGAATCCTTAAGAGTAAAATAGATATGTCCGCTGGCATGATAGGTCAGATTGGACACCTCTCCGCTCACCTTAAGGCTTCGAAGCATAAAATCCTGTTCTATCAGGCCGGCGATATAATGATTGATCTGCGTTACAGAATAGATCCGTTTCTCCAACTTACTTCACCAGCTTAGCTAAAGCTCCGTTAATGAAAGAAGAGGAAGCGTCACTTCCATACTTCTTGGCGATCTCAACCGCCTCATTAATAGCGATACCCTCTGCAAGGCCCTCCACTCTGATCTCGTACAAAGCCAGACGTAAAATGGTAAGATCCACCTTGCCCATACGACCGGTCTTCCAGCCTTCGACCTTACGGTTGATCTCTTCGTCCATCTGTGGAATGCGCTCTGTGATCGCCTCCACCTTACTGCGGATCTCTGCAGCTACCTCCTCAGGAATCGGCTTAACCTCCTCGGGGAAGGCATTCGCCTCCTCCAATGCCAGATCCAGCTGATCTCCAAGAACCTCAGCGTCATGGAACTGTACCTGAAACAGTAATTTGAATACTTCTTCTCTAATCTCGTGTCTTGTCATATCTTAAACTATCCTCAAAAAAATACAGAAGGCGCCATCCGTCACCCTCTGCTGATTGTATTATTAGGAATGAACGGAAACAGATGAAATCCGAACATCTACTTCCTTAACCTTGATACCGGTCATATTCTCGATGGCTGTACCAACCTTCTCCTGAATACTTCTGCTCACTACCGGAATCTCAAATCCGTATGCCAGCACAACTGCCAGGCGAACAATGATACGATCATCAGCCTCGCGAATGACCCTGATCCCCTTAGCCAGCTTGCCTGCACCAGCCTTGCTGATATTGGCTGCTGTAAGACCATTACCGATACAGTCAACTCCGTCAGCCTCGCAGGCTGCAAGTCCGGCGATGATTGCCACGACCTCTTCAGTAACTGTAACGCCATCTTTTATCGTAAATGTATTCTCTGTAGCCATAGTCAAACCTCCATTGCCGCCACTTGCGGCCACTTTAATGACATTATAGCAAAAAGGCAAAGCGGTGAAAAGTATTAAATCATTCTTCCCCCCAGCGCTCATAGTTCTCTGTAAAGAAGTGCTTTTGTCCATTCTCCTTGTAGGCAAGGATGGTCCGCAGATTCACATTCTCTACACTCTTGAAAATGTTCCCCTCCACATACGGATTGGTCTTTTTCATCTCTGCGATCAGCCGTTTTACCTCCATACGCTTGCTGTTGGTATGGGCTTCCGGATCCACAGCGGAACAGGTATCGGTAAAATGGCAGGCACACTGGATGAAGTGAAGGCCGTTGGCATCCCTCCACCGCTTGATATCATCCTCCCGGATCAGATACAAAGGCCGGATCAGCTCCATGCCTTCAAAGTTACTGCTGTGAAGCTTTGGCATCATGGTCTGCACCTGCGCTCCGTAAAGCATCCCCATCAAGATCGTCTCGATCACATCATCATAGTGATGCCCCAGAGCGATCTTATTGCAGCCCAGTTCCTTTGCCTTGGCATAGAGATGTCCCCTGCGCATTCTCGCGCAAAGATAGCAAGGGTTTTTATCCACCGTATCCACCACATCAAAGATATCGGAATCGAACATGGTAAGGGGGATATCCAAAAGCCGTGCATTGTTTTCGATCACAAGGCGATTGGTCTCATTATAACCGGGATTCATGCACAAAAAGGTAAGTTTAAAGTCAAACTTATTATGCCTTTGAATCTCTTGAAAAAGCTTTGCCATCAAAAAGGAATCCTTACCGCCGGAAACGCAGACCGCCACATGGTCTCCGGGAGAAAGAAGCTCATAGGTGTTTAAAGCCTTTGCAAACGGGGTAAAAAGCTTCTTATGGAACGCCTTGCGAATGGATGCCTCCGCTTCCTTTTTCTTGGAAGCGCAGTTTTTCATATCCCAGACGATCCAGGATGCATATCCGCCCTTAAGGGAGTAGGCCTCCACCCCTGCCTCCCGCAGCTCCTGTGCTGCCGGAACAGACAGTTCGCCCGTCATGCAGTAGATCACCACCGGGATTCCCTCATCCTTCCACTCTTTGGCATGGGAGATCAGATCCTTTGCCGCCACTGCCTTGGCCTGCGGAATCATGCCATACCCCACCGCATCATCATTTCTCATATCGATCAGCCGATAGGAGGAAAGCCGCTTCTCTCCCAACTGCTCACTTGTTATCTCAAGCGTATCCCAGGACATGTTATTACCCTTTCTGTTTCATTGCTTCGCGCTCTGCCAAACGGCGCTTCTCGTCTTCCTCATACCGTGCCTTCGGATCGAATCCGATCAGATCCATCACCACACGCCAGGCGATCATGATCCCCGCCACCGGCGGTACAAAGGCCGTTGATCCCGGCACACTGCGCTTACCTGCGCCGGCCTTTTCTTCTCCCTCGTAAGGCTTCAATGCCTTTTCCGTAGAGTATAATACCAGACACTTTTTCACATGGCGCTTTTTCAGTTCCTTGCGCATGACCCTTGCCAGCGGATCCACCGTCGTCCGATAGATATCGTCGATCATAAGTCGGGTGGGATCCACTTTGTTGCCGCACCCCATGCTGCTAATGATCCGGCACCCCTCCTTCTGGGCCTTCAGAATCAGGGCAATCTTCCCGGACACCGTATCGATGGCGTCCACCACATAGTCATATTCTGAAAAATCAAACTGATCCTGTGTCTCCGGTAAAAAAAATGTCTGATGCATGTTAACCACAGCATTGGGATTGATGGCAAGAATCCTCTCCTTTGCCACCTCCACCTTGCTTCTGCCCACCACATGCATGGTGGAAAGCACCTGGCGATTCAAATTGGAAACGGCGAATTCGTCATTATCGATGACATCAATGGTTCCCACACCGCTTCGAGCCAGAGCTTCAATGACGTTTCCGCCTACACCGCCTGCTCCGAACACAGCGACTCTAACCTTTGACAGACGTTCGATGGCTTCCTCACCAAATAAAAGAGCCAGCCTTGAAAACTGTTCGTACATAATGATCCTTTCTGCTTACACGAAAAAAGAAAGGGAGCATACCAAAAACGGCATGCTCCCCCTGATCTTCATAACAATGTGAATCCAAGGCTATCCAAGACTACCCAGAGCTGCAAATTCACTCTCGTAAACGCCTCCCAGGCTCTCGATCTCCTCCCAGTTATACCAGCGGCCGTTGAGCTGAATGGAATATAATCCCACGTCCATACACAAGGTCTTAACCGGCTTCTGATTCACGATAATCCATACATAGGAATTCGGTTTAAAAGGTACAATAAAGGCACGACCAGTCTTCGCTGCCGACTTCAAAACAACTTCATCTGTCTCTTTGGTTATTAGAACGGATCTAGTCATGACATCACCCCCCCTAAACATCCTGTGATTTTATTCTACCTATTTTGAGGAAGAAATTCAATCACTTATGCAAGAGCGGCTGTGATAATCGCCATAGAGTAAACCTCTAATGCATTGCATCCTCTGGACAGATCATTGATGGAAGCATTCAGGCCGAGAAGGATCGGACCGTATGCATCAAAGTTACCAAGACGCTGAGCGATCTTGTATCCGATGTTACCTGCATTGATGTCAGGGAATACAAAGGTATTGGCATGACCTGCAACCTCAGAACCCGGGCACTTGGTACGTGCTACACGAGGAGCTACGGCTGCGTCGAACTGAAGCTCACCCTCAATTGGAAGCTCCGGATATCTCTTCTTAGCCTTAGCAGCTGCGTTACGAACCTTATCAACGTCCTCACCCTTACCGGATCCAAGGGTTGAGTAGGAAAGGAATGCAACCTTAGGATCTACACCGAAGAGCTTTGCACACTCTGCTGTCTCACCTGCGATCTCAACAAGATCATCCTCGGAAGGATCGATGTTGATCGCACAGTCTGCCATTGCAAGAACCTCGTTCTCACCGGTAGCGGATGGACGAACAAGAATGAAGCAGGAAGATACGATGTTGTTGCCCGGCTTTGTCTTGATCAGCTGAAGTGCCGGACGAACGGTATCTGCTGTAGAATAGGTTGCACCGCCAAGTAATGCGTCAGCCTCGCCCATCTTAACAAGCATGGTTCCAAAATAGTTAGAAGCAGAAAGTGTCTTTCTTGCCTGCTCCGGTGTAACACCCTTGCTCTTACGAAGCTCACAGAACAGGTCTACCATCTCGTCAAAGCGCTCGTAGTTCTCAGGATCAATGATACGAGCTCCACGAATGTTGTAGCCGGCATCCTCAGCAGCCTTTTCAATTTCATCAAGGTTACCTAACAGGATCGGGCGTAAGAAGCTGCTTGCAAGAAGACGTGAAGCCGCCTCTAAGATACGTGGATCTGAACCCTCGGTAAATACGATGGTCTTAGGATCCTTCTTTAACTTTTCGATCATAGTACCAAAACCAAATTCCATGTTATTCTCCTTTTCTTTTTATTTTAAAAAAATCATTCACAATCAAAAACGGCTCTGCCACTATCCGGACATAGCCATATCTAATAATAGCACTATGACCTATTTTTTCAAGTATTGCTTTGTATACAAAATCGCCCCTTTACCGCATAAAAGCAGTGCAGAGGCAACTTGGTTTCTTTGTATTTTTATTGCTTTTCTGATAAGTTTCCATCCCGGTCCACTGTGACGGTCTCTGAAAGCTCATCCATGTACTGAAGCGTCTTCTGTCCCTCTGCATCTGTCGCAAGGGTGGTCGTGGCTCCATGAGCCTTTGCCGGAAGAAGCTTCCACTGAATGTTCTCCTCATCGATGGTCGCAACGGCAACAACGGTCCGGTCAATATCCCGATTAAAAATAAAGTTGCCCAGACTGTAAAAGACCGGCTTGCCGTTATAGAATTCCATCCCCTGAAGAACGTGAGGATGGGCACCGATCACCGCATCCGCTCCGGCATCGATGATCTTATGGGCCAACGGAGTTTCATAATCACGCAGGGTGGTAACGTGTTCCTGTCCCCAGTGAACCGATACAAACAGGTAGTCGACCTTCTCCTTATCCTTTTTGATCTCCTCCAGCAGGTCGGAAGGATCATAACAGGTAAACACACCCGGCTGACTGTTTCGGATATCCCAGGATGCAAGAGGGATCACCCGGGAAGCTGCCAGAAATCCAAAGGTCTTGCCATCCTTTTCGACAGTGACAAGTCCCTTCGCCTCCTCCTTGGTGGCTCCCGCCCCGGTGTATGGGATGCCCGCGTCCTTAAGGGCCGTGAAGGTGTCGTTCAACGCATCCTTACCGTAGTCGAGCACATGGTTGTTCGCCAGAGTTGCCACATCCACCCCGAGCTTCTTCGTAATGGTCTTGGCGTAAGAAGGATCCGCCCGGAACGTAAACTGCTTGTCCGCTGCCTTGACCCCCCGGGTGGAATAAGGGAACTCATTGTTGACCGTCAGGATATCGTAACCCTTGATGACCTTGCGAAGATCCTTGGTCACAACGCCATCAAGACCCTTGCTCTTATAGTTGTCCAAAACATAATCCGACAAGAGAACATCTCCCGTAAATGCCACGGTGACCGGTTCTGCCTTCTGTGGCTCCTTTGCCGCTGTTTCATCCTGCTTCTGAGCCTCCTGGTTCTTCGCCGTCGACTGCCCCTTTTCCGGCTCTTCCTTCGGCGTTTTAGAAATCTGCTGCTCCTTCAGCTTCCGGAGGTAATCGATTCCCTCCATCACTCGCCGGTCGGCTCTTACATACACGCCCCCTGCAAGCAGTACAGCCACCACAAGAAGAGACACCGTCGCCTTCCTTCTGCGATGCTTTTGTTGAACTTTTCTATGATCAATATGATTGGTACGGATCTGAACCGTCCGTCGTCTTTTATCCGGAAATATCATAAAACCCTCCTGGGTGAAAATTTACACTATTAGGTTAAGTATAACACGAAACAGCGCGGAAAATCCACGTTCTTGTGGATTTACACCCTCTTTTATCTGGGTATATAAAAAAATATAATTCTGGTTATTTGTATAATATCACTTCTGCCCTATAATGCCTCCCAAGGAAAAAGATCAATAGAAAGGATGACTCACATGCAATTACGGAAAATCATACTCACGGCACTTTTGGCAGCATTGACCTTCGTCGGTACCTTTTTTATAAAAATGCCTACCCCCACCATGGGATATGTTCATCCCGGTGACGCCTTCGTTCTTCTGTCCGGTCTTCTCTTAGGACCGCTTTACGGAGGGTTCGCCGCAGGTTTTGGCTCTATGCTCTCCGATCTCCTTGGAGGCTACCTTTTATATGCGCCTGCCACCTTTATCATCAAGGCTGTCACCGCCATCATCGCTTCAGCTTCCATCCATCAGTTACAGAAGTTCACGAAGAACAACAAAAATGTAGTTCCTGTGATCATCGGTTCCTCCCTTGCGGAAGTCTTTATGATTCTTGGATATTTTGTTTTCGAGATCTTCCTGCTTGCCTTTACCGCGTCCGGTTCTTTTACAAAGGCCTCCATATCCGCCGGTATTGCAAGTTCGGCTGCCTCCGTTCCCTTCAATGTGGTGCAGGCCATCTTCGGTGTTGTCATAGCGATTATTCTATACCCGATCCTCTGGCCATCCTTACAGAAAAGCCAAACCGAATAATATACCAAAGATCCAACGCAAGAGACCGGAGCAAACGCTCCGGTCTCTTTTGGCATTTTTGAAAGGTTTTTGGTGAAGCAATGCTGCTTTCGTTTACTGCTCTACCAGTGTTACATCGGAAATGGTAATGGTGGAAGCTGGGGTCTCCTCATCACCATACTTACCCATGGAAAGCTGGCACACAATGGTATCATTATCATCTGCCTCCGGTGTAAAGGTAGCAGTAAACGTCTTTTCTTCCGTGGTAAGATCCGCGTCGATTCCACCAAACCACTTGTAGTCTCCCTTGTCTCTCATGATCGCAAGCTTCATCTTACGAGCCACTGTGGACGACGCCTTAAATGTGATCTTATATGTCTTACCTGCCTTCAGGGCAAGTCCACCCTGCTTCAGCTGAACATTCCAGTCTGCTGTTCCGGCATTGTCCACCTTAACATGAACCTTACCGTCTGCTGCCGTGATCTCTCCTGCTGCAGCTGCATCCACGTATGGAGACCACTTGGACATGCCGTCCTTAAAGTCTCCGTTTTCCAGCATATTGGCACCGGTCATGATACGGCTGACCATTACGTCATCCACATAGTAGGTACCCGGCTTGTTAAAGGTCAGGACGATCTTCTTGTCCCCTGCCTTTAATGTCTTCGGTGTGGCAACGGTCTTCTTAACCGTCTTAAGCTTCTTGGCATTTACGCCTGTCACTGCAACCTTCTTGCCGCAAAGTGTGATCTGCGGTGCCTTCTTGGTAGATGACTTCACCTTCAGGCTTACATTGTACTTAGAACCCTCCTTTACAGGAAGCTGTCCCTGGCTTACAGTCACCCTCTGCTTGCCGCGTACTACTACCTTTAACTGACGCTTGTATGGGTCGCTATTGGTTACAGATACCTTAGCCCCCTTGGTCTTTTTCACATTCCAGTATCCAAGGCGGTTCTCACCCTCCTGGAACTTACCGTTATAGACGCAGTTGCCATCCGCGCGAACCGTCTTTGCTGTTTTAACTGACCCTTGCGAATTCTTCACCAGCTTCACATTGGAAATGGTCACATCTGCATTTGCATGCTCTCCCTCGTTAAATCCACTCTGCTGTCCCAGGTTAAACTCCACCTGGCATTCCTTATCCGTATCCCCTGTCATATCAAAGGTGAATTCGTAATGCTTCTTCTCCTTTGTCAGATTGATGATGTTATCGGCAGGATATCTTGCCCAACCGTTGTTTGGAGAAGACACCTCAGAATACATCTGACGCTCTTCGCTTGCTGATGCATCAAAGGACAGTGTGTAGTTACCTGCCTTATCGATCTGTACCGGCTTCTGAAGGAGCTGTACCGCATAGTCCACGGTTCCATTGTTCTTTGTCTTGATGGTGACTGCTCCGTCCTTTGCCTCAGAAGTCGCCTCGCCACCCTTTTGTGTATCGAACTTCCAGGAATCGGATGTTACGTCTCCCACAAGATTCTTTCCATCCACCGGTGTTGCATCTGTGTTATCGCTTGCCGGCTTTTTGATTCCCTTTGTATCATAGCTCTTCTTCTGGTACGCCTTGACATAATCAATAACAAAGCGATCATTGAAATCGGTTCTCTCATCTACCATTCCTGCCCAGCTGTTACCTACGGCCAGATTCAGGATCATATAGAACTTCTGGTCAAAAGGCGCCGGGAATGTATTCTCGCCCTGTCCCTCTTTTGCTGAATACCAGTCGGTTACGGTGTGATAAAGCTTTCCATCGCAGTACCAGTTGATACGATCCGGAAGCCACTCCACATCAAAGGTATGGAACTCATCTGCGAAGTTACCCTTGGACAGATCGATAAATCCCTGATCCTGCTTATGCGGCTCTCCAAAATGAAGCGTTCCGTAGTTACGTGTCGGTGATCCTCCCAGGACTTCCATGATGTCGATCTCACCGCAGGTCGGCCACTGTCCGTAGAACATTTCATCTGTTGGCATCATCCAGAACGCCGGAAGATATCCATAGCTCTTTGGCACCTTCAGTCTTGCCTCAAAGATTCCATACTTGAAGTCATGCTTACCCATGGTATTGACACGGCCGGAGGTATAGGATACATTACCGTCCTGATCCACCTTCTTTACCGGGATGATGGTCAGCTTTCCATCCTTCACCTGGATATTCTCTGTGGAGTCCACATACTCCTGCTGTTCCTGATTGACCCAGCCGGGCTCATGAAGTTCCACATTCCAATCCTTACGGTTCAATTTATTCCCGTCAAAATTGTCCTCCCACTTTAAAGTGTATCCCTTCTTCGAAAGAGTCTTGGATGGCTCCTTGGTTTTCGCTTCTGCAATCATAATGTTCTTGTCCTTTACTACGTTCCCAACGCCAACCCCCGGTGTCAGCATGGTTACTGCTGTCGCTGCAGCTATCGCTCCGGCCAACAGGCGCTTTTTGTTATGCATATTAACTTCCTCCTTTTATTTCAGCCCCCCATAAAGCTTTTACTGTCTTCATTGTATGCATACAAGGCCGGTGTTTCTATCAGATGAGAGATGATAATATCATTTTCATGACATTATCATCTCTTGGGATTCTCTTCGCCTCTCCCCCCACTTACTGACCTCCTGTATAAAAGGGGCTGTGAAAAAATGAGATAATCATTTTTTCCAGCTCCCTTTTTATATCA
>CAMGZH010000034.1 GCA_946182825.1 uncultured Lachnospiraceae bacterium
TGGAATCTTTCAAGGTTGTTTCACTGTTCAGTTATCAAGGAACTTATGTTTGCCGTTCTCTGCGACAGCTTATTTATTATATCTAAGCCATTACAGTTTGTCAAGAACTTTTTTATTTTCTTTTAGTTCCTGACCGCTCTTTCGAAGCGACAGCTTGTATAGGATACCAGCCTCGCCGGCATCTGTCAAGAACTTTTCGATTTATTTTTAATTTTAAAAATCTTTAAAAAGCTCTTTGTTCCCGCTTCAAGCGACAACCCTAATAGAGTACTAAAAACCGAAGATCATGTCAACACTTTTTTACATTTTACTTGAACCTTGCCAAGGCCTCCACTCCCGGGCATAATAAGGTTGTCGTTGGCATGATCCCGCTGCGACACTATACCATACGTATGGAGGTATCCTTTTGCGCGCACATTATCATCTACCGGGACTCTTTGAGTTCTATGAATTTTATAAAGTCTTTCTTCCTATATACAGAATACACCCGGAATACTTTTATCCCTGGTGTGATATTTCTTCGATCTACGGCGCTCCCCCGGGCTGTATCTGGGGCGGCGGCCGGATCGAATACGGCAGCGATAATCCCCGGGAGGTTCTTGCACTGTTAAAGGAATACCATATTTCCGCAAGGCTTACCTTCAGCAACTCCCTGTTGCAAAAAGAGCATCTGTCCGATTCCAGATGCAACTACCTCTGCCGATTGTTTTCCGAAGACCCGTCCACAACAAACGGTGTGATCCTGCACTCTGACCTTTTGGCGCAGTATCTTCGGTCCCACTACCCCGACCTCTACCTCGTTTCTTCCACCACAAAGGTTTTGACCAACCTTCGGGATCTGGTTCAGGAATTGGCCCGGGACGACTTTGCCTACGTCGTTCCCGATTTCCGTCTGAACCACCGGTTAGAGGAGCTCGGCTCTTTATCCGATCGGGAGAAGGACAAACTGGAATTTCTCTGTAACGAATGTTGTGACTTTGGCTGTAACAGAAGGAAAGCCTGCTACGAGAACGTAAGCAGGCAAAACCTTGGTATCGATTGTCCGGACTTTCCATGCCCCAATGTCGGCAACAGCAAGGGATACCGTTTTTCCAGAGCCATGGAGAATCCGGGATTTATTTCAATAGAAGATATCCTTAACACCTATCTTCCAATGCGGCTTTCCAACTTCAAGATTGAAGGCCGTGGATTGGGCAGCGCTTTGATCCTGGAGTTTCTTCTATATTACATGGTAAGACCTCATTACCAGATCCATGTAAGAGAGGCCGTTTATCTGGACAATACCCTGGATCTGTTTTAGCTGCAGTTCCTTCTACTCTCTTACCATCCGTCTGCTTGTGTAGTATGTGATCAGGAAGTAACTGCCATAGACCGCACCAAAGATCACAATTGTGATAAGGATCGCCGGTACAAGGGATCCGCCGGAGAGGACAGACAGGATACATCTGGCAAAGAGCATACCCGGAACGGAGTGGATCACCGCCAGAGCCAGCGGCATCACAAAGAAGATTCCGATCTGGGCAAACAAGGCACGGTTGATCTGTCTCTCATCCGCTCCAAGCTTGCGCAGCATACGGTAGCGCTCCCTGTTGTCTGCACTTTCAGACAGTTCCTTAATGGCCAGGATCGCTGCTCCGGAGATCAGGAAGATACATCCAATGTAAAGTGCTATAAATACTGCAAAGGCTGATAAACCAATGGAAGCGTCCGCCATCTCACTTTTGGTACGGGTGTAGGCAGCTTTCGCCCCCAGATCCTTCTTTGCAATACGGATCAGCTTTTGATCCATCTTCTCCCTGGCCTTGCGACTCTGGGTCGGATATTTGGCAACGATCACTTCCTGCTCCAGGTCACGATCTGTGTAATATCCGTCCGGAACCACGACAATTCCTATATTATCCGCATTGGAGCTGATATAGACCTCACCCTCCACATGCTTTTTGGTTCCCGGCTTTAACTCTTTTTTCCCGTTGAGGTTGAGCTTTTGGCCCGAACCAAGGATCTGATCGTAATAACGACCTGTAAAATTATAATTGCTGACAACAGTATACTCATCATCTGCAAGATGGATCGTCTTGTTACCATAATATTTTGCCAGTTCATTATAGGTTGTTTCATCCACTGCCTCCCGGATCGGATAGCTGAACCACCCTTCCTTCTTAATCTCCTGAAACTTCGGATCTACCACCAGATCCTTGTCATTCATAGACATAAGGAACCCGCCGCTATAGACCCGAAAAGACATGCTGTCCTCCAGCTGAGAGGCAATATCCCCCTTCAACTTTAACATCTTTTCAGCGTCGTAAGTCTTTTCCCTCGTTGTCGCCATGTAGTCGGCAGGCGCATATTTTTCAACGTTTCCATTGATGGCCGTCTTAATGTTAACAGAACAGATCAGCACGCAAATGGTAAAAAAGAACATCAGACAGATCACGCTCATGGCGATCACATTGGTATTCGCCTGGCTCGCAAGCTGGCGGAAGGTGAAAGAATTCAATCCCCTGTAGTAGATTCCCTTTACAGAAGAAGCGAACTTCACAAGGATGCCGGCCAGGGTCCAGAAGAACAGGAAGGTTCCCACCACACCCAGAAGAATGGCTGTCGTAAGGATCTTCTGTGTCACGTTCTCCTGATTCTGGCACACAAGATAATAGGCATATCCCAGAATACCGATGGATGCGAAAAAACCGACCACAGCGATCACCGGATGAAGGCCACGGATCATCTCACCCCGCCTTTTCGCCTGCATCAGGTTGATCAGCTTGCTTCGACTGATCTCAATGGTGTTGAAAAAGATCACAACCAAAAAGATCAGGGCAAAATACAGACCGGTCTTCTGAAACGCTTCCGCCGAGAATACAAAGGAATACTTCGTCATATTGGCCTCAAAGAGCTTTCCAACGAAAATACTGGTGATCTGAGAAAGAAAGACACCAAACAAAAGCCCCATCACCAGGGATAAGAATCCGATCATCAGTGTTTCTACAAAAAGGATGGCGGACACTTTCCGCTTGCTCATTCCAAGGATCAGGTACAACGCAAATTCTTTGGCTCTTCTTTTTAACATAAAACGGCTTGCATAGATGATCAAAAAGCCCAGTACAAACGCCACAAAGGTACTGATGGCTCCGATCATCTGTACCAGAAGCTTTACGATCTCCCTGGAATCCTTCGACAGTGCCAGCATGGTAGTCTGGGTCTCAATAGAATTGAAAACATAGAAGAGACATACACCCAGCATCAATGTAAAAAAGTAGATAGCATAATCCCGAATGGATTTTTTCATATTGCGAAGGGATATATTAAATGTCGTCATCCAGCTCACCTCCCAGAAGACTTACCACATCCATGATCTGCCCGAAGAACTCTTTTCTTGTTGCCCCTCCCCGGTTCAACTCATGGAACACCTTACCGTCCTTAATGAAAATGACCCGTCCTGCGTAGCTTGCTGTATAGGAATCGTGGGTCACCATAAGAATCGTTGCACCCATTTTTTCATTCATATCCGACATGGTACGAAGAAGTTTTCTTGCAGACTTGGAATCCAGTGCTCCTGTAGGCTCATCCGCAAGGATCAGCTGCGGTCTTGTAATGATGGCTCTTGCCGCTGCAACACGCTGCTTTTCACCGCCGGACAACTGGTAGGGATACTTGTGAAGCAGAGCGTCAATACCAAGATCAACGGCGATCTTTAGGATCTTGCCTTTCATATCCTTTACCTTCTCATTCTGAATGGAAAGAGCCAACGCAATGTTCTCATAGGCTGTCAGTGTATCCAGAAGATTAAAGTCCTGAAAAATAAAACCCAGATCCTCGCGGCGGAACTTGTTCAGGTTATTCCCGCGAAGGGTGGTGATATCCACATTTCCAACGAAGATATGACCACTGCTCACCCGGTCAATGGTGGAGATGCAGTTTAACAGAGTCGTCTTGCCGGATCCGGAAGCTCCCATGATCGCCACAAACTCCCCCTTGTTCACGGAGAGGCTTAAGTTATCAACGGCCTTTGTCAGATTGGACCGGCTGCCATAGTATTTTTCTATGTTGTCAATTCTTAAAAGTTGTTCCATATGTTTTTCCTCCTTCGTACTATGGCTCTATCTTACCGTCATCAGAGCACCCGGTCGCGCTTCTAACCTTTCGCAATCTTACAGATCTGTAAGATTCCTGTCAGACCTGAAAGGTTCCAATGGACAGAATCACCTCGGTATACTCTCCCTCCACGGACTCCACCCGGATCCGGTGTCCCATCTGGTCACAGAGTTTTTTTACAATATAAAGTCCCATTCCGGTGGACTTGGCGCTGATGCGGCCGTTGTCACCGGTAAAGGACTTCTCAAACAGCCGGGGAAGATCCTTGGCCTTGATGCCAACCCCGTTATCTCTTATATGAAGAAGGGTACATTCCTTTTCCACACTGCCGTAGATCTCGATCTCCCCCACCCCATCCGGCTTCATATATTTTACTGAATTTCCCAGAATCTGATTCACCATAAACTCTAACCACTTGGAATCCGTGATCACCTCACACCCCAGGTCATGTACCTTCAGGCAGATATCTTTCTCCTGTAAAAGTGACCGGTTTCTCTGGGCAACAGCCGCCACCACAGCCTTCAGAGAAGTCTTACGGAACTGATAATCTGCGGAGGCATTCTCACTTCGAACATAGTAGAGAATCTGATCCGCATAGTTATCCAGGCGCATGAGCTGTTCTTTTAACTTCCGCCGCTCCTCTTCCTGAAGTTGCATATTGTGGATCATAAGCGTCAGGCCAGCCAGAGGCAGTTTCACCTCATGCACCCACATCTCAATATAGTCCTTATAGTCCTCCACATTCTTCTGATAGGTCTTGACATTTTCATTCATGGACTTGTTGATCTCGTATAGACTGTCATAGATCAGTTGCCCTTCCAGATACCCCGGGGGATCGATCGTATCCAGCACAAGGTATTTCTGATCCATCTTTTTCAAATTATTCTGAATGGAATTAAGGAATCTGGCCCTTTTATAATAGTCCATGGCAACGCTTGCCAGAAAAAAAGCCACATATACAATGGCCAGGAATGCAATGGACGGGCCCGGTGTCTTCAGAAGATCCAGTATGGCGATGAGGATCACAAGAAAAAAGGCCTGCGTTCCCACGTAGACCCATTGATCTTTCAGATAGGTTTGAATGTTCATTGTCACTTGTCCTTCCCCTGACTTTCACTAAGCAGTATATAGCCCAGCTTCTTCTTGGTCTCAATAGCATCCCCGTATCCCAGTTCCCCCAGTTTGGTTCGTAATCTGCTGATATTCACCGTCAGGGCATTGTCATTAATATACTCTTCATTGTCCCATAAAACGGTCATGATCTGATCTCTGGACACGATCTTATCCATCTGGTCATAGAGAAGCTTAAAAATGATCATCTCATTTTTCGTCAGACTGATCCTGGCGTCAGGGGCCGCCGAAGGGGTAATGACCCCTCTGTCAAAATTCACCTCGCAGTCCCGGTATTCCACAATACCAGTTCCGGTGTTTGCCCCGCTTCCTGCAGAACGCTTCAAAACCGCCTGCACACGCAATAAAAGCAGCAGAGGATTGTAGGGCTTGGTAATATAATCATCCGCTCCGTAACTCATGGAGATCAGCTCATCGGACTCCCCCGTCTTACTGGTCACCATGATCACCGGCACTTCGCTTTTCCTGCGAAGTTCCCGAAGGACCATCTCTCCGTTGATCCCCGGAAGGTTAATATCCAAAAGCACCAAATCGGCGCCTGCCGCTACAATATCCTCTGCTGTATGTTCAAAATTCTTAAGGTAGTCTGCCTCATAGCCTTCGCTTTCCAACAGAGCCACCAGTTCCTTACAGATCCGGATCTCATCCTCTACGATGAAGATCTTCTTATGTTCCATTACAAGGTCCCCCTCATCTATACTGTTTGGGGGCATTATAGCACAAAATCACCTCTCAATCGATTTCTATTACAGAAAAAGAGCCGCCACCCAGTTGTTCCCCAGAGGGTCCATATAAAAGAGCTGCTGTCACTCCTTCCGGATAATGAAGTGTAAAACGTTCCTTCTCGGTGTTGATCAGAATCAGCACCTTCTGTCCATTCCACGTCCGGAAGAATCCGTAGACACCCGATCTCTGCTCCAGGTCTCTACTCATCTGTAAAAACCGCTCATCTGTCCAGATACTCCGGAAATTACCTCTACGAAGGATCTCATGCTGCTGCCGCAGTCTGGCAAGATCCCGATATACCTTATAAAGAGCTCCCTTCTCTTCCTTCCAGGGCATGATCTGTCGGTAGGTCTCCTCGGTTCCTCCTCTTACTCCCAGTTCATCTCCATAGAATACAGAAGGGATCCCGGGAAAAAGTAAAAGAAAAGCTGCTGCAACCTCCATTTTCTTCTGATCTCCGCCGCAGTACTCTAAGAACCGCGGCACATCATGGGTGTCCAGAAAATTCATCTGCACCGCCGAGGTAGACTCGGAATACCGAAAATACATGCGGTTGATCCGCTGATCGAAGGCGTCGGCCGTAATAGATCCTTTGGCAAAAAAGTCCCGGCAGATATCAGCGAACTGATAATTCATGGAGGAATCAAATTGATCCCCCTGCAGCCAGCAGGTGGCATCCTCCCAGATTTCCGCGATAAGAAGAGCATCCTCCCGCTCCTCCCGCACCGCCTTACGAAAAGCCCGCCAGAAATCGTGATCCACTTCATTTGCCACATCCAGTCGCCAGCCGTCGATTCCTGCCTCCCTGATCCAGTAGCGTCCCACCTCGCAGCAGTAGTCTCGCACCTTCGGATCGGAGGTATTCAGCTTCGGCATCTCCTTCACATAGGCAAAGGCCTCATAGTTTGGAGGATCCTCAAACTTCACCGGAAAACTTAAATGATAGAACCAGCTTGTATTATCGGAGGCTTCCCCCTTTTCAAGCACATCCAGAAAAGGAGCAAACCCGCTACCGCTGTGGTTGAATACACCGTCCAGGATCACCCGGATCCCCAGTTCATGGGCTTTTTTCACCAGATCTACAAGATCCTCCTTTGTCCCAAGGCAGGGATCAATGGCAAAATAATCAATGGTGTCGTATTTGTGACAGGAAGCTGACCGGAAAATAGGATTCAGATAGATACAGTTCATCCCAAGATCCCGAATGTAAGGAAGGTTCTCTGTCACGCCCCGAAGGGTGCCTCCGTGCTTGGCTCGGGAGGTCTGCCCATCCTCTCCTGTCACTTCAAAGCTCCGATCGGAAATCCCTGCCTTCTGATCTGCAAAACTATCAGGAAAAATATGATACAACAGAGTATCCTTTCCCCAGACCGGAGCCCCCGGCAGGTCTTCTCTTCGAAGATAAGGATACTGGAAAAACTGGGTCCGATCCGCTGTTGGCTCCGGATCAAATCCGTGCTCGCTGTAATAGATCACCAAAGGATCTCCTGACCCCTCTTTTTCACAGATTCTGAAATAATAACAGAATCTGGTATAGGGACTGTGCACACAAGTCCCATAAATATCACTTACTCCGTCACAGCCGATGCGCTTCATCTTCACCTGTGTAACAGGGATAGGGTCTGTCATGGATACCCGATCCCCGTAAAAAAGACTGACTTCAAGAGGCTCTCCTGCTCTGGTCCGAAGGCGGATCTCTAGGGTCTGCCCGAAAGAAAGCGCCGCGTCCTCCGATAGGGGGACATGTCTTATTGCTGAAATTGTAATCATAGATCTATCCTTTTACTGCTCCTCCCGTGATGCCTTCCACATAGAACCGCTGCATGATAATGAACAGAACGGAGATGGGGATCGCCACAATCAGTCCACCCGCGCAGAATACGGTAAAGTAATCTCCCACAAGAGTTCTTTGTACCAGATTAAAAAGTCCCATGGCCACCGTCCAATGACTGGGCTCCTTGGAACGGATCATAAGCTTTGCCATAACAAAATCCATCCAGGGAGTCAGGAATGCATTGATAACGGTATAGACGATCATCGGCTTGGAAAGCGGAATCACCACTCTGGTAAAAATCTGAAGCTCCGATGCCCCCTCCAGTCTTGCCGACTCCCGAAGAGAGGCCGGAATTGTGTCAAAGAATCCCTTACAGATCAAAAAACCCAATCCGCTTCCTGCTGAATAGATAATGATCAGTCCTCCGATGCTGTCCGTTAACCCCAAAAGCTTCATCACAAAATAGATAGCAATCATGGAAAGCACACCGGGGAACATTCCCAAAATAATAGAAAAGCTCATAAGCTTTTTTCTTCCCGGGAATCGCATACAGCTGAAGGCATAGGACACCATCAGAACGAAGAAGGTGGAGATCACGCAACAGCAGCAGCCGATCACCATGGAATTGCGAAACCATGCCGAAAAATTAGCCACCGTATCCGGCCGAAAAAAGAGCTGGTGATAGTTATCCAGCGTCCAACGGGTCGGAAAAAAGTGCATGGTGTTGATTCCCTTATAGGTAGAAAGAGAAGTTACAAACAGCCATAAAATGGGAATCAACCACACAAACACCAGGGCTGCAAGAAACAGATGCCGAAGAACCGGCCGGATATATTTTTTACTCACTGGAAATCCTCCTCTCTGTTTCCCTTTATAAGCCTTGCAAAGCTTATCAATGTTCCAATCGCCGAGATCAGGAATACACAAATTCCAATAACAGAAGCCATCTTAAAGTTCGAATGATTATTTGTTAAATTAAAAAGCCAGGTTATCAACAGATCCGGCTCCTTTGCATTGGAATTGGCAAACTTCATATTGGTGGATACATAATCACTTGTCAGCAGGTAAATAACGTTAAAGTTATTGATATTTGCAATAAATGCGGTAATTAAACTCGGTCCTGTTATAAACAGAACATAGGGCATTGTGATCTTACGGAAGATCTGCCGCTCACTTGCACCATCGATCCTTGCCGCTTCCAGCTGGTCATTGGGAATGTTCATAAGGATTCCTGTGGCACTGAGCATCTGGAAGGGAACACCCACCCAGATATTGATCAGAATCACCATCACATGCGCCCATCCGGGCTTTGAAAGAAAAGGAATATAGGAAAGGCCGGCTCCCACCAGGCCGATACTTTTCAGGAAACCGGTCAATCCGATCTTACTGCAAATACTGTTGACAATACCGTAATCACCAAACATTTTTCCTACCAATAGGAGGGTGACGAACTGTGGAATTGCAATGGTAATTACAAACAGACTCCTCCATAACTTCTGGCAGCGGGTTCGTCTGTCATTGATAAACTTAGCAAGTAAAATACCACCGATAAAGGTCGTAAAGGTTGCTGCAAATGCCCAGATCATGGTCCAGACAAGGATCCGGATAAAGGCATATCCGAAGGTCACAGTCTGTGAAGATGTAAACAGGGTCTTAAAGTTCTCAAGGCCCACCCAGGTAAAAAGATAGGTGGGTGGCTGATGTCTCTTGTCATAGTTGGTAAAAGCCACACAGATCATGAAGAGGATGGGAAAAATATTCACCAAAAGCACACCAAGACCCGGCAGAGATAAAAGGGTCAGGTAGAATTTTTCATTGATCAGCGTATGCAGATCCTCCCGGAAACTGTTAATATGCTCTTTTGCCTCTGCCCGCTTCTGCAGACCGTACACCCTCCTGGTATTCTGAAAAAACAAAAGGATATAGGTCAGGATAAAAAAGATACCGATGATTCCGCAAAGAAGGATCAAAAGGGAATTATCGTAATCATTCACTGTCTTCGCCAGAGTTGCCGGATCAAAGGTCTCCTCACGTTGCACCGTCCCCAGTGTGGGTAACTGCATCATGTATTGTGCTGAAAAACCGAATGTAAACCAGATGAATCCGATCTGAATCAACTGCACCAGAATTCCCCGGATAATCTGTCCTCTACCGATATAGCCGGCTCCGAAAAGCAGGAGGGAGGACCGGGTCCACCGGTCTCCCTTTCTGACTGCTTCTGCAAATCCGGCAAAATAATTCTTTATTTTACCTGTCATAGTCTTCTCTCACTTACTGTGCGATTTTTAATGCCGTCTACTGTGTAATTCCTGCTACTGCATCATCCAACAGCTTCTGTGGATCCTTGTAAGTCCCCTCCACAAGGGACTGACCTAAGGTAGCTGCCGGCTCCCAATAGGACTCACCGACACGCTGAAGATCTGCGTAGGGTGCCTGTTCTCCCAATGCCTTGATGGCCGGCTCTTTGGTTACAACATCAGACTCTGCCACCTTGGTATTGGACGGACCCTCACCTGTTGCCTGAGCAATGGCACTCTGACTCTCTTCATTGGTAAGGAACTCGGATAAAAGCATAGCCCATCCGGTATTCTTGGAGTAGGCATTGACTCCCACGAACTTGTATCCTGCGAAGGACCCCTGCTGTACCTGGTCACCATTTACAGTAAAGGTTGGAAGCTTGGTTGCTGCATAGCCGTCACCATAAGCCTTCTTAAAAGCTCCGCTTGCCCAGGTTCCGTTAACATCTGCCACCATCTTGCCGTCTAAGGCAAAAGCCTGTGCATCTTCATTCACACAGTTGACCATGGCCTTATTCTTACAGATCTCGGTAATGGCCTTGGCTACGTCAACACCCTTGTACTTACCATCCGTTGAATTCCAGTTACAGGTGTTCTTGTCCTCATCCCCCTTCTTCATCTCAAGACCTGCTCCTGAGAAGAAGCCATAGAGGAACCAGGCTCCGGACACTTCCATGCCTACGGTCTTGCCCTGCTCCCCGGCCTTCTTAAGCATGGTATCCCAGCTCTTCACATCCTCATCACTTAAAACATTCTTGTTATAGTAGAGGAAATATCCGTTGGATGCTGTCATAGGGTAAGCATACATCTTGCCGTCTCTGGAAGCCGCTTCAACGGTCTCCTTGGTATTGGCCTTGGCTGGATCATAGGTATAGGTTGCATCCACACTCTGCAGTGCACCGGCCTGTACCAGTCCGTCCAGCTGATCATCCGGGAATACGAACACATCCGCTGCCGCCTCAACGTCCTTTAGCACATCATCCTTACAATTGGCCTCCGACTCTGCTCCGATGGTGATATTGAACTTAACCTTGGGATACTGCTTCTCAAAGGCATCCACCCGCTCCTTCATCACCTTCTGATAAGCCTCTGTCTCGGAACACCAGAGTGTCAGATCTACCGGTCCCTTCGTATTCTTAATCAGAGTCGTAACCGCATCCTCTCCAGCCTTCTTCTCCGTCTTCTTCCCGGACGTGTTGCTGTTGCCTCCACAACCTGCCAGCATGGTGGCTGACATTGCTCCGACCAGTAATAAACTTAATAATCTCTTTCTCATTTGTTTCCTCCTGTCAAATCTTCAAGACTCGCTCATTTATAACCCTCTTGCAACTCCTATTATTTGCCTCACTCACTCCATCGTCAATCTTTCCGCCCTCTTCCAAACTCTTTTTATAACGAAACCGCTATCCTAACTATTTTCTTTTGTGCACTTTTGCAGAACCATTTCATGCTATAGTGTAATTAACAAAAAACCAAGGAGAATGCCTATGCCAGTAACGATTCACGATGTCGCGACAGAAGCCGGCGTTTCTGTTTCGACCGTGTCAAAAGTCCTGAATAATAAGAAAGCAATTTCCCAGCCTACCCGTGATCGGGTACGGGAAGCGGTGCGGAAGTTAAACTACACCCCCAATGCCAGAGCGGTGAGTTTTGCCCGGGGCAACACCCGCAATATCATCTATCTGGCGGAGCTTAAGAAGGGAAGCGCCTATTCCAACCCTCACATGTACGACATCATGTGCGGTGTCTTTTACTCCCTGGCCTGCCAGGGGTATACCATGACACTGATGGACATTTCCGATCAGGAACATCCGATGGAGACGATTGCGGAGATCATTGCACAGAAAAGCGCAGACGGGATCATCATTCACGGTTCTGTCATCAACCAGAAGATCTCGGATC
The DNA here is from genome assembly GCA_946182825.1 of uncultured Lachnospiraceae bacterium. Taxonomy (GTDB): domain Bacteria; phylum Bacillota; class Clostridia; order Lachnospirales; family Lachnospiraceae; genus Weimeria. The sequence goes on from CAMGZH010000034.1 coordinate 11,923, forward strand.
TGATCCTTTCCGAGAAATTCCCCCACATTGTGATCGGTCATCCGGATTTTGACCGACGTCTTTGCTGGATCGACACCAACCATGAACTTGCCGGCGAACACGCCGGAGAATACGTGGTAGAGAGGGAAATGTTCCCCGCCGCCTTTATCGCCGGCCGGAAAACAGAATTCATCTCCCGGGAGCGGGAAAAAGGTTTCCGCTCCATCCTGACACAGCATAAGCAGCGTCTGACAAAGGAATATCTGAAGTATACCGATTCCACCTGGCAGGAGGGCTACAAGGCTACACTGGAACTGCTTTCTCTTCCCCAGCGCCCCCGGGCCATTGTCTGTGAAAACAATGCCCTTGCTGTCGGTGCGGGACGGGCTCTTCGGGATCAGAATATTTCTACCCCGGAGGAGATCCTGTTTTTAACCTTTGACATATATCCTTATACCACCGTTATCGATCCGCCGCCTGCGGTCATTGACATAAACGTTTACGACATGGGAATGCAGGCCGGTGAAATGATTCTGCGTAAGATCAGCAATCCATCCTTTATGATCCAGGCTTATACGACCCTTCCTGAGATGGCATGCCGACCGGAGTGATTTGTGTTACAATAGTCGTCATGAATAAGAAAGAACAAAAACAATACGAAAAACTGGTTTTAACACCGATCCCGAAGCTGATTCCCTCCCTTGCCGTTCCAACCACGGTATCCATGATGATCACCATGATCTACAACCTTGTGGATGCTTACTTTGTAGGCAAGCTGGGAACATCTGCTTCCGGCTCCATCGGTATCCTTTTGGGGGTTCAGGCGATTTTCCAGGCGGTGGGCTTCATGTGCGGTCACGGAAGCGGCACCATCATCAGCATGAAGCTCGGACAGGGTGATACCAAAAGTGCCACCCGCATTGCCACCATCGGATTCCTTATGGGTACCATCTTCTCCACACTGATTGCAGTCTTCGGGCTGCTTTTTATCACGCCCATCATGCGTCTGCTGGGTTCCACAGAAACCATTCTCCCCTTTGCCGTCCACTACGGCCTGTACATTCTGATCTGTGGCCCTGCCCTGACCCTTTCCTGCATCCTGAACAACATCATGCGTTATGAGGGCAAGGCATTTTATGCTATGATCGGCCTGGTTTCCGGCGGCGTTCTCAATATGATTGGCGATCCGATCCTGATGTTTTCACTTCACATGGGAATCGACGGCGCCGGCCTGTCCACCGCCATTTCCCAATATGTCAGCCTGGGGATCCTGGTCTACATGTTCCTCTCCGGCAAGACCATCAGCCGTATCCGTCCCTCTTCTCTTAAGGGAGAGGATGTTTCGGCTTCTTACATCATAGACCGCGCTGTCCACATTTTAAAAAACGGCCTTCCGTCTCTGGTGCGTCAGGTTTTAAATGCAGTCTCTTCCATGGCCTTAAACATTGCCGCCAATCCCTTCGGTGATCCGGTCATTGCAGCCATGGCCATTACCGGCCGTATCGTTATGTTCATCGGCTCCGTCATGATTGGCATCGGTCAGGGCTTCCAGCCGGTGGCAGCCTATAACTACGGCGCCAAAAAATACCGCCGGATCCGTTCCAGCTACCGGTTCACACTGCTTGCAAGCCTTGTGATCCTCTGGTTGCTCGCCCTTGTGGTCTTTTTCCATGCACCGCAGATGATCCGCCTTTTCCAGAAAAACGACCCGCAGGTCGTTGCCGTCGGCAAGGTGGCGCTTCGCTTCCAATGCCTCTCCATTATGCTGCAGCCCTTCTCCGTAGTAACAAACATGCTGTTTCAAAGCATCGGAAAAAGCCGGGTGGCTTCTTTTACCGCCTCCCTTCGAAGCGGCCTGTATTTTCTGCCTGCCATCCTGATCCTTCCACAGTTCCTTGGAGTTACCGGTGTGGAATGCGCTCAGGCCATTGCTGATTCTCTGGCTGTCCTTACCTGCATTCCGCTGGCTCTGCACTTCTTCGCCAATTGCCCGAAAGAGGACCGGGTGACGCGGATCGACGAGGAATACAAAGCCTTACTACACTAGGAATCTACTTTTCAAAATGCTGGTAATCCTTTACGGAGCGCCAGCTGCCGCCCCAGGCAAAACCCTTCTCCTTTTTCCCCAGCGCACGGTAATCCCAGCTTCCGTTATGCTTTGGAATATAGGGATTCTCAAAGGGATTCAGATCGATGGCCAGCCCCATGGCATGCTTTGACACCTTAGTCGATCCTATGATGGCCCGGTAGTTAAAGCAGGACGTATTATCCGCCTTGATGGATGCCCCATCGGTGCTGGTGGAATCTCCCGCCCAGTATTTTTCTACCAGATACATCTTCCGGATGGGATATTTCTTCTTAAGGGCTTTCTGCTGCTGAAATTTACCGACCAAAAGCATCACAACCAGCGCAAGGGCTGACAACGCCATTACCAGATATAACTTTTTCTTTGGATCCATATCCTTTTTCATATAATCTAAATCCTCCTGAAGGCTCCCCATCGTCTGCCGATCCAGACTGTTTTCTCAGGCAATCTTACCACACTATCCCCAGAAGTTCAGTACTTTGCAGCCAAATCTTGTACTTGATCACCATGTGTGCTATGTTATATGCATTGTGCAATCGTTAATTGTGGATAACTAGTTAGGAGAATTTTATGTTCATTGGAACCTGGTGGTCTCTTCTACCACCGATCGTCGCTATTCTATTGGCTTTATTAACAAAGGAAGTTTACATTTCCCTGTTTGCCGGAAGCGCTCTGGGCGCTCTGTTTATCGCCGGTTTTCACCCGTGGAAAGCCTTTGACATCCTGTACAATACTGTGATCAACAGCGTGGATTTCTCCATTCTGATGTTTATGATCCTTCTGGGCATGATCGTTATGCTGATGCAGGAGTCCGGTGGAACCCGGGCCTACGGTGAATGGGCTGCGAAAAAGTTAAAGTCCAAGCGTTCCTCCATGATCGCCACCTCTCTTTTAGGTGTTCTGATCTTCGTGGACGACTACTTCAACTGCCTCACCGTCGGTTCCGTTATGCGCCCGGTCACAGATAAGTACAAGGTTTCCCGTGCAAAGCTCGCCTACCTGATCGATGCAACAGCCGCTCCGGTCTGCATCATTGCGCCGATCTCTTCCTGGGCAGCCGCCGTGAACTCCTATGTTCCAAAGGGCAGCCATATGTCCGGCTTCCAGATGTTTGTATCCACCATTCCATTCAATCTGTATGCCCTTCTGACCCTTTACATGGTATTCTTCATGTCCATTGGCCAGTTTGATTTCGGCCTGATGAAACAGCATGAACACAATGCCGCAAAGGGCGACCTGTTCACCTCCGGTGCTGAAGAATTTCAGACAAGCGGCGAACAGCCGGATCCAACCGAAGGCGGAAAATATGCCAAGGGTAAGGTTTATGATCTGATCGTTCCTATGATCGTTATGATCGGCACCTCCATTGCCGCCATGATCTGGACCGGTCACCTCAACGGCGGTACAAACCTGATCGAGAACTTCGCCAACTGTTCTTCCTCTGAGTCCTTGGTTTTTGCCGGTCTTGTAACCGTCGGTTTCCTTCTGATCTTCTACCTTCCAAGAAGGATCATCGGTTTTAAGGATTTCATGAACTCCGTTCCTGAGGGCGGCAAGCTCATGATGCCGGCCATCCTGATTCTGACACTTGCCTGGACGTTGAAGGGCATCACCGATCAGATGGGCATCGGCGATTTTGTAAAAAATGTCGTGAAGTTAAACAACGGTATCGCTTTATTTATCCCGGCCATCATCTTCCTGATCGCCATCTTCATTGCGTTCTCTTCCGGAACCAGCTGGGGAACTTTTGCGATCCTTGTACCGATCGTTGTTAACATGTTTAAGACCCACGATCCTACCATGATGATCATTTCAGTATCAGCCGTCCTTGCGGGAGCTGTGTGCGGTGACCACATTTCCCCGATCTCTGATACCACCATCATGTCATCTTCCGGCGCACAGAGTAACCACATCAACCACGTAAGGACCCAGTTCCAGTACGCTATGGTCATCGTTGGCATCTGTGTTCCCGGCTACCTTCTGGCAGGATTCCTCTCCAAGGTTCTTCACGTCGGATACGCTCCGACCGCTGTGATCACACTGATCGTAGCCTTTGTAATCGAAACGATCGTACTCCTTATCATCCGCCGCAGATCAATTGCCGGCACAAGATAAAAATCAGCAAAAAAAGGGCTGTGAAAAAATGAGATCATTTTTTCACAGCCCCTTTTATATTTCTTTGTTGTGTGAGTAACCTTTTAAACTCTAAACTGTCCAATCAACTGGTTCAGCGTCTCCGACTGCTCTGACAGTTCCTGCGATACAGCCGAACTCTCCTCAGCCGTTGCCGAGTTATTCTGGATTACATCAGAGATCTGCTCGATTCCTGCATTGATCTCATTCATACTGGTTGCCTGATTTCTCGCCATCTCACCGGACTGACGCATCATCTCAGACACCTGCTCTACCGTCTCCTGAACCCGAGCCATTACTTCTGTCGTATCATTTACAACACGGTTACCGTTCTCGATCTCATTCAGCGTCGTGTTCACCAGCTCATGGGTATTGCTTACCGCCTCATTACTCTGAGCCGCAAGATCACCGATCTCCTCAGCCACAACCGCAAAACCGCGACCTGCTTCTCCTGCTCGTGCCGCCTCAATGGAGGCATTCAGCGCCAGAAGCTGTGTCTGGGATGCAATGGACTCGATGGTATTGGTTACATTCTCGATTTCCTTGGATGCCTCGGTAATTCTCTGCATGGCTTCTGTAAGCTCGCGCATCTTCTCTGCGCTATCCGCCGCAGCCCTCTTACCTTCATCTGACATGGAAGCACCCTTCTCTGCTGTCTCCGCCAGAAGCTGTGTCTGTTCATTTACTGTGTTGACGGAAGCCGTAAGCTCCTGAACGACTGCTGCCTGATCGGTTGCACCTTCAGCCAGATCCGATGCACCCTGTGACATATTGTGGGCCCCGGAAGAAACCTGGTTGGAAGATTCCATAACCTGACTCAACGTTTCAGAAAGCGTCTGTACGATGTTGTCCAGATATCCCTTAATACTCTCATAATCACCGATATAAAGTTCCGGATTCTGTGTACTGGAAGTGAAATCACCCTTTGCCACACGACCTAAGGTCTCACCCATATCCATAAGAGCATCCCTTGTAATACCGGTTGATTTCTTAAGGTCAGAACTTAATGCTCCAAGCTCGTCACCGGAATCATAGGTCAGCGTCAGATTCAGCTTACCCTCAGCCATATCCTGCGAAGCTCTGTGGATCTCCTCCACTGGAATCAGGATGGAATCGGTAAGCTTCTTCCTTGCATCCTTCAGGAAAAGGAAGGTGATCAGTGCTACCAGAAGAGAAAGAAGGGCCATTATTCCGATCAGGATTCGTCCAATCAGCCACAGGCGATCGGAAGCCGCTGTCATATTAACGTTCACTTCCTTCATCGTGCCGGCGAGGGCTGAAATCGTCTCTCCAATTTCTCCGTTGAGCAACTTATAGATCGCCAGCCCATTACTTGGTTCCAGCGTCTCCTGATTGAACGTCGATGAAGCATACAACTGATTCATCTCTTCTACCTGCTTCTCCAAAGTCTTAAGGTTGGTAGAAAAAGTCGTGTACTGGTCCGTTGTGATATATTTCTTCAGAAAATTGATATTGCCTTCAATACTGGAAATATTATCCTTCAAACCATTCAGTGCCTCATCCCTCAACTCCTGGTTATGGGTTGAGAGCGCCGTCCAGACCTTTGCCTTCACCGCCTGCAGATCGGTTCGGATATCTCCCTGTGCAATGCCCGACTTATAGTTCTTATTGTACATTCTGGAAAACCCGACGCCCGCCGCGATCAACGTAATTCCCATAACAATCACTAAAACCAGGGTAAACGCCTGGATCTTCTTGAAGGTTTTCTTAAATTTATCCGAGACTTTCAGATTCCTGATCTGTTCAGGATTGAGACTAAAGATATTTTGAAAAACTTTTCCCATTGACATAATCTTACCTCCTGCCACATTAGAAAATTAAACTCATTAATATTATAACGCAGAGAAAAGCCTACTCCAACCGTTTTTTGCGGTTATACGACAGGTTAATTCTTTTGGTTTTTACTCTTCGATTCCTCGCCGACTGACGAGTCCACAATCAAAAGGATGGCGGACTTTTCGCATCTCGGTAATATAGTCTGCCCTGGCTAAAATCTCCTCTGACGGATCATATCCGGTCAAAACGATCTCCACCTTCGGGCTGCTGTAGGACAAAAGGTCCAGCACCTCCTTTTCCTCAATCAAACCATAACGAAGGGCGTGCAACACCTCGTCCATGACCAGCAGCCTTCCTGTCACATTTCCTGCTCCCTTATCCGCCTTTTCAGCTTCTTGCAAAAAAGTATGGCCCCTTTCTAACAACTGTCGGTATTCCTCCCCGGCCTGCCGCTTCTGTTCCTCTGTCATCTGTGAAAAGAAGGGGTACTTCCCCTGCTGTGTTGCCACAGCAACATCCGGCAGGCTACGAAGAACCTGTATCTCCCCGGATGTCCCGTCTTTTAAAAATTGAACAAAGAGAACCTGCCAGTTCCGGGCTGCTGCCCGCAGGGCCAGCCCGGCTGCCGCTGTTGTCTTACCTTTACCGTTACCATAATAAATCTGAACCATGTTACACCTTACTACTCTACAATAAGCGGATATACCCGTCTGCCCCGTGGCTGGGACACCTTATACGTCTTCACCTCACCGTTCCTGCCGATCAGCATAATGACGGTGGTATTGGTATCCAGATCGGAACTGCTTTTCTGACTCTTTTCATAGCGCTCACTCTACTTTCTCAAAATCGCTCGCCGGATGCTTGCACACCGGACAGATGAAATCCTCCGGAAGTTCCTCCCCCACATACTCATAACCACAGATCTTACAACGCCATACCGTCTTACCATCTGCGGTCTTGCCGACAGCGTCCGGCTTCGGCTTGATATTGCTCTGGTAATAACCATACGTCGCCGAAGCAACATCGGAAAGCACCTCCATCTCCGTCGGCTCTCCAATAAAAAGGGTATGCGATCCAAGATCCACCGTCTGTTTCACTGCAATCGAGAAATATGCATTGATTCCCTTCGTTATATAAGGAATCCCGTTTGGCGCATCCTCACAATCCGTATAGTCCGCAAATTTGTCTACATCCCGTCCGGATTGGAACCCGAAATGCTTGAACAATGCAAACTCCGCTGCTTCACTTATCACAGAAATATTGCACGTTCTTGTCTTCATGATCATGTCGTGGGTATAATTCGCCTTGTTCACAGCAAACGAGATCTGATTCGGTTCCGATGCAACCTGAATCGCTGTGTTGGTAATACACCCATTCGCCTTCACTTCATCCTTCGCCGTAAGAACAAACAGGCCATACGACAATTTGTACATTGCTTTTCCATCCATAGTGTAACCCCCTTATCACCATCAGTCGCTCTGTAACCCCCCGGAAAGACGTACTTCCCGGATAAGGCAAGTATAACATACAGGGCTCTTGCCGTGGGAAAAACAAGATGTACAAAACTTGTCTTTACTGTGCTTTCTTCGGGGGCTTTTCTCGCTTCCTACGTGTCGGGGGGCACTTTCCCTGCCTTTCCGGGGGAATCTGGCTTCCTCGACTTTTCCTCTTTCCCCCGCAATCCGCCATTTCCCTGCTTCTCCGGGGGAATCTGGCTTCCTCAGCTCTTTCCTTTTCCCCCGCAGATTGCCGTTCCACTGCTCCTCCGGGGGAATCTGGCTTCCTCAACTTTTCCTATTTCCCCCGCAGACCGCCATTTCCCTGCTTCTCCGGGGGAATTCTGCTTCCTCGACTTTCCCTCTTTCCCCCGCAGACCGCCATTTTCCTTCTTCTCCGGGGGAATCTGGCTTCCTCGACTTTCCCTCTTTCCCCCGCAGACCGCCATTTCCCTTCTCCTCCGGGGGAATCTGGCCTCCTCAGCCCTTTCCTTTTCCCCCGCAGATTGCCATTTCACTGCTTCTCCGGGGGAATCTGGCTTCCTCGACTTTTCCTCTTTCCCCCGCAGATTGCCATTTCACTGCTCCTCCGGGGGAATCTGGCTTCCTCGACTTTTCCTCTTTCCCCCGCAATCCGCCATTCCACTGCTTCTCCGGGGGAAATAGGAAATACCGCCGCATGGTTCACCGCCGCCCCCGCAGCTCTACGAGCCGTCGCCTTCTATGCGCACAGGGTGCTCTACAAGCCATCGTTTGCCGACGGCTTCGTCGGAGGCTTATGTAACGCGACAAGCGAGTTCCTGAGCCGCGAGGCGTTGCCCGATGCGCATAGAAGAAATCACGGCATAAAACATTGCCTATGAAAATAGGAAATGCTATACTCTGCAATGCAAATAGAGTATGGCATTTTTGGTTGGGCGGAAAAATAAAAAATGACTGAAAAAACATATGAGACTCCAAATGGAACAATTCATTATTGGATAAATGAGCAAATGGGAAAGACAAATGTTCAGTTGGTTTTTCTTCCGGGATTAACTGTTGATCATAGGTTGTTTGATAAACAGGTAGAAGCCTTCGAGGATAAATACTCGATTTTTACATGGGATGCTCCATCACATGCAGCATCTTATCCCTTTGATTATGACTATGATTTGGCGGACAAGGCAAGATGGCTGGATGAGATTCTAACCCGGGAGGGTTACAATCGTCCCGTCCTTATCGGTCAGTCAATGGGCGGGTATTTAAGCCAAATGTATGCAGAGTTGTATCCGAACAGGATTTGTGGCCTGATAAGCGTGGATTCTGCTCCTTTGAAAAAAGAATACTACACCGGATTGGAACTGTGGCTACTAAAGCGGATGGAACCGGTGTATCGCCGGTATCCTTGGAAACGCTTGATGAAGGATGGTACTAACGGAGTTGCGACGACAGAATATGGAAGAAAGCTTTGTTTGGATATGTGGTCGAACTATGAGGATGATCATGATCACTATACGAAACTGGCAGGCTTTGGTTTTATGATTTTAGCCAAGGCAATTGAGGAGCAACGCCCCTATGACATACCTTGTCCAGCACTTTTGATATGCGGAACCAAGGATCATGCCGGATCTTGTATCCGTTATAATAAGGCATGGCATAAGAAAACCGGCATCCCGATCAAGTGGATAGAAGGTGCAGGACATAATTCCAATACAGATTGTCCGGAAGAAATCAATAAGATCATAGAGGAATTTATAGCCTCACTAGAATGATAACCAGAGTAAATTACGTCAAGACTCGCTCACGAGTCTTGCGCGCCGGATTCGGGTCTGCTTCAGCAGACAAATTCCTGTCCGAATCCGTGCGCAACCTCGCGGAGCGTTTAACTCAGTCGGAGAAATCGGCAGAAAGAGGATATATGAACGATTATCTACGTGAGAGTTTCAGCTATTTTGGAATATATAAGCGCCTCTTTGCGGCAAAGAAATACACATCCCCTGAGAGAGTCTGTTTTGGTTCGGATAAGGAGCAGTATTTTCTGTATTATGAACCTGACAATGCCATAAGCAATAAGATTATATACTGGGTGCATGGCGGAGGATGGAATGCGGGGAATCCTAAATTCTTTGATTATGTGGGACAGCATATTTCAAAAGCCGGTTACAGGATTGTATCTGCCGGATACAGGCTCTCGCCAAAGTATAAGTATCCTGTTCAGATTGAGGATGTATGTTCCTGCTATAACAAGGCTATAGAATTTCTGAAAGAAAAAGGTATAGATACTTCGAAAATAATAGTTGTTGGACCTTCAGCCGGAGCTCATTTGACATCAATCATGTGTTATAGCGAGAAAGCTCAGAAAGAGTACGGTGTAGACATATCTTCAATAAAAGGATTTGTCGGGTTTGGTGGTCCTTATAGTTTCAGAAAAGATCAATCAAAAATGATCCAACTGTTGCTGGGTCAGCTGTTTGAGAAGGGGTATCACAAAGAAGATGCAGAACCCGTTTCGTTGATGTCCGCGAATCATATACCGATGCTGCTTATTCAAAGCAAACATGATGGTCTCATCCAATATGAGTGTGCAGAGGATTTTGCATTACGCGCTCGGGAATTAGGAAATGCCTGTGAATTATACAGCGTGGAAGACAAGAAGAATACTCATTCATGGTATACTGCCGGGCTGTTTCTGGAAACAAGGGAAGAAAACAAGGGATTAGATAAATTCTTTGCATGGATCGAAGAAGTGTAAAACTGTAACGGGTTTTATCTTTTTTAATCGGCTAAACAAATCGCAACTTACTTAGATAAAAGGATAATGATTTATTGTGAAAAAGAGAACAGAAAATGCATTAGGTATTTTGCCTGCCTTGTATTTAGCATATCCATGAATCGATTGTATCTGCTATATGTACTTGGATTTGGATTAAGTATTATCCTGTCTTTCATATTAGTGGTTAATGATTTTAAGACAATAGCAGTCAAAGAATCATCAAAGAAATGCAATAATTTGGGTATCCGTTTATGTCTTGGAATATCAGGTGTCGTTACGATTGGAATTTGGTTATCAATGATAATTCCATCTATAATAGCTGATAATTATGGTTATTTATTAGGGGTTCTTACTACTGAGTCAACATATGCGATAGACTTGGGCGTTTTGTGTCCTGCCATGATTATATGTGCGATCCTTGTTCAGAAGAAGAAAGACTCCGGATATAAAATGGCTCCGAGATTGCTATACATACTATTTTGCGTTGGCCCCATGGTAATACTTCAGAATATTTATTGCTTAATTTTAGGCATATCTGTTCCTATACCAGCATTTATAGGAACAGTACTATCATTTGTAGTTATGAGTGTTTTTGCGTTGGTATTTTTAGTCAAGTCAATACGCTTATTGGAAAAGGTTGATCGGTAAAGAGGCTTCATCAATGCCTGGGAACTTGGGAACATGCTTCTTTGTTTGTTCAATCTGCGGAATAAGCTTATTGCGTGTCCATTTCTCTTTCCCTGCTTCCCGGGGACTGCTGCAAAAACAACGCCATTCCCCCGCAGATCGCTATTTCCCTGCTTCTCCGGGGGAATTGAACTTCCTCGCCCATTCCTATTTCCCCCGCAA
>CAMGZH010000035.1 GCA_946182825.1 uncultured Lachnospiraceae bacterium
AAAATTATCAGTACTTAAATGCACGCATCTTGTCGTCAAGAATTTCTGCGATCTTCTTCAGGTCAGTAGAGGAATCCTCGATCTGATTTGCAATACCGGTAATTGCGGAAACCGACGCAGAAGACTGCTGTGTGCTTGCCGCATTCTCTTCTGCAATGGCAGACAGATTTGATACGGTATCCACCACGCTGACGCGGGCTGTATCCATCTGAGCCACCTTATCTGCAATGCTATTGATGCCGGCAATGGAATCCTCGATTCCATCGGAAACCTCACCAAATGCAACCTTGGTACGGTCAACATCCTCACTCTGCCTCTGGATGATCTCCTTAACAGAATCCATGGTATCCACCGCCCGATCGGAATCCCGAATCAGCTCATCCACAATATTCTCGATCTGCTTGGCAGAATCATTGGACTGCTCGGCAAGCTTCTGAATCTGAGAAGCAACTACTGCGAATCCACGTCCGGCTTCACCGGCACGGGCAGCCTCAATGGATGCATTCAGTGACAGAAGGTTGGTCTCTTCTGCAATGGAGGTAATGAAGGTGGTAGCCTCACGGATCTTACCTGCAGAAAGGTTGGTGGTCTTCGTCTGCTCAGCGATCTCATCAATACTGTTCTGTGTCTGCTCATTGGTCTTACCAAGCTCCTGCAGAATGGAAAGAGCCGTCTGATGGGAACTCTTCATTGCAGAAGCGGTATCACTTAAGCTGTTGACCTGATTGTTGGTCTCTTCGATCATATTACCGATGGTAATAACGTTCTGTGAAGCACTCTGTGTCTCTCCTGCCTGTGAAGAAGCGCCTTCCGCGATCTCAGAAACAGCTAGATCGACCTGAGCCGTCGTCTCATTCATATCAGTTGCATGGCTCAACATACCATTGGAAGATTCAAACAACTTCTCACTCTGATCCTTGATATCGGCAATAACCTCGGCAAGTCTGCTCTGAAGATGAACCACCGCACGAGCCATAACACCAAATTCATCACGACGACCGGCAAGCCGCTTCTCATTCTCATCCTCCGAGAAATCAAGTGATGCCATCTTCTCGATGAAATCTGACATCATCTGAACCGGACGAAGAATAATGGTCAGCATAATGGTCATAAGGATCACCGCCGCTATGGCAATCACAATACCGATGATCACACTTCGATTCAGGATCTCACGTGAGGAAGCCAAAACCTCCTTCTCATCTGCGGAAATAACCAGGATAAAGGATCCGTCCTTGGCTACATAGTAGGATGCATATTTGGTCTCACCATTGAACTTGTATTCTACCACCGCATTCTGTGGATTCGGGATCTGACCAGACTCGATCTTCCCTACCAGTCCCTTTACCACTTCGTTCTCTACGGTCTGACCGATCTTGTCTGCTGTCGGATGATACAGCATTACACCCTTACTGTCTACCAGATAGGCATAACTGGAAGAGATACCCTTGATACCAACCCCTGTCAGACGTCCGGATAATCCCTCTGTGTTCAGGGTCTCTGTACCATCCTTCTCCACATCCACCTCAATGGACCGGCCATAAGCCAGAGCAATGTCATTAAGATAATTCTTTGTCGTTTCGGAGATCTTCGCCTGCGAACTTGGAACGGTGCTTAGGATCAGTGCGATCATAACCACAATAACCATGGCGACAGAAAAAACTGTTACCTTTCCTCTTACAGAGTTGATAAGTGACACTTTGTTCGAATTCACATTTTTCTCGGCTGTACTCATATCTAGCTCCCTTCTCGTAAGCCATTTCCCGGGAAATCCTTCCCTTGCGGATGTTATATATCTGATTATAATACATTTCAGAAGAAATTGTATAAACTTAAGACCAATCGTCCGAATCTTTGTTACACAATTCCTTTCCATCTCGCAGGATTCATAATACTACATCATTGATTCTACTATATAAAAGGTCACAAAACGGTCACAAAAAAAGACCGCAGTTTCCTGCGATCTCTTTTTATTTAATCAAAACCGTAATAAGCGTCCACTCCATCGGCCAACGCCTTTGCCATGGCCTTTTGATTCTTGGTCTTTGCCATATAGGTGTCATCGGAGCGATTGGTCATAAAGCCCATCTCGATCAGAGCCACCGGAATCTTGCTCCAGTTGGTTCCTGTCAGATCATCCCTTGCGCTAAGGCCACGTTTCCGAATGGACGTCCCCTTGCAGTAAGCGGTAAGAAGCTTCTCGGAAAGCTTCTTGCTTTTTTTGCAGACAGATTCCTTAAGATAAGGATTCTTCGTGGAAGGATAAAGGGCAGAGGCTCCATTTGCAGAAGCGGCTGCTCCGTCTGCGTGAAGACGGATGGCAATGTTGCACTTCTTGTTCAGCTTCTCAGCCCGTTCCTTATTGCTGATATCCACATCATTCCTGCTGCGTGTCATGACCACCTTGTACCCCCGGGCCTTTAATTCTTTCTTAAGATACTTGGCCACGGCAAGGGTCAGCTTATACTCCGGGATCCCGGAAGTCGTACCATGGGTGCCTCCGGCAACCTTGATCTTCTTGGTGGAACTTCCCGGCCCCATAGGCTCGGTACTGAAATTGCCCCGGCTCTGATGTCCCGGATCAATGCCAATGGTAAGATCCGATCGCTGACGCTTCTTCGCCGAAGCCCCCACACCGGAAATACCCACACAAGCCACCAGCACCGACAGTGTCAAGGTGGCAGCCAATAAACGTTTTGCTACATTTTTCATAACAATATCTTCCTCACTGTTTTATAACAACTGCTCTATCAGTATACCACAAAACAGTGCTATTTCTTCTTCATCTTCTTATCCGTAGTACAGGAGGGAGTTCCCACTGTGGCAAACAACTTCTCGGGCACATGAGCCTTTTGCCTTCCGTCCTTTGCCTTCGCCTCCTTGCTGCTGATGTTGAAAAACTCCCGGGAGATTCTGCCGTCATCATTGTCATCCCAGGTAACATCCACCAGATACCACCTGCCTCCGAGGAAGACCTGATTCCAGGCATGCGTCTCACTTGTGACCACAAGAGTTTGGATTCCTGAAAGGTTCATCAAAAATTCAAAAGCCATGGAATACCCCATGCAGACACTTCTGCCGTTCAGGAAAACAGAGGCAGCACTCTGATCCAATGCATTTTCCTCGTAGGTCGTGTCCTGCACAAGAGCATCATGGAAAAACGTCTCTTTTGCCAGATCGGACCGGTAGGAAGCGGCCTCCTCCAGATATGCCTCCACGGAAGTTTTAATCTTTTCTCTTGCATTGATCACCGCTTCCAGCCGGGAAAACGTCCGGTATACAGACAGAGCCACCTCACCGGCTTTTGCCCCCCGATCCCCGGAGACCGCATAGCCAAAGCCGAAATCCAGAAAATAGTACTGAGGATTTTCATAGATAAAAAGCCAGGTGGCGTCCATCATCTCATCCAAGGAAAGGTCGGTATAACGCACCTCTTCCATATAATAGTAACCATCTTCCTCTGCGCTCTTTCCTTTTCCCCCAAGGTAGGAAAGACATACCCCATCCAACCGGTTATAGTAAGCCTTTGCACTCGCCTTCAGTTTGCGGTAAAAGTACCGGCTTGAACCACGGCTCCAAAAGTCTGCCTCTTTCTCAAAGGCCTCTGACTTCTCTTCCCCTCTCTTTCTTGAGCTTCCGATTCTGTTCTGAAGACGCTTCATCTGATCCGAGGTAAACGAAACGGGATCTGTCTTTCGAAAAACCGCAACGTCAGGCGCCTGTGCCGCCTGTAACGGCAAAGGTGAACCAAACGCTACAGCAGGAAAAAGAGATCCCGTCAATACAAAACATAAAATCAAGGATAACAAACATTTCTTCATAGGAAAATCCTCCTTTCCTACAAAACAAAGTATGTTATTTCCCCCCCCTTGAAATGTACTCACATTTTATCACAAGAGGTTGTATTATACAACAACAGTCAAGACTCGCTCGTTATTTTCTGTAAATTAGAAATGAGCATCCGGATGCGCTTCCGGGTGCTCATTTCTGCTTGGGAGAGTACACATACTTGTGTCAATTATGGTCAAATCCGACAGCGTAAGGGGGAGTCCATCGGATCTATGAAACTAAGGAATTTCTTGTTTTGTGCTTCGTTTGTCTCTTTCTAATTAGTATAATACACGGGGATGCTCCAAGTGTAAAATGCTTATAAAGAATAGATCATCATTCATTTTTTGTATTACAAGAGTTGTCTTTCCCATTCAAAAAAGTTATCATCTACTTATAGTATGCCTGTAAGGGGGCGCATTTGCGGGGTAATAGGAGCGGTTATGGAACTTAGAACACTGCGTTATTTTTTGGCTGTTGCCAGAGAAGAAAACATAACGGAGGCAGCGAGACAGCTTCATGTAACACAGCCTACCCTCTCTCGCCAGATCATGGATCTTGAGGAGGAACTTGGCAAGCCTCTCTTCTTCCGTTCCAATCGAAGAACCATCCTGACAGAGGATGGCATGCATCTTCGCGCCCGGGCCGAAGAGATCATCTCCCTTGTGGACGCCACGGAGATGGAGTTTTTAAGTACAGAAGATCAGATTTACGGAGAAGTCCGTATCGGCGCAGGTGAAAGCTCTGCCACCCGATATATTACCGGCACCATCGCAAGGATCCGCAATCGCTATCCCGGAATCCGCTATCGCTTTATTTCCGGAGATTCCGCTACCATTCAAGAATTATTAGAACACAATACCATTGACTTCGGACTGATCCTTGAGAATCAGCATCCGGATCATTTTGAGGCACTGAAACTTCCTTCCCACCACTATTCCGGCCTTCTGGTCCGCAAAGATGATTCCCTTGCCCAGCGTCCCTGCATCACCAAAGATATGATCGCCGATCTGCCACTGATCGTCAGTGACCGGTACAACCATCATCGGGATGCCTTAACGCCCTGGATCCGTGAAGATAAGAATCATCCCCTAAATATCGTGGCCACCTACGACCTGATCTACAACGCAGCCGTTCTTGTGGAGAACAAGATCGGATACGCTGTGACCATTGACGGCCTGACCTATACCGGTGAGGGCTCTCCCTTTGCCTTTCTTCCCTTTTCACCGGATCAGATCATGAACATGCAGCTGATCTGGAAGTCCCATCAGATGATGTCAAAGGCCTGTGAAGTCTTTTTAACAGAACTTAAGAATGATCTTTTACCACCTCGCGGGTGATCTGCTCCCCACCTTCTTTTTTCCATTCCTTCACGAAGGTATCGAAATACGAAAGGGGCTTGTCCCCTGTCACAATGGACAGATAGGCAGCACGCTCCTTTTCCTGAAGCTTCCACCAGTTACTTTTCATTGTCTTGGTCTCTCCGTAAAAAAGGGAAGGAATTTCTTTGACGTTATCTCCACTGATGGCCCGACAGGCTGTAATACGCGACGTATACGCCGCCCAGTCCTCCGGCTTGGCATTCTGCCGGTTCACATTCTGAATGAACTGCTTGCAGGCACAATAATAAGAGCCCTCCAGAAGATCTAGATTGGAAGGATTCTTTCCTCCTCCGATCACATCCACCAGATCCCGGTAACAGATGTCTAAGGCATTTTTATAATCCACATTAATAGAAAGCGGTCTTGCTGTCGGATCCACGTTCCATTTGTAGTAGTTCTCAAGCTCCTCCGTCTCCGGCTCACCGTAACACATCTTATCGAAAAGGACACTTGTGATCTTCATTATGATCTCCGGATGCTCATATCCTTTTCTTACCACCACGTATTTACCGGTGGGATTCTGGGCCGCAAAACTGGTGTTACCTTTCTTGTCGGTCTGGATCAGATAAGGAACCCAGCGGGCAGAGGTATTTTTCTTCATGGATTCCATCAGAGGATTGTTCGGTGCCCACCATGGACCAAAAAAGGCTCCGCATTTTCCGCTGACGATCAGATCCACCAGGTTATTAGAGTTTCGAACCAGAAAATCCTGATCCAGCTGCTTGTTTTTGTACATCTCTCGCAGGGTCTTCAGTGCCTTTTTCGCCTCCGGCTGAATGGAGCCGTAGCCGATGTTCCCGTTCTTATCCCGGATCCACTGCTGTGGGTAAGCCCCATAACTTGCAAAAATAATATCCGTCTGGTACTCCTGAGAATATCCGCAGTCACCGGTAAGCTCCGGCCTGATCACAAGTCCCACGTTTTTTCCTTTTCCGTTTCCACCGGGATCTTTTTCCACAAAGGCCTTCAGGATCTTTTGCACATCCTCCACCGTGGAAGGAGCCTTTAGATCCAGCTTATCCATCCAGTCTTTTCTCACCCAGAAAAGTGACGGACCGTTATCGATGTTGGTCTCCGGCAATGCCATCAGCTTCCCGTTAAAGGTTACTTTGTCCAGGATCTTCGTTCCATAAGATGCATAGATCCGCTTGATCCGGTCACTGGCACACTGCTGGTAGACTTTGCTCAGATCCTCGATCAGATCCTGATCCACAAGCTGTCGAAGGGTCTGCTCATTGTCCACAAGCATAACATCCGGAAGATTCTTAGATGCAATACTGATGGCTACCTTTTCCTTATAATCATCGTTTCCATCGATCTCAAAGGCGTCCTTGTTCTGCACATTGAGCTTTCGAAGCAAAAACCGGGTATAGGCGTTGTCCTCATAACTGTCCCCTGATGGCATATGGGAATTGGAAGCCTCGGTCATTTTACCAAGCGTATAGACAACGGTCTCCGGATACTTTCCAAAAGGCGTGTTTTTCGCATTCTCCCAGCTTGCTTTTGTTTCTGTTTCATTCCCGCTGCGGTCTGCCACCGTGGGCATTTTTACACCACAGCTACTGGCAACGAGAGATACCCCCATTACCACAGCAAGAACTGCTACGCGTAGTTTTCTTTTATTTTTCGGTCTCAACAGGTTTGTCCCCTTTCATTTTCTCCACGTGCTATTATAAACAATTTTGTAAAAAAAACACATACCCGGTACAGGGTATGTGTTTATATCTGTCAGGGTCAACAGAGCTGACTGCTATGAAGAATATAGGTAAATACAGTCTCATTTTTATAAGGAGGGGGAACTCTTAACCCTTTACAGCACCTGTAAGTCCATCGGTATAGTACTTCTGCATAAAGATGTACAGGATGGCAATCGGAATGGAAATGCAAACCGCACCACTTGCAAATCTTGTGTAGAACTGATAGACGTTTTCCTTCTGAAGCATATTCCAAAGTCCAATGGCAACGGTATAATACTTCGCATCGGTTCCAATGATGACCTTTGAGAAAATAAAGTCACACCAGGGTCCGATAAAGGCAGTTAAAATCGTATAAACGATAATCGGCTTACTCAGTGGAATGGTGATCTTCGTAAAGATCTGCATCTTGGTGGCACCATCGATTCGGGCCGCCTCATCCAGTTCCTTTGGAATGGTATCAAAGAATCCCTTCGCCACATAGAAGTTCAGGATTCCCGCACCTCCGGCATAGACTAAAATCAGAGATACAAGTTTTAATACTCCGGTGGTAAGTCCCATTCCTTTCAGGATGTAGTAAATTGCAATCATAGCCATAAATCCAGGGAACATACCAAGGATCAGGCAGATATTCAGCAGCAGCTTTCTTGATTTAAAACGAAGACGGCTCATAACATAGGCAATGGATACGATGAAGAAGGTTGCCAAAATGCAGGAGCAAAGAGCAACAATCAGCGTATTACCAAACCATCTCGGGAAATCAAAAACTGCCGTTTCACTGAATAATCTTGTATAGTTCTTAAATGTCCAATGCTTCGGCAGGAAGGTTGTCGTATAGGATCCCTTCTCCGCCCGCAGGGAAATCATGATGACCCAAGCCAGTGGGAAAAGCCAGATCAGGCTTAACACCACCAGAAGGATGTGGACCAGAATATTTTTAATAAGTCTTCTCATTACTGGAACGCCTCCTCATTATCAAGTACCTTGGATCTCTTAAGAGCTACCAGTGAGAATGTAGCGGAAAGAATAAATACCAGGATGGAAATAACCGCTGCATAGTTGTAGTTCTGATAATCCATAGACAGTTTATAGAGCCATGTTACAAGCAAATCCGTCTTACCGGCTGTACCGTTGTTATAAGCAAGAGATGCAGGTGCACCACCTGTCAACAGGTAGATGACATTGAAGTTGTTGATGTTTCCGATGAAGGAAGTAATCAGGTACGGTGTGGTGACAAAGAGGATGTAAGGCATTGTGATCTTAAAGAAAATGGTCACAGGGCCTGCACCGTCCATCTCCGCAGCCTCGTAAAGTTCCTTTGGAATATTCATCAGAATACCGGTTACCTGAAGCATGGTAAAGGGAATACCAACCCAAAGGTTAACGATAATGATGGTCACTCTTGCCCAGGTGGCATTGGTCCAGAAGGGAAGTGCATGATCGATAAGTCCTAAGTTCTTCAGGAGAATATTGATAGATCCCTCCGGCTGTAACATGGTTCGCATGATCAGAAGAGATACGAACTGCGGTACTGCAATGGAAAGGACAAAGATGAATCTCCAGAGGCTTTTCAGCTTTGTATCCTTACGATCAATGACAAGTGCAAGGATGATACCGAAAAAGTAGTTTAAGAAGGTTGCAAATACAGCCCAGATCAAAGTCCAGCCCAGTACATGCCAGAATGCATATCCAAGTCCACTGCTGGTGGAAAGCAGGGCTGCGAAGTTTTTTAATCCTACCCAATGGAACAAAGATCCAGGTGGCTGATGCTTCTGATCGTAGTTGGTAAAAGCCACCAGAGCCATGAAAAAGATGGGGATAATGGTAAAGGCAAAAACACTGATCACCGGTCCGGATAACAGGAACTTATGAATGTTCTGATCGAACAGCGACTTTACATCCTCTGCAAAGGTATTCAGGTGACGTCCCTGTTTTGCAAGAAGCTCACTTTTGTATGCGCTTCGAAGGTTATCGGCCCAGGCAAACAGGAAGAAAAAGATAACAAACAGTGTAATAACGCCATAGAGCAGGAACAACATGGAGTTGTCGCCTGAGGTATATTCATATACCTGGGTTTCTTCATTAAACACTTCACCACCGGTACTTGTACCTAAGGTCACAAGACCATGCAGGAATCCACCTCCCAAAAGTACCATATAAAGGATGAAGCACACTTCACATGCCAGATACAGAAGGCCTTTTCCGATCTGCTTATGTGCGAAATTTCCAGCTCCCATCACAAGGGCACTCAGCTTTGTGGCAGAATCACCATGTACTAACGCCGCCCGGAAGGAGAGGTTATCTGCATCATTCGTACGTTTCATTGATAAACCTGACTTTCTTATAATAGGGAAGTCCCGGCCACCCAGCCAGAGGGCAGCCGGGGCTTCCTTCGTTTATAGAATCTGTAAGAGTAATAACCTAGGATCTGGATTACTTGATGGAACTGTTGATTCCCTCTGTCATAGCCTTGGTCTTGTCTGCAGCATTCTTATCATTGACATCGCCCTGAACGATCTCACCACCCATGGTAGCGGCAGGATCCCAGTAAGAAGCCATCTCATCCAGCATTGGCTGAACCTTGGCTGCGTTTGCGATCTCATCGTTCTGTGCTACTGCAACAGCATCCTTCTGAACTTCAGCATCCTCAACCAGATCATTGTTACATGGGATGATTCCACGAGCCTCGAAACGAATCTTCTGGCACTCAGAAGAACCTAAGTACATAGCAAGTGCAACAGCCACATCCTGGTTCTTGCAGTTCGGGTTAACACCGATACACTTTGTACCTGCGAAGCTTCTCATCTGGCCTTCCTTACCACCGATGTTAACAGTAGGAAGCTTTGTAACACCGAAGTTCTTGCCTAATGCTTCCTTGATCGCACCTGCATCCCAAGAACCTGAGCAGTAAGCTCCAAGCTTGCCATCCTTGAACTTTGCAATGGAGGATCCGTCCTTCTCGTTAGAGAACTTGTTGCTGTTTGCAAGCTTTACCATATACTTTGTAGCATCGATTCCTGCTTCGCTGTCGAAGTCACACTTTGCAGTAGCATCGTCACCGTTCTCACCGAAAAGTGTGCAGCCTGCTGCATAGTAGAAGGACTCGATGTACCAGGAGTTATCCAGTGGGAATGCGAAGTTGGTAACACCCTTACCAAGATCCTTTGCCATCATGGTATCTAAAGACTTCACATCATCCTCTGTGTACTTGCTCTTGTCATAGTACATAAACCATGTATTTCCTGTGAAAGGAACACCGTAGACACCGTCGTTGTATGTAACAGAACTTACAGCTGTTTCACTGTTGTTGTTCTTGATCTCTTCGGCATTCTTACCACCGATCTGAGCAAGTGCACCTGCACCTACCAGTGTAGGGATCTGATCGTTTGCATACATATATACATCAGCTGCGTTGTCAAGATCCTTTGTAACGGTATCCTTGGCATCACCCTCTGCACAGACACCGTACTGGAATGTGATATTCCACTCAGGATGCTCATCGTTGAACTTGTCACACATGTACTTTAAGATACCGTCCTTGTACTGGTCCATACCCTTGATCTCGGCCTGATCTTCCTGTGGACCCCAGACAGTCAAGGTAACATCCTTCTTCTCTGCCTTTGCAGCACCACCTGATTTTTCCTCACTGCTCTTGCTGCTGCTTCCGCATCCGGCCATCATTCCAACAGCCATAACAGATGCTAACATTACGGAAAGAATCTTTTTTGCTTTCATTGCTTGTTCCCCTTTCTTTCTTAGCACGGTTTATATTTCCGTTGCTTTATCTTTGAACAAGTTCATTATAAAATCTGGCAGAATTTGGGTAAATATAAGAGGTTTTTGATTCATGTTCAATTTTTGTCATCTATCATTTTTTGCATAGATTCAAGGATGAAACCGGTTTCATTATACTAAGAAATCGAATAGATCCATCTGCCCGTTCACCCATGGATTCCAACTCTTTTTGACAAATATCGAAACGATTCCATCACGCGCTCTTTATCCGGAACCTTTGGTTCGATCTCCTTTCCATAAGAGGTCATCGTAACATACCAAAACTGACCATAATCTTTTACAAGGTCAAGATATGGGAAAAAAGGCTCCGGATTCTTGGTACAAAATCCGATCGCATCCACCACTTCCGGATGGATCTTGTATCGACTCACCTGCACAGGATTATAGGGATTGCGTACACAGACACGTTTACGCCGAAGGTCTTCTCTTTGGAATTGTAACCGTACACTTGGTACCTTTTCCAAGTTCACTTTCGATGGATAAGCAATATGGCTTACCATAGAATAATTCAATTCGCTGGTTGATATTATGGACGCCGTAACCCTTGCTCTTGTAGGTAAGGATGGAGGAGAGAACCTCCGGTTCAATTCCGACGCCATTGTCTTCCACCATCAGAACAATGGTATCCGCCGTCTGACGGCCAATGATCTTAATGTATCCCTTACCTTCCTCAAGGAGATCAATACCATGATCGATGGCATTCTCAATCAAAGGCTGAAGCAGAAGATTTAATGTCTCATACTGCAGGATATCTTCGTCCACATCGATCACCACATCAAAGCTGTTGTCATGCATGTAGGACTGAATCATCAGATAAGACTTCACGTTCTCGATCTCTTTTTCAACCGTGAGGACATTCTTGCCACGGTTCAGAGAGGTTCTGTAAAAACTGGAAAGTGCCAGGGTAATGCTACTGATGTCATCCGCATCTGCCTCGATGGCCTTCCAGTTGATCAGTGACAGGGAGTTGTACAAAAAGTGCGGATTGATCTGGGCCTGCAACGCCTTCATCTCGGCTTTACGAAGAGCCAGCTTCCCTTCATAGTTCTGCTGAATCAAACGATTGATCTCCGTCAGCATGGAACCAAACCCGCGAATCAGACCGCCGATCTCATCCTTTGAATCCGAAACAACACGCAGGGTTCGATCTCCAGCCTCAACCCGCTGCATGTTTCTTTCCAGAAGACGGATACTGCTCACAACGAATTTCTGGAACAGAGACGCTGCAACGAACATGGTAGCCGCAACGATGGCACTGAAGAGCAGAATAAAAATAATCACCACCGACGTCTGATCTGCAAAGAAGTTCTGTCGACCGTAAAGGAAAACCTTCCAGTCGGTACCCGGAACCTGACGCTGGATCAGGAAATAATCATCGATATTTTCCTGAAGATCACTGATGCCCATAAACCTTGACGGGGCAACCTTCTGCTCGTGCTTAGTAAAACCGCTATCCTTGTAGAGCACATTACCGGAAGGATCCATGACATAGATTCCCTGACCTTTCTTGCAAAGCTTCGAAAAGTCAGAGAAAAAGGAGTCATAGTCCACGGCAAGATACATCAGGCCTTTCTCATCGTTTTGCTCCATCAGCGGCATGGTGCGAAGGGAACGGCAGGTCTTGTTCTCGGCAGAGATCAACCATTTGACCGACGGCCCCACAGAACCCTTAATCTCCTGGTACCAGTCCTGGTCCGCAAGCACAGACAACGGTGCCACCGTATATCCATGCGCCGGAATATCACGATCTACATAAATGGTCAGAGAGGTAATATCCGGCGAGAAGTACTGGGGAGACGACAGAATCGGATCCACCGTCTTCTGATACTGCTCATACAGCTCATACTTGCTGGAAAAATGGCCGGTTAAAACATCCGTGACCGGCTGGTTATACGCAATGTAATCCGACAGATTATCGTACACCATGATCGATGAATTCAGCTGACTGATGGACTGCTGAAGGGATGAATTGATGGCGGAAAGTTCTTTGGCACGCAGTGTCTGCCGTTCCTGGATGAGAAGGATCATACCAAGAAGCAACATGGGAATCGCACTGACACAAACGTAGATGAACATGATCTTGCGTGTCAGATTCATATTCTTGAAACGTTCCGCCAGAATCCTTCGAAAACCTCTCATATTACAAGCCCTCTTCCTCTCTGTATTTCTGAGGACTTACGCCATAGTACTCACGGAAGCTCTTGCAAAAATAGGAAACATTCGGGTAACCCACCGCATAGCTGATATTGACGATCTTGTTATGGCTTTCCTCAAGCATCTGTTTGGCCTTCTCCATACGAAGAGCCTTGATAAACTTTGACAGATTCTGCCCGGTCTCCTTTTTAAAAATATGGGAGAGGTAACTGGGGGCAAGATAAACCTGCTCTGCCAGAAGTTCTGTGGAAAGTTCCTGATCGTAGTGCTCATAAATATACTGCTTGACCGTCTCGATCTCACGGTGCTCCGTCTGGGGATTGATGGAGAAATTCTCCTCCAGAAGGGAGATGCCCCGGTCAAGGATATTCATAACCTCGGCAAAATCCGTTGTTTTATAAAGCTTGTCCACATCCTCCGTCAGGCACTCCTGGTTCACCTTTGGAAGGGTGTCATAGATCTCCTTCATGAGATTGGAAAAGACAAACTTTACATAGACCTGAGAAAAGCCGGTATTCTTGCGATATTTATCGCAAAGCTTCCGGTAGTGCTCCCGCAGACCCACCATATCCTTCAGGTGGATATCCTGCTTGATCTGCTTCATCAAGGTGTCGCTGTCAATGTCATTAAAATCCGCAGTTTCCACTTCTTCCCCTGCAATAAACACAGGATCGTCGAGCATGTAAAAGCGGTTTTCCATCAGTTGTTCAAGGTTCTCGTAAGCGGTGCGCAGAGCGCGGAAATTTCCGCCGCCTCCCACGAAGGGTTCGGAAACTGCCACATAGCAGTTCTCCTGGTACAGACGCCGGATCTCAGAAATGACAAGATCCGCCACTTCTCTTGGATCCTCCACCGCTTCCTCAAACAAAAGGATCGAACTCTGAAAATCCAGATTCAAAAAGACATAATCCTCCTTGATGGAACGAGACAGATCGTGATCAAAATCCAGCGCTTTGATTCCAAAGAAATCGTGATCGAAGCTGATCAGCATCATTCGGGTCAGTCCCTGAATAAAGCCGTCCGGAAGCAGTGACATGATGCTGTCCTCCCCCTGGAGGTTGTTGCCGTAGATCAGGGATAACAGAATGTGTTCCCGGATGAAATCCTCATTTTTCTCACGCTTCTGGGATTCCATAGCCTCCTCTTCCATTTCCTTCATAACATCGGCCATGGTCTTGTGAAACTCCTCCGGATCCACCGGTTTGAGAATATAATTGTTAACGCCGCTCTTCATGGCTTTTCTGGCATATTCAAACTCTCCGTAGCCGGAAAAGATCACCATCTTCATCTTCGGATACTTTTGTCCGCAGATGCTGGTAAGCTCCAGACCGTCCATAAACGGCATCTTAATATCGGTAAGCAGAAGATCCGCCGGTGCTTCTTCTAACATTTCCAGTGCTTTGGCGCCATTGGAAGCCTCTCGAATATTCGCTTCGATCTTCTCACGCTTTAAGAGCATCCGAATCCCCTTACGTTCGATGTTCTCGTCATCTACAATCAATATTTCCATAAAATCCTCATTTTCTGTTTTACAAAAGTCTCTCCTATTGTATCACAAACCACCCGGGAAATTAAGAAAAAGCCCTTGACCCAAAACAGGCCAAAGGCTTCCAATATCAAGACTTTCTTACATAATCTGTCACATCGTCAGAACCGGCTCATGCCTTGGAATGCCAGATCTCCTTGTCGTACTGCTCGATGGTACGATCTGATGAGAAGAAGCCGGCATTGGCGATGTTGATCAGGCACTTCTTAGCCCATGCATCACGATCCTCAAAATCCGCATACATCTTGTCACGGGTCTTGCAGTAATCTGTGAAATCAGGGAAGGTCATAAACCAGTCCTTATTCAGAAGTTCGTTGTACAATCTCTCAAGATTCTCCTTGCTTCCGACCTTTAACATATCCTTGGATACGATAAAGTCAACCGCCTCCTTAAGAACCTTATCCTTCTCATAGTAGCTGCGGGACTTGTAATCCCCTCTTGCATAACGGTCGATAACCGTCTGGCTGTCCTCACCGAAGGTGTAGATGTTGTCAGAACCGACAAGCTCAGCGATCTCAACATTCGCACCATCCATTGTTCCAAGTGTAACCGCACCGTTTAACATGAACTTCATATTACCGGTTCCGGAAGCCTCCTTGGAAGCAAGGGAGATCTGCTCAGAAACATCAGCCGCAGGGATCACCTTGCTTGCCTTTGTAACGTTGTAGTTCTCGATCATAACAACCTTAAGGTATGGAGCAACCTCAGGATCCTTTGTTGTAAGCTCCTGCATGCAAAGGATCAGATGGATGATATCTTTTGCAATGGTATAGGCAGGTGCAGCCTTTGCACCGAAAATAGCTGTAATCGGACGCTTTGGCTTGTTGCCCTTCTTAATCTCAAGGTAAGCATGGATCAGATAAAGCATGTTCAACTGCTGTCTCTTGTACTCATGCAGTCTCTTGACCTGTACGTCGAAGATGGAATGGTCATCCAGTTCGATTCCCTGTGTCTGCTTCATGAATTCAGCAAACTTACGCTTGTTGTGAACCTTAATGGAACGAAGCTTCTCAAGGGTAGCGGCATCATCTGCAAACTCCAGCAGCTTCTTTAATTCCTCGGCATCCTTCTTGAAGCCACTGCCAATCTTCTCCTCAATAAACTCTGAAAGCTCCTCGTTGCAGTGCAGCAACCAGCGACGGAAGGTGATTCCGTTTGTCTTATTGTTGAACTTCTCCGGATAGAGCTCGTAGAAGTTGTTCAGCTCAGAGTTCTTAAGGATCTCTGTATGAAGGTATGCAACACCGTTTACGCTGTGGCCGTAGTGGATATCCATATGTGCCATATGAACGTTACGGTTGTCATCAATGATGTAGGTTGTCTCATCCTTGTATTTCTTACGAACCTCATCGTCCAGAATGGTGATGATCGGCATAAGCTGAGGAACGACCTGCTTTAAGAAATCAAAGTTCCAGGTCTCAAGTGCCTCCGCAAGGATGGTATGGTTGGTATAGGCGCAGGTCTTCTTAACGATGTCCATCGCCTCTGCAACCGGAATACCCTTCTCGTTCAAGAGACGGATCAGCTCAGGAATTACCATGGAAGGATGGGTATCATTGATCTGAATCGCAGCATACTCTGGAAGATCATGCAGATTGCTTCCTCTTGCAATACACTCCTCTAAGATCAACTGAGCGCCGGCAGAAACCATAAAGTACTCCTGATAGATACGAAGCATTCTACCCTTATCATCGGAATCATCCGGATACAGGAACAGCGTCAGGTTCTTAGCAATATCATCCTTGTCGAAGCTGATGCTGCTTCCCTCTGTGATCTTCTCATCAACAGAGTCAATATCAAAAAGATGAAGCTCGTTGGTACGGTTCTCATAACCGGTAACAGGGATATCATAAAGATGCGCCTTAACGGTATGATAACGGAAATCAACCGTGTACTCCTTCTTACGGTCGATCAGCCAGCTGTTCTTTGTGATCCATGGGTTTGGAGTCTCCTTCTGGAGGTTCTTCTCAAACACCTGCTGGAAAAGACCCAGGTGGTAGTTGATACCGATTCCGTCACCATGGATACCAAGGGATGCCATGGAATCCAGGAAGCAGGCAGCCAGACGGCCAAGTCCACCATTACCAAGAGACGGCTCATTCTCGATCTCTTCAATATCGTAGATGCTCTTGCCGTGATCTGCAAGCTCCTTCTTGACATCAGCATAAACGCCAAGATTGATCAGATTGTTGGAAAGTAACTTACCGATCAAGAACTCTGCAGAAATGTAGTAAACCTTTTTCTTACCCTGTTCGCTTCTCTTGTCCTCAGCAAGCTCTTTGGTCATCTCAAGAAGCGCAACGTAGATCTCCTCGTTGGTTGCCTTCTCAAGCTCTTTGTTATATAACTTCTTGATAATCTTCTGAACCATTTGTCCTCTTTCTCCCTTTAGGCTGCGTACACTGTTTCTACCATAAGTATCAGCTAACCGGCGAAGCTTTTGCTGCTTTGCCTCGGTAAATTCCCCGACCTTCATTCTCCACTTCCAGTTCTCACCGATGGTGGAAGGCTGATTCATACGAGCCGCATTATCCTTCTCAAGGATATCCTGCATCTGTAAGATCACAGTATCAGCCACACTGCTGTAGGCAAGGCGCATCACCTTGTCTGTAATGTCACTCTCGTCCTTCGCTCCGGTGTAATCCAGCAGGAACTGATAACTTTGAGGTGACAGACCGCGGACATATCCCAAAAGCGTTTCATTGTCATGGGTACCACTGTATACGACACAGTTCTTCTCATAGTTGTGCGGAAGATATGGATTGTTCCTGTCACCGTCAAAGGCAAATTCCAAAACCTTCATACCCGGATAACCGGCGTAATCCAAAAGCTCACCAACTGCTGGAATCACAACGCCCAGATCCTCAGCAATGATCTTAGAACCGTCCATCACCTCGGAGATCGCATCACAGAGAGCCGCTCCCGGGCCTTCCTTATAATGACCGTCTACCGGATCTCCATCAGCCGGGATGCAGTAGTAACGGACAATGCCAAGGAAATGATCGATACGGACAACATCATAAAGTCTGGCCGCACAGCTCATTCTCTTTTTCCACCAGGTAAAACCGTCCTGCTTCATCTTATCCCAGTTATAAAGCGGATTCCCCCACTTCTGACCGTAATCGGAAAAAGCATCCGGCGGGCAGCCTGCCACCTCAACCGGAGACAGATCTTCGCTTAGCTGGAACTGCTTCGGGTTGACCCAGACATCAGCAGAATCCAGTGCCACATAGATTGGAATGTCACCAATGATGGAAACAGACTTCTCGTTGGCATACCGCTTTAACAGCGTCCACTGGCGATAAAATTCAAACTGCAGATAGCAATAGAATTCAACCTGTTCCTTGAGTAAACCTTTATAATAGTCCAGAGCCTTCGGTTCTCTATGCTTAATGTCATCATCCCACTCCTGCCAGGACTTGCCCCGGAAGTGATCCTTGATGGCCATAAACAGCGCATAATCCTCGATCCACTCGTCTTCTCTCTCAAGGAACTGAGTGAAATCGATCCGGCGTTCCTTTGCCACATCGCTGTCAAGCTTCTGGAAATTCAGGAAAGCCTTCTTCAGGATACGATAACGGTTCTGATACATCAGATCATAGTTAATGCTATATACACAACTGCCCCAGTCAATTCCGGACAGATCATCCTTGGACAAAAATCCATCGGAAACAAGCAGATCCGGATCAATAAAATACGGATTTCCTGCAAAAGCTGAAAAAGACTGATATGGACTGTCTCCAAAGCTGGTAGGCCCGATTGGAAGCACTTGCCAGTAGCTCTGTCCTGCCTGGACAAGCTGATCTACAAATTCATAAGCGTTCTTGCCAAACGTTCCAATTCCATAAGGACCAGGAAGTGAACTGATTGGAAGAAGTATTCCGGCTCCTCGCTCGAGGTTCCCTTGTAAATGACTCATACTCTCCTCCGCTACATGATAAAAAACTACGTTCGTTTACAATATCATCCTAACAGGAAACGTTTCCAATTTCCATAAAAGATTTTTTAGATTGATGACAAAAATCTTTTATTTCTAGATTTTAGTTGTATCGGCTCGGTGTTCTGCGATCCTGCATTTGTGTGTAGAGATCATAGAGCATAGATCCAGTCTTACCTCTTGCCGGATGATCGTCATCCGAAATATCCAGTGAAAAGGTATCAAAACAGTTGATGATCTTGGTTCCGCTCGGATGATCATAGATACGTGTAAAATTAGCGCCATAGGTCTTATGCACATGACCATGAAGCATATACTTTGGCTTCCACTTCTCAAGAAGCTCGTTAAAACATTCGAAGCCCTGGTGTGGCAGGTCTTCCAGATCTCCGTATCCCTTTGCCGGAGAATGGGTCACCAAAATATCGAAGCCGTTGCGAAGAGAGATCTGCCGATTCAGCTTTTTGATCCGGCTTCGCATTTCAGCTTCGGTATACATGTCTTCTCCCTCCTTGTAACGCATACTACCTCCAAGGCCCAGAATACGAAGGCCCTGGTAGTCATAGATCTTATCGTCGATCTGTGTGCAGCCAAGAGGAGGATTCTGATTGTAATGTCTGTCATGGTTCCCTCTGACAAATAAAAGAGGACAATTCACCATTGTCTCAAGGTACTGAAGATAGTGGGAATTCAAGTCGCCACAGGAGATGATCAGATCCACCCCCTCTGTCTTGGACTTATCATAGAAATCCCACAATCCTTTATTTTCTTCGTCTGCCAATGCTAAGATCTTCAAAATACTACTCCTCAATAACTCCACTCACATTAACTGCTTCCTTCGCCTTACGATTCAGACTCTCGATCTGCGGCAGGGATCCGATGACATTTTCTGCCAGCCAGGTCTGCGTTAGGATCTCCTCATTCGAAAGCGTCGGTGTTCCATAACCTTTGATCTTTTTATGTCCCTGTTCATAGATCTCTCCATAGAATGGATTCAACTGCTCTGTGACCATGGACTGTTTTAAAATGTCCGCCAGCTTATAGGTCTGGTACGGAAGATGGGGGGACAAGATCACGTCGATCACTCCGGAGGACATACCCCACCAGTAATTCAGGGCCTTGCCTTCCCCAACCGGATCGTTGTCCCATGTTCCGTCCAGAACCTGACGAATGATCAGTTCATAGTACTTGCCCCAATCCCAGATAGGGAAGGCAAGGTTCTTGATCTCGCCATTTTCCTCCCGGTACAGGCCGTACTCTCTTGTCGCCTTCTCCGGTCGGATCAGATCTGCTCCGGAGATCAGATCCACCTGCATCTCCTTAAAATAGGATCTCCAGTCCTTATCCTTTTCGCTGGACCAGGCCAGATAGATCTCACTTTCCGGATCTGCCATGGATGCCCCCAGGGCAAAGGCATTGATCTCCGCCACCGCCCCGTAGATCGGATAAGCCGCCAGATAGCCGATCCTGTGACCTATGTTCCTCGTTCCTGCCAGAAATCCCATTAGAAACTTCGCTTCATACATCCGTCCGTAATAGGTCCGGACAGAACTTTGGGTCAGATTGACCGAGCAGTTCAAAAACTTCACGTTGGGATAATGAAGAGCAGACTTCAAGGTCTCCTCCATCTGAATAGGAGAAACTGTAAAAACAATCTGCGCTCCTGCTTCCACCGCCTGATCGATCCTCCAGCGCAAAAGCTCATTATAGGCACAGTCGTTATAACAGATGGTCTCCACCTCCGGGCCAAAGATCTGCTCGATATAGTTTCGCCCCAGCTCATGACCGTAGATCCACTGAGAAGTCTCCGCCGGACGCTCGTACATAAAAGCAACCTTCAACGGCTTTTTCGAGTTAAACTCCGGCTTCTTTGCCCAAAGTGAAAACAGACCGTTATTGTCTTTTTCCACCTCGCTCGGATGAAGCGCCAGCGTCACCTCTTCCTTGCCGGATACACGGAACTCATCCCAGAGCTTTTGGATTCGACTCTTTAGAAGGCTCTCCTCCATTCCGATCAGATCCTTCGGACCATAGAAACGAAGGTAGACAAGGAATGCATCTCCGGTGGTCATATCCAACCGGTCTCCGCCCTCCTTCTTAAAGACCTTCCGGAAGGTGATATAATTGCTGCGAAGATTCTCCAGCTTCTCCCGGGGCCACTCGTTCTTAAGATCTTCCCCGTAATAGTAAGCCAGCTTCCCATAATCGCCCTCATGGGAAAATGCAATGTCATAGTAGGGAGCAACCCGGTAAAAATCCAAAAACTCAAAATAGATCTTGTTCTCGATATCCTCTGTCTTGTTCGGCACAAGTCGGGTCACATCTCCCAGCACCGCCTCGATCTCCAGAAAGTTTGACATGGAAACACGCTTGTTTCCTTCCTGAACATAGAACTGGCGCATGTACTCATATACCTTGATAGGTTCACGAATACCTTCGGTTACGGCTGAGTCGTACAGCCGGATCCACTTGGTGGCGAACTCCGAATTCTGGGCTAAGATCGGCATGAAATTTCTTGCAAAGGATTCCGTTCTTCCCTTTGTCTTTGTTCCCACGATCTTGTCCGTAGGAATCTCGATCAAACCAACATGTTCTTCTGACACGTCCTGTAAGGAGACGATCTCATCGAGAGCCGGCAGATAAGGGTAAACACCTCTGGCCGTGTCTTTACGAAAACATCTGTCTCCGAGTCTTTTCGCTCTAAGATAATCATCAATCATCGCAATTGCTCCTTTGTTTGCCTTTCCCTGCGTTTATTCCCATTGTAAGTTATTTTCCACTTTTTTCAAAGAGGCAACCCTGCCATTTTCACTTCTTCTGCCCCGCAAAAAGCTTTCCCCTGTCTGTTCCGATGAATCAACTGTTCTTCCACACGAAACGACCGCAGCTTTTTCTCTCTTATCACCTTCTCCGGTAACGAAAAGAATTCCTCACCGGACCATTGCGCATCGATTTTTCCTTTTTACGCAATCTTCCAGCCGACTGCCTGTTTTCTTCCGCTGACAAAGTTCTTATAAATACCATCCTGTTTCATCAACTGCTCATGTTTCCCCCTCTGAACGATCTTGCCCTGATCGATCACAATGATCTGATCCGCATGGCGTACCGTCTTTAATCGGTGTGCGATCATGATAATGGTCTTTTCTTTTGTCAGATTGGCAATGGCCTGTGTCAGTTCCTTTTCGTTCTCAGGATCCACATTTGCTGTTGCTTCATCCAGAATAATGATGGGCGCATCTTTCATAATGGCTCTTGCAATTGCAATCCTTTGTTTCTCACCACCGGAAAGCGTAGCTCCACCCTCACCGATCACAGTATCGTATCCATCCGGTAGTTGCATGATAAAGTCATGGCAGCAGGCCTTTTTCGCTTCAGATATAACTTCCTTCATAGATGCCTGCGGTCTTCCAAAACGAATATTATTGGCAATGGTATCTTCAAACAAGTAGACCTTTTGGAAAACAAAACTGAAATTCTCCATCAAAGAATCAAAACTGTAATCTCTTACATCTCTGCCTCCAATTGTCACCTTTCCTTCATTGACATCCCAGAATCTTGCAATCAGGGAAGTCAGTGTGGTCTTACCTCCGCCTGAATGTCCACCTTTGTTTTCCGTTCAATGGCATTGGAAAGTCTCGTGTTGTTCTGTGCGATAATGTTAT
Organism: uncultured Lachnospiraceae bacterium; assembly: GCA_946182825.1. Taxonomy (GTDB): domain Bacteria; phylum Bacillota; class Clostridia; order Lachnospirales; family Lachnospiraceae; genus Weimeria. The sequence goes on from CAMGZH010000035.1 coordinate 21,993, forward strand.
AGTTTCTGATTTCCGCAATTCCCTGAATAAACTCAAGGATAACACCAACCATATCTTTATCCGACGCCAGCTTTTCATCGGAAATCTTAACAACGCTACGGTTTGTCCAAAGGTTACACAGGAAAAACAGGAACGCTCCCCCCAAAGCGATCAGGCCGATCCTTACATCAAAAGCAAACAGCGCTATTCCGATCACAAGCGTTGCAATCACACCCTTTGTCACTATCATAATTGCCCTTGTGGCAACATCACCGGTCTGTTCCAGCATATTGGTGGTTACGGATGTAATATGTCCAAGGCTGGTATCATTAAAGTAGCCCATAGGAAGGTATCTTAAGTGTTCTCCAATCTCGATTCGTTTCCCGGCGCAGGTATCATACCCCGCTTCCGTCTGCAGCATATTGGAGAAACGATTGATCACCATCTTCCCCAGGGTGCTGATCAGCATAAGTCCCATCACAATGTAAAATGTATTGGCGGTAACATGTTTCGTAATGGCAGCTTCCATTGCAAAATACGCCGCCGGAATCCTCATTGCACCCAGAAGTGCATCTAAGATTCCCAATACAATTGACACATGAAATTTCCTTCTGTTTTTTTCATTACAAAAATCAAAAAACTCTTTTATTATCTTAAGCATTTGCGGCCTCCCCTCCGGTCTTTTTCAGATGAACAAGATCTACACTGTCATCATCCTTTGCCACAATATGAGCATTCCACATATTCCGGTATAACGGACAAACATTCAAAAGCTTCCCATGGGTTCCGACAGCTTCCACCTTTCCCTTGTTGATTACAATAGGCGTTTGCGAAACGCCAGAAGCCGCGTAATTACGGCATTCTTTTTGCTGCAA
>CAMGZH010000036.1 GCA_946182825.1 uncultured Lachnospiraceae bacterium
TTGACTCTTCCCCTTTTCCCCGCAGATTGCTATTTTCCTTGCTCTCCGGGGGATTTCACCTTCCTTGACTCTTCCCCTTTCCACCGCAGATTGCTATTTCCCCTGCTCTCCGGGGGATTTCACCTTCCTTGACTCTTCCCCTTTTCCCCGCAGATTGCTATTTTCCTTGCTCTCCGGGGGATTCCGACTTCCTTGACTCTTCCCCTTTTCCCCGCAGATTGCTATTTTCCTTGCTCTCCGAAGGTTTTCCCCACTTCCAACAGACCATCCCCAACAAAAAGTCCCCCGGAGATCAGCCATTCGGCGATCTCCGGGGAAAATCCATCACAACAATATATTAAGAGCACAAGCAAACCGAGTACTCCTGCACTCCAGTGCATTCCACGCCATCCTGCACTCCTGCGCATTACAAGCCATCCTGCATCCTACACTCTAGTGCATTACGAGCCATCCTACATCTTGCATCTCCGGTGCGTTACGAGCCATCCTACATCCTGCATCTCCGATGCGTTACGAGCAAGCGTTACTTAGCGGCTGTCCTTCAAGCCGCTTATGTAACGTACTCAGCGAGTAATCGAGCCGCGAGGCGTCACCGGAGATACGCAGGATGTAAGGATGGCGACCTATCACAGCATGCAAGGATGGCGACCTATCACAGCACGCAAGGATGGCGACCTATCACAGCATGCAAGGATGGCGACCTATCACAGCATGCAAGGATGGCGACGGTGATGGCGATGGTGATGGCGATGGTGATGGCGATGGCGCACCACCTCCATTTTAATGCCTCTTCACATCCCCTCGATCCACCACAATCCGGTATCCGCAGCTTTCAGCCCTTCTTGTAAGGCAGGCCTTGCACTCGCTACTTACATCGTCCACACAGATCTTGTTCTCATAGAGGGAATAGAACCGGCGGTACTCCGTCGGGGAACAATTTGGCATCACTACGTTGCCACCGCAGGATAACCCCATCTCTCTGCCCAGAGGATGGATGGTTCCAAGAGCCGTTGTAGCCGGAAGCAGAGCATACGGGAACATCAGCCGAAGGATAGCAAGGCACCGCAGGGTCATGGCCAGTGAACCGTTACGCTGGTCCTTGAAGGGCGTGCTTTTATGCACAAGGTACGGACCGATTCCGATCATATCCGGGCGAAGCTCCTGGAGGAACCGGTAATCGGCCACCAGCGTCTGCGGTGTCTGTCCCAGGGAACCTACCATAAAACCGGCACCGATCTGATAGCCGATCTCCTTCAGATCGTACAGACACTGCTTACGATGAGCAAGGGACATGGAATCGGGATGAAGCATACGGTAGTGCTCCTCCGTGGCTGTTTCGTGACGGAGAAGATATCGGTCTGCGCCCGCCTCGTAGTACATCCGGTAGGATTCCTTTTCCTTTTCTCCAAGGGAAAGGGTCACAGCACATTCCGGAAATTCCACCTTGATCCGGGTAACGATCCTGCAGATGTCCTCATCAGAAAAGGTCAGATCCTCTCCCCCTTGAAGAACAAAGGTCCGAAATCCCAGCTCATATCCTTCCCGGCAGCTGTTTAAGATCTCATCCTCGCTGAGTCGATACCGCTTTACCTCGCAGTTCTCTCCACGAATACCGCAATAATAACAGTTATTCTTGCAGTAATTGGTAAATTCGATCAGGCCTCTCACATAGACATCGGTTCCGTAGTTCTCCCGCCTCACCTCATCTGCGGCGGTAAACAGTGCCTCCTCCTCTTCGGTAAAGGCCGGATGCAGGGGAAGCAAGAGCTTCTCTGCAACTTCTGATGCACAAAGCTCCTTCGTATTTGGAAAAAGTTCCTCCATAGAAAGACCGCTTGGCATGGTCAAAAGACAGATGAGTTCTTCATCACTTACGTCTCCGGTGTTTTTCAGTTTCTCAATTATTTCTATTCTTGTCATAAATTTCTATTAAAATGCCTGATGCTTTACAACTTCATACTCGTTATCGGACTGGTAGTAGGGACACTCCTTGTAATGACTGCTGTACAGTCTTGCCAGATCGTCCTCATCCAGATCCATATCACATACATATTCTTCCAATTCTTCGTCATATACCAGATTATTGCAGGTATCACATGCATTTGTGGAAGCCATCACATACTCCTTTTCTATCGGTCTATGAAAGCAGCGCCCTTGCTCCGCCTCCGATCACGCAGGCCAGAAGCAGTGCCACGATCATAATGACATAGGACAAATTCTCATGCCGCTTTCCCCATGGCGTTTTCATAATAAGACAGTAAATAATCACTCCTGCAAAAATGGAAGCTACATTAATCAACAACCCAAACCAGTCCATGGTCACACACACTTTCTAATTCCAAATTTCACGGCGAACACCACCGAAGCAGGCCTTATAACAGTCCCACATCCGCAACATCAAGGAAAATGCCAAAACCTACAGGATCACACCCAACAGACCATAGAAGATGGTACTGATGATCACCGTTGCCATGGCAATTCCAATCAGCTCAGCCACAACGCTCTTCTTAAGTTCCATATCCAAAAGGGCAGCGATCAGGCTTCCCGTCCATGCTCCGGTTCCCGGAAGGGGAATGCCAACAAAAAGCAAAAGTCCAACAAACTCAGACTTTTCAAGTCTTCCGCTTCTCTTGTCCGCATGGCCCAGAACCCAGTCTGCGATTCCGTGAAGATGCTTGGTACCCTTCATCCAGTAAATGATCTTCTTAATAAAAAGCAGGATAAACGGAATCGGCAGGATGTTCCCCACCACGCAGATGGGAATAGCGGTCGTAAGGGGAACCTCCAAAAGCTTTGCCGCGATCAGACCGCCCCTGCACTCCAGAAGTGGAAAAAGCGAAATGATAAATACACAAAGCTCTTTGGAAATATGCTGACCGATGGTGGATGTAAACCAGGTTACTATTGCATCCATTGTTAAAAACCTCTTTCACTGAATTTGCAAAGCTTTCCCTAGAACTGTTTCAGATAGTCCTCAAGGAAATCATAGAGCCGCTGCATCTGCTCATCGGTTCCGATGGTGATCCGCAGATAATCATCGATCCTCGGCTGCTGAAAATGACGAACGATGATGCCTTCCTTACGAAGTGCGGCAAAAAGTTCCGTCGCCTTCACCTTCTCATGGGTCACAAAGAGGAAGTTCGTCTTGGAATCCGGGAAGGAAAAACCAAGTTCCTTCAATCTCTTCTTGGCCGCTTCCCTGGTGGCTACGATCTTCTGACAGGTATCTTCAAAATAGGCTGTATCCCCAAGGGACGCCGCACCGATCTTAAGGGTGATGGCATCCATGGTGTAGGAATTAAAGGAATACTTTACATCCGACAGATATTTGATCAGCTTTCTGCTGCCAAAGCCAAAACCGATTCTGCTTCCTGCCAGGGAACGGGACTTGGAAAAGGTTCCAACCACCATAAGATTATCGTAGGTATCGATAAGCGGAAGCACGGAGGTTGCACCAAAATCCACATAGGCCTCGTCAATAATCACAACAGCATCCGGATTGTTCTCGATGATCTTGCGGATCATCTCCACATTCCCGTCGATTCCCGTAGGAGCGTTCGGATTCGGAATGACAATGCCTCCGATGGGTCCCTCCCGATGACCGCCTTTCTCCACGGAAATATAGTCCAGAGGGTCAATGGTAAAATCTTCCTTCAACGGAATGGTCTCGTAAGGGATCTCAAACTCCCCGGCCCAGACATCATAAAAGGAATAGGTAATGTCCGGAAACAGGATCGGATCCTTTGAATGGAAAAAGGTCAGAAATGACATGGCCAGCACATCATCGCTTCCCACCCCTACAAAGATCTGATCCTTGGGGACCTTATAGTTCTCTGACAGCGCCGAAACAAGCTCGTCCGCAGTGGGATCCGGATATTTCCTGAGCTGCTCCACATCAAAGTCTGTCAAAACCCTCTGTACGGCCGGCGCCGGCGGATATGGATTCTCGTTGGTGTTCAACTTAACAATGTTCTGAATCTTCGGCTGTTCGCCCGGAGTGTACGGCTCCACCCTGTGAACCCGGCTCTCCCATGTTTTCATTTGCTCTGCCATAGATGTGTCCTCTTCTTTTCTTTTTCTTCCAAATTCTCTGATGCCATGACACCAGACCTACTAATTTTATATGCAAAAGGCTCCAAAGGCAAGTTGCCAGAGCAACTTCCCCTCGGAGCCTGTCTTCTTATGAATCTGCCTTCTTGGCTGAACCCGCCGGCATGTTATAAACGATCACCGGGAAACCTGACTTCACGTAGCCGAAAATGGTCTCTGCAGACTTTGGCGGAAGATTGATACATCCGTGAGAACCGTTGGTCTTATAGATGTTTCCTCCAAAACTGCTTCTCCATGGTGCATCATGCATTCCGATATTCCCGTTAAACGGCATCCAGAACGCTACATCACTGGAATAATTCTCGCCCTTTAAGGTTGCATCCTTCTCCTTGTAGTTGACGCGGTAGACACCGGTTGGAGTTCCACGCTTCAATCCTGTATTACCGGATACAAAATCCGACTCAAACACACGCTTACCATCCACGATCAGGAAGAGGTGCTGCGTTGCCAGATTGATCTCTACGTAAGAGTTACCGTAATCGGTCTTGTAGCTTCCATGATTGGCTGCATCATAATGATAGATAAAGTCACGGGTCACATCCTTACCGCCCTTGACATCCTTCTTCAGCTGTTCCTTCTCGGCATCATAGTTGATCCACCATCCATAGTTGCCGCCGCTGACGGTAACCGTCGGTCCATAGGAGGTCTTCAGCTCTCTTGGAAGACCAAAGGTATTGAACTTATAGCCCATGCTCTTAACAAAGGCGGAAAGGCCATCCTCATCAAAGGCAACATTGCCCTTCTTGTTGATCGTAAACCACTTGGCCTGTTCTTCCTTCGATACCTTATAGGTCTTATCCCCCATATCATAGGTGATATTGACCTTCATATACTTATTCAGCTTGTTCATCTGATCGTTTAAAGTCGGATCGTCCTTCTTAACGGTGGGCTGAACATAGCACAGATCGTCACGCAGATTCAGATCACCGGCAAGCTCTTTGATATCCTCATCCAGCTTTTTGGAAAAAGCTTCCTTATCGACCTGATTACCGTAGATCTCGTCCTTGATCACGTAACCCTCATCGTCCACATCCAGCTTGGCATTCTCCGTCTTGGTGATATCCGTGGTCGTCACACAGGAAAGTGAAGCCATCACATCATTCAGAGATGTGCTGTCGTAGCTGACCGCATAGGAAGGTGTGGTCAGCTTTGTCTTCTTGCCAAAAAAGCTGACCGGCCAGGTCCAGCTGTTCTGCTGTTCCATTAAAGATTCTGCCGCCTTCTTTGCAGACTCCTGATCCATCTGAAGCTGCACATCCTTACCGTAGATCACATCATTGGTCTTGTCACCTGTGATACTCAGCTGATAGGAATCCACCCTACTCTGGAATTCATTCACCAGATCACTGCTCTGCTTATTAGAGATCTCTCCCATTCCTGTCAGTGAGGTGTTGGGAAGAAAATGACTTCCAAAATAAATTCCGCCTGCAATATAGGCAGCAGCCAGTCCGCCAAGAACAATGCCGGACGTAACAAATATCGCTTTCTTAACGCTCATAAATTACTCTGTTCCCCTATCCCTGTATTTTTAGACACATTGTTAACATTCTACACCCTGGGGCCAAAAAATTCTACCCCCGGAACAGTTAAAGCTCCTGTGCCTCAGCGATCCACAATGCACCGGAAGCATCACTTGGCATTCTCCAGTCTCCTCTCGGTGACAACGCCACGCTACCAACCTTCGGCCCATCCGGAAGAGCTGACCGCTTGAACTGCTGTGAAAAGAATCTGCGGTAGAAGGTAACAAGCCATTTCTTAATGGTATCATCCTCATAGGTATGGCCCAGTGCCGTTTTGGCAAGACGGTAGATCTTCGCCGGCGTGAAACCGTAACGCATCACATAATACAGGAAGAAATCATGCAGCTCGTAAGGGCCTACCAGATCCTCTGTCTTCTGCGCGATCTGACCTTCCTTCGGTGGCAGAAGCTCTGGTGAGACCGGAGTATCCAGCACATCCAGCAGGATCCCCCGCAGCTTTTCATGTCCGTTTTCACATTCCTTGGCAACGTAGGCCACCAGATGACGCACCAGCGTCTTTGGTACAGAGGCATTGACACCGTACATGGACATATGATCCCCGTTGTAGGTTGCCCAGCCCAGGGCCAACTCCGACAGATCGCCGGTTCCGATCACCATGCCACCATGTTTGTTGGCAAGATCCATCAGGATCTGGGTCCGCTCTCTCGCCTGACCATTCTCATAGGTAACATCATGAACCGCCTCGTCGTGATCAATATCTGAAAAATGCTGCCGAACGGAGGCTGCAATGTTTACCTCTTTAAAGGTCGCCCCCAACTCCTCGATCATCTTCACCGCATTATCATGGGTCCGATCCGTCGTTCCAAAGCCCGGCATGGTAACAGCCAAAATTCCCTTGCGATCCATCCCCAAAAGGTCAAAGGCACGCACGGTAACAAGAAGGGCCAGTGTCGAATCCAGTCCACCGGAAATTCCGATGACGGCTGTTTTACAATGGGTATGCTCCAACCGCTTGCGAAGTCCGTAGGCCTGGATATCCAGGATCTCCTCGCATCGCTCGGAAAGCTCTCCCGGGTCATCCGGAACAAAGGGATGCGGATCCACAAACCGTGTCAAAGTAAGCTTCTCCGGTTCCAGACGAAAATCCACCATACGCACCCCATCCGCTGTCATTCCGAAGGTGTTCATGGAGCTCCTGCGGCTTGCAATAGCTTCCAGATCAAACTCACTGATGCACATCCCCTCTTCAAAGGGTCTGGACTGCGCCAGAAGTCTTCCGTTCTCCGCCAGCATACTGTGACCGGAGTAGACAACATCCTGTGTGGATTCCCCGGTTCCTGCGTTGGCATAGATATAGCCGCAGTACAGACGGGCAGACTGATCCGTCACAAGGCTTTTACGATAGCTGCTCTTACCGGTAAGCTCATCCGATGCGGAAAGGTTCACAAGCACCGTTGCGCCGGCCTTTGCCAGAGCTGTGGAAGGCGGGTCCGGCACCCAGAGATCCTCACAGATCTCGGCTCCCACCATAAGGTTCGGAACATTTTCACAACGGAAGATCAGATCCGATCCCACCGGAATGCTGTGGTTATGGAAGATCACATCTTCGCCGGTCTCCGGTCCCGGTGCAAAATAACGAAGCTCGTAGAATTCATTGTAATTCGGCAGATTGGTCTTAGGTACAAAACCAAGGATCTTTCCGTGGCAGAGAGCTGCCGCAGTGTTGCGTAAATGTCCCCGGTACATCAGAGGGAATCCCACAAACACAATGGCATCCATATCCGCGGTAAAATCCGCGATCCTGCGAAGCTCCACCACAGCCTCGTCCTGAAGCTTTTTCTGGTAAAACAGCTCACCGCAGGTATAACCGGTAATGCACAGTTCCGGAAAAACAATGATCTTGGCACCGGCCTGGGATGCCTTTTGAATCCAGCTGCGGATCTCTCCTCCGTTGGCCTTAGTATCTGCAACGGTTACCTTTGGCGTTACTGCTGCAACTCTGATATATCCATCAGTCATCGGTTGCCTTCTTTCTATTTTCCTTCATTGCCTTGATCTCATCGATGGTAAAATTATAAGCCTTGTTACAGAACTGACAGCGAACCTCCACCGGCTTATTGTCGCTGATGATATCATCCAGGTCAGCATCCTTTAATGTAGCAAGAGAATTCTCCACACGCTCTCTGCTGCAGTCACACTTGAAGCGGACATCCTTTTTCTCTGTCACCTTTACGTCAAAGCCCGCAAGGACTCTCTGCAACATGTCCTCCGGAGTGTTTCCCTCCTCCAGCATGGTGGTAACAGGTGGGATCCCCGTCAGATTGTTCTCAAGTTTTGTGATGGTCTCATCATCGGTATCCGGCATCAGCTGAATGATAAATCCTCCGGCAACCCGGACCGTATTCTCCTTGTTCATCAGAACACCCAGTCCGACAGAGGACGGGGTCTGCTCACTGGATGCAAAATAGTAGGTCAGATCCTCCGCAATCTCACCTGTCATAAGCTGAACCGTTCCAACGTAGGGCTCCTTTAAACCGATATCACGGATCACCGTAAGAAAACCGTTACCGATGGTTCCTCCCACATTCAGTTTTCCATCCCTTGGAGGAAGGGTAACCTGCGGATTATGGGCAAAGCCCTTCACATTACCATGGGAATCGGCCGTAACCGTAAATCCCTTTGCCGGTCCGTCTCCTCGGAACTGCAGGGTCAGAAGATCCTTGTCCCCGTCCATCATCATTCCCATCATAAGCGCAGCACTCATGCTTCGACCCAGAGCCGCCGTGATCTCCGGTGAGGTATTGTGATTCATACGGGCTGTCTCCGTCAACTGACGACTGGTAATTGCAAACGCACGAATCTGGTCATTTGCCGCAATGGCACGAATCATATAATCTTTCATAAAAATATATCCTTTCCTAGGGCGTTACTCCCGCTCTGACTGTGTCATAACATGGGGCTGGATACTTCCATCCCTGTAATATCCCGGTCGGTTCGGATCCTTTTTGCACTCCTGGCACAAAAAGACCGCCCGCTGGGAATCCGTTTTCAGATCTTTTCCGGAATCACTGTCCCATACCCGGATCAGTCGCATTCCCGCCTGCTGCACAAGCTCTTCCACTTCCTCAATGGTATAGGCTCTCTGGGCATGCTCTTCCTTAAACCGATAAAAAGCAAGCTCCTCTTCCTCCCCATCTTCCTCCGAAGACAGATCAAACAGTAGATCCTCCCGGACAAACATGGTCAGGTCATAATAATTGATCTTTGTCGTTGGATCATAATTGTTCTCCCAGATCACACTTCCCGTATCCCGTTGATCGGTAAAGGTATTCCGGCCGAGGACCTGCTCATACAGATAGACCGTTTTCAGATCAAACAGAAAGATCCCTTCCGGATCCAGATAGTTGTCCACCAGCTTTAATGTGGTAAGAAGATCCTCCTTCGAGGTCAGGTAATTCATGCTGTCACAGACGGAAACAGCGGCCTGCACCGTTCCGTACAGTTCAAGGTCCCGCATATCCTGCTGCAGATACAGAATCCCTTCCTCCATAGAAGCGCCTTCTTTGCTCATGCGGATCATTTCCTCTTCTCTTGCAATATCCAGCATCTCCGAAGACAGATCCACGCCGATCATTTCGTAACCTTTTTCAAAAAGCCGCCGGGTCATCTGTCCGGTTCCGCAGCCAAGATCCAGCACGATCTTCTGCTGCTTTTTCTCAAGGTAGGAAGCGATGATCGGTTCGATCTGTTCGCACCACCTGTCATACGGGATCTGATCCATAAAAAGATCGTAGACCCTGGCAAAGGACGTATAGCTATCCATAGTCATCTCCTTATAACTTTGGTCAATCCACACTATCATACAACATCCACGCCTCACATGGCAATTTTTGACTTTTGCGCGTTGTCTTTGTATACTCGATACAGTTCTGTTTTTTAAACTATAAGAACGTAGGGGAAATATTCATGATAGATTTCAAACGATTCTTTTCCAAAAAGATCGGTTCTTTGGAAGAAGCAACGCCGCAGACCTTCGATCATCATATTACAGGCAGCATTCGCACCTATTATAAGAGACGGATCTACTCTCCGATCCTTTATCTTTTGCTGCTGCTTTTGCTCGCCGGCATTTTCCCGGTGCGTTCCATGATCTCTCCAAGGCATCTGACCGGAACCGCCAGCCTTGCCAAAGCCTACCGATCCCACAACGCCTACGGACAGATCACCCTGAAGAATCTGTATTTCACCGGCTACCGCCAGTACTGGCTGGGCACCACCAGAGGCTATTACTATTACACTGTCATGAAGGATAAGGTGGTCCTGGTCCTTTTAGATCCCGTCACCAGCGAGCAGGGAAATCCCACCATCAAGAATCTGCACATCCGTGCCAGAATTCTCAAGGATCCTGCCACTCGACAGCTGGTTCTTGAAAAGCTTGCCAGCGATCTGTCCTGGACCAGGCAGGGACTGACCGGTTCCGTATCACATTACACCCTGTCCGAGCCGGATGCCACCAGCTTCCTGCCACGGCTTTTTGTGTTTGCCTATGTCTCTACCGGACTGTTTGCCATCCTCAGCATCCTGGCCTATCTCCTCTATATCCGCCACCCGGTCTATGCGCGGCAGATCCGTCGCCTTGCCCCTTACGGCAATCCACGGAAAATGCTCCAGGAGGCAGAGGAAGAGCTTTCCACCCTCCCCCAGCTGGCAACGGAGGATATGTTCATCACACAGCACTATTTTATTGAGACCAGTACCTACGGCGTTGCCATTGTGCCCATCAGCGAGATCATCTGGATCTACAAATACTCTACGCTGCATAAGCTCCTGTGGCACCACTTCGCCATCAGTTATACCCTGTGCCTGACCTGTAACAAGCACCGGTATCTCCGCTGTCCGAAAAATACCAAGAGTAACATCGACGGTATCATGGACTACCTGGCAGAGGCTAATCACAATATTCTGGTGGGATTCTCTGAGGAAAATCGAAGAAAAGTGGAAGTGATCCAAAACGATCTCCTTCCACTTCGTAAAATACTTGCCTTCTTATCCAGAAGAGTCTGACACAGTCGGGGAGCTCTCCCCGGCTGTATCATTTATTTTCTTTCATCCAATTGTACAGATCTTCGTAAACGTTCTTGCGATCCATCTCCTGCAGAAGCTCATGACGATCCCCCGGATACAGATGCATCCTGACATTGGTAAGACCTGCCTTCTGAAACTTCCGGCAGGCGGCCTTAACGCCCTTTCCCAGAGAGCCTACCGGATCATCCTCTCCGGAGACAAAAAGGATCGGAAGATCCCTTCGAATCCTGGCGATCTCCTTGACCCGGTTGTCGAATTTCATGGCCCTTACGTTCCCAAGATATCCGTTCAGAGAAAACAGATAGGTATCCATCGGATCCTTATAGTAACGCTTCACGCTCTCCACATTGGTGGAAAGCCAGCTCTGTTCCGGAACACTGCCGTCCATATCGAATTTGTGGTAATCCCCGGAAAACAACAGACCCGTGACAAAACGGCTCTTGTAATCTCTTCCCCGAAGAAGGATCGCCGTTTTCACAACGGCATTTGCCACACAAAGCAGCCCGTCCGAAACCGTTCCGGTTCCCATGATCACAGCACCCTTAAGATCACCAATCTCCTGTCCCTTTACCGCCAAAAAGCGACGTGTCATATAGCTTCCCATGGAATGCCCCAGGATAAAATGCGGGATCTGCGGATACCGCTGACGAATCAGCTTATAGTTTGTCATGATATCCTCCACCATGACCTCTTCACAGTGCTTGCAGTGCATGATGCCCCATTCACGGTCATTTAATTCCGGAACCGAATGACCGTGACCGATGTGGTCATGGCCGGCCACTACAAAGCCCTTCTCCACCAGATAAGTAGCAAATTCCTCGTACCGCTCGATGTATTCGATCATTCCGTGCACCAGCTGAAGAACGGCAACAGGTCTGCCACCAAACGCGGCATAGTCGTCCTCCGCCGTCCAGCATACCCCATGAATTTTTGTTCCCGGATCATCGGCAGATACAAAGGTATAGTTTTCTGTCTTCATAAAAATCTCCCTTTCCGTTATAACCCTTCGGAAACGAATAATTTAACATTCCGTTTCCTCATGTTCTTATTTTATCAGAAACAAACCACTGCCCGCAAGCCACTCATCCCGGTCTTTTTATTGGATCATATATTCCCCGATGATCACCTGCATACTGACCTGCCCCCGGTATTCATTGATCCCCGGGTAATAGGTCACCGAAAGCCGGATGGGATTGCTCCGTCCCGCATAGGCGGCCTCCAGAACATCCTGACCGTACTCCCGGCGAATGTCCTCATCCAAGGCCTCCCCTTCCCCAAAATACAGTCCATCGATCCTTTGGGACAGATCACCGCCAAAGGCCAGGGAGAGCTTGCGATACTGGCTTTGCTTGCCAATGGCCCGAATCCCCATGACCTGCAGATTCTTGTCCGCAAACACCGGCTTGGGATTTCCGTTACCGAAGGGCTCCAATACAGAAAGTTCCTGGATCCGCCCCGGACTCAGATAGCCAAGAGGCATGGGCACATCGATCAGGATCTTCGGTTCCAGATCCTTCGCCGCAAGCTCACACTGTTGTTCCAGAAGTTCCCGCAGGCGATCCACATCCTCCCGTTTCATGGAAAGACCGGCCGCCATGGGATGACCGCCGAACTTGGTGAAGATTCCCTCGCCTCTTTCCTGCAAACAGAACTGGTTGGCCTGCTGCATCCGCTCATACATGGAATAGCTTTCGATGCTTCTTCCGGAACCCTTGACCCCCTCCTCTCCGTCGCAGAGCACGAAGGTGGGACGATAATAGCGCTCCTTGATCCTTCCCGCAATGATACCGCAGAGGCTTTCGTGCAGATCGGGAAGATAGATCACCAGCACCCGGTCATTTTCCATATGTTCCGCCGCGACCATTTCCATGGCGCGACTCGTTCCCTCTTCCGTCAGCGTCTTCCGCTGCTCGTTGAGGCTGATCAGTTGGGATGCCAGCGCCGCCGCCTTCCCCTCATCTTCTTCCATTAGAAGAGAAAGTCCGATCTCCGCCGTATCCAGACGTCCTGTGGCATTAAACGCCGGTCCCAACACAAAGCCGATATGGTAGGAATTCAGCCGCCCCTTTTCGATTCCGGCTCTTGTCATCAGAGCCTGAAGACCTTTGTTGGCTGTTTTTTCCAGAGCCGGAAGGCCAAGCGCCACCATGGTACGGTTCTCCCCCTGCAGAGGCATAATGTCGCAAACCGTGGCAAAGGCAGCCATGGGAAGATAGTACATGGCCTCCTTCTCTTTCCCCGCCCTTGCAAAAAGCGCTGTGATAAGCTTCCATGCCACAACGGCTCCGCAGATCTGCGGAAACGGATAGGTATCCTCCACCCGATGGGGATCCACCACCACATCCGCCGGCGGAAGGTGGTACACCCGTTTCTCCTCTCCATCCTCTTCCACCGTCGAAAAGGGGATGGCATGGTGATCGGTGACCACCACTGTCATGTTCAGCTCTTTGGCCAATTCAATGGCAGGGATCGCAGCAATTCCGTTATCGCAGGTAAGGATCGTTTCCACACCATCTTCCGCCGCCTCGGACACCATATTGGGATTTACCCCATAGCCGTCATGCACCCGATGCGGAATGGCATGGTCACAGTCAGCCCCCAGCCCTTTCAATCCATGCACCAGAATGTAGGTGGAAAAGATTCCGTCCACATCATAATCACCGATCACACGGATCTTTTTCCCTTCCCTGATCTTTCCTTCCAGGATATCACAGGCCCGGTCAAGATCCAGAAGCAGCATCGGATCATGAAGCTGGGACAGATCCGGATGCAGATAGCCCTCCATCTCCTCTTCTGTCACACCCCGGTTGACCATAAGCCTGGCCGTCACCTGATCCACATTGTATTTTGCCGCTAAGGCAGTAAAGTCAGCTCGTTTCGCCTGCACTCTCCAATTTGCCATGTTTTCCTCACTTCGTTAAAAAAAGGCTAAGGCCATCCTCCGGCCTTAACCTTATCATCGTTATTTATCCAGATTACGACGCTCCTGGCACTTATCCAGGAACTTATATAAAAGGGTGTACAAAGATGCTGCATCCTCCGGATCCAAAGACATACATGCCTTCATCTCACCCGGAACCGCCACTGCCTCATCCCGAAGAGCCTCCCCCTCCGGTGTAATAGAGATCAGAAGATTGCGTTCATCCTCTTTACTTCTGTGGCGACGGATAAAGCCCTTCTGCTCAAGCTTCTTAAGAAGCGGTGTCAGTGTACCGGAATCCAGATAAAGGCACTCACCGATCTCCTTAACATTCATCTGCTTCCTCTCCCAAAGCACCATCATCGTGATGTACTGGGTATAGGTCAGATCCAATCGGGCTAAAAAAGGCTTGTAACTGCGAACCACTTCCTTCGCGCATGCATACAGCGGAAAGCACAGCTGATTCTCCAGTCTAAGGCAGGAATACTTCTCCTGCGATACATTCATTTCTTTGTCCATATACTCACATCTCACATTCATTGCAAAAATTACAGCGATTATATTGTATGCAATGAAATGGGTTTTGTCAAGATTTTAGCGTATGAAGAATGTATTTTTCAATGATTTTGGCTACTCCGTCCTGATCATTGGTGTCAGCAATTACGTCTCCAAACTCCTTTACCTCATCATAGGCGTTTTCCATCGCAACCGACAGACCGGCAAACTGCAACATCGGGATATCATTATACCCGTCACCGCAGGCGATCAGACGCTCCGGCTCAATTCCGATCTCCTCAAGAAGGACCCCAAGTGCCGCCGCCTTCTCGATTCCGTTCGGGGTGATCTCCAGGAAATACGGCTCTGAAAAAAAGGCATTGACTGCGCCCTTTAACTTGCGCCCGATTTCCTCATAAGGAGCCTTCAAATCCTTTGGATCTCCCACGATCAAAAACTTCATGACCGGATCGTTGGCAGCCTCCATATCCAGCCGGTCCACTCTCCGAATGGGGATATTGTTGATGGCCGCTTCCTTTATAACATAGGGATCATCCGGATTCTCTGTAATAACGCCCTTCTTATCGTAGGTCATGGCGGTCACATTATACTTCCTCGCAATATGGCAGATGGTATGATAATGGGCAACGTCCACCGTTGTTCTGCGGATCGCTTCTCCCCGTCCACAGGACCAGATCTCTCCGCCGTTGTAGGAAAGGATATATCCACCGTATTTTTTCAATTCCAGATCTCTTGCGATCTTCTTAACTCCCGGCACCGGTCGTCCTGTTGCCAGGATCACAGCGCAACCGTTCTTTGCCGCAGCAATCACCGCCTTTTTTGTTCGGGGCGATACTTCCTTCCGGGAGTTGGTCAGCGTTCCATCCAAATCTAAAGCGATAGCTTCGTATTTCATTTCATCACTTCCTCAAACTTATGCAGGATATACCAGATTCTCCTCTGTTGCATTCTCAAGCACCTTCAAGTACTTCTCAGCCAGATAGTTTGCCATTCCAAGGTTCATATCCAAATAATTACCACAATCCTTGGCAGCCGCACCCGGCACCTCACCACGGAAATCACGGATAAAACGGAACAGCTCGATGATCAGCGGAAGTACCTCCCTGCTTGTGTACTCCCCTGCCAACAGAAGATAGCAGCCGGTCCGGCAGCCCATAGGTCCAAAATAGACCACCTTGTCCCCATACTCCTTATGATTCCGAAGGAAGGTCGCCGCCAAATGCTCAATGGTGTGCAACTCTGCTGTGTTCATAACCGGCTCGCGGTTCGGCGCCGTCATCCTGAGATCAAAGGTGGTGATCACAGCATCCTCATAATGATCTACACGGGATACATACACTCCCGGCAGCAGATCCAAATGATTAATCGTAAAGCTTGTAATCTTCTCCATAGGTCAATCCTCCTATTTCCAACTATGATAAAAAAGGCAGATGCCCGTGCACCTGCCAATCTCTACCTGTACTGCGGATAACAGGACTTGAACCTGCACGGGGTTACCACTAGAACCTAAATCTAGCGCGTCTGCCAATTCCGCCATATCCGCATTGCCGTATAAACAGCCGAACAGTATTATAGCGGATTTTGTAGTATAATGCCAGTCTTTATCCGTAAAAGTTATTCACTTTATTCACAAATTGTTAATAAAAATGATTTTTTTACTAACCCACATGTTGTGGTAAAAATTTGTTCTCCCCCTATTTTTTTCGTCCAAAAATGTGGATAAAGTGGATAACTTCGTTGATAACCTCTTAAGGACTTTATTTTTGCACTTTTTTGTCCACGATTTTCTGTTGATAACTGTGGATAACTTTAACATTCATCCACAATTATCAACATCCCTAAGCCTCCCTTCGATGAAGGGGCTTCCCAGACGAAAAAGAAGCTGTGAAAACTTCCGTTTTCACAGCTTCCCGCTAAAACACTGCCGACGCAGTATTATTTCTTTGTTGCATACATGAAGTACTTCATGCCGTAAACAGTACTGAAGATACCGTCAACGTTGCTCTTCTGCATGTAGATATCATTGTAGTAGTAGATTGGGATAACTGCCCATGTATCCATAAGCATATCCTCAGCCTGGTGCATCTTATCCACACGGCTTGCGAAATCTGTTGTGTTACGGATCTCGTTAACCAGCTCATCGTACTTATCCCAACCCTGTGGAGCTGCGGAGTTCTTAGTATCTCTGCCGAACTGTGGATCGTTGTTACCGGACTTGGTGGTAAACATCTCTAACATGTTGATTGGATCGTTGTAGTCAGCAAGCCAACCCTCACGAGCGAATGTGTAGTTACCCTTCTTACGATCATCAAGGAATACGTTCCAGTCCTCAGTCTGAATTGTCATCTCGATGCCGAGAGCAGAAAGGTCTGACTGGATAGACTCAGCAATCTTCTGATGTCCATCGTTCTCATTTAAGATGTATGGAATTGAGATTGCCGGCTCACATGTAACAGTACCGTCGTCCTTCTTTGTGAACTTGTAACCACAATCCTCAAGTAACTTCTGAGCCTTCTCAACGTCTACCTTTGTAGCATCGTAGTAAGAAGAATTCTCACCCTTGAAGATGCCGCCGTTACCATCGCTCATACCTGCAGGGATATAAGAATCAGCAACGACCTGACCTGTCTGGCCTACCGTGTCAACAATGTACTGACGGTCGATCAGAAGAGAGATTGCCTCACGGAACTCTCTTGCCTGCTTGTCAGAAAGACCCTTGAAGAGCTTGGAGTTAACGTTGAATGCAACGTAGTATGTTCCAAGGTTGTCAACAACGTGGAACTCCTTGTTGTCCATAACAGACTTGATCTCATCGTTTGGTACTTCGTCGATGAAGTCAAGATCACCGCTTGTGTAAGCAGCGTATGTTGCTGTATTGTCAGCAGAGAGCATGAAATGAAGCTCTTCGATCTTAACATTGGCAGCATCATAGTAGTTCGGGTTCTTTACGTAAACCATAGACTCATTGTGCTTCCACTCTTTAAGAGTATATGCACCGTTGGAAACGAAGCCCGGCTTCTGAGCCCATGTTCCCGGCTCCTTGCCCTTGTCCTTAGCCTCTACGTCCTTCTCATATACAGGGAAGAATGCAGGGAATGCCATAAGATCATTGAAGTATGGGCATGGATTGGTAAGTTCAACCTGAAGTGTATAATCATCTACAGCCTTAACTGCAAGCTTGTCACCGTTACGGGCAATGATGTCATATAAGTAACCGTAATCTGCTGCTGTCTCCTTAGCAACGGCACGATTCCAGGAATAAACGAAATCATTTGCTGTCAGATCCTCACCATTGGACCACTTTGTCTTCTTAAGCTTGATGGTGTAGGTCTTCTCATCATCAGAAACCTCTGGAAGTGCTTCCGCAACAGCCGGGATCAGTGTTCCGTCTTTATCGTAAGTGTAAAGACCGGAAAAAGAGTTAACAGCCAGGCAAGCACCATCAACAGCAGAGTTCAAAGTCGGATCCAGATGATCTGGCTCTGAAGCAAGGTTGATGTACAGAGCCTTGTTGTTCTTGTTCTCAGTGGTAGCAGCTGTCTTCTTACCACTGTCTGCCTTCTTGGATGCTCCGCATCCAGCCATGGAAAGAACCATAGCAGAGGCAAGTACGAATGCGAGTAATTTTTTCTTCATACGTATCCTCCTATTAGACGTATTAATATTTTCTGTGCCCTATGCCCAATCTTTCGTTCTGGCGCAGGCACGAAGATTCAAGTCTAGTCTTGCCGCCTCTTAGCGGTTCCAGCATGCAACAAAGTGACCGTTTCCACGATCTGTCAGCTGCGGTCTTGCAATAGAACACTGCTCTGTCGCATAACGGCATCTGGTACGGAACGGACAACCACTTGGCATCTTCAGTGGAGAAGGAACATCTCCCTCTAATACGATTCGCTTTGAACGTCTGGCCGTCTCCGGATCCGGAATCGGAACAGCAGACAACAGAGAAAGTGTGTAGGGATGCATCGGATGATCGTTCAATTCGTCTGCATCTGCGATCTCCATCATATGTCCAAGGTACATAACGGCAATTCGATCGGAAATATGATGTACCACCAGAAGATCATGGGCGATGAACAGATATGCAAGTCCAAGCTTTTCCTGAAGCTCCTCAAACATATTGATCACCTGCGCCTGAATGGAAACATCCAGTGCAGATACAGGCTCATCACATACGATGAACTTTGGATTAACAGCAAGGGCTCTTGCGATTCCGATACGCTGACGCTGTCCACCAGAGAACTCATGTGCATAACGCATAGCATGCTCTGCATTCAGGCCAACGGTCTCCATCAGCTCAAGAATACGATCACGCCGCTCCCCCTTGCTACTATAAAGCTTATGAGTATCCAGAGGCTCTCCGATGATATCCTCAACTGTCATACGCGGGTTCAGGGAAGAATACGGATCCTGGAAAACCATCTGCATCTGCTTACGGTAAGGAAGCATATCCGCATTGACCTTTTTACCTAAAACCGGACGTCCCTTTTCATCTACAATAAGCTCGCCATTGGCGTCATACTGCTCACCACTGTCGAATAATACATTTCCGTCAAATGTGATCTTACCTGCTGTAGGCTCATAAAGACGTAACAGGGTACGACCAACGGTTGTTTTACCACAACCGGACTCTCCTACAAGACCAAGGGTCTCTCCCGGCTTGATGGCGAAGGAAATATCATCCACCGCCTTCAATGGAACCTTATGGAAGCCCTGGGACACCGGAAAGTACTGTTTTAAATGGGATACTTCTAATAAATTCTTCTCTTCAGCCATTATGCTTCCTCACTTTCGATCAGTTCTTTTACATTCATCCAGCAGGATGCAAGATGGTCTTCGCCCACCTGATACTCATCCGGTTTCTCTGTCAGACAGATCTTCAGTGCGTTAGCACAACGAGGACAGAATGCACAGCCCTCCGGCATGTTCAACATATTAATAGGAGTTCCTCCGATCGGAACCAGCTTCTCGTTCATGTTATCCACACGTGGAATGGAACGAAGAAGTCCCTTGGTATATTCGTGGCATGGATTGTAGAAGATCTCATCTGCTGTTCCACGCTCACAGATCCTTCCACCGTACATTACCAGGATCTCATCGCACATGGATGCAATAACACCCAGGTCATGGGTCACCATGATAATGGCCATTCCAAGCTTCTTCTGGAGATCCTGCATCAGTTCAAGAATCTGTGCCTGAATGGTAACATCCAACGCTGTTGTCGGCTCATCCGCAATCAGGATATCCGGCTCACAGCAAAGGCTCATAGCGATCATAACACGCTGTCTCATACCACCGGACAGCTCATAGGGATACTGCTTGATTCTTGCTTCCGGCTCGTTTACACCAACCAGTGTCAGCATCTCAATGGCACGTGCTCTTGCTTCTTCTTTTGTCTTATTGGTATGAAGTCTTACAGCCTCCATCATCTGATATCCAACGGTAAAGGTCGGATTCAGAGATGTCATCGGATCCTGGAAAATAATGGAGACATTCTCTCCACGGAACTTCTGGAGTTTCTTTTCATTCCAATCAAGGATGTTCTGACCGTTGTATAAGATCTTACCCTCGGTCACCTTACCGGTCTCCGCCAGGATCTGCATAACGGAATATGCAGTAACGGACTTACCGGATCCGGACTCACCAACGATACCTAATGTCTTGCCCTTTTCCAGATTGAAATTCACGCCATTGACCGCGCAAACCTCACCATTGTCTGTAAAAAAGCTTGTATGTAAATTCTGTACAGATAAAATGTTTTTATTTTCTTCGCTCATATTCTCTCCTAGCACCTTACTTTAACTTGGAATCGAACGCATCACGGAGTCCGTCACCTAACAGGTTCAGGGCCAGTACGATCAGTGTGATTACGATAGCCGGAATAACAAGACGGCTAGGGTATGTCATCATACCACCACGGGCGTTATTCGCCAGGGAACCTAAGGATGTCAGAGGAGCATTAACACCTAATCCCAGGAAGGAAAGGTAACTCTCTGTAAAAATCGCACTAGGAACCTGAAGGGCCGTTGTAATGATGATAACGGATAAGCAGTTCGGCAGAATATGTCGTGTCAGGATCTTACGATTCTTCGTTCCGATGCTTCTTGCAGCCAATACATACTCATTGTTCTTAATGGTCAGGATCTGTCCACGGATCAATCGTGCCATACCAACCCAATATAACAGTCCGAATACGATGAACATGGAGATCATGTTACCACCCAGCTTGGCAAGTGGTGTTCCCTTGATGATCGGAACCAGTCGTTCGTTCAATACAACGGAAAGCAGGATGATGATCAGCATATCCGGAAGGGAGTAGATCACATCCACAATTCTCATCATGATCAGATCGATGGTTCCTCCGAAATAACCTGCGATGGAACCGTAGATAAGACCGATGATCAGTACCATAATGGCAGCTACAACTCCAACGGATAAGGATACTCGGGTACCGTAGATCACACGGATAAAATAATCACGTCCCATGGAATCTGTTCCGAACAGATGAGGGAAAAGATTCTCTCCTGTCTTCTCCATATGGGCGATTTCCATATCGGAGTATTCCATCGGTGCAAGGTTTGCCGCACCCTTGTCACGACGACCGTCAATGGTAAGGATCTGTGCATAACCGTAAGGGCAGATCATAGGTGCCACAATGATCGCGATAATGATCAGAAGCAGTACTACGATACTTCCCATAGCAAGCGGGTTCTTGCGAAGACGTCTCATACCGTCCTTAAAGAAGGTGGTGGACTCTCCCATTACATCCTGCTGCTGCTTTTCTTCATCTGTTGCTTTTCTAAAATCTTCTTTATTAAACTTAGACAGATCGATCTGAGAAGATAAGAACTGTCTCTTCTTGTAATCTGCATTTTCCATTGCCATGATTGACTCCTTAATTAGTTAAAAGTGATACGTGGATCGATGATCTTATAAGCGATATCGGTCAAAAGGTTTGCTACTACCATCAGAATTGCCAGGAAGATAGTAACCGCCATAATTGTGGTGTAATCACGGTTGGTAATACTTGTTACAAACGCACTTCCAAGTCCACCAATGGTAAAGATACTCTCTACTACCATGGAACCTGTCAAAATATAAGCAACCTGTGGTCCAAGATATGTAACAACCGGAATCAGTCCGTTACGAAGAGCATGCACAAAGATCACCTTTGCTCTTGGTACACCCTTTGCCTTTGCCGTACGGATGTAATCCTGGTTCAACGCATCCAGCATGGATGTCTTGGTAAGACGTGTTACATATGCCATTGGATAAACAGCCAGAGCGATCACCGGCAGAACATAGTTCGGATGCGCCGGATTCCATACCGCTACAACGGCCAATTCAATACAGAACACCAAAAGAAGCAGTGTTGCCAGAACAAAGGACGGCATTGCTGTTCCCAAGGTGGTAAAGAACACGATCAATCGGTCCGGCCACCGGTTACGGGTCAATGCTGCAATCGCACCAAACACAATTCCAAAAACCGTTGCAAACAGCATTGCAAATCCGCCCAGCTTTGCTGATACGGCAAAACGGGAAGAAATATCCGGCCAGATCGGACGACCGTTCTTCAGGGATACGCCCCAGTCACCGTGCAGAAGGTTCTTCATGTAGATCACATACTGCTGCGGAACCGGCTTATCCAGATTATACCTCTCATTTAAGGCCTTAATGACCTCTGGACTTGCTGCCTTTTCCTTATTGAAAGGGCCGCCCGGAATAAGCTCCATTACGAAAAATGTAATGGCACTGACAATGATAATAGACATAACTGCCAGTAAAACTCGTTTAATAATGTACTTAGCCACTTCTCTCTACTCCTTGTATTGTTATGTTTTACGTTGTCGCTTTAACAAACTAAAGAAATTGGTGAACAAAAAATGCACAGATATTGTTTCTCAATCTGTACATCTTCGTACGGCCATCTTCTTCTGTTCATTTGATTCAACCAAAGCAATTACCCCGACTGGATTAAACCACAGCCGAGGAATTACTTCCTACGACATAAATTATTATACAGTGAAATGAAAAAAAGTCAATTTATAGTTGAATCATTCTGTTTTGTTCAACTCCGGAAACCCCCGTCGTTTCAACGCTTTAGCGTGATAACACGTCAACTTGGATA
>CAMGZH010000037.1 GCA_946182825.1 uncultured Lachnospiraceae bacterium
TCCCTGCTTCTCCGGGGGAATTGAACTTCCTCGCCCATTCCTATTTCCCCCGCAAACCGCTGTTCCACTGCTTCTCCGGGGGAATCTGACTTCCTCGCCCATTCCTCTTTCCCCCGCAATCCGCTGTTCCACTGCTTCTCCGGGGGAATTCCGCTTCCTCCCCCATTCCTATTTCCCCCGCAAACCGCTGTTCCACTGCTCCTCCGGGGGAATTGAACTTCCTCGCCCATTCCTCTTTCCCCCGCAAACCGCTATTTCCCTGCTCCTCCGGGGGAATTGAACTTCCTCGACTTTTCCTATTTCCCCCGCAGATCGCCATTCCACTGCTTCTCCGGGGGAATTGAACTTCCTCCCCCATTCCTGTTTCCCCCGCAAACTGCTATTTCCCTGCTTCTCCGGGGGAATTGAACTTCCTCGACTTTTCCTATTTCCCCCGCAATCCGCCATTTCCCTGCTCCTCCGGGGGAATTGAACTTCCTCGACTTTTCCTATTTCCCCCGCAGATCGCCATTCCACTGCTCCTCCGGGGGAATCTGGCTTCCTCCCCTATTCCTCAGCTCTTTCCTTTTCCCCCGCAGACCGCCATTCCCCTGCTTCTCCGGGGGAATCTGACTTCCTCGACTTTTCCTATTTCCACCGCAAACCGCTGTTCCACTGCTCCTCCGGGGGAATTGAACTTCCTCCCCCATTCCTGTTTCCACCGCAAACCGCCGTTCCACTGCTTCTCCGGGAGAATTGAACTTCCTCCCCCATTCCTGTTTCCACCGCAAACCGCCGTTCCACTGCTTCTCCGGGGGAATCTGGCTTCCTCAGCTCTTTCCTTTTCCCCCGCAGATCGCCATTCCACTGCTTCTCCGGGGGAATTCCGCTTCCTCCCCCATTCCTATTTCCCCCGCAAACTGCCATTCCACTGCTTCTCCGGGGGAATCTGGCTTCCTCAGTTCTTTCCTTTTCCCCCGCAGATCGCCATTCCACTGCTTCTCTGGGGGAAATAGGAAATACCCCCGCATGGTTTACCGCCGCCGCCCCAGCAGCTCTACGAGCCGTCGCCTTCTATGCGCACAGGGTGCTTAACGAGCCGTCGTTACTTGCCGACGGCTTCGCCGGAGGCTTATGTAACGCAACGAGCGAGTTCCAGAGCCGCGAGGCGTCACCCGGGGCGCATAGAAGGCGACGACGACAATAAACAGCAGAAAGCAACATCCAGCAGAACACGACAACAAATAGCAGGCGAAAAGAAAAACCTGCCATCCAAAGACAGCAGGTTAAAATGGGGTATGAAATTATGTTCAATGCCGGCAAAACTCCGCAACCTTCGTTGTAATGCCATCCGCATCCAAACCATATTTGTGCAGCAATTCCACCGCGGGGCCGGATTCTCCAAAAACATCCCGAACACCGATCTTCAGAAGCTTTGTGGGGAGTTGTTCTGAAAGAGTGTCTGCCACAGCACTTCCCAGGCCTCCGATGGTCGAATGCTCTTCAACCGTTACAACCGCCTGTGTTTTCTTGGCGCTGGCAAGGAGCAACGATTCGTCCAATGGTTTGATGGTATGAATATTGATCACCTCGCAGGAAATGCCAAGATCCTCCAAGCGCTTTGCCGCTTCCAGCGTTTCAGAAACCATAAGTCCCGTCGCTACCAGCGTTACATCAAAGCCTTCTTTCAGGAGAACGCCCTTGCCGAGTTCAAAATGATAATCCGGGCGGTCGTTGATCACCGGTGCAGCCAGACGACCGAATCGCATATAGACCGGGCCCTGATGCTCATATGCTGCTTTCACACAGGCTCTTGCCTCAATATCGTCCGATGGATTCAGCACCACCATACCAGGTATTTCTCTCATCAGGGCAAGGTCTTCCAGACACTGGTGTGTAGCACCGTCCTCGCCGACAGAGATACCTGCATGGGTGGCACCGATCTTAACATTCAGTCTTGGATAACCAATGGAATTACGCACCTGCTCGTAGGCACGTCCCGCCGCAAACATTGCGAAGGTGCTGGCAAACGGTACCATGCCACAGGTTGAAAGGCCTGCTGCTATTCCCATCATGTTACACTCTGCAATTCCGCAATCCACATGCCGGTCCGGGAAGGCCTTTTTAAAAATTCCCGTCTTGGTTGCCGCTGCAAGATCCGCATCCAGAACGATTACATCCTCGTGTTCCTTTCCAAGTTCCACCAGCGCGTTTCCATAGCTTTCTCTTGTGGCAATCTTTTTCACCTCAGACATCAGGCCTCCTCCTTTCCAAGTTTTGCATAGGCTTCTTCAAGTTCAGCAATGGCCTCTTTGTACTGTTCGTCATTGGGAGCCGTTCCATGCCAGCCCACTTCGTTTTCCATAAAGGAGACACCCTTGCCCTTCACGGTTTTTAAAATGATTGCCACCGGCTGATCCTTGATTCTTCGTGCCTCCCCAAAAGCTGCCTCCAGCTGGGTAAAATCATTTCCGTCTTCCACGTTGATCACATGGAAGTTGAAGGATTCAAATTTGTCATCGATTGGATAGGGAGAGTTTACTTCACTCACGGCTCCATCGATCTGAAGATTGTTATTGTCCACAATGACTGTCAAATGATCCAGCTTCTTGGCCGCTGCAAACATGGCAGCTTCCCAGACCTGACCCTCCTGGATCTCACCGTCTCCAAGCAGCGTATAGACCCGGTAACTTTCCCCGCGAAGCTTTGCCGCAAGCGCCATTCCACAGGCAGCCGAAATACCCTGTCCCAGAGAACCACTGGACATATCAACTCCCGGAATATGCTTCATATCCGGATGTCCCTGCAGATAGGAACCGGTATGACGCAGGGTCACAAGATCCTCCTTCGGGAAGAACCCTCTCTCGGCAAGGGTCGCATATAACCCCGGCGCTGTATGGCCTTTGGAAAGGACGAACCGGTCCCTCCCTTCCATCTTCGGATTCTTCGGATCAATGTTCATCTCTTCAAAATACAGATAGGTAAAAACCTCCGTAGCAGACAAAGATCCTCCCGGATGACCGGAGCGGGCCGCATGGACGCCGTCAAGAATTCCCTTTCGGATACGGTTTGCATGTCGCTTCAGATTCAGCTCATTCATTTTGCAACTCCTTACTCTCCAAAAACAGCAACATAATCCTTCTGGAACTTGACAATTCCCTCATCCGTCAATGGATGGTGAATCATCTGCTCAATCACCTTGTATGGAACGGTTGCAATATGAGCTCCTGCCAAAGCACATTCTGTCACATGCATTGGATGGCGGACAGAGGCAGCAATAATTTCCGTCTGAATATCTCCGGCAGCCTCAAAGATCTGCACGATTTCTTCAATCAGCTGTGTGCCGCATGTGGATATATCATCCAGTCTTCCGAGGAATGGGCTGACATAGGTTGCCCCTGCCCGGGCGGCCAGAAGCGCCTGGTTTGCAGAAAAAATCAGGGTGCAGTTTGTCTTAATGCCCTCTTTTGAAAGAACCTTGATTGCCTTAAGACCTTCCACTGTCATAGGGATCTTTACGATCATATTCTTGTGAAGCTTTGCAATCTCACGGCCTTCGGCAATCATGCCTTCGGCATCGGTGGTCGTTGCCTTCACCTCACCTGAGATCGGACCGTCAACAATGGACGCGATCTCCTGTAACGTCTCGGCATAATCACGGCCTTCTTTTGCAATAAGAGAAGGATTTGTTGTAACTCCGGCGATCACGCCCATGTCATTCGCCTTACGGATTTCGTCTACATTCGCTGTGTCAATAAAAAATCTCATGTTTTCTCCTTACCATTCCATTGCTTCTACTGCTGTTTTCTCAATCACCAGCCCCTGCTTATAACGGCGGGCAAACACGCTGAAGCCTTCCACATCCTTCGGCTCCGGATCCACCGTGCTTCCCTCCACAGATGAAAATACATTCTTCTGAAGGTAGCTGCCCAGATCCTCTTTTGCACCGGAGAGCATATATGCCGCCAGCAGAGCCATGCCCCAGGGACCGCCTTCGCCTGCATGTTCCATCACCGTTACCGGCGCATCAATAGCCGCAGCCAGAACCGCCTGACCCACCACCGGAGTCTTGAAAAAGCCGCCATGGCCGGTGATCCGGTCGATTACAACATCCTCCTTTTTCAAAATATCCATTCCCAGCTTCACCGCCCCGAGGGAAGTGTAGAGATGGCTTTTGAAAAAGTTTGCCAGAGTAAAATTGCTGTCCGGTGTTCGGGCAAAGAGCGGACGTCCTTCCATCAGATTCGTAATGCCCTCTCCTGACAGATAGCCATAAGGAAGAAGACCTCCACAATCAGGATCTCCATTCTTATAGGCATTCTCATACAAAGCACCGTACAGGCGATTTTTATCGGACAGATCCATACCCATCAGACATCCAAACTGATCGAACAGATTTACCCACGCATTCAGATCGCTTGTTCCATTATTGGCATGGGCCATGGCCACCGGGTAGCCTTCCGGTGTGGTAACCAGATCGATTTCACGATGAAGACCCTGCAAAGGCTTCTCAAGCACCACCATAGCGAAGGTAGAAGTTCCGGCAGAAACATTTCCCGTTCTTGGGGCAACCGAGTTTGTTGCCACCATACCGGTTCCGGCGTCTCCCTCCGGTGGGCACATCGGAATTCCGGCACAAAGATCCCCTTCCGGATCCAGAAGACGCGCTCCTTCTTCCGTCAATTCTCCGGCCCGCTCTCCTGCCACAAGAACTTTCGGGAACAGGGACTTTACATCCACCGGATAACCGAGAGCCTTTGCCTTTTCATTCAGGCACTCCATCATATTCGCATCGTAATCAAAGGTTGTGGAATCGATTGGGAAAATTCCGGCTGCATCACCGATACCGGTAACCTTTTCACCAGTCAAAAGAAGATGAACATAAGAATCCAGTGTCGTTACATAAGTGGTACGTTTCAGATGCTCCTCGTGATCCAGCATACACTGGTATAAATGTGCCACTGTCCAGCGGAGTGGGATGTTGAAGCCAAAGGCTTCGGTCAGTTCATCTGCTGCTGCCTGTGTATTACTGTTTCGCCAGGTCTGAAACGGGCTGACCAGGGCATTCTCCTGATCCAGCGCAAGGTATCCGTGCATCATAGCGGATATTCCAAGGGCTCCCACCTTCTGCAACGTTATACCGAAGTCCTTTTTCACCTTATCCTTTAGATTCTTATAGGTATCCTGAAGTCCCAGGCGAATCTCCTCTTCGGAGTAGGTCCAGATTCCGTCCACCAGCGAATTCTCCCAATCATGGGTACCTACCGCCAGCACCTCTCCTTTTAAATCTGTCAGCACCGCTTTGATCCTGGTGGAGCCAAATTCTATTCCAAGGGCTGTTTCCCCTTGCCGAATCAACGTTTCTTTTTCCATATGTACCCCCGGCTATTTCTTCTGACCGTAATATGCATTCGGTCCGTGTTTTCTCATAAAATGCTTAACCCTGATATTCTCCGGCGCCTCATCCGTATCCGGATCGATCGCAAGCGTAAAAATATCCATTTTTGCCACTTCCTCAAGCACAACAGCGTTGTGCACCGCTTCCATAGCGTCTTTCCCCCAGGCAAAGGGACCATGGTTTCTACAGATGACCCCCGGAACATAATCGGGATTCCGATCTGCAAATGTCTCGATGATCACCTTTCCGGTATTTTTCTCGTAGCCCTGTTCAATCTCTTCCGTTGTAAGATTTCTTGCGCAGGGAATATCTCCGTAGAAATAATCCGCATGGGTGGTTCCAAAGCAGGGAATATCCTTTCCCGCCTGCGCCCAGGCCACAGCATAAGGGCTGTGGGTATGTACGATTCCGCCTATGGATGGAAAGGCTTTGTATAATTCCAGATGGGTCGCTGTGTCGGAGGAGGGGTTTAAATCCCCCTCCACCTTATTACCTTCCAGATCCATGACCACCATATCTTCCGGAATAAGATCCTCATACGGAACACCGCTTGGCTTGATCACAAAAAGATTCTTTTCTCTGTCAATACCGCTTACATTTCCCCAGGTAAAAGTCACCAGATTATACCGGGGAAGAAGCATATTCGCCTCGTAGACCTGTTGCTTTAATTCTTCCAGCATATTCGTTTCCCCTATCGATAATTCGCAATACGATTCAGTTCTTCTTCTGTTGTATCCTCGCCGATGGTAATCAGTTCCGTACCTGTCAGTCGGGCAAACAGCGCAATGTCTTCTCTTGTCAGTGCCGTTGAGACAACGGAATGATGCGCTCCCCCTGCAAAGCACCAGGCTGCTGTTCCAATTTCGAAGTTCGGCTTATGACGATACATGATCTGCGCAACCGGAAGGTTCGGCATTGCCGCCGGCTCACGCACCAACTCGATATCCGCGCAGATGATGCGGAAGTGATCTCCCATGTCCACCAGTGTCACCTGGATACCATCTCCAAGGACGGAATCAAACACCAGACGGGCAGGATCGCTTTTTCCGCCGATCCCCAGCGGGTGAACCTGAATCTCCGGTTTCGCATCCGCAAAAGAAGCCGGAACTTCCAGCATATGGGATGCTAATTCCAGTTCGCATCCATCCTGCAGATCATAGGTGTAGTCTTCAATAAAACCGGTAGCACCCTCTCTTCCTTCTGCCATTTTCATTAAAACAGCTGAGAAAGCTGAGATCTTATAATCTCCTTCCGGTCCAAAGCCCACACCTTTTGCCATCAGATTCTGAGCGGCAATTCCCGGAAGCTGGTTTAATCCATGCAGATCCTGGAAGGTATCGGTAAACGCATAGCAATCATTTTCCGAAAGGAATTTTTCAAAGGCAACTTCCATGCACGCCTGCTCTCGCACAACATCCACACGATCGGTCGCCATGGTATACTTATCTGTATATTCCTTCATCTTGGCATCGATCTCTTCTTCTGTCACATTCTTTGCAAGCTCTGCAATCTCTCCGATGCCCCAGTACTTGATCTCCCAGCCATACTTAATCTGAGCCTCAAGGCGGTTACCGTCGGTTACCGCAACATCGCGCATGTTGTTTCCAAAGGTTGCAACCGTAAGATTCTTTGAAAAATGCATAGCCTTTGCCACATCCACAAAGCGGCGGATCTTTTTGATTACATCCTCACGCTGATAAAATCCAGCAACCACCTCATGCGGAATTCCAAGTCTTGCAACGATATATCCGTATTCACGGTCACCGTGGGCTGACTGGTTCAGATTCATAAAATCCATGTCGATTTTGTCATACGGAAGACGTTCGTTCGCCTGTGTATGAAGGTGAAGAAGCGGCTTCTGTAACTGCTGCAGTCCCTTGATCCACATCTTTGCCGGCGAAAATGTATGCATCCAGGTCATGACACCGATGCACTCGTCATCATTGTTTGCCTTACGAATATCCTCCACACAGCCCCGTGCTGTCTCCACAGTCGGAAGCAATACCACTTCACACAGATCTGATAACTTTTCAGAGAAAAACTCCGTCATCTTTTTTGCATCTTCTGCCACCTGACGCAGACACTCTTCTCCGTACAGATCCTGACTTCCAACGATAAAATAAAGCTTGTTCATTCTTAATGCCCCTTTCGCACTACCACTTTTTATCCGGGCAGTGACTCGTTTTAACCAACCCTCGAAGTTCCACATAACAGCCGCAGGAACGGCAGGTTCCTGCCAGAAGTGCGGAACACGTTCTACATATATTCATGCGCTGCCGAAACTGTTCTTCCGGCACCCGATCCCTTTCAAGAATCCGGTCCTGATACTGAAGAATTCTTTTTGATTCCTCATCTCCCAGTTCGTATAACAGGCATTTTTTACAAATTCTTGTCGTTTCCATAGGCAAAGCCCTTTTTACATTACCTTCTGATTTCTCCGGTCTCCGTAAATCGGATCATCTTCCCCAATCGGCTCCTCATCAATATGTTTTGCAAACACCTTGTAGAAAAAGAAGGACTGAAGGTAGCTGACCAGTGCAATTCCAAAGACCGCCATGATAAGAAGGGCGTCGGTATTCACATAGGCTGCCCATCCGGCAAAAGCTGCAATTCCCACCACACACACCGTATGGGGAAAGAAATAACCAATCGCCATTTTCATTGCGTTTGCAGCCTGTTCCTTAAGGCTTCCCTTCATCTTTGCAAGGACCGGAAACAACCATACGGCAAAGATTCCAAGAACAATGGCAATCACAAGACAGACAACAATCTGAAACTTTGATAGAAAGCCATAGTCCAGTGCCATCCAGAAACGGTAATCAAACACCAGCAACCCTCCCGTGATGACCAGGCCAATCCAGCAAAGTGTCGCCTGGCAGAAGGATTCACGGAAAGCTTTAAAATATTGCCCTGCCACATATCCGTCTCCGTATCGGAGGGAACGGAGATTGACGGAATGCAGGGCTGCAAGAGAAGCTCCGATGGTAACAAGCGGCAGACTTGTCATGAAAAAAAGGAAGTTTAAGACCACAAGGTCTGTTGTTTTATTGAGAAAACGAAGAAACCGGTTATCATAATGCAGCTCGCCCATAGTTACCCCCAAAGTCTCATCTTACTTCTTACTTAATACCACTGATTGCAATCGATTCAATGATCATACGCTGGAAAATGAAGAACAAAAGCAGGGTCGGAATCATTGCGATTACCGATGCCGCCATAATCAGCGCATAGTCACTCTGAATTGCGTAATAACTGTTAAAGGAACGAATAACAACCTGCAGCGTCCACTTACTCTCGCTTCGAAGGAAGATCGTCGGTGCAAGGTAGTCGTTCCAAATTCCCATAAACCACAACATCAGCTGTGTTCCAAGTGCTCCCTTCATCAGAGGAAGGAACACTCTCCAATAAGTTCCAAAATAGCTGCATCCATCCAGCTTGGCAGCCTCCATCATCTCTGTCGGGATGGAATACAGATTCTGCCTGAGGAAGAAGATCATTCCCACATTGCCGAAGCATCCCGGGATGATCAGCGGAAGAAGGGAATCCGTCCAGTGCAGTCTTGTAAAAAGTACATACTGCGGAATCATGACAACCGCAAACGGAATCATAATGGTTGCCAGAAGAGCAAGGAAAAATGCCTCTTTTCCGCGGAAACGGAGTTTTGCAAATGCAAAGGCCGCCAGTGAGGATGTAAAACCTCCGACCAAAAGGACCGGAACTTCGATCTTAAGTGTATTAAAGATACCGCTGATAAACTGACCTTTACTTAAGACCTCACTGTACTTGCCAAGGAGAATCGGATCCGGGAACAAAGTCAAGGTTCCGGAAAGGATCTGATTCTTTGTCATAAAGGAAGTTGCAACCATATAAATAAGCGGAAAAATCATTGCAACCGCTCCGATGGCAAGAAGGATGAAAATGATCACATCTCCTATCTTCTGCTTCGAAGACTTTACGCTATGGGTAGCATATTCTTTCTTATGATTGATTACCTGTGTTTCTACTCTATCCATGCTATCCCCCTAATCCATTGTATTGACCCACTTATCCTGGCCCTTGAAATTAAGCGCTGTGATAATGAAGATGATCACTGCAAGAAGGACTGCAACAGCACATCCATATCCAAGCTGGTTGTTACCGAATGCCTTGTCATACAGATAGTAGACAATGGTTGCCGCACTGTAGTTCGTACCTCCGTTGCCTGTCATGACCTGTACCTCTACAAACACCTGGAAACCGCCGATCAGGCTTGTAATCAGGATATAGAAGGTCACAGGAGAAATCAGAGGAATGGTAATGTGGCGGAACAGCTGCCATCCGTTGGCTCCGTCAATCTTCGCTGCCTCATAGTAATCTCTTGGAATATTCTGAAGACCTGCAAGGTAGAGAATGATGGAACCGCCAAGTCCCTTCCATGTCATAAAAATGATCATTGCCACCTTGACCCATACTTCATCTCCCAGCCAGTTCGGTCCATGGGTACCGGTCAAAGCCTTGATCACCGTATTAAAAAGACCGTAGTCATAATTGAAGACCCAGGCCCATAAAATGGACACAGCCACCAGGGAAGATACCACCGGTACATAATAAACCGTTGTAAAGAAGCGCTTTGTGTACTTCATACGGTTTAATGCCATGGCAATCACAAGACCGAGGAACATACCGATTGGAATACCGATCATGTAGATAATGGTCGTGACCATGGACTTCCAGAACTTCGGATCCGTCAGAATATCCGCATAATTTGCGAGTCCTACAAGATTTCCTGTCAGGGAATTCATTCCCGTCCATCTACTGAAACTGGCAAACACTGCAAACACGATAGGGTAAGCCATAAAACACAAGAATCCTACAAATGGAGCTGCGATAAAAAGCCACGCCCAGCGTTCCTCTCTTCTTGCCATCTCAGAGAGCTTTGGTTTTACTTTTATTGCGTTTTGCATAGCCATATCTCTTTTCTAAAAAAGGCCCCGCTAACTTATCATTAGAGGGGCCGTTACAATTGCCTTCTAATTCACATAGAAGTTAGATCAATTCTTTGTCGCTGTGTTCTGTAACTTGATGGCGTTATCAAGAGCATCCTGCATCTTTGGCTCCACTTCCTTGAAGTAGTCGTCCACGGAAATCTTGCCGCTCTGAACATTTGGAATTCCCTCAAGGAAGGTATCCCACCACTCTGCATTATAGGTATAGGTTGACTCAGAGAAGATACCCTGGTACTTGTCGTTGCCCTCCACATATCCGAAAATAACGTCAAGGTTATTCGCGTATGGAATGGTTCCATCCTTTACCTTCTCCTTAAAGGTTGTTGTTGCATAATCCTTGATATTCGGAATCTGCATGGACTTACCTGTGGTCTCACCGGAAAGAGCCTTCTGTCCGTCAAGGTCTGTTGAAAGTGATGAAATAAGTTCTGTGCAAAGATCCGGATATTTTGTATCCTTGTTAACTGCAAAACCAACGGTTCCAAGCCATGTGGTAGACTTACCGTCACCATCCGGTCCTACCGGCCATCCGCAAAGATCCCAGTTATAAGGGAAGGTCTTCTTATCCATGAATGCAGCCACATCCCATGTTCCACAGGCATAGAAACCAATCTGGCCATCCAGCCATCTCTGGTATCCACCAAGAGCTGTATCCTGCTCAACGGTCGGTGTTACACCTTCCTTGGCTGTAAGATCCACGTAATACTGGAAGGCATCCTTAAGCTTCTTGTTGTCTGTAATGTTGACCTTGGTGTAATCCTCATTCAGGAAACGGGCACCGTTGCTGTACAGATACGGTGTCATACCGAAGGCATTGGCATTGGCAACACCCCACTGATCGATCTCACCGTCCCCGTCTTTATCCTTGGTAAGCTTCTTACATACATCAAGGAACTCATCATAGGTATAAGGCTTCTGCGGATCCGGGTAGTCCAGTCCGGCTTCATCGAAGAGATCCTTGTTATAGGCAAATGCAAAGCAGGAAAGATCCTTTGGCAGACAGTACAGGGAACCGCTTCCCACCTTCGTTCCGTCGTACTGGTATGCGGATTTGATCTCCGGCCAAAGGTTATCCACCACCTTCTGATCCACATAATCATCAAGAGGAAGGACGTAACCGTTATCCACATAACTTCTGACAGAATCAGGACCTACATAGAAAATATCCGGAAGATCTCCGGCTGTCATCGCCGCTGTCATCTTCGTTGCATATTCATCCTGTGTTGTAACCTCGAAATTAACCTTCTTGATCTTATCCTTGTGTTCCTGTGTGAATTTCTTGATCAGATCCTCATATGCAGCCTTCTCATGCTCCTGCGCATAGATCAAAATATCGATCTCGTCCTGTCCTTCTCCCTTCATCTCTGTCTTACTGGATGCATCGGATGACTTCTCCGAATCCTTCGCTACATTACATCCTGTTAGAGATGAGACCCCCATAAGAGCAACCAACGCAGCAGCTACTACTCTTTTTAACTTCATTCTAATTCCCTCCTATAACCCAAAATACTTTACTAATATCTGAATTTGCCTCTTTCCCTTTCTTCACCTGCTTCAGCCATCGCGCGCAATTGGCTTTGTGAATATTACATCGAAAAGCCTAACCTTTATTCAGATTTGTTAAGCATATTGTACAATGGCACCACCCCCTTGTCAATAAGTTCTTTAATCTTTTGTAAATTATTTTAGAATTTAATATTGTTCAAAATAAATCACTCCCTCTCTGTTGACCCCGGCAATGGAAAGACGTATATTTATCTTATTAACGGATTAGACTAATAGAGGATATAAGTATGCAACGAATCACAACCCCAGAAGAAGGATTGGAGCTGTTTAAAGTTCTTGGCTCTGATGCCAGAGTGGAGATCATCAGTCTTCTTCTGAAAAACAAGAAAATGAGCATGAATGAGATTGCATCCAGCATGAACATTACAAACGGTGCCCTCACCGGTCACATCAAGAAAATGGAATCCGTCGGGCTCGTAACCGTCACCAACGATGTGACTGGACACGGCAATCAGAAATTATGCTCTCTTTGCATGGATAAGATCCTACTGGATTTCGAGACCGCAGAAGACTTAACCAACGTCTATAACGTCGATATCAAGATTGGTCACTACTGTGACTATGAGATCTATCCGACCTGTGGTATTGCAACCCACGAATCCCTGATTGGAGAAGTCGATGACACACGCTACTTCTCTCATCCGGATCGATACAACGCAGATATCCTCTGGTTCACACGGGGTCATGTGGAATACGAGATTCCAAACTTCATCCCCTTTAATCAGAGAATCACCCAGATCATGATCACGGCAGAGCTCTCCTCAGAAGCTCCCGGTGTCAACTCCGTCTGGCCTTCTGACATCACGTTTTCCTTAAACGGAACGGAAGTGGGCGTATGGACGGCTCCGGGTGATTTCGGTGATGTCCACGGTATCTTTACCCCGGACTGGTGGTTCGACAACTGGAATCAGTATGGCCTGCTTAAAATGCTGGTAATCAACGAAAGCGGCACTTTTATTGACGGATTACAGATCTCCGATGTCACCATCCATGATTTTGATCTGGATTACCGAAGCAAGCTTCTGCTTCGTATGGAAGTAAAAGATGACTCTCCTCATGTGGGTGGACTCACGATCTTCGGAAGCTCCTTCGGCAACTACGCACAGGACATCAAAGTCAGCATCAATTATTCCCCCATCACAGAAGAAGAGGGGGCTGTCGCTTTAGATGATTAAATCATCTGGGCGAGGCCTCTTTTTCTTACCATGAATGGTGAAATTGAAGAGTGAATATATTTCCTGTTGTCAAAAATAGCGTACTTTAATAAGCCGATGTACTAATCGGCGCATTGTTGCCTTTTTCGTTTTGAAGTGTCAAAAATTATGAGGCTTTTTTCAATTCAAACAGATGTGTTCCGGTTCGATCAGATACAATCTTATGATGCAGCTTATTTATGTCATAACCGATTGCTAGAAGTATGCTCTGTGCAAGAACATTTTCTTTTCCGCGATACAGATATCTTCTGAAGTTCATATCTTCTTTCACGTTTGCAAATGATCCTTCCGCTTGAATACTACGGTTCATTCTCAGCTGAGTTCCGTAATCGCTGGTTATTCGTTCAAGACATTCTGCCCGTTTTTCTTCCATTTTTCTTGAAACTGAAAGCTTCTTGTTTCTCTCTTCAAACGCGGTCTTGCAGTTATTGCCTTTAATACAGTCTTTCTTGTATGGACAGTTCTTGCAGCTTTCACACTCATATATAGTTACTTCCCGCTGATACCCCGTTACTGTTTTTTGTGTTCTTTTGGATACTGCAGTGAGCTGTTTGCCGTTTTTACATGTGTAGCTGTCTGATTCGGGATCATAGTCCATGTTTTCACGTCTGCTTATGTCTTTCCTGAACTTCCTTGTTTTTGAAAGTTCATAGTTCTGAGGCTTGATGTATGCAGTCTGTTCGTTGGATTCGATAAAAATATAATTCTCTTCGCTTTCATAGCCTGCATCAGCAACGATATTCTTATACTTGAATGTAAGATGTTCCTCCATGTCTTTAAGGAACGGAATCAGCGTAATGGTATCTGTTGGAGCCGGGAATACATCCAGCCATGTGACATACTCTGAATCCACTCCATGTTGCAGGTTATATGCTGGCTTAAGCTGGCCGTTGAGCATAGCATCTTCCTTCATCCTCATGAATGTTGCATCTGTATCAGTCTTTGAATAACTGTTTCTGGTGCCGCATACATAAAGTTTATGGTTGTATTCTTTGAGCTTTTCTATGTGTTCTTCAAGTTTTTCTATTGAACGCTGGAGTGGAGTCTTTCTTTTTCCAATACCATGTACGAACTGGATGCCTTCATCATCCTTGAGTTTACAAAGCTTCTTCCTAAGCCGTTTCAATGTATGTAATGAGATTTGGTTGTTATAGACTACTTTTATCCCATAGAGTTCTTCACATTCGGCACAGAAAACACATATCTTTTCAGTCAGCTTTATCATGTTTTTTGATACAGCTTTCTTCCATACAAAGGTATACTTGTTGGCCACTGACTCTATCTTGGTTCCGTCAATGAAGATGTTTTCACCTGAAATCTCACCAAGTTCGAGTAGTATGGTTCCGACCTGTGCCATGATCTGCTTAGCGCATTGTGAGAGATGAATTGATATAAATCTTGCTATGGTGGAATGATCAGGAGCAGGTGCTCCGTCCAAAAGGTACATAAAATTAATGTCTCTCTTGCAGGCAGACTCAATATCACGACTTGAATAGATTCTGTTCATTGCTGCATAGATTACAATCTTAAGCATCTGACGTGGTGTGACCTGATTCTTTCTGATTCTGTCATAAGTCTTATAAAGATCAGAAAGATTCATTCCCTCCACAAATGCACTTACCAGGCGTACCGGATCATCAGATGGAATAGATATTTCTATGTCGAGCGGAAGTTTGATTTGATGATACAAGGAAGATACAGTATAATCTCCTTGTAAGATTTTGTTTAGTAGCATAAACTAATTTTACAGCAAAAATCGGGCTTTTCGAAGCCCGATTTTGTGTTAAGCACAGTATTTCTGCACGAAAAAGGGGCCTCGCACTTAGTGCGACAGCCCCCTCTTTCCTATAAACGCAGTTCCTTCTTCTGATATTCCACAGATACCAATGGTTTCACATCCACGTTCACGGTCATATACCGGCATTACAACTGCCTCCTGTGTGTACGGCCCGAATGTGATCTTCATACGGTTTCCCGCCTCTCCATCGATCCAGTTCCACCGGCCCTGAATCGAGCAGCACTCGTAATAACCATCCGCCCCGAACTTCATGGGAACCGACGTCGATATCCCCTGAGGCAGGCTCTTTTCAAAGGCGATCCTCTCGTAAAAACCCGCCACCTCCCGGGCTGTATATTTTCTAAGTTCTTCCCCTGCATATATCTCCGGGGAGATCATCGGCCATCCATCCGTACTCCAGTATAGTTTCCGAATCTGCATCGTCGAAATTTCCGGCTCCGGCGTAAAATTCTTCTGCCGAATATGACAGACCAGACACCAGTTGTCCTTCAGTACCGAATTGTGCCCCGGTGCCATCCATGCGGCTCCATCATTCCAGGCATAACCGGCAAACAACAGATTCCCGGCCTGCTCGCCCTGTTTTCCGTCCTTGGGATCCCAGCGAAGGTCCTGTCCCACAGCATCCACATAGGGTCCGGTAATTTTCCGGCTTCTGCCGACCCGGATGTTGTAGTCTGATTTCAAAGAACCATAGGACACAAAGAGGTAATAATACCCTTCCCGGTATACGATATAGGGTCCTTCAATAGCACCGCTCATCCATGCCGGACGTTTTGCCAGACAGATTCCGATCTCATCCTTGTTTTTGGCAAGTCCTGTTTCCCGATCCAGCTCCAGAAGGTAGATGCCTCCCCAGAAGGAACCGTACACCATGAAATGCCGGCCGCTCTCCTCTTCCACCACAGGATTTGCATCAATTCCGTTTACTGGAAAATCCTCCGAAGTTTTGATCACAATATCCCGGGGCACAAATGGTCCCTCCGGATCATCTGACACTGCCAGAAAAATGCAGGACTGCTGTACGCCCCAACTGGAATTAGAACAATAAAGCCGGTATTCATCTCCCACCTTGATGATATCCGGCGCCCAGATATCATGGGAACCGGTCCACTCTGCCGCTTCTTTTGGCACATCTTCCACGACCTTCCCAAGGTATTCCCAGTGGATCAGATCCTTTGAACGACGGGCAATGGCTCCGGTACAATAGGTATAATAGTTTCCACTTGTCGGGTCATGAAAAATGGCCGGGTCGTGACTCATCCAAAGGCCTTGAGAAAGGGTCTCCCGATCTTCCTCCTCTCCCGGCATCAACCGGGGCTTTGGAGGTTCTTCTACAAATTCCAGCATAAGTTTCCTCCGAATCCTAATCATTCAATTTCTGCAGACGAAGAAGGGTAACGCTTGAAGGCGCCAGGTTCAAAGACAGTCCCTTTCCATACGCCTTTTCCGTGTAATCTGTAAAAGGCTGTTCTGTTACAGTTTCCGGCGCTTCAAAGGTATTGTGTGCATGAATCTCTCCACCGACAACCGTTGCTTCTACCACCCGATATCCACCTTCTGCAAGACTGACATCCACAGATGCTTCCTCGCTGGTCGACAGATTGTTCAGCGTGATGGTAATAAATCCATCTTCATCCTGCGATACCGCTTCCGTCACTTTCGGAACCGTCCATTCACCACTACCGATCCTTTTATCATCCACCAGAGAAGAAGACAGCAGCGTAGCCCCCTGATGATAGCGATACTGATGGAACACATGATAGGTCGGGGTCTTGATCATCTGATCGCCCTCTGTCAAAAGCACAGACTGGAGCACATTCACCATCTGTGCAAGACATGCCATCTTCACACGATCGCAATGCTTATTAAAAATATTCAGCGTAATACCTGCAACCAGTGCATCACGTACTGTATTCTGCTGATACAAGAATCCCGGATTAGTCCCCGGCTCAACGGTATACCAGGTTCCCCATTCATCCACAACCATACCGATTTTCTTTTCCGGATCGTACTGGTCCATAATGGCTCCGTGACGCTCCACCAGCTCTTCCATGTAAAGTGCCTTGGACAAGGTCTTATACCAGACCTCTTCATTAAACTCCGTGGCAGAACCTTTTATGTCCCATCCCTCCGGATGAACATAGTAATGAAGAGAAAGTCCATCCATGAAACCATGAAGGAAATCCGGTGTATGATCAAAACAGGTATCAAGGACGGTCTTCGTCCAATGATAATCCGCTACATTGGCGCCTCCACAGACCTTTTGGATCGGTTTCTTTGGATCATAGACTCTGACATAGGTCTGATAACGCCGGTAGAGGTCAGCGTAGTAGGAAGGACGCATATTGCCGCCGCAGCCCCAGTTCTCATTTCCCACGCCAAAGTAATCCACACGCCATGGTTCTTCCTGTCCGTTTTCCTTACGAAGATCCGCCATAGGAGAGACACCGTTAAATGTCATATATTCCACCCATTCGCTCATCTCCTGAACGGTTCCGCTGCCCACATTGCCGTTCACGTAGGTCTTACAGCCCAACTGCTTTGCCAGTTCGAAAAATTCATGGGTTCCAAAACTGTTATCCTCGACAACACCGCCCCAATGCGTATTGACCATACGCTTACGCTTCTCCTTCGGGCCGATTCCATCCTTCCAATGATATTCATCGGCAAAACATCCTCCCGGCCAGCGCAGCACCGGGACTCTGATCTCTTTTAACGCCTGTACCACATCACAGCGCATTCCCTTCACATTTGGAATATCCGAATCCTCGCCTACATAGATTCCTTCATAAATGCAACGACCAAGATGCTCTGAAAAATGTCCATAGATCTCCGGAGCGATCCTGCCCATTTCCTTTTTATTATTGATATATAACCTCATGTAACCCTCCTGTTTGACATTCATAAACTTTGTTATTTCCCCTGATACTGCACGGCCCAGATACTTTCATTGTTCCTTCCGGCGGCTGTGATGGTTCTTACCCTATTTCCGGCTTCATCTATGGTGTCCTCTATCACACCGTTATAAGGAACGGAATCGATTACCAGTTCCACTTCAGCAGAACCCTTTTTCACCTTATACGTTCCGGTCATCCCTCCGCTGATGTTACCGTCTGAAAAATTGACCTCTTTGGCTTCTATCAGCTTGCTTCCCACGTCATGACCGTGATTTAACATATAAAAGGTTCCATTGATCTCATCCTGCCGGTATGTCTTTTCTTTTGGCTGCTTTTCCTCCTCATGATATTCAAAAGGCGCCATAACAAGCCAGTCATCCCCGTTCCGGTAAAGCCTGTGAATTCGCGGTTCATGGTACTCATCCCCCTGATCAAATCTCTGATGATAGGTGATCATGAGGTTTCCTTCCCGATCGGCAAATACCGATTGTCCCCCGGGAGCCATATAACCCTTTTCAAGAGACGGCAGGCTGTAATTACCCGCAAGCTTTAAGCCGTAATTGAAATAATCCTCCTGATCCTGCAGCGTATTCCCCGCTGGATCTTCATAGGGGCCTGTTGGTTTTTTACTTCGGAATTCCCGAATCTGGTATCCGCCCTCTCGCTGAAGATTTCCATAGGAAACAAACAGATAATAATATCCGCTTTCCCGATCATACCAAATGTACGGGCCTTCCACCGCATGATGACCTCCGCCGATCAGCCGGTATCCATAATACGGATCCACCGACTCGCTGCTTTCCTTCGGATGAATCGGCAACCCGGTCTTTTCATCCAGCTCCAGTAAAAAGATTCCGCCGGACCAGGATCCGTACACCATCCACATCTTCCCGTCTTCATCGGTAAAAACCGCAGGATCAATGCAGTTTGGCCATTTTTTATTGTTGTATGCGCCATATTCATAATACCGGGACAGATCCGCATCCTTCCCCAGCACCTCTTTGACATTGGTCTTTCCCAGCGTACTCTCATCCCATCCCGAATACAGGAAGGTATCCGTGTAGGTGTAGGGACCACCCGGGGTATCGGATACCGCCAGGGTCAGATTGGACTTGATATAACTGGATGAGGTGCAAAAATACATCAGATATTTCCCCATCACTTCATTATAGAAAATATTGCTGGCCCAGATGGAATATCCTCCCTCTTCGTTCTTTCCCACGTAGGAAAAGGCCGGAAGGTCTCCGGAAAAGATATTGTCAAACATCCGATTTCCATTCGCAATATAATTCCAATCGGATAAATCTTTGGATTCTGCAATGATCTGATGACTTCCCGTCATATAATAGACATCATCTTTTCCAAGCAGAATTTGCGGATCATGACAACTGATCTTCGCACTGTAATTTCCCTTTTTCACCTGTTCCAGCGGCAGTGTCGCCGTTTTGTCCGCAGCCGCACAACCACCGCACAAAAGGGAAGCAACCATACAACACAGTATGGTTCTTCTAATCCTTCCTTTCCTCTTCATCGAATCACCCCTTTCGTTACATACTGTCCCCATTCCAAATAAGCCCCAACTACGCTAACGCTTAGAGGTGGGGGATTTCTCCGACTGAGTTAAAACGAGAACAGCGGACGATTTCCTTCCCAGCGTACCGGCAAAAGAAAGGCATGCCGATTCGGATTATACAGTGGATTTCCCTCGATCTTTGCTTCCGTTCTTGCATGGCAGACCATGATATCCTCTCCCTTTTCATTTTTTACAAAAGAGTTATGCCCCGGCCCATAGATTCCCAGAGCTTCGTTGGTTGCCAGCACCGGATGTCTCTGCTTCTTCCATGACAGCGGATCCAACAGATCACTTCCGCTTTTTGCACGCAGCATTCCAACACAGTACGCTATTCCTGTCTCCGATGCAGAATATGTCAGATAGATATCATCCCCTCGCTTCAGAATTCCCGGTCCTTCATTGACCCAAAATCCAACGCGCTCCCAGTCATAATCCGGTGTTGACAAAAGGACCTGAACGGTCTTCATTTTCACAGGCGACTCCATCTGCGCAATATACAGATTGGAGATCTGTTTTCCTACGCCTACTTTTTCTGCCCAGATACAGTATAATTTATGATCGTCTTCAAGTATGGTCGCATCCAGAGAAAACGCCCGAAAACTGAACTCATCATCATCTGCACACTGCAATGGTCCTGCCTCAACCCAGGGATCCTCCATCGGATCATCACCTGTACACTTCAGGACGTACGGCCGGATTGCCCACTCATCCTCCATTTCTCCACCGGCAAAATAGATATACCAGCCTCCGAAAATATAGTGCAGCTCCGGCGCCCAGATGTGCTTGCTCATCGGTCCGCTTTCATGCCGATTCCATAATACTTTTTCTTCCGCATCTCTAAGCCCCTCCAGTGTGGCGCTTTTCCTTAAGACGATGCGATCATATTCCGGAACGGATGCAGTAAAATAATAGACCCCATCCTTCTGAAATACATACGGATCCGCTCTCTGCAGAATCCAAGGCTCATTAAACGTTAACTTCTGATCCACTTCTCTTGACCTCTCATCTCTGATTATTTGTTTGATATTTTAACTATACATGAAATACTTTAGCTTTTACTATAATTATACACAGTATCTTGTGAATTTCAACACAAAAAATAGTTGATTCCCCTTGTTTTTTAGTTAAATTTAAAATATCTAAGATTAAAGCGTTGCACGTTTCCTGCTTTTCATTTCTTTTGGACGTTGTTTTCTCTTTCCTGCATCCGAGCGTATCCAGTGGTTCTCTTGAACGACAATTCCCCTTTCACCGCAGGCGGCTGTTCCGCTACCGCCCTTTGGCCTTGCCCTTGCTCTTGGCCTTGCCCTTGCTCTTGGCCTTCTCCGTGGGCT
The DNA here is from genome assembly GCA_946182825.1 of uncultured Lachnospiraceae bacterium. Taxonomy (GTDB): domain Bacteria; phylum Bacillota; class Clostridia; order Lachnospirales; family Lachnospiraceae; genus Weimeria. Next base: position 20,745 of record CAMGZH010000037.1, read on the forward strand.
GCTATACCGACACGCAGATTTAGCTTTCCTAGCTTTCTGCGTGTCGGCGGTGGCTTTCCCTGCTTCCCGGGGACTGCTGCATAAACAACGCCATTCCCCCGCAGATCGCCATTCCACTGCTTCTCCGGGGGAATCTGGCTTCCTCGACTTTTCCTATTTCCCCCGCAAACCGCTGTTCCACTGCTCCTCCGGGGGAATTCCGCCTCCTCCCCCATTCCTATTTCCCCCGCAAACCGCTGTTCCACTGCTCCTCCGGGGGAATCTGGCTTCCTCCCCCATTC
>CAMGZH010000038.1 GCA_946182825.1 uncultured Lachnospiraceae bacterium
TGGAAAGTTTGTTGAGGCTTTCCTGCTTGACAAAGGTCACTTCATAACAGGGGGGCAATGTTATGAAAAAACATATTATCATCGTAACAGTGTGTATCGTAGGAACTTTGGGGATTGTAGGAGCAGGTGTTTTTGCGAATGCAAGACTTGATCCAACAAGTGCTTATGTCGCCTTAAAAAAGGAGGAATTAAAGGAAAACGAAAACCCAGCTGTGAAAATAAAAAATAACAAGGTTGCTTATGTGGGAAGTAATATAGATATTAATTTAGGCGATTTGAGAGAGTCCGAGACCTTTTATTTGGCAAAAGGTGAGGATGAGATTAAGGCAAAAGAGGATGCTCTTTTGTTTCAGAAAGAGTATAGTGCCCTGTTTGCAAAGGCAAAAGAGAAGGGGTATTCTGCCACAAATCAGGAAATTGACGATGCGGTTGAAGAAATAAAGGAATTGTCTAAGACACCGGAAAATAAGGATGTGGTAGGACCAATTATTTCTGCTTATCCAAATGAAGAGGCATATTGGAAATATCTAAAGCATGTCTATAAAAAACAGCTAGTTGTTCAGAAGTATGTTGCGGATCTGGAAAAGTCCTTTGCAGATGGTTATTCTGGAGAGAAAGGAACAGAGGAATATAATAAGGCGTGGAGACAGTGGTTTGATTCTTTTAAAAAACAGGCTATTCAGGAGGAAGGGTTCAAGGCCGCTAAGGGAGTAACCTGGATTAAGTAAAGATTTTGCAATAGCGCAAAGCTAGACTGAACACATGGATGCTATCCTGTATTTTACAGGTGGCATCCATTTTGTGTAGAACAACGAGCCAAAGTCCCATCCGCAAGCTTGCTTGCAAGGGGGACTTTGGCGACTGTAGAACACCGAAAGGCCCTGCCTTGAGGTGTGAAACGGAGTTGAAATCGAGTAGGAGTCAGCCTACTCGATTTAAGAACAACGAGCTAAAGTCTCATCTGCAAGCTCGCTTGTAACTCTGTTGTCCAGTAAAGAGGGTTCATATCAAAAAAAGCCGATCATCTGACTTTAGTATTGAACTGATTCATAGCGCCGTCCAGATCACCGCGGATGATCATCTCAGCGGCATCACAGGCACGGTCTAAGGCTTCTTCCAGGTAAGGACGTTCCTCCTTTGGGAGCTTGCCAAGGACATGGGCAATCATGTCTCCATGGGTTGGAAGCTTTCCAACCCCGATGCGGATGCGAAGGAATTCCTCACCGCCGCAGTGGGCAATGATGGACTTTAAGCCGTTATGCCCACCGGCAGAGCCCTTTTTACGGATGCGAAGGTTGCCGGCATCCAGGGTGACATCGTCAGAGAAGACGATGAGCTGAGTCGCCGGGTCCACTTTGTAGAAGGAGCAAAGGGGACCGAGGGATTCTCCGGAATTGTTCATAAAGGTCTGAGGCTTTACCAGAAGAACCTTTTCGCCTTCAATGATGCCCTGGCCGGTGAGAGCATTGCGCTCGGATTTGCGGACAGGGATGTTGTAGCGGTCGGCTAAAACGTCAATGGCATCGAAGCCGGCATTGTGTCTGGTGTGCTTATATTTTATGCCCGGGTTTCCCAGGCCAGCAAGAATATACATGGCAGTCTCCTTTTTTATCTATTATTCTGAGGTTTCGTCCTCATCCACTGCGTAGGGGACGTTCGGTTCTTTTGGTATGGTAAGTTCCTGAAGCTCACGGCATAATCCTTTCAGGTAAGCCGGGAGATCGTGTTCCTTCAGGTTGCTGTTTTTCTGGTAATCCAGTGTAAAAGCCGGAGCACTGGGGTTGGCCACAAAGGTCAGGAATGGTGCGTGGGCTGCTACAATGGCAGGGATGCCGGCAGGGTCCAGTCTCGCCTGAGGCAGGAATTTCATGGTGACCAGTCCGTTTTTCTGTTTTACTTCCGTCAGGAAGGCCTTATGTGCCTCGCTACGTAGTTTGGCAACAAGTAACAGGTTCATGACAGGCTTACCCGGATCGCCGAAACGATCGATCAGTTCCTCAAGAATTTCCTGTTCTTCCTCTTCGTCGGAGATGGCAGAGATTCGTTTGTACATATCCAGCTTGGCTTCGGTATCAGGAATATAGTCCGAAGGAAGGTAGGCATCAATGGCGATGTCCACGGTGGTATCAAAGTCGTCGGAGATGTCGAGGATACCCTTCTCCCGGGCGACGGCTGCATTTAACATCTTACAGTAGAGCTCATATCCAACGGCCTCCATATGGCCGGACTGGGCTTCTCCGAGAAGGTTTCCCGCACCGCGGATTTCAAGGTCCCGCATGGCGATTTTAAAGCCGCTGCCAAGGTCGGTGAATTCCCGGATGGCAGAAAGGCGTTTTTCGGCGACTTCCTTCAGCATCTTGTTACGACGGTACATCAGGAAGGCAAACGCGGTACGGTTGCTTCGTCCTACCCGGCCTCGCAGCTGATAGAGCTGGGAGAGGCCAAGCTGATCCGCATCATGGATGATGATGGTGTTGACGTTACTGATATCAAGTCCGATTTCGATGATGGTGGTGGCCACCAGTACATCAATGTCCCGATTGATAAAATCCGTCATGATCTCTTCGAGACGGTCCTTGCTCATTTTACCATGGGCATAGGCGACATTGGCCTCAGGGCATAGGGCTTCGATTCTGGCGGCAACGTCAGCGATCTCTTTTACCCGGTTGATGACGTAGTAGACCTGACCGCCCCGGTCCATTTCACGCTGGATGGCTTCACGGACCATTTCTTCATTCTGCTCAAATACAAAGGTCTGGATTGGGGTACGCTCCATAGGAGCATCCTCTAAAAGGCTCATGTCCCGAATGCCTACAAGACTCATGTGAAGCGTCCTTGGGATCGGCGTTGCGGAAAGGGAGAGAACGTCTACGTTCTTTTTCAGCTTTTTGATCTTTTCCTTGTGGGCAACACCAAAGCGCTGTTCCTCATCGATGATCAGAAGACCAAGATCCTTGTAACCCACGTCTTTGGATAAAAGACGGTGGGTGCCGATGACGATATCCAACCGGCCGTCTTTTAACATATGAATGGTTTCGGTGTTTTGAGCCGGGGTACGGAAGCGGGAAAGAATGCCGATGTTCACAGGATAGTCCTTCATTCGCTCCTTAAAGTTGTTAAAATGCTGTTGGGCCAGAATGGTGGTAGGAACAAGGTAGGCAACCTGTTTGCTTTCCTGTACGGCTTTAAAGGCGGCGCGCATGGCGATCTCTGTTTTGCCGTAGCCGACATCACCGCAGATCAGTCGATCCATGATCTTTGGGCTTTCCATGTCGGCCTTGATCTCTTCCACCGCATCAAGCTGGGACTGCGTCTCTTCGTAAGGAAAGGACTCCTCGAATTCCTGCTGCCAGACAGTATCCGGTCCGCAGACATAGCCCCTGGTGTTCTGACGGAGGGCGTAGAGATCCACGAGGTCTTTAGCTACCACATTCACGGCCTTTTTGACCCGGGCCTTGGTCTTGGTCCAGTCGGCGGTTCCAAGAACGGAAAGCTTCGGCTTCTTGTCGCCGATGCTGCCGTATTTGCTGATCTGATCCAGCTGTGTGGCAAGGATGTAGAGGGCTGAGCCTTTGGCATAGGAGATCTTAAGGTAATCCTTCATTACATGATCTACCTCAATCTGCTCTAAGCCCTGGTAGATGCCAAGCCCATAGTTTTCATGAACCACATAGTCTCCGACATTCAATTCACCAAAACTGTGAATGGATTCACCGCCACTGTGGCGCTTTTTCCTGCGCTTTTTACGGATGGAGCCAAAAATATCGGATTCGGCAATGAAAACGGTCTGGGCATCTGGAAATTCAAAGCCCCGGCGGATGGGACCGACACATACCAGGATCTGCCCCGGTTTGATCTCTGCAGAGGGATCCTCTGTGAAAAAGGCTGAAAAACCGTAATCCATCAGATCCTGAGCCAGGCGGGCGCCCCTTGTTCTGGAGGTTCCTACCAGAAAGATCCGGTATCTTCGCTTGATGTAGCCCTCCAGTTCGTGACGGAGGGCATCAAGGGAACTGTTGTAGGATGTGACGGAGGTCATGTGGAGATAGAACTGATCCTCGCTTTTCAGACCTCCGCAGTTTCCGGACAGGGCAGGCAAAAGGATGCCCGGATGATTCATGCATTTTGCAAGAATGGAATCCGCTGAAAAGAGCATGTGCTTCTGTTTCGGGAAGCAGTAGCCCTGTTCCTGACGGCGGATCATGCTCTCGGAAAATTCCTTCTCCAGGTTATGTCCCCGTTCCACCAGATGGGAGGGCTCGTCAAGAATTACAAGCCCATCCGATGGAAGGTAGTCCAGAAGGGAGAAGGTGGAGTCGGTAAAATACAGAAACCTTGACTCCGCTTCGGACAGATCTCCAGATAAAAGGGATGCCTTTAATTCTTCAAAACTGTTGCGAAGACGGTGGGCCTCCTCTGTCTTTTTCTCCCTGCGAAAAAGCTCGCAGATCGGTGTGATGTCGTCCTCCATGGCAGCAAGTCCGCTTTGGAGAGTATCTTCTGTGACGATCAGCTCCATTGCAGGATAGATCACGGCCTGCTCCAAACGTTCAGAGGACTTTTGGGTGGCGGGATCGAAGATACGAATGGAATCCACTTCGTCGCCCCAGAATTCCAGGCGGACAGGGGTATCTTCTGTTAATGAAAAAATATCGAGGATTCCACCCCGGACGGCGAATTCTCCCGGACCTTCCACCTGAGAGGTGTTTGCGTAACCCAGGGAAACCAGCTTTTTCAAAAGTGCCGTCAGATCCACCTCGTCACCGCAGCCAAGGGTGATCACATGGTCTGCCACCTCTTCCTGGGAGGGGATCCGGTTCATCAGGGCATCGATGGTGGTGATGACCGTGGGATGATCGGATTCGGCAAGGGTTTTAAGGGCGCGGATGCGCTCTCGGGTCAGTGTGTTACTCTGGACATCCGATTGATAGAAGAGCAAATCCTTCGCTGGATAAAACACAGCCTCCGGGTCAAAAAATTGATATTCATCAAGAAAATCCCGGGCTTTCTTCTCGGAATCCAACACGATCAGGACATGGGAATAGCTTCTTGCGGTAGCAAAAACAGACAGGGACTTGCCTGCATCGATGACGCCGGTAAGTTCCTGCATTTTGCGGGTGTTATGAAGCTTTCGCCGAAGACTTGTGAATTCTTCTGAGCTATCATAGGGTTTAAGCCATGTGTTCATAAATCATTCCTCATTTGACAGGTGTGATTTTGTTCAGGGCCAAAGAAGTTGAAAGATAACAACTGTATCCAAGTTTTTTGCAGGCCTTCCGAATGGCGTTCATACGGGATCTGCTTTTCACGTAGTCCAGTACCGTAACGGACAGGCCGGCTTTTTTACATTTCTTAAGATAGGAAAGGTAGTATTTTTTGGAGGAAGCAGTCTGGTGTTTGAATACTTCATGATCGTAATCGGTCACCCGGTCGTAAACACTCTCCTGACAGATTCCGGTGAAAGAGCGGTCCTCCTTTTTCTCTTCCAGCTTGGCGATTACATAGGTGCTTCCGCCGTTAAGGATGATCTGCGGATTTGAACCGGCGAGGGTCGTCTTCTTGCGGAGACGTTTTAAGATCGCATCAAGACAATGCTTTACCCTCTTGGTCTTGTAATGAGAGTATACGTCGGTATTATCAATGAAGAATCCATCCACTCCTTTGGCAATCAGATCGTTGCCACGGGCGCTGCAGCGATCCTGCCAGCGTCCGTCGGTTACATCGATCCAGTATTCGTTGGGCCAGTTCTCGTAGTGGTCCAGACGAAGATCCTTGTAGTCCTCATAGTCACTCCGAAAGGTCTCAAGGGAGCCAATGTTCAGATAGCTGTAGACCAGGTGACCTCTGTCGTGGAGTTCCTGAATCTGCTCCGGCTGATAAGACTCCGCATCAATAATGACAATGTGATATCCGGCAAAGGGATCCTTTGCCGGCAGTCTGTTATCTTCGCCAAAAACGGAATCGGCATGTAATCCCGGAAGAATACAAAGGGTGGGGGCTGCTTTCGCCTGTACTCCGGTATAAGACAAGAAAATGCAGGCGAAAAGGAGCAGAAGTATAAGGAAAACGGAAGGTGTTTTTTTCATTTGGGTTACTCCATGATAAGTTTGGCCACATCCTCTGCGGTGGATGCGATAACGTCTGCCTTTACATTTTCCAGGTAATGATGGCTTCGAAAGCCCCAGTCAACACTGATGCATGGAATGTGGGAGGACTGAGCGGTGGCGATATCCACCTCGGAGTCTCCGATGTAGACGCAGTCCTTGGGATCCACATCAAGGGCGCGGATGCAGGTGTCCACCATATCCGGTGCAGGCTTTCTGCGAAGGTCTTTTTTCTCTCCTAAGGCAAAGTCAAAAATACCGTTGAAGTGAACCTGGCAGAGACTCTGTACAGCAGAGTCGGGCTTGTTGGAAACAACAGCGGTCTTGATGCCAGCCTTCTTCAGGGCAGAAATCATCTCATTGATCCCCTTGTAGGGACCGGTATGGATCGAGCAGTGGCTGTCATAGTAAGGCTTGTAGATTGCCTGGATCCGGGCAACCTCTTCCTCTGTCCATGGCAGGGGTTCCTTCATTGTAATCGTCGGGTCTCCTATGTCCTCTAAACGGTCCAGATCGAATCCGCTTTCGGTTGCGAGGGCACGCTGAATTGCTACTGTAACACCGCTTCCAAAGAATCGGCGGACAAGATCACTGCTGTAGTTGTGGCGATGACCTGTCTGGGCAAGTGCATAGTTCATTGCATCGGTCAGGTCGTCTAAGGTGTCGAGGATGGTTCCATCCATATCAAAAATTGCTGCTGTATACATAATCTCAGACCTTTCGTTAAAATTTGAACCTAGTATAACACACTCATATTGTATGACAAGGATGCGGGGGTGTGTTATATTAAAGACATGGAAAATTTACAGAAAAGAACACTGACCTATTCGATCACAAGCGGGGATGCAGGTGATCGAATTCAGGATTTTTTAAAGCATCGCCGTTTTCCCAAGGCGGTGCTTTCTCAATTAAAGCGAAATCCCGACGGAATCTGTCTGGAGGCAGGTGAGGCAAAAGAGCCTTATCGGGATGGAAACATGCCGATCTTTCCTTATGGAAAGGGGCAGCCCCTGTTTCGTCGTATGGCAGAGGGGGAGATTCTGCAGGTTATCATTTGCGAGGAAAAGACGCCCTCCCTTCAGCTGACGCCGGTACCATGTGATCTGGATGTTATCTATGAGGACGAGGATCTGCTGGTGGTCAATAAGCCTGCGGGCATGTCGATCCACCCTTCCATCCGGCACTATGAGGATTCTCTTGCGAACGCTCTTTTATACAGAACGAGGAGCCTGGGAGAGGAGGATATGGTATTTCGTTGTATCAACCGTCTGGATAAGGAGACTTCGGGACTTACGATCCTGGCGAAGCATATGCTTTCGGCAGCGATCCTTTCCCAGGATGTAAGCCGGCATGAGATCCATAGGACTTACGTGGCGCTGGTGGAGAACCCGGGGGAAGACGGTAAGGTCCTGGATGAGACGGGGAAGATCGATCTTCCGATAGGAAGAGCCGATGCCTCGGCGATCCTTCGCTGCATCGATCCCAAGGAGGGGCAGCCGGCGGTGACCTACTACCGGAGCCTTCCCCAAAGGGAGGGAATCTCGCCGGTACTTTTAAAGCTGGGAACCGGACGCACACACCAGATCCGGGTTCACATGAAGGCCATTGGTCATCCGCTCCCAGGGGATTATCTCTATCATCCGGTGTATGACCGGGTGAAGCGGGTTCCGTTGCATTCCATCCGGCTGACCTTTCGCCATCCGGTGACCGGAGAGATGCTGGATTTGTTTGCACCGTTTCCGCAGGAGCTTTTGGATCTGACAGATCTGACCCAGGAGGAGCTGAAAGCGGAAATATTAAATTTTTCTAAACTTTTCCCGGGGGTCGTTGACGATAGGTAGTTACGGTGTTAGTATATTTCTAACAGATTTAGCACTCGATTTAATAGAGTGCTAATAATTCGGAACGGAGGATAAGAACATGACAGTATTACCTTTATACAATGTGATTTTGGTACCGGAAACCAATTTATATATCCAGACTGACTCTTATAAGAAAATGACAGGAAAGGATCCTCAGACCCAGGAGAGGGTGATCCTGGTTGCTGAGAAGCAGAAGAAGAAACGGGAAGAGCTGACAGAGGATGACCTTTACCCCATCGGACTGGCAGGTATCATCACGGAGGTGAATTCCAACGGTTATATCGTGATCCGCACCAAGAAGCGTGCCGACATTACGGAAATTACGATTTTTGCAGATCATACCATTGCCGTTACTGCGAACAAGCGGGAGGATCTTCCGGAGGACGAGGTGAATGCCGAGGCTGAGCGGAAGCGACTGGATAAGCTGAAGCAGGCCCTGGTTACCTATACGGCACGTTTTCAGTGGGGAAGCCTGAGCCGTGCCTATATTGCGCAGTTGAATTCCATTCCTGAGGTGGCAGCGGTTATGAGTCCGTGGCTTTTTAATTCTTCCGAGGATCGCTATGAGATCCTTGCGGAGGATTCCAAGAATAAGCGGATCGACCGTCTAGAGAAGATGATCTATGAGAACATCGAGATGAGCAAGATCGGTAACGAGGCGGCAACGGCTCAGGAAGAGGATTACCAGAAGATCTACCGTGAGTCTGCCCTGAAGAAGCAGATCCAGTACATGCAGAAGGAGCTGGATGATATGCATCCGGAGAATGTTTCGGATGTACGTCGTTTTGAGATCGCCATCGAGGAATCCGGTATGAATCCGGAGGCGGAGAAGGAAGCTCGCAAGGTCTTAAACCGTCTGAAGCAGGAGGGGCAGAATTCCTCTGAGTCCGGAAGCCTGTACGATTATCTTGATTTTGTGACCGGCCTTTCCTGGAAGAAGGAGGAGCAGAAGAATATCGATCTCGATGAGGCCCAGAAGGTGCTGGATGAGGATCACTCCGGTCTGAAGAAGGTGAAGGAACGTATCATTCAGCAGGTTGCTGTCATGAACTTCAAGCAGCAGCAGTCCGGTTCCATCCTTCTTTTTGTGGGAGCACCGGGTACCGGTAAGACCAGCATCGGCAAGAGCATTGCAAGAGCCCTTGGAAGAAAATACGTAAGGGTTGCCCTTGGTGGTGTGCGGGATGAAGCTGAGATCCGCGGTCACAGAAGGACCTATATCGGTGCTATGCCGGGCCGGATCATGGACGGCATCAACAAGGCCGGCGTGTCCAATCCTGTCATGGTTCTGGATGAGATCGATAAGCTCTCCACTTCCTACAACGGTGATCCGGCCAGTGCTCTTCTTGAGGTGCTGGATCCGGAGCAGAACAACACCTTTACCGATCATTATATGAATGTTCCCTACGATCTGTCGGACGTTATGTTTATTTGTACGGCCAATAGCCTTGACACAATTCCCGGTCCGTTGTTAAATCGTATGGAGGTTATTCAGTTCCAGGGTTATACTCCCATTGAGAAGAAGGAGATTGCAAGGGATCATCTGATCCCGAAGGCCTATGAGAAGGTGGGGATCCGTAAGGATCAGCTGACCATCACCGATGAGGTGCTTGAGACGATCATCTCCGAGTACACCATGGAAGGTGGTGTCCGCGGCCTTAAGAAACGCATGGATACCCTTTGCCGTGTGGCGGCGGTTGAGCTTCAGCGCAATCATAAGGACAATATTACGGTTGCCAAGGATCAGCTGCGGGAATACCTGGATATGCATCCGATGCATAGCAATAAGGTGAAGAAAGAGGGCAAATCCGGTATCATCACAGGACTTGCCTGGACAGCAGCAGGCGGAGCGATCCTGTATATCGAGACCCTGATGACCAAGGGTAAGGGCAAGGTCACCGTTACCGGTCAGTTGGGGGATGTTATGAAGGAATCCACCCAGATCGCGGTATCTCTTGTGAAGGCGTTATACCCAAGCAAGGCGGAACTTTTTGAGAAGAATGATATTCATATTCACTTCCCGGACGGCTCCACACCGAAGGATGGTCCATCTGCAGGAATCACGCTGGTAACAGCTCTGTCTTCTCTTGTCAGTGATACCCCTGTGACACCACAGGTTGCCATGACCGGTGAGGTCTCCCTGAACGGATCGGTCAACCCGATCGGAGGTCTGCCGGAGAAGCTGATGGCGGCACAGAGAGCCGGTGTTCAGCATGTCTTTATCCCGGAGGAGAATATGGACGATCTTCGTGACGTGGCTCAGGAGGTAAAGGATGCGCTGACCATTACACCTGCCCGTGAGATCACCGATGTACTGAATGCCTTGAAGATCCCTGTAGAGAATCCGCAACTGAAAAATGAGTGATTATGAAGGACGTAAATAATTATATTTTTGATCTGTACGGTACCCTGATCGATGTGGCAACAGACGAGTCATCCCCGACCTTTTGGAAGAGGATGGCGGCTCTGTTCTCGGTCTATGGGGCCGATTATACAGGTCCACAACTGCAACAGGCATACCTCGACTGTGTAACATGGGAAGAGGCGGCTCTGAAAAAGCATACCGGCTATCAGTTTCCTGAGATCCGTTTGGAGAAGGTGTTTAGCAGGCTGCTTTTGGAGGCGCCTTCTTGTCATGCCTGCGAGGGAAGTGCCGGTGGAATGGAGATCCGAACCTTACGGGCCCTTGCCCAGACCGGGGATGAAGGGAAGAAGGAAGCGCTGGAGAAGCTGCGCTACAGTGAATGGGTGCATGTCATCGCAAATTCTTTCCGGATCATGTCCCGGAAGAAGTTGAAGCCTTACCGGAATACCCTTAAGGTACTGACGAAGTTGAAGCAGACCGGACACCGCGTCTATCTTCTGTCCAATGCTCAGCATATTTTTACTATGCCGGAGATGGAGGCTTTCGGACTGGTTGAGTTTTTTGATCGGATCTACATTTCATCCGATGCAGGCATGCGCAAACCTCAGCCGGAGTTTATGGTGAACCTTTTGCGAAGAGAGGGACTTGATCGGGAGGACTGTGTCATGGTCGGTAACGACTTTGACAGTGATATCCGTATTGCGGCATCCCTTGGTATGAAGTCCGTTTATCTGAACACCTTCGGCTATGACGAGAAGGAATGTGAGAAGCGGCTGGGGGCTGTTCGGACCGTAGCCGGCAAGCTTCATCCAAAGGCAAAGGACTACAAGCCGTCTCTGTCTGTGATGGATGGCGATATTGGAGCTTTATTGGAGATCATTAAATAAAAGGCGATGCCCGGGGGAAACCTATGATAGATACAACTGAGAGAAAAGAACGCTTTATTGCGGTAGCTGTTGCAACCGGTCAGGATCCCTTTGATCCGGCAAGATCGCTGGAAGAGCTGGCGGAGTTGGTGGATACGGCGGGAGGCGAGGTAGTCTATTCTGTGATCCAGAATATGTCTTCCCCCTCCTCCGCTACCTATGTGGGAAGCGGAAAAGTTGAAGAACTTCGACTTTTACTGGATGCCAACGAGGCAGACGGTATCGTCTGTGACGATGAACTGGCTCCGGCACAGATGGCGAATCTGGAGCGGGCTCTGCAGACGAAGGTTCTGGATCGTACCATGGTGATCCTGGATATTTTTGCTGCCCATGCCACCACAAGAGAAGGTAAGATCCAGGTCGAGATGGCGCAGCTGGCCTATCGAAGCAGCCGACTGGCCGGTTCCTTCGGTACCTCCATGTCACGTCTGGGTGGTGGAATCGGTACAAGAGGACCGGGTGAGACGAAGCTGGAGACGGATCGAAGAGCCATTCGTAACCGTATGTCACGGCTTCGTTCCCAGATCAAAGATATGGAGAAGACCCGTGAGATCACCCGTAAGGCAAGACAGAAGAATATGCTTCCTACCATTGCCATTGTGGGTTATACCAATGCGGGGAAATCCACGCTCCTGAACTATCTGACGGGATCCGAGGTCCTGGAGGAAGATCAGCTTTTTGCAACCCTGGATCCTACCACCAGAGCCCTGGTCATGGATGAGGGAGAGAAGGTTTTACTGACGGATACGGTAGGATTTATCCACAAGCTGCCCCATCATCTGATCGATGCCTTCCGTTCGACCCTGGAGGAGGCAAGATATGCAGACATCATTCTTCATGTGGTGGATGCTTCTGATCCGGATCTTCAGATGCATATGGATGTGGTCTATCAGACCCTTTCCCAGCTTCAGATCACCGGAAAGCCGGTGATCACCGCCTTTAACAAGCAGGATCTGGTTCCGGCCGGAGCGGTTCATCCCCTGGATTCCCGGGCGGATTATGCCGTGCGGCTTTCAGCGGCGAGAGGTTTCGGTGTGCCGGATCTGCTGCAGGCGATTCAGACGGTGCTGAAGGAGTCGAGAAGAGAGATCGCCCAGGTAATCCCCTATTCGCAGGGAGCGCTGCTTGCGAAGATCCATGAGCAGGGACATGTTACCAAAGAGGAATATCGTCCGGAGGGAGTGTACATTGAGGCAAGCGTTCCGGAAAATCTGCCTCTGGGATAAGATTGAATATATCCCATGGAGATTTCTTGTGATATAATTAAAGGGAATAGCAACGTTAGTAATGACATTTTTGACCTGACTTAAGTGGAGGGCTCCTCATGAGAAAACCGGGTGTCATTTTAGTTTGTGTCCATAAAAGTTTTATGATTCATTCCATCGAGAACCATCTGGATCGGAACGGTTATCGCGTTGTTCAGGTTACACCGGAGGTTCGCAAGATCGATGGGATCAAGGATGAATCGGATATTATTCTGGTCTACTTGGATAGTATGATGGAATATCTTCCGAAGCTGGAGGATTATCTGAAGGGTATTTGCGTTGGTGAAGAGAAGTCTCTGATCCTGATCGGGGATCACATGGAACTTCAGAACGCGGACAGTTATTTCCCGCCGGGCATTGTTTCGGCGAAGCTGGAACGTCCCTTGGATATGAATCGTATGATGAATATCATCATGAAGATCGAGTATCAGAACAAGGAAGGTACCCGTCGCAAGAGCATCATGATCGTGGACGATGACATTGCGTTTCTTAAGATGCTCAATGAATGGCTGTCGGAGAAGTATCAGGTGACGATGTCGACCACCGGCATGCAGGCATTGACCTATCTGGCGAAGAATTCGGTGGATCTGATTCTTTTGGATTATGAGATGCCGCTTCTGGATGGTCCCAGTGTTCTTGCCATGTTGCGGAATGAACCCACCACGGTTAATATTCCGGTTATGTTCCTAACCGGTAAGGATGACAGGAATTCGGTGATCCAGGTTATGAGCCTTAAGCCTGAGGGCTATCTGCTGAAGTCCATGGAACGTGAGAGGATATTAAATTCCATCGAGGAATTTTTCACCATGCAGAAGACTGCAAGGGTAGATTCGTAAATACAGATCGAGAAGTCGCGCCGGCTAATTGCCGGCGTTCTTTATGATAACAAGGATTGAGAGGTTTTTATTATGATGAATCCAGCTGCACTGTTAAAGATGCGTTCAGCAATGAGCCAGTTTCAGGCCAATCACCCGAAGGTGGTAAGTTACTTCCAGGCGGTATTCGGAACAGGCGTGCCGGAGGGATCCGTAATCGAGATCACGGTGACGAAGCCGGGAGCAGAGCCCATCACCACCAATCTGAAAGTGACAGCTTCCGATCTGGATCTGGTCAACACACTAAAGGATCTGAAATAATAGGAGTATAAGATGAAGTTTGAAACAACCAATGAGATCGAGAAGTTTTCCTTCCGTGACGCGAAGATCACGGAACTCCATAAGAGCGGAGATGACCTTGTATTGAATCTTGAAGGACTCATCGTTCTGCCGGGGAATTCCATGAACCGTGAGTTCTCCGCCAGCTATGCCCAGGGAGCGATCCTTCGCTTTGTCGGTTTTGAAATGGAGGCAGGGATCAAGGAAGGCCTCAAGAAATATGATGCCAATGAGAATCTGGTGGCAGTCATTGAAGACGAGCCCCTGGACGGGGAAGGTCTTGAGGATCTTCTCATGAAGAAGATGCCTCTTTCCTGGCTTTATGATGTGCAGGAGATCACAGCGGAAGAGGAACATCGGGAGGCTGTGCTTGGAATCGAAATGCCCAAGGAGAATGAAAGCGATCCCACCGAGGTGACCGATGCATACCAGATGAAGATCCGGTATCAGAAGTGTCAGATCGGATTTGAAGGCTATTTAAGCCGGGTTCAGGTATAATAAGGATAAAAGAAACACGTCAGGCCAGCGGCCTGACGTGTTTTGTTTTAGTGAAGTTTGAAGTGTTTTACAATGCCGCTCAGAGTGGATGCGATACTTTCCTGTCTTCCGGACATGTTATTTACTTCGCCCACAACATCGGAAACGGTGTTCATGGCTTCCTGTACTTCCGAGCTGTGATCAGCCGTTTCCTGATTGGATTCTGCAATATTCTGAATTGCCTGGCTGACTTCTGTCATGGCATCCCGGATCAGGGAGACCTTAACAGCGATGTCATCTGCCTGTTTTCCGAAGGTGTTGGCATCCTCGCCGTATTTCCTACCTACATCAACGAATTTTTCATAATCCGGTGCAACGGTTTCTTCCAGGAAGGAAAGAAGTTCGTTGGCACTGTGAGACAGGGAGGAAAAGGCTTCCTGTACACCATCGATGGTTCCCTGAATCTGGTCGATGGCACCACTGGTCTCGGAGGCCAGTTTGCTGATCTCGGAAGCAACAACGGCAAATCCACGACCGTATTCTCCCGCACGTGCGGCTTCGATGCTGGCGTTTAATGATAAAAGGTTGATCTGTTCCGCAATGCTGGCAATGGAACTTGCCAGATTGGAGATCTCAGCAACAACCGCGGCTTTGGCGGTGGCTTCCTCTAATTCGATCTTACGGTCATTGGCAAGCTGAATCGCATTATCTCTCTGGATCTGGCTTTCCTGCTCGATGGCTCTTGCACGCTGCGCGATCTCTTTTGCATCCCGGCTGCTTTCTCTTGCTTCTTGTGCCAGGACCTGAACGGAAGCATCCACCTCTTCAACCGAGGCGTTGACCTCTTCGGTTGCAGCACTGGAAGCCATGACAGCATCATTGACACTGGAGATATTTCCCTTGATCTTCTGGAACTGATCGGTCAACTGGTGTGCCATATCATTCAGGGATTCACTGGCCTGGGTAATTCTTCCCGACTCATCGGTGATCTGTGAAATAACGGAGGAATTACTCTCAAACATGTCGTTCAAAGAAGCACTCATCTGACCAAGCTCATCCCCGGACTTCGAGTGGATCTTCTGTACGGTGAAATCACCGCTGGCAAGGGCACTGGCAAAGGCTTTGACTTTTGCAAGATTTCTGGCAATGCTGCTTACCATCAGGATCACGATGAGCGATACAAGGATCACCGCAATCACAAGGACAATGGACATAACGGTCAGAGAGGAATTGACCTTGGACTGCATCTCATCCTGCGACATACGGATCATTAATTTCCAGTTTAATGTTGGAATACTGGTATAGAACAGAGAGTACTTCTTCCCGTTCTCGGTAAATTCGGTCTGTCCCTTTTCTTTGGACATAACATCCTTTCCGGCGGAACTCAGAGACTTGTTGCTATCCTCTGTGATCTTGACGGAATCGGATACTTTCTTAGAATCTTCGGTATAAAGGTAGGTTCCGTTGGAGGTGACCAGCATGGCTTTTCCGGTCTTGCCGACAACAATGTTCTTCACCATGGATTCAATATCTGTAAGCTCCATATCCACCGTGACACAACCGATAAAGGTAGTGCTTCCCGGCTGAAAGATGGGAGCTGAACAGGTGGCCATGATCTTACCTGTGGTGGAATCGTAATAAGGATCGGTGATGGTAGCCTTCATTACAGACTCGGACCGTGCATTATTATAGTATTCCTGAGAAAAATAGTCATATTTTGCATTGCTGTAATCCCAGGTCTCCACAATATTGGATCCATCCTTGTACCAGTACGGACCCACGTATTTCTCCTTGGGATCAAAGGTGTTTGGCTCGAACCAGAGGCCGCTTCCCAGCACGGAGCTGTTGTCCTGAAGGATGGAACTGAGCATATTCTTGTAATCGCTCATGGAAGCTTTCTGATAGGTTGTTCCGACAGAATAAGCGATGTTCATGGCTGTGGTCCGAATCTGATCGAGGGTACCGTCGACGCGATTGGAATTGGCCATCAGCTGGGCGGTCACCGTTTCATTCGTCTGTGATGTCAGTTGGGTCTTGAGAGTTGTTGCACTGAATATGGTTAGTATTAGCATAGCAATGATAACAACGGGGATGATACTAACCAACATTTTCCCCTTGATTCCGAGTCTTTTAATCATAAAAACCCTTTCTCTTGTGCCCCTCCAATAGATATAGAATTCCCCCTCAAGAATTCTGTGTTTTGTTTATTTTACATGATTTTTCTGAAAATAAAAAGGGATTTTCGAAAAGAAAAGAAAAGAAAACGAAAAATGGAACGATATAGTCAAAAATCTATAATCTGGCAGTTCGATATTTACGAATTCTGGCGAGAAAGGTATAATATTATCAAAGAAAAGAGCGTTTGTGAAACACAGGGGTATGCTCCGGAGATGATCTTCGGAGGTGTATTTCCTGTGTTTTGAAGCGCTTTTTTTACACGTCGATTCATCCGGAGATAAAGGGAGGTAACAGAATGAATAGTTGGAGGAAGGTGCTGCCGGTTCCCCTGATCGGTGCCATGGTCTTGGCAGGGTGCGGATCCGGTTCGACTACGAAAGAGACCAAGAATAAAACATTAGGAACGTCCGGTCTTCAAAAAGAAAGCAAGGATACGGTTCTTAGAGTTTCGGGAGCGGAAGAGGATGCGCAGCTGCTCAAACAGATCATGGAAAGCTTTAAGAAGGACAACCCGGATTGCCCGTATACCTTAGAACAGGTGGTGTTCAGCGAATCCAATGCCAGGGATGCCATCCTCGGAGATATTAACAATGCCCCGGATGTTTTCACCTTTGCGGATGATCAGCTTCGGGCTCTGGTGGCTTCCGGTGTATTGGGTGAGGTAACCGATCAGGAGGTTTTATCCGGAAATGTCAAGGCATCGGTGGATGCGGCATCGGTCAACGGTAAGACCTACGCCTATCCTCTTACAGCCGATAACGGATATTTCCTGTACTACAACAAGTCCTTTTATTCTGAGGATGATGTGAAGACGATGGATGGTCTTCTGACCAAGGCTGCCGCCAAGAAAAAGAAGGTCACCATGGATATGTCCAGCGGATGGTACCTCTATGCTTTCTACGGCAATACAGGAATGAAACTTGAACTTGCGGAGGATGGTATTACCAACGTATGTAACTGGAATTCCAAAAAGAACAAGATCACAGGAATGGACGTGGCGAAGGCAATGGCAGCCATTGGACGGAGTGCCGGTTTTAAGTCCGGAGGAGATGATGTTTTGGCGGCCGGAGCCAAGGACGGTTCTGTGGTGGCAGGCGTTTCCGGTGTGTGGGAAGCCAATGCCTTAAAAGAGGTCTGGGGAGATAATCTGGGTGCTGTTAAACTGCCGACCTATTCGGTTGCGGGACAGCAGCTGCAGATGGCATCGTTTGCCGGTTATAAGATGGTGGGGGTGAACCATTTTTCGGCAAAGGAGGAGTGGGCGAAGAAATTTGCCATCTACCTGACGAATCAGGATAATCAGACCCTTCGTTTCCAGTTACGTGGACAGGGTCCATCCAATACAAAGGCTTCGGAGTCGGCAGAGGTCAAGGCTTCACCGGCCATTCAGGCCATTTTGACCCAGTCAGAATTTTCTTCCCTTCAGAGAGTGGGAGGCAATTTCTGGGCTCCTGCAACAGAGCTTGGTACGATGGTGGCTTCCGGTTCTGTTCCATCCCAGAAACAGTTGGACAAGCTGATCAAGCAGATCACAGCATCGGTTGCAGAGTAAGAGAGGAGGAACGTCATGGGATTGCAAAAAAGTCATAATAACAAGCCAAAACTCAGCGTAAGAATCATGATCATGGTTCCGGTTCTGGTGTTGGGCATTGTTTCTATTTTTTCCAGTCTGGTCTCAAGTGTCGGACTCCGGAAAATGAATGAGACATCGGGAGCCATTGCAGATCAGTCTCTATTGGAGATCGAAAGTCTGGCGTCCATCGATCATGAAAGTCAGAAGATCTACCAGATGGCTTTGTCTCATATCGTCGCAACAAGTTTTGATACCATGATCGAGCAGACTCAGGGTATCCAGGAGCAGGAGGCCTCCCTTGAGGCAAATCTCCTTGAGCTTGAGCAGAAGGCTTCGTCCTCTGAGCAGAGCACCATTACGAAACTTGAGAAGGATTACTTAAAGTTCAAGGATGCGGTGAATGAACTGACAGCGGCTTCTGCCAATTCGGACAGCGCCAGAGCCTATAAGATCGCCAATGAGGATGTGGCCAAATATGCATCTTCCATGAGCACACAGATTCAGGGAATGCAGAAGGAGATCCAGAATCAGGCGGATAAGCAGAGAAGTTCCCTGGCATCGATCTTCCACAGTTCGATCCTTCTCAGTAATATTACCGTCTGCATCGCGATCCTGACGGTGCTGGCTGCGATCTATATCGTGACCCGTTATGTTGTGAATCCGCTTCTTAAGACGGAGCGCGAATTGGGTAATATCCTTAAGAGCATCGATGACGGTCACGGAGATCTTACGACCCGAATCTCCGTCATGCATAAGGATGAGATCGGTAATGTGGGAACCGGAATCAACCGATTCCTTGCCAAACTCCAGGAGATCTTCATCATTATCATGAATAACTCCGACAAGATGGATGAAGTTGTCAATGAAGTTCTTGGTTCTGTAAAGACAAGCAACGGTTCTGCTGCGGATCTGTCCGCTGTAACGGAAGAGCTTTCTGCTACCATGCAGGAGGTTGAACATAATGCGAATACCATTAACCACAATGCCATGGATGTTCGTGAGAAGGTGGATACCATTGCGGTCAAGACACAGGAGATCAACGATTATTCCAAGGAAATGAAACAGCATGCGGATATCATGGAGAAGACCGCAAGAGAGAATATGGAACAGATCTCTTCCAAGGTCAATAATATCCTTGCGGTTCTTCATCAGGCCATTGAAGACAGTAAGAGTGTGGATGAGGTTACCAACCTGACCAATAATATTCTCTCCATTGCCAGCCAGACCAATCTTCTGTCTCTGAATGCCAGTATCGAGGCGGCAAGAGCCGGAGAAGCAGGAAGAGGATTTGCAGTGGTTGCAGATGAGATCTCCCAACTTTCGGAATCCAGCCGACAGGCAGCGGCGAATATTCAGGAGATCAATGAGATCATCACCAAGGCGGTTCACAATCTTGCGGATCATGCCAACGATCTGGTTACCTATATGACAGAATCCATCCTTCCGGAATTTAACGGCTTCGTTGAGGATGGCGGAAAGTATCGGGACAACGCTGCTTTTATTGAGAATGCCATGGATGAATTCTATCGTTCCACATCAGAACTTCAGGTGCTTTCCGGTGAGATCGCCTCTTCCATCGACACCATTACCCGCGCCATTGGCGAAGGTGTGCAGGGCGTTACAGGAGCTGCGGAGAGTACGCAGGTCCTGGTAGGCGATATGGATAATATTTCCCGCAGAATGGATGAGAACCAGAAGATCTCCAGTCAGTTGAAGAGTGAGACAGCACTTTTTGAGAAACTCTAGGGGATCAGCCGGGTATAGTCTGATAAAAAGAAATCGTGTATAATGAGATGGATACAGCCGCAAGGGGGTAGTGCATGCGGCAGAGGAACAAGTCTTGATGTATAGGAGCATTCCTGTAATTCAGAAATAACGCCAATTGAATAAAAAGAAACCT
>CAMGZH010000039.1 GCA_946182825.1 uncultured Lachnospiraceae bacterium
CCATTTCTATTGTATTTTCTTTATCTAAATCGACCTTACCAAACAGTCGCTCATACAAATCAAAAGACATAAAGATTTTATCCTTATCAAATATTTGGCATTTGACAGGATTTCCATAAACCTTATAAAAATCATCTGAATCAAGTTTTTCTATCAATTCTCTGGAAGAAATCTCCGGATATAACATATCGCCCTTCTCCCCATCGCTTTAGCGTACTACATTCGTATATACGTTATAATACTTTCTCATGACAGCAATGTCAAGAACATGGAACCTCACTAGTATTTCTTTAGCAAAACGGTACTGCAACAGTACTTTTTCAAAAAATATATCCCCAACAATTACAATAATAAAAAAGACGGGTTTTCTTTTTTTGTGTCTACCTTCTTTCATCATCCAACCTGTCGGCCATCTCCTCCTGCACCCCGGGAAACATATGTGCATAATAATACGTCACATGCTCACTTTTATGACCCACTCTTTTCCCTATGGCCACTGCAGAAAATCCCATATGTATCAAAAGTGACACATGACTATGTCTCAAATCATGTAAGCAAATATTTTTTACTCCGGTTAATTTAATCCCCTTTTTTAGTTCTTTATATAGTCTTTGCCTTGCATATGGAAATATCCTCTCTCGCCTATCGCCTCTCTTCACGTAGTCCTTCAGTTGTTCGCATAATGACGTGGGAACAGTAACAGTTCTTACTCCGGTAATTGTTTTTGGCTTTGTTACAACCTCCTCGCCATCTATTATCTGGAAAGATTTGGTAATTGATAATGTATGGTTTGTAAAATCAAAATCAGATTCAGTTAACGCCAATACTTCTCCGACACGAAGTCCACACCAATAGAGTAATTCCAAAGCATAATAATATTTATCACTAACTTTCATGCACTCAATAAACCTCAAATACTCTTCTTTGGTCCAATAATTCATTTCATTTTTCCGTACGACTCCTATCGGCCCAGCTGTTTTAACCGGATTACTAGGTAAATCATAAAATCGTGTAGCATGATTAAATATAGCACTTAACTGGGCCTGTATCGTTTTAAGATACGTTCCTGATAAACCATTTCCATCTTTATTCTGAATCACAAGTAATTTATTTTGCCATTTTAATATATCCAAAGGTTTAATACTGTTCATTGGCATGTCCTTAAAGTACGGAAGAATTTTATATTTAACAATATACTCTTTTGTCCTCCACGTACTCGGCCTTACGCGAGGACGAATGTCACTTACATAATTCCTATAGAACTCGCCAAAAGATTTTGACATATCTTTTTTACAAAATTCTTTAAAATCTTTCTCCCAAGTCAATGCTTCTTCCTCGGTTTTAAATCCCCTCTTCATTTTCTTTCTGGAATTATTTTCAAAATCCCTATAAGAAAAATTTGCATCCCATTTCTTTGTTTTCTGATTAAAATACGCTGGCATAATTATTCCTCCTTTGCAAAAATATGTATCAGAAAACAAATATAACAGAATTGAAATTACTCATTTTTCAACCTACAAACCGCCTGGGACTAGTCATCATTTTCGTATCACTAAAATATAAAAAGCCCGCAAACCCTTTAAATACAAGGGTTTGCGGGCAATAATACCTTTTAGCGGGTCTATTCCATCTCAATCGTTCCAGGCGGCTTACTCGTCAGATCGTAGAATACACGATTGACTCCACGCACCTCATTAATGATCCGGCTCATAACCTTCTGCAGAACTTCAAACGGAATATCAGCTGCTTCTGCTGTCATAAAGTCAATGGTCTTGACTGCACGAAGGGCAACTGCGTAGTCATACGTTCTCTCGTCGCCCATAACGCCGACAGAGCGCATGTTGGTGAGAGCAGCGAAGTACTGATCCGGCTTCCAGGAAGGAGCCTGGCCGTTTGCCTTCTTATATGCATCGGCTGCGCGGTCAACCTCTTCACGATAGATTGCATCGGCATCCTGAACGATGGCAACCTTTTTCGCATTGACCTCGCCAATGATACGAATGCCAAGACCCGGACCTGGGAATGGCTGGCGGAAGACGAGACGCTCCGGAATGCCAAGCTCAAGGCCGGCATTGCGCACCTCATCCTTGAAGAGGTTACGAAGTGGCTCGATGATCTCCTTGAAGTCAACGAAATCAGGAAGACCACCAACGTTGTGGTGAGACTTAATCACGGCAGATTCACCGCCAAGACCGGACTCCACCACATCCGGATAAATAGTACCCTGTGCCAGATAATCCACAGCGCCGATCTTCTTCGCCTCTTCCTCAAAGACACGGATGAATTCTTCGCCAATGATCTTACGCTTTGCCTCCGGCTCTGTAACACCGGCGAGCTTGGCATAATAACGATCCTGGGCATTCACACGGATAAAATTCAGGTCAAACTGACCCTTCTCACCGAAAACAGCCTCGACCTCATCGCCCTCGTTCTTACGGAGCAGACCATGGTCTACAAATACACAAGTCAGCTGCTTACCGATGGCCTTCGCCAGAAGGCCTGCTGCAACCGATGAATCAACACCACCGGAGAGTGCAAGCAATACCTTGCCGTCACCAACCTTCTGACGGATCTCCTTAATGGTTGTCTCCACAAAGGAATCCATCTTCCAGGTTCCGGCACATCCGCAGATATTGCGGACAAAATTGCGAAGCATTTTGTTACCCTCTACCGAATGAAGAACCTCCGGATGGAACTGGATCGCATAAAGACCGGCCTGTGGATTCTCAGCAGCCGCAACCGGACAGTTGTCTGTATAAGCAACCGCGCGGAAACCGTCTGCCATCTGGCTGATATAATCAAAGTGACTCATCCAGACTGTCGTTGTCTCATGAACATCTGTAAATAATGCAGAAGTGTTATCGGTATGACACTCTGTCTTACCATACTCACGATCAGCGGCTCGCTCAACCTTACCGCCAAGTACGTGCATCATAAGCTGCGCACCATAGCAAAGTCCTAAAACCGGGATCCCCAGTTCAAAAAGTTCCCTGCTGCAAGTTGCTGCTCCCTCTTCGTACACACTGTTCGGGCCACCGGTTAAAATGATACCCTTCGGATTCATCTCCTTGATCTTGCTCAGATCGGTACGATAGGAATAGATTTCACAGTATACGTTATTCTCTCTGACACGACGTGCAACCAGCTGGTTATACTGTCCGCCAAAGTCAATAACGATGACCTTTTCCTGTTCCATGCTGCTCTCCTTCATTTTGTAGAAGTCATTCGTTACAATTAAAGTCAATTATAGGTTAGGATCCTGTAAAGCACAAGTGACAAAACCAACGAAAAATGTCCCTTTTACATTCGGATCTGTGATAACTCGGACTCATCCTTTTCTTCCTTTGACTTAAACACATAGTCGTTGCCCGGAAGGATGGCATTTAATACAACACCGAAAATAGCGGCTAACGCCAATGATGTCAATGTGATGGATGTGCCGGCCACCGTAAAGGTCAGTCCGGATGAAAAACCAAGTCCGGTTACCAGGATGACGGCTGCGATGATCAGATTTCTTGATTTTGCAAAATCCACCTTATTCTCTACAACATTTCTCACACCGATGGCAGAGATCATTCCGTACAGGATAAAGCTTACTCCACCAATGATGGACTTTGGCATGGATCCGATGAGATCCGCCACTGCCGGGAAGAAGGACAGCACAATAGCGTAGCCTGCTGCCAGTCGGATCACCTTAGGATCATGTACGTGAGACAGTTCTAACACACCGGTATTCTCTCCGTAAGTCGTGTTGGCTGGTCCACCGATCAGTCCGGCAAAAGCTGTCGCAACACCGTCACCGATCAGGGTCCGGTTAAGCCCCGGATCTTCAATAAAATTCTCTCCCACGGTTGCGGAAATTGCAGAAATATCTCCGATATGCTCCATCATGGTTGCAATGGCGATTGGTGCCATAACCAGAATCGCTGTCAGATCAAACTTGCAAAGCACGAAGGGCTGAATGCTGATGATCTTATCATGGGCTGCAGTTGAAAAATCAAGGATCGCAGAACCGTCCACATTTGTCATTCCCACTGCGTTGAAGATCAATGCACATATATAGGAAATAACAACACCCATTAAGATCGGAATGATCTTGAACATGCCCTTTCCCCAGATGTTGAAGATCACGATCACGGCAAAGGCAATAATGGCCAGAATCGGATTCAAGGATGCATTGGTTACAGCGGAAGGTGCCAAGGATAACCCGATACAAATAATGATCGGACCGGTTACAACCGGCGGCAGGAACCGCATGACCTTTGTAACACCCACCAGTCGGATGATCAGTGCAAGGATAAAATAAAGAAGTCCCGCTACTACGATTCCGCCACAGGCATATGGGACTTTCTCTCCCATTGTCATATCAGCATAGATTCCGGTGTTCAGATTCGCAATGGTTGCAAATCCACCCAGAAAAGCGAAGGAAGAACCCAGAAAAGCCGGAACCTTTCCTTTTGTAATAAAGTGAAATAATAGTGTACCTACGCCTGCTGCAAAAAGCGTTACCTGGACCGAAATTCCCTGGCCCTTAAATGAGTCGTTTACCAGGATCGGTACCAGAATGGTTGCCCCAAACATGGCAAACATATGCTGCAGACCCAACAGCAGCATTCTCGGCAGTCCAAGCCGACTGGCGTCTTTGATTGCACCTGTTTTTGTTTCCATACATTCCTCCTATTTCTAAGGCTTAATTGCGTCCCGGCAAAAATTATAGTTGTTTCTACCTTCAATGACAAGATGAATTATTGTCAGTTGATTTCCATTTGTGTCTGTCCTATAATATTTTGGGCTTTTACAATAGCTACGAAAAATCAATAAAATAAGATGAAAATAAAGGAGGCCATAATGGCAGATTTCACTAATGTAGAGAACATTAAGATCATGACGCATCCATTGATTCAGCACAAGATTTCAAGACTTCGTGATAAAACTTGTGGAACCAATGAGTTCCGTCAGTTAGTTGGCGAGATCGCAATGTTAGAAGGATTTGAAGCTTTGAGTGACCTCCCGTTGGAAGAGGTTGAAGTTGAAACTCCCATTGAGACTTGCATGACTCCGGTTATCTCCGGCAAGAAGCTTGCCATCGTTCCGATCCTGCGTGCCGGACTTGGCATGGTAGATGGTGTACTTTCTCTTGTTCCAACCGCCAAGGTTGGCCATGTCGGTCTTTACCGTGATCCTGAAACCCACGAACCACAGGAATACTACTGTAAGCTTCCTGACCCAATCGATCAGCGTACCATCGTTGTAGTAGATCCTATGCTCGC
This sequence comes from uncultured Lachnospiraceae bacterium, assembly GCA_946182825.1. Taxonomy (GTDB): domain Bacteria; phylum Bacillota; class Clostridia; order Lachnospirales; family Lachnospiraceae; genus Weimeria. Next base: position 5,271 of record CAMGZH010000039.1, read on the forward strand.
TACCGGCGGTTCCGGATCTGCTGCTGTTGATTTTATCAAACAGCACGGTGGTAAGAAGATCAAGTTTATGTGTATCATTGCTGCTCCTGAAGGATTAGAGCGACTTCACAAGGATCATCCGGACGTTCAGATCTACGTCGGTCATCTCGATCGTCAGCTGAATGAGCAGGCCTATATCTGTCCCGGTCTTGGCGATGCCGGTGACCGTATCTTTGGTACGATCTAATCGATTACGATATACAAGAGGAGACATATCATATGTTTGGGTTTAAGGATATCACCTCGGACATAAGTCCGCTGAAAGTGATCATCGTCGGCTGTGGTAAAGTCGGTGCCACGCTGATCGATCAGCTTTCACGTGAAGGCAATGACATTACCCTGATCGACACAAATGAGCAGAAGATCTCAGAGTTCACGAACCAGTACGATGTTATGGGTTACGTAGGGAACGGCGCCAGCTACAGCGTACAAAAAGAAGCCGGTATTGATGATGCCGATCTTCTCATCGCTGTTACCGGCTCGGATGAGCTCAACCTTTTATGCTGTACCGTTGCCACCCGTATGGGTAACTGTGCAGCCATTGCCCGGGTTCGTACCCCGGATTACAGTAGCGAGATCAACTATCTTCGCGACCGCCTTGGGCTTGCCATGATCATTAATCCTGAGATGGAAGCTGCCATGGAGACAGCCCGCATTCTGTACCTGCCCGCTGCTCTGGAAGTCAATTCCTTTGCCCACGGCGAGGCACAGATGATCAAGTTTAAGATCAAGCCGGACTGTACCCTTGTGGGCAAGGCCGTCTTTTCCATTGCACGGACAGCGGAGAATCTTCTTTTCACCTGCGTCGAGCGTAAGGGCGAAGTTGTGATTCCGAACGGTAATTTTGTATTCGAACCGGACGATGTTGTCTCCTTTGTCACCTCCCGTCACAATGGACGCGAGGCCTTGAAGAGCCTTGGAGTTCACACCACAAGCGTACGTAACTGTATGATCGTAGGTGGAGGAAAAGCTGCTTTTTATCTGGCTTCTCAGCTCCTTCGTGAGGGAATCGATGTTAAGATCATCGAACGCGACCAGAAGCGGTGCGAGGAACTTTCCGTTCTTCTGCCCAACGCGATCATCATCAACGGTGACGCAACCGATGCTGAACTTCTCCGGGAGGAGGGAATCCAGACCACCGATTCTTTTGTACCTTTAACCGGTATCGACGAAGAGAATATTCTTTTGACCCTGCATGCCAATCAGGTGTCCGATGCCAAAGTTATTACCAAAATCAACCGGTTTGCATTCCAGAATGTTATCAGCCAATTGGATCTGGGCAGCGTGGTCTACCCGCGTATTATCACCTCGGAGGCCATTATCGCATATGCCCGTGCAAAGCGTGCTTCTCAAGATAGCAATATTGAAACACTCTATCATATGTACGACGGAAGGGTGGAAGCCATCGAGTTCCAGATCGGTCACTCCTCCGCCGTTACAGGTAAGCCTCTGAAGGAGCTGACCCTGAAGCATCACCTGATGGTTTCTTTTATCAACCGTAACGGACGTATCATTTTCCCAAGTGGTAATGATACCATTGAAGTTGGTGATTCTGTAATGGTCGTAACGACACATACAGGTTTCAACGATGTTGTCGATATTTTAGCTTAAACAGGAGAATCTATGAATCAATCTGTCATACGTTTTGTCCTTGGCAAGGTATTACTTATTATATCTGTTCTTCTTCTGGTACCTTTTATAACCGGTATGATCTACCGTGAGCGGGAAGGTTTGATCTATCTGACTGTTGCCGCCGTTTGCTTTCTTTTAGGAACCATTACCAGCCGCAAGAAGCCGGAACGAACCACCTTTTACCTCAAGGACGGCTGTATTATTACGGCGTTGTCCTGGATCATGATCTCTGTGATCGGAGCGCTTCCTCTCATTTTTACAGGGGAGATTCCAGACTTCATCAATGCACTTTTTGAGATCGCATCCGGTTTTACCACCACGGGAGCTTCCATATTAAACGATGTGGAAGCCTTATCCCATGCTTCTCTGATCTGGCGAAGCTTTACCCACTGGATCGGAGGAATGGGTGTCCTGGTTTTCCTTTTGGCCATTGTTCCACTGTCCGGCGGAACCAATATCAATCTGATGCGTGCGGAATCCCCCGGTCCATCCGTGGGTAAGCTGGTTCCGAAAATGCGAAGTACTGCTACCATTCTGTATATGATCTATTTATCCATGACAGGAATTCAGGCGATCCTGTTACTTCTGTCCGGAATGGATCTGTTTACCGCACTTTGCATGGCCTTTGGTACAGCCGGCACCGGCGGCTTTGGAATCTTAAATTCCTCTGTCGCATCCTATACGGCGCTTCAGCAGTGGATCATTACCATCTTTATGATCATGTTCGGTGTGAACTTTAACTTTTACTACTTTATTCTGCACCGCAACCTTCATAAGAGTTTTGCCATGGAAGAGGTAAAGGCATATTTTTGCATCATCCTTTCCGCGATCCTTGTGATCTTTTTGAACATACACGGTTCCTTCCACTCCTTTGAAGAAGCGATCCGTACCATCACCTTCCAGGTGGGAAGTATCATCACCACTACCGGTTACTCGACAACCGACTTTAATACGTGGCCGACACTTTCCAAATCTGTCCTGGTGCTTCTTATGTTTGTAGGTGCCTGCGCCGGCTCTACCGGTGGCGGTTTTAAGGTCTCCCGACTGATCATTATGTTTAAGACCTTCTTAAAAGAGGCGAATTCCTACATTCACCCAAAGAGCATCAAGAAGATCAAGCTGGACGGCGAACCCATCGAGCATGAGGTCATCCGCTCCGTCAATGTATATCTGATCACATACCTGACTATTTTTGTGGTCTCCGTTCTTTTGGTTTCTGTGGAAGGTCAGGATCTTGAGACCAGCTTTACCGCTGTGGCTGCAACCTTTAACAACATTGGACCCGGACTCAACAAAGTCGGCCCCTGTGCAAACTATGCCGACATGTCCTATCTGTCCAAAATTGTTATGATCATTGATATGTTAGCCGGAAGACTGGAACTCTTCCCGCTTATCATTCTTTTCCATCCATCCATCTGGAAGGAACTGCTTCAGCAGAGACGTTGCAGACGTCGTCTTGATCGGTAAAATTCAAGTCTCGCCCACGAGACCTGCCGCAGAGCGTTTATCTCCGTCGGCGATAAATAAAGCCCCGGAATCGTGCCATCAGCACGATTCCGGGGCTATTTCGTTCTATTTATTTTGCCGCAATAACATCTCGCATGTCATAAAGGCCTGCTGCCTTTCCTGCAAGGAACTTTCCTGCCTCAATTGCACCCTTTCCAAATACACCCTTGGAGAAAGCCTGATGCTTGAAAGTAATGACCTCATCCAGTCCTGCAAAAATGACCTCATGCTCACCTACGATGTTACCACCGCGGATCGCAGACATTCCGATCTCATTCGGATCTCTCTTCTGTCTTCTCTGGCTACGATCATAGCAATATGTGTAACGTCCGTTTGCCGCATCGTTAATGGACTCTGCCAGAGCAACGGCCGTTCCGCTTGGTGCGTCAAGCTTCTGATTATGATGTGCCTCAACGATTTCAACATCAAATCCGGCTTCTGCAAAAACGTTGGTCGCTTTCTTAAGAAGATCCAGCAGAGTGTTGATTCCAAGAGACATGTTCGCTGAACGCAGGATCGCTACCTTCTTAGAACTCTCTTCCACCTTGGCCAGCTGCTCCTCTGAAAGACCTGTTGTACAGAGTACCACCGGAATCTGCTTCTCCACACTGTAATCCAGAAGGGCATCCACTGCCTTCACATTAGAAAAGTCAATGATCACATCTGCCTCAACAGTGCATTCCTCCGGTGTAGCAAACACCGGATAGTCGTTCTCGATTCCGTTGTACGGATCGATTCCGGCTACAATCTCAATGTCCTTATCCTCTTTGCAAAGGTCTGTGATCACGCGTCCCATATGACCATTTGCACCATTCATGATTGCTTTTACCATCTTTTTCCTCCCAAGCTAGGAATCTATTATAAAATTCCAAATTCCTTCATTGCCTTCTCAAGACGTGCAACGTTCTCCGGCTGCATCTCACAAAGTGGTGCGCGAAGAGGTCCTACATTCTTGCCCATCAGGTTCAATGCCTTCTTCACCGGGATCGGATTAACCTCAGAGAAAAGAGCGTCTACCAGAGGAAGAACCTTCAGCTGAGCCTCAAGTGCCTTCTTTGTATCACCGGTAAGGTAATCCAGCACCATATTGTGTGTCTGCTTCGGTGCAACGTTACTTACTACAGAAATAACACCGATTCCACCTAAGGAAAGGATCGGTACAACCAGTCCGTCCTCACCGGAGTAAAGCTCAAGGTTACCATCACAAAGGCGCATTGTCTCTGCTGTCTGTGCAAGGTTACCGGTCGCATCCTTGATACCCACAATATTCTTCTTGGTCTTTGTTAAGGTAGCAACGGTCTGCGGCTGAATATTCGTGCCGGTACGACCCGGTACATTGTACAGAATCAGAGGCATCTTAGTGGAATCAGCAATCATGCTGTAATGCTTGATCAGACCTTCCTGTGTCGCCTTGTTATAGTATGGAGTCACAACAAGGGCTGCATCCGCACCAAAGGACTCTGCCTCTTCTGTTAACTGAATCGCTGTCTTGGTGCAGTTAGAACCGGTACCGGCAACAACCGGGATGCGCTTCTTTGTGAACTCAACCGCAGCTTTGATACACTTGCTGTGCTCCTCCATCGTAAGGGTAGAACCCTCACCGGTCGTTCCAACAATAACGATCGCGTCGGTTCCTCCGGCAATCTGCTCTTCGATGAGTTCCCCAAGCTTATCGTAATTTACTTCCTCATTGTCCTTCATAGGTGTAACGATAGCAACACCTGCACCTGTAAATATGGCCATGTTCTTCCTCCTTGGTCGTATTTTGCCACCAACATCAACATACTACATAAAAAACGACCCACTTACTATGGGCCGTCACTATACACAAAATCTGTATAATAATAGATAGCGCCCCACCTTAATCCTAAGATGACAGTTACGAACCTGTTCGACTCGTACCCAAGAATGCCGTTGGCAGTCCCGGCCTTCTTTCGGCGCTGTGACCTTTTATCTATCTTCATCTGTCTCTGCAACATCTGATAGACTACTCATTCGTAGCGCAACCTCTACCTGATCTCTTGTACTCGTTAACTATAGCATTCACCAAATGCCCTGTCAATGTAACTTCTTATTTTTCAGCCACAATCTGAAGCACCTGGTCAGCCGCCTCTCGGATCGCAGGTGGAAGTTTTGTTCCTGTCGCAATCAGCTGTGTGGAAGGGAATCCGCACTTCATGATCTCAGCAAGTTCACCCTCTGTGATCAGTCCCTCGTCCACAAGGCCAAGAACCTCATCCAACACCAGCACATCACATTCTCCGGTGGTCAGAACTTTTTTTGCAAAATTCAACCCGTTCAAGATATTCTGTTTCTCTTCTGTCTTCTCTTCCTCTGAAAGATCACAGAAGCAGGCAGAAGACCGTTCAAAGCGGAATGCTCGAATCTCCGGTTCAAGTCGTTTGATAAATTCCTCATCCAGCATTCCTTTCAGGAACTGAATGATAATGACACTGGCTCCGTTGCTTACAGCCTTAATTGCATTTCCCAACGCTGCAGATGTTTTCCCCGCACCTGTGCCATAATATACCTGTACTTTTGCCATTCTAATCGCCCTCACAGTTGTATTCAAAACACGCTTGCGAAACATTTCATAGACAAACATACCAATGTCTATGTTCAAGTCTCGGTCAATATACCACATTCACCAAAAAATAACAAATTATTCTATTTTTCATCCTCCGCCTTGTCTAAACTGTGACATTTAACGTAAGTTTCACCCCTGCTTTTAAGCACTTTTATCATTGTAATCCAATTAGATTGTGCTAAAATTATAAGGTCGCATTAATATCAATCGTTTCATCTTTTATATAAGGAAAGAGGTTTTTTTCATGATTCAATCGAGAGAAGATATTCGTAATGTCGCAATCATTGCCCACGTCGATCATGGTAAGACTACCCTGGTTGATGAACTGTTAAAGCAGAGCGGTGTCTTCCGCGAGAATCAGGATGTTCAGGAACGTGTCATGGATTCCGGCGATATCGAGCGTGAGCGTGGTATTACGATCCTGTCTAAGAACACTGCTGTTAAGTACAAGGATACCAAGATCAACATCGTTGATACTCCGGGTCATGCTGACTTCGGTGGTGAGGTTGAGCGTATCCTTAAGATGGTCGACGGTGTCGTTCTCCTCGTGGATGCTTTCGAGGGTGCTATGCCACAGACAAAGTTCGTTCTGATGAAGGCATTGGACTTAGATCTTCCTGTTATCGTATGTATCAATAAGATCGACCGTGACGGTGCTCGTCCTGAGGAAGTCATTGACGAAGTATTAGAGCTCTTCATGGATCTTGATGCTTCCGACGAGCAGTTGGATGCTCCTTTCGTATTTGCTTCTGCCAAGAACGGATACGCAATGAAGAATTTAGATGATGAGCCAAAGGATATGAAGCCTCTCTTCGATACAATCCTTGACTATATTCCGGCTCCAAAGGGTGATCCAGATGCTGATACACAGGTTCTAATCTCTACCATCGACTACAACGAATTCGTTGGTCGTATCGGTATCGGTAAAGTAACCAACGGTTCCATCAAGCTTAACCAGGAAGCTATGGTTGTCAACCATCACGATCCGGATAAGAAGGAACGTGTACGTATCAGTAAGCTTTACGAGTTTGAAGGTCTTGCAAAAGCTGACGTAACTGAGGCTAAGATCGGTTCTATCGTAGCAATTTCCGGTATCAGCGATCTTCATATCGGAGATACCATCTGTGGTCTTGAGAATCCACAGGCTATCCCGTTCCAGAAGATCACAGAGCCGACCATTTCCATGAACTTCATCGTTAACGATTCTCCTTTTGCCGGACAGGAGGGTAAGTTCGTAACTTCCCGTCACCTTCGTGACCGTCTGTATAAGGAGCTTAACACCGATGTATCTCTTCGTGTCGAGGACACAGAGAGCCCTGATTCCTTCAAGGTTTCCGGCCGTGGTGAGTTACATCTGTCCGTCCTGATCGAGAACATGCGCCGTGAAGGTTATGAGTTCGCTGTTTCCAAAGCCGAGGTTTTATACCACGAGGATGAGAACGGCAAGAAGCTTGAGCCGATCGAGCGTGCTTATGTTGATGTTCCGGATGAATTCTCCGGAGCTGTTATCTCCAAGCTCTCCGAGCGTAAGGGTGAGCTGCAGGGAATGAATCCAATCGCCGGCGGCTATACTCGTCTTGAGTTCCTTATTCCGGCAAGAGGTCTGATCGGATACCGTGGTGACTTCATGACCGACACCAAGGGTAACGGAATTTTAAATACCGTATTTGACAGCTACCAGCCATACAAGGGTGATATTGCTTACCGTAAGCAGGGATCTCTCATCGCATTCGAGACCGGTGAGTCCGTAACATACGGTCTCTTCTCTGCGCAGGATCGTGGTACACTCTTCATCGGACCGGGCGAGAAGGTTTATTCCGGAATGATCATCGGATCTTGCGCTCGTTCTGAGGACATCGAGCTGAACGTATGTAAGAAGAAGCACCTTACCAATACACGTACTTCTTCTGCTGACGAGGCACTTACCTTAGTACCTCCTAAGATCCTCTCCCTGGAGCAGGCACTTGACTTCATCGAGACAGATGAGTTGCTGGAGGTTACACCGGAGAACCTTCGTATCCGTAAGCGTATCCTTGACCCTCTTAAGAGAAAAAGAGCCGGCATGCGCAAATAATATCATAACAACAAAAGGCTTTTCCCTTACTTCCATTCGTAAGGGAAAAGCCTTTTTTATCTTAGTCGGTGTTCAAAAGTTTGCGAAGCAGCTCCCGGTTCGTTTCTTCATTGATTCTCCGGTCCTCAGGAGAAGGGTTTTCCTTTTTTTCACCACAGATATCCACACCCAGCACCTGTCTTTCCTCAAAAATCTCCCCCAGACGTTCCATGACCCTTTCCAGGGTAGCAGAGCCCTGTGTCCAGTCTGTACGGGCATAACGTTCTTCCATTACATCTTTGTCCAGTGACACGTAAAAGGGGCCCTCCTGTGGCTCTATGCAGCCTCTCAGCGTCTGTTCCATATCAAACACCTCGATCCGATCCGACAGAGGCTGCAGCTCTTCCATCAGCTGAGGATCCACTCCTCCCATATACACTTTTTTCAGATTCGGAAAAATCTCCAGTGCCTCCCGAACCCATCCACCACAGGAAGTGATTCCGCCAAAAGCCGCCTCCTTATAATCCGGATGATGATCCATCAGCACCAGCGAAAAGGGCTCTTTGATCCTCTCAAGCCAAAGCAGCGTCAGATAATGATAATTTCCGGAATCCAGGAAATGCACCCTGCAATCCTCCCCCACCGGTCGCATTCGCTTTCTCAGTTCTTCCTTTGCCGCTTCATCACAATAACAGTTGGTTCCAGGGATCGTTGACAGATCCAATCGAATCCCCGGATACTCCTTCTCCAATTCCCTGTATTGGTCGTTAAAATCCATATAGCAGATCTTCATATACACCTCTTTTTGAATTGACAGTTTTTTTTGACTTTCTCTCTTTTTTTTCTTAAAATATAATCAAATAACCGATACGAATTTTATGCTAGTTTTTATTCTAAAGGGGGTAAAAATTATGTATCCAGTCATCACAATCAGTCGAGAATTCGGTAGTGGCGGCCATACCATTGGTGAACAGGTTGCCAAGACTTTGGACATCCCGTTCTATGACGGTGAGATCGTTAACAAGGTCGCTCTGGAAAGTGGCTACGCCAAGGAACTGATCGAGGAACAGGGCGAGACTACCTCTTCCGCCAATAAATGGTTTGATATTTCTGCTGCCTCTGCCATGTATTTCCAGAGCCCGCAGGATGAGATCTTCCTTGCACAGCGCAAGGTGATTCTTGAAGCTGCCGAAAGCGGTCCCTGTGTGATCGTCGGTCGTTGCTCCGATTATATTTTACGGAACGCTGAGATTCCATGCCTGAATGTATTGATCCATTCTGACCTGGAGCACCGCATCACACGTGTTCTCCAGCGCTATGGTGATATCACCAACGTCGATGTCAAGAAGCGTATCCATAAGAAGGATAAGCAGCGCCGCACCTACTATCGCTATTATACCGATCAGCACTGGGGCGTATATTCCAATTATGACCTTGCTCTTGATAGCGGCACCCTTGGGGAAGAGACCTGCATTCACCTGATCTGTGAACTTGCAAAGAACATGAATAAATAATTCTTTGCACATTTTTTCATTTTCTTTTGTTATAAAAACGGGGACATTCTCTGCCGACTCTGCAGAAACGTCCCCGTTTTTATCTCAGTGAAAGTTCCAATCTCCAACTGAGATACACACTCCACGAAACTTTACTTCTTCTCTACCTGGCACTGCTTCTCCCAAAAAGAAAGTGCATGCTCCAGCCATCCCTTGGCATTGGTTTTAATTCCCAGACCAACACCATGTGGAAGTCCGAAAAACTTATCGTATTCGTATGTGACATGCTTTTCATCCAGTGCCTTCGCCAGTACATCCGTATGGGATGCGGATGGAACCAGCACATCGTTGCCACCGGCAAACATGTAAACCGGTGTGTAATCTTCTGTGATCCAGTTCTGGAGACACAGTGATTCTCTCTTTTTACGATTGAAATTATGCTTACCGAACATATACATATTACCACGTTCGGATAACCAGACACCCATCAGTGCCACCCAGATATTCCAGTACGGATGCTGCACCCAATGATTCACATTGGTCCATGGATAGCCCAGGATCAGGCATCCCGGTTTTCTCACATTATACTTGTTGTAGCCATACGCCTGAGTTGCAAAAATACCTGCAAGATTTCCTCCTGCTGAAAAACCGATCACCGCATAGTCTTTCATATCCACATTGAACTCATTGGCTCTGGCCTCAATAAAACGTACCGTCTGCGCCAAATCATGCATTGGTGCATGGGTAGAGCAATCCAGCCCTGCCCGGTATTCCAGTACAAATGCTGTATAACCAAGCTCGTTTAATCTTGCTGCAATCGGATAACCTTCCTTCTTTGTCTGAAGGTGTGCATATCCGCCACCGGGACAAATAATAACACATCGGCTCCTTTCCCCTGAATCATTCATAAAAACGGAAAGTCTTGCCGCCCCCCGCTTTTTCTTCTCTCGAATCTCCTCAACCGAATAAATCGGATACTGGCGGTACCTTCCCTGCTTCTTCAGCGCCTTGATCCGATCCGAACCAAGCTTTTTCCCACATGCCCTGTCGCTGATCACATACATTCTCAATATGGAGACCAGCGTCAAAATAAACGACAGTGCTAAATAAATCAAAAGAATCTGAATCAGGGTTATTCCCATTATGGTCATAACATACTCCGTGTCTAATACTTGCTAAATCTATTCTGTCTCTTCCCTTGAAGAATTCCCTTTTAAGGTTCGCTTCGAGCGTTCCGGATTCGCCAGTCTCCCTGCACACTTTGGACAAAGGCGCCCGGCTACAATCGGTACTCCACATAGATCACAGGTAAAACCTGATCCCTTTGATGTTGCATAGGACAGTCGCTCTTCTCTCAACCAGGCCTGTAGCTTCCGTAACGAAACTCCTGTATCGTTCGTTGTCTGTACAAGCGTTGCTCTGGGATGTGATTCCAGATAGGAACGAACGATCTCAAACTGTTCCTCCTCCGTCTTCAGACACTCCGGACAAACCTGCGGTCCATATCCCGGATAATCAAAAACCCGGTCACAGGCTCTACAGTTTCTTACATCTACCTTACCGGCACTATGAATTATCTTCTCCGGCCTAATATGCTTGTTTGCCATTAGAGCACCTCCTTATGCCGATATCCGAAACAATCGAATAGGTGTTAGCCCTTCAGTCCTCTAGACTGACGGTCCATATCCTCAACTACGATATCGTAGATCTCGCCCAGTGTGGAACAATATTCCAGAACCTTCCATGGTTCGTTGGTATGATAATGAATCTTGATCAGATCTTCATCCCCCACTGCCAGGAGACAATCACCCTTAAAATTCTCTACAAAGTAATCGTTGATCTCATCCTCGTCTAAGTCTTCACCATCAATCAATAACTGTGTGTCATATTTGTATTCTAGCATTTTAGTCCTCCTATTATTTTTGCTCTTCGTACGAGCAAATAGTTGCAATTAATTATATCATTTATTCGTCTTCAACACAAAACCCTACGACAAATCTGTCGTAGGGTTTCTCTTTAATCTCCTCCATTCAGCCGATGCCAATTTCTACAAAATTCATCGATGGAAGAATCCACTCCGGACTCCTTCAACAACTGTGCCATAGCTGCTTCCTGTTTTTTATAGAACGGATACTCATGATCTCCGTCAAACTTGACCGGTGTCATATAATCCGGGCCAAAGGAATCCAGCAGAGCGTCGATATAATACTTTGTGACCGGCATGGTAATCGTCTCAAAAGGAAGCTCAATGGGTGACTCATGTCCATCGATGCGTCTGCCCGTATATCCATGGAAATCCTTGCGATCCCTTGGAACATCGTAAAACATGGCATTTGCCAGGGTGACACCCTCCTCCTTCGGTGTCTGACGGATCCATTGATCTGCTGCAAGGCGAAGCTGATGCCGCAGGAGCGTCATATCCTCTCGTTCAAACGAATTCGGAAGATATTTCTCTAACTCACGAAGCCTCTTTTCCAATACTCCGTCTTTGATATAAAGATTCAGATTCGCTTCTGTAAAATTCAATTCATAGTACAACCTCAACAGCTCATATTGCCTGTCCTCATCTGCCGGCAAATAGTCGTAAGGGAAAATATCCACACCGATTCTCATATATGGAAAACCATGAAAATATGTCATCAGCTTCGGTATGGAAAAATAGGTCTCATCTGCAATCACACGTGCCTGAGGCATATTGTTTGCCTCCCAAAGGCGTGGCTCACTTGCATAAGTTCCTGCCAATACAAACCCCTCCGGTAGACTTTGCGGTGCTACCTCAAGGAAACGGTCATATTCATCCCGAAGCATATAGACATCGATATCGTCATCCCAAGGTATAAAGCCCTTATGACGGACTGCCCCCAGCAGCGTTCCGCCGCAGGCGTAAAACTTCAGATTATGCTCTGCGCACACCCGCCGAACCACCTCAAGGACTTCCAACTCCGCGGCCCACGCTCGCTTCATCATTTCCGGAACCAAAAACCCGTCCCGCTCTTCATCCTGAAAGAATTCTGCCGGAAAATGTAATAAACCCATGCTCTGTATCCCTCCAAAAAAGTGTTCACTTCGATGCATATTATTATAACAAAAAAGTGTGGATATATCATCATCTCCCCAAGTAGGGACGTAACCTACGACACTTCGGTTACAGCCGATCGATCATTG
>CAMGZH010000040.1 GCA_946182825.1 uncultured Lachnospiraceae bacterium
TATGTAGATTCTTCTGTCCCAACTCGGTCTTTTTTTCTATAGCCTTACTAATTGCATCTCTTATCTGACCCTCATCTATTGGAGTAAATAAACAGTCATCCACAAGATCCACATTACCTCGAATCTTTCCAACACAACACGGCAATCCACATGCCATTGCTTCCATCAAACTAACATTTAATCCTTCGCGTATTGACGGAAGAATAAAAATATCAGCGGCATTATAGAAATCTACAACATCTTTACGAAATCCTGGAAGCCTGAGATCTACGCCACACTCTGTAGCGACCGCATCCAATTTGAATTTTCGTTCTCCTTTCCCAACAATCACATATGTGATATTATTCATACCACTTATGGCTCGAATCACCCTTTCGTGGTTCTTGTTCTCATTGAGTTCGCCAACTGAAAGAAGAATAATTCTGTCTGCTGGAATAGATAGTTCATTTCTGATTTTCTCCCTGCTATTCTCGTTCGGTTTGAACTTCTCAGTATCCACGCCTACGCCAGGAATATATACTGTACTCTTAGCGTTAAAATACTTTGACGCTCTCTTGTAATCTTCTTTGGTAATTGTTATCAATACATCTGTCCATCTGCTCAAAAACTTCTCAACTGGATAAAAGATTATCCAGTTTTTAAGTGGTGCTCCATCGTAAAAGTGGAATCCATGAGCTGTGTAAATGACCTTTGTACTAGTCTTGTGAGCCGCCAACCTCATAATTGCAGATGCAATAGGAGTGTGCGTATGTATGAATGAATATTGCTTATCCTTAAGTAACCTTACAGCCTCTCTATATGAAGCGGTATGCTTTCCAATCTTCAAAGGGTTTCTGGAAAAATCAAGCTGAATTGCTTCAACACTCATATCGCTCAATTGTTTCTTAAAACCACTCAGTCGTTCTTCCGACCACACGCTAACATCTGTAAAATCAGCGGCAACATCAACATCATATCCAAGATCCTGGAGAATTCTAATATTGTTCATATTAAAGGATCCGATTGTTGCCGCTACTGTTGCAACCATTAATACTCGTTTTGCCATCTATACAAACGCCTCTTGTTCCCTTCCAACTATAAACACATAATTTGTTGTGGCAGATCCCCCTATATTGAGCATCATGCCATTCTTGGCTTCTGCCACCTGGTAACCACCTGCTGTTCCTGTAACCTGCTTGTAGAGATCAAGAAGCATTCTCGCTCCTGATGCACCGACAGGATGACCTGCACCTATGAGGCCGCCGGATGGATTAATCGGTTTAGTACCATTGAACTCTATCATTCCAGACTCTATAGCTTCATACTCCTTACCTGGCTCTGTTAAACCGAAGGCACTAATAGCGGCATACTCAGAAGATGTAAAGCAATCATGTGTCTCAAACACATCTATATCGTCAACAGTTAATCCAGCTCTTTTATAAGCATCTACACATGCCTGTCTTGTCCAAGGAAGTGTATACTCACTCTCTGCATTATCAGCCATTTTCTTTTCAAACAGCATCGGAGCTGTTCTGTGACCATAGCCTTTAACAATTGGCTTATTGCAATATCCTCTTTCCTTCACGAATCGTTCAGATGCAAGCACTACAACCGCAGCACCATCTGTAACCTGTGAGCAATCAGATACTCCAAGTCTTCCACCAACTAACGGATTCGTTTCAGTATCTCTTGTGCTTGCCTGATCAAAGTTCATAAACCACTTACGTGTCTGTGCCAGAGATAGCTGTAGGCTTCATGCTTTTACCAACTCGTGTAGCTATCTCGGTTTTAATCTTGATATCCTCTTTGGAACTCTCAAAGATAAGATCCGACTTGCTTACACACTCTTCCAAGTTACTGAAATCAACAGGGACAAGATTATGACTTATCGCATCAGCCTTTACTGACTTTACAATTCTCGGAATGGTCTTCTTAACCTTTTCAATATCTCTTCCTACGCAGTAAACTTTAGCATCTCCAAAAGAAGCAAAGATTCCTGCAATATTTGCCCCCATGGTTCCAGTAACACCAATAACTGTAACGGTATTTATCTTCAACTCTGATGCCCTCTCAATTAACAAATCTATCATCAGTTCTCAAAAAACTTGATCGGTTTTGCAGGGCTTCCTACTGCTGTACATTTTTCGGGGATGTCTTTTACAACAACCGCGCCTGCACCAACAATACTGTAATCTCCTATGCTTTTGCCTTGAATAATCTGCATACCCGTTCCCAACTCAACTGCATGTCCGATATTTGTAATACCAAAGTCATTCAAAATTGCATCATGACCTATCGTGCAATCAAGATTAATGATCACGTGATTACCTATGGAGATATTTACAGTTATTATTGTATGGGCACAAATGATAGTGCCCTCGCCAATCGTCACAAGATCAGACATTTCAACACTTGGGTCTATTACCGTTCCAAACTTGACGTTCGGATTAATCGCCTTCATGTTTTCAATTATCTTTTCTCTAACCCTTGACGCACCAACTGCACAAACAAAATAGGCATCAGAATATTTCTTTATATCACCTGTCTTTCCTAAAACCTTGTATCCATTAATTACTGATCCCTGGATGTTCTCATCGTCATCCATAAATCCCAGTAGATTCCATGTGGGCTCTGCTTTATTAACTCGCTCTACAGCCCAAGCAACCTCTCTGCCAAATCCACTAGCACCGAAAATAATCAAGTCTTTCATCAAGCTGTCCTCCTATGCTGCCAGTAGGCAACCACAGAAGGAACTGTGATTGTATTTATAGATATTAACTCGGAGGGCTTGTACCCCCCCCCAGTTAGGTTAGGCTTACTCTTTCTCTTTGCCGGTACTCCGATATAAGTACCTTCCTCCTTTAGATCATGTACAACAACCGCTCCTGCTCCAATCGTAACCTGTGAGCAGATGTTTATGTTATTAGACACCGTGCTTCCAGCACCAATCCAAGTACAATCTCCAACCTTCACCGTTCCGCACAGATGCGCCCCAACTGATATATGGCAGAAATCTCCGATTGTGCAGTCGTGATCAACTGAAGAACTTGTGTTAATGATCACACCTTCTCCAATCCTCGTTCCCGGATTAATCACAGTCCCTGCCATAACTACGGAGCCTGCGCCGATTTCAACATCATCAGCTACAACTGCATCTGGATGAATCAGAACAGGAAAGTTCCGTCCCTTATCCCTCTTCATCAACTTCTTCCTAACAGCAGCATTTCCAACGGCGATAAACACATCGCCATCAAGCTCACCCGTCATCGTATCAGGGCCAAGTACGGGGTGACCTGCGCACGACTTGATATTCGTATCATTATCAAGAAATACGATGTCTGTATATCCACACTTCTTAGCGATATCAGCCACAACCTTACCATGACCGGAAGCACCAATAATAATCAATCTATTCATTTTTTCTGAGCACTCCCCATAAATTCAGTCATTGTGGCTGCCTCAGCATTATTAATGCCTTCTCGCTTCAGCACAGTCCTGATGGTATCAAAGATAATCTTCCAATCACCCAAGAAAGTAATGTGATCTACATACTTAACATCCCAGTCGAACTTTTCTTCCCAAGAGATACTGTTACGTCCGTGTGTTTGAGCTAATCCCGTGAAACCAGGACGCACCTCATGACGCCTTGCCTGATGTTCGTTGTAGCGGTCTAAATACTGCACCAGTAGAGGTCTGGGTCCAACCACACTCATATCACCCTTTAGCATATTAAAAAGCTCCGGGAGTTCATCGAGAGACGTGGAGCGGAGCTTTCGACCAAAAGGCGTGAGTCTCATGCTATCTTGACTTGGGTCAATCACACCATCTTTCGGTGGCAGCATAGTACGGAACTTATAAAGCTTGAATATCTTTCCATCCTTGCCGGGTCTATCTTGCGTAAAGAGAACAGGGGATCCTAGCTTAATACGGACGAGAATAGCTGTGATAAGAAGGACAGGAGATAGAACTATAGTAGCAAGTAGCGCACACAGGAAATCTTGCGGGCGTTTTATGTATTTCTCATATGGTCCATATGGTTTATGTTTTGTTCGCTTCATTCTCACCTACCAACTTCTTCAATATCGCGTGTGGTTATCCCCACAGTTGGTCACTTATCCGCCAGCTAATCCTTCTGATCTTATTAAGAGCCTGTGGTCATACAACTCCCTGATAAGAAATCAAGCATATTTTCAATCAAAGCTCCTATACAACAATCGTGACCACTATAGAATTCAACTGTTATTTTTCAAGTTGAAACCATTCCTTGTACACCACAACCGTACACTCATATGGAGTGCTTATTGTGTCATAGTTTTCTTTTTGAGCATCATCTTCTACAAGTCTTCTGATTTCGGTGCTGTACATGCGTTTAAAACGTTCTTTATCTACCTTGCCATCCCTGTATCTGCTACATGCTTCTTCATAAGCATTTCTCAAATCTTCTTGTGCAGAATCAAACATCTGCTCATATATAGTTTTAACAACATCATCTGTTTCTTCATTCCGACAAGCAACTTTCTCAGATACAGTTTCAACATTTCGTCTCGCTGACATTATCAACTCACGCATAGAAGTTTCAGCCTGACCTTGAGCTATCTTGTTTTGCTCTTTGACCAACCCGTTATATTCCCTAGTAAGCCTGAAATAAAAAACTATGTTAATTGCAGTAGCTATAATCGCAATACTTGATAAAACAACAGCTGCAATCTCATATGGACTCATGATTTATTCCCTTTATCACTCTCTATTTTTGCCTTCACTGTTTGAATAAGAAGCAAAATAGATTTGTTTTCCGCATGCTCCAGAATCACTTCATGAGAAGGAGCCTGCTTTTCCATCTCTGCAATGATAGATAGTTTATATTCTTTTGAAATTGGCTTCTGAGATTCGGAATATACCAATTCATTTAAACTATCAACAACTCTTTGTATTCCGTTCTCAGTCTTATCGGCCTCTAGCCAATCCAAATATTGCTTGGCTCTTTCTTCTTTTGTCATACTAGCCATCACAATTCTCCCTTACTCAAAACACCTATGAATAATCTCAATAACCCTATCCTGAGTCTCCCGACTCATCTTATTATCGCTAGGCAGACATAAGCCTCTTCTAAACACATCCGCACCAACATCAACTACCCTTCCCTCATCTATATAGGCATTACTTCTACCTCTTGTGATGCCGCTTTTGCTGATAAACACATTACCTCTGTACACAGGCTGCATATGCATAGGTTTCCATATCGGCCTTCCTTCCGCGTTATACGCCGCCATCGCCGCAAGAATCTCACCAGGACTACTCTTCCCACTCTCCGTCCTCCACAGCTCATCCTTTTCTCCTCTTACGAAAGGAGCCATAGCGTTCTCGTCAATCAATAGACAACTCAGCCAATAATTAGGAACAACATTCTCCGGTACCGGATTCAGCGAAACCGGAAGATCCGCCAGTCCACTCTTATACCTCTCATACACCGCTTTCTTAGCCTCAATATGCTCGCCTAAATAAGGAAGCTGACCTCTCACAATCCCCGCGATAATGTTGCTCATCCTATAGTTATAGCCAAGCTCCTCATGCTGATACCATGATGCCGCCTCTCTAGCCTGAGTACTCCACTTCCTGATCTTATCAGCGTCAGCCTTCTCATCACACAGAAGCATACCGCCGGACGACCCTGTCACTATCTTATTTCCGTTGAAAGAAATGATTGAATAGTCGCCGAGGGTTCCTGTCTGAAGCCACACACCTTCCTTTTCATCCTGGTCACTTCTCTGGCCACTTCTCATGCTCTCATCTTTTCCAATAGCCATCTTAGAAAGGCCGTTCTTCTCAACAGCTGTCTTGAAAGCTGGAGTATTTGAGTACACGCCACCAGCGGTAGTGAATATCGTAGCACCGAGACTTTCCGCTGCATCCTCCACAATCAAAGCGTGATGCTTATCCGCAATCCGTCTTATCTCCTCCATTTTTCCCGGCGTACCATACAGGTGTGCGAGAACTATGAGCTTAACATCCGGATAAATCTCGAACGCCTTTTCAAGAGCTTCGGGACTCATGTTCCAATCATCATAGGATGAATCTATGAACACAAGCTCTCCACCTTCGTAACATACCGGATTAACCGTAGCATCGAAGGTCATATCCGAGGCAAAGACTCGACGACCTTCCAGCACTCCTTGATTTGGCTTTGCCGGTCCGTAGAGCTTCTCTCCTGCAAGTCTTATAGCGAGATGTAATGCAGCGGTGCCGGCAGAGAGTGCCACAGCATATGGTCTTCCAATGATCTTCGCAATATCTTGCTCTACTACGTTAATGTTTTCACCAACCGTAGAAACCCAGTTCGTCCGAATCGCTTCATCTACCCACTTCTGCTCGTCTCCATGCATGGTAGGGCTTGATAACCATATTTTGGATTCAAATGGTTCTATATCTTTAAATCTAGGATCTTTTAAAAAGTCGTACACTGTAATATCGCTCCTCTAATTCCTGAATTCTATCGTTTGCTGATAGTTTTTCACACAGCCCCCTCTAATAGCACCTTATCACCGATCATGAAAAAAGCCATGGCTTCGCCATCACTGCGGCGCAAAGCCCCAGCGGCAAAACCATGTGTCCGGTGTCACGGTACCGGCTGCGTATACAACTCAGTATGTGTTCCCTTCCTATCTTTACCTGACCAATCATCAGGCTAAAATACAACCGTTCTAGTATACCACTCTACATCATAAAACACAAACAATCGCATCAATTATGGGCATCCCTTCGAACCACGCAGTCCATCCCCATCTCCACGTTTGTTGTATTACCAAATAACAGCATGGAAACCGTGACGGTACGCTTGCCCGGGTTGATCTTCACCACTTCCAGCGGAATGTCACCGTAGATTCCTGTGGTGTTGATGACGTGATCTCCCACCTGGTAGCCATACAGTTCCGCTTCCTCCACCTTATCCTTGCGGGCGGCGTTGATCTTCTGCCAGGCCTTCCAGTCCCAAGTGTTGGCCGGCTCCTGCCCGGACTGATCGGAATGGTCTTTCGTTTTCTGCTCCTGCTTCGCCTGCTCGATCCAGTCGATCTTCGGATCCTTGTCCATCCACAGACAAAACTTTACCCGGCGGATCTCCCCCAGCATCGGCAGCTCCACGATGGCGCGCCTGTGGGGGATATCCATTCGAACAATCTGGTCCCGATACTGCGCCAGGGGACCGATAACCCGGACGATCTTGCGACTGGGATTGAGCTCCACGTAACTTACCCGGAGCATTCCATCCGAGAGGATTGAATCGAAGAACTGCTCCTCCTCCGGATAAAGCGCTGCAAAGACTTTCTCCTCTCCCTCTTCCATATAGAGCACCGAAGACATCTTCGGCAACCTCTTAAGTTCCAGATAGACCTGGGAGGGGGTGTCTGTCTCCAGGAACACATACCCCGGAAACATCGTCTTGACACTGATATGCCCTATGCCTTCCCTTCGCCACACATCCTCAAACAGTGGCACGAAGCAGCGCTTGTAGCTGTTCTTATCCACAAACGTATTGATCCAGGTGCACACCTCATATTCCTGACCCGCCTGGGTCTGTATTACATACCACATCTATTCCCTCACCGCAACCTTCCTTGCAACCTTCGTTGTGGTTCCTTTTCTAAATTTCCTATACAAATTCCTGCGCTACGCCATTATACCATATCTCCCCTACGCTTTATATTCCCCGCCACACCAAAAAGTCCTCCCCGTGGGGAGGACGTTCGCGCATCGATTCATATCGGTTATGTCGTTTATGTTTTTATGCCGTTTTCTTACCCCTTCACCGCGCCCTGGGCGATGCCGTCCACCATGTTTTTCACAAGGCAGAAGTACAGGATGACGATGGGCAGGGCGATGAAGACGCTGCCGGCCGCGAAGCGGGCGAACTCGGTCTCATCCAGGCTCATCAGGCCTACGGCCACGGTGTAGAGGTCCTTCTCCTTCAGGAGGAGCTTCGGAAGAACGAAGTCGCTCCAGGGCCAGGTGAAGGAGGTCAGGGCGGTGTAGACGATCATGGGTTTGGCAAGGGGAAGGTTAATCTGCAGGAAGATCTGCAGGTTGGTGGCGCCGTCGATCTTGGCGGCCTCGTCGATGGCCCGGGGAATGGTGTCGAAGAAGCCCTTCTGGGTCAGGTAACCCATGGGCGCTCCGCCGGCGTAGATCAGGATCAGTCCCCAGAGGTGATTGATCAGGCCGAACTGGGTCATCAACAGGTAGACCGCCGTCATGCCCATGAAGGAGGGGAACATGCCCAGCACCATGGTGGTCTTCATCATGGGCTTTCTCGCTTTGAACTGAAAGCGGGACATGGTGTAGGCCGTCAGGATCGTCAGGAAGGTTCCCAGAATACAACTACCGCTGGCGACGAAAAGGGTGTTCAAAAACCACCGGGGATAGTTGTACATCTTCGTGTCGGTAAACAGCTTATGGAAGGTTGCCAGGCTGTAGGACTTCGGGAAAAATCCCTCGAAGGAGTATATGCTTCCGGACTTCGAGAAGGAGGCCAGGATCAGCCAGAGGCAGGGAAAGAAAAATATAAATGCCACGATGACCAGTAGCCCGTAGGTCCAGGCTGTGTCCAGTTTTTTTCTCATTGGAAGGTATCCTCCTCTCGATAGGATGGTGATTTCACATATACGATCAGCGAGATCGTCGAGGTGATCAGGA
This sequence comes from uncultured Lachnospiraceae bacterium, assembly GCA_946182825.1. Lineage (GTDB taxonomy): Bacteria > Bacillota > Clostridia > Lachnospirales > Lachnospiraceae > Weimeria. The sequence goes on from CAMGZH010000040.1 coordinate 8,665, forward strand.
AGATGATCAGACTGATGGCTGCGCCGATGCTGTAGTAGTTGTTGTCAATGGACAGGTTGTACAGCCAGTTGATCAGAAGGTCCGTATCACTTGCCAGGAAGTAGCCGTCCATGTACAGTCCGCCTCGCAGGAAGTAGAAAATTCCAAAGTTGTTGAAATTTCCGATGAACTGTCCCAGCAGCACCGGTGTGGTGGCAAAGATCATGTAGGGCATGGTCAGCTTCCAGAACTGTTTCCAGCGACCGGCGCCGTCCATTTTGGCTGCCTCATACAGAGTAACATCCCGGTTGGACAGATGGCCGGTGGCCAGCAGCATGATGGAGGGTACGCTGATCCAGCAGTTGACCAACAGTCCTATGATCCTTGCACTCCACTTCGCATCCAGATCCAGAAAACCGAAGGCGGTGCCGCCGTGGGAGACGATAAGCTGATTGATGGGGCCTCCGTAGGAGAACATGAACTTGAACGCCAGCAGGGTGATAAAGCCCGGGATGGCGTAAGCCAGGATGGGGAAGGCACGCCAGAAGGCTTTTCCCCTGACACACTCCTTGTTCAGCAAAAGCGCCAGCCCCAGCCCTGCAAAGTAGTTCAGGGCGGTGGACAGCACGGCCCACAGCAGGTTCCAGCTCAGGATCTTGCCGAAGGTCGGGGCGAATTTGGAGAGGACCAGCAGCTTTTTGAAGTTGTCCAGTCCTACCCAGTCCACCAGCTCCGGCGGTACGATCTTGCCTCCGTAATTGGTGAAGGCGATGAGGATCATAAAGATGATAGGCAGAATGTTAAAAATGCAGACCCCCACCACCGGCAGTGCCAGTACCAGCACATAGAACTTCTGATCCAGCAGGGAGGCAAGCTCCTGCTTGACTCCGATCTGGGGCAGTCCCTTTTGGCTGCGCTTCTGGCAGGCATAGGCTCCCCGCACATTCTGGATGTAAAAGTACAAAAAGGCCGCCACCACGATCCAGGCGAAGATGCCCATGATGAGCATGACGATGGAGTTATCGCCCTCCACGCCGGACCAGGCATCCGCCTTCTGGGTTCCCAGTGTGAAGAATCCGGCGATGTCCGAGAGGCCTCTGGTCACAAAGTAGACGATCATGGAGACTTCCATCAGCAGATAGATCAGTCCCTTTGTGACGGCGCCATACCGGATATGGCCGGCGCCCATGACCAGCATGGACAGCTTCACCGCTCCGGTAGATCCCTGTATAAAATTTTTCCATTGTTTCCATTTGCTTTTCATTTTCTCACCCTATTGCAATGTGGTGATCGCTTCCCTGATCTGATCACACATATCCGTAAGTCCCTGCTTCATTGCCGCTTCGTCTTTGTATTTCTTCTTATCGTCGCTTCGGAACACGTCCTTGGCCAGATCGATAAAGAAGGTCTTGCCCGGTGTCCAGATCTGTGACACCTCGGTGATGGATGGCATCAGGATGATATTGCCCTTATCCAGGTTCTTGTAGATCTCCTCGGATGTTCCTCCTATTTCCTTCGCGGTATCTTCTCTTGCCGGTGCAATTCCAAGCATCTCGGCTCTCTTTTTGATCATCTTGTAATCCGTTGCGAACTTGACGAATTCCAGGCAGGCATTGGGTGCCTTGGTGTAAGAGCTGATGGCGTAGCCGTTGACACCGCCCATGCTCTTGGAATCGATGGTCTCATCGCTTTGATCCGTCAGACTTCCACTCTTGGGAAGGGCGGGAAGTGTTGTCATCACAAGGTTTTCCTTCGCCTTTTTCTCTGCTGCGTCCTTGCTGTCTCCCTTCGCCTCGTACTCCTTTTCCAGTTCGCCAAGGAAGGTGGAGTACACGTCCGGTGTGGAGATCGTTGCAAAATACGTTCCGTCCGCCAGCTTGGAGTAGGCGTTGGTGGTGATGGTATCGTCGATACAGTCCTCATTCATGGCGGAGGCCAGCTGATACAACACTTCTGCTCCCTTCACCGCATCTCCTGCCGCAAAGCCGATGTCGCTCGGATCCGTATTTTCCTTTCCGAAAATGTATCCGCCATAGCTGAACAAAAATCCGCTGGAGAAGTACATATCGTTCAGGGACTTCATATATCCGTAGGTTTTGGCATTTTCCTTATGTCGTTCCGTTGAAAAAGCGTACATGCTCTTCCAGGTCTGCACCATATCCGGCACCTTGTCGCCGTCCTTGTCCCAGGTGCTCTCCCAGTCCTTCGGAAGCAGATCCTTGCGGTAGTAGAGCTGAGGCGCCTGTACGTTTACCGGCACACCGCAGGTGTAGGTCTTGCCGTCCTTTTTCGTCTGGTAGGCCTTCCAGGCGGTTTCCGGTATCTGATCGTAGCAGTCGAAGTCCTCCACCGGCAGCGGCAGGATGTGCTTCCCCTGGGCGTACTTCATTATGACATCATTGGCCTGATACAGTACGTCCGGGCCGTAGCCGTAAGGGCCGTCGTTGGCCAGATCCAGATACTGGTCCATATTGGCGTCCACTGCCTTGATGCCCTTGTCCTTGTAAGCTTCATTGAAGGCGTCGATCAACTCCTTGAAATAGCCCTTGGAGATGGCGGTATCATTTTCCAGAACCCGGATGGTAACGTCGCTTTCCAGCTTTCCGTTAAAAACAGCGGCTCCGGTTCCCTTTGTCGTAGACTCTTTTGCAGAAGATTTGGATCCGCAGCCTGCGGCTGTCAGAACCATACATCCCAGCATCAGCATTGCTATCATTCTTTTTTTCATGACGTTTTTCCCTCCCCTTCTTCTATTGTATATTTTCCGGATGCTATGCCCAGGCGTTCTTCCCCGGTCATATTGATCCGCAGGATCAGCTTTCGCTTCTCGTATCGTCTCTCCACATGGAGCACCTCATCCACTGCGTAGATTCGGACGTCTCCCTTCTGGACGATGTCCTTTCGCTTATAGCGAAGCAGCTGTCGGACTTCCTCGAAAAATCCCCTGTCCCACTGCTGTCTGTCCCAGTTAAAGCAGCGCCGTGAGTCCGGATCGTAGCCGCCTTCCATGCAGATCTCGGTTCCGTAGTACAGGCAGGTGGCTCCCGGGAAGATCACTTCCAGGGCAATGGCGCTTAAGACCTTATCCTTATCGCCGCCCACCTCGGTGAAGATCCGGTGAGTATCGTGGGAATCCAACAGGTTCAGCATCATCCGGTTCACCGGCAGGGTGTTTCGCATCAGGATGTTGTTGAGCTTTTCCGCCATCTGTTCGCCGCTGAAATTATCATGGGCAAAATAGTCCAGACACGCCTTGGTAAAAGCGTAATTCATAATGCTGTCGTACTGGTCTCCCATGAGGTAGGTGTAAGCGTCGTGCCAGTTCTCTCCGATGATGGCGCAGTCCTCTTTTTCCGCCTTCACCTCTCTTCGGAACCTTCGCCAGAAATCATGGGACACCTCATCCGACACATCCAGCCGCCATCCGTCGATATCCGCCTCCCGGATCCAGTACAGCGCGATGTCCAGCAGGAAGTCCTGCACCTCTTCGTTGGCGGTGTTCAGCTTCGGCATATAGTTGCAGGAGGCAAAACACTCGTAGTTCATCTCCTCCGGCTTCGGATAATCCCCCTGAATCAAAAACCAGTGATAATAGGGGGACTTCTTTCCCTTTTCCAGCACATCCGCAAACTGCTTCATTTCCATGCTGCAATGGTTGAACACAGCGTCCAGCACGATGCGGATTCCTTTTTCATGGGCCTTTTTCACCAGCTCCTTGAAATCCTCCAGGGTTCCGAACATGGGATCGATCTTCTTATAATCCTCGATGTCGTACTTGTGATTGGACTTGGACTGAAAGATCGGTGTCAGGTAAATGGCGTTGATCCCCAGCTCCTGCAGATAATCCAGTCGCTTGATGATCCCCCGCAAGTCCCCACCGGCAAAGCTCTTGGGGGTCGGCAGGTCGCCCCAATGCATGTTCACGTAGGAGAGATCCTTATTCTCATCCCCGATGCAGAACCGGTCCACAAAGATCTGGTAAAACACGGCCCCGGGCATCCAGTCCACGATCTTCATGCGATCGTTCTCGTTGATGTAAGGCATCTGGAAAAAGTTGTAGAACGCCTCCGGATAATGGTAGGTGTCCGTCAACCCGTCCTCGCTGTAGTAGTAGGTTTTACAGTTCTCCTCGATCTGGAAAATATAGGCCAGGCGCACATCCTCCAGCTTCAGTCTTTTTTCGTAATATTTATATAGATTATCCTCATAGTGTGCCGTCATCTCTACGGTCTGACGATGGGTCTGATATTCATATTTGGCTCCATATACCAGCTTCACCCTTATGTCCCTGTCATCTTTCGCCGCTCTCAGGCGGATGACGATCTCATCCCTGCCCACGGCAAAACAGTATCGCGAATCCGGTATATGCAGTAACGCATATTGATTCATCTATTTCTATCCTTCTCTTGTTTCTTTTTCGTTTATGTCGTACGATGAAGTATATCCATTTATACTTTGTTGTGCATTTGTTCGTGTTTTACATTTGACAAACCAATCGTTTTCTTTTTTAATAATAACAGATTTAGTGAAACGATTAAATATCTAATTTTTTGGGAGGTAGTATGGCTCGTAATAATATCACCATCAAAGATGTCGCAAGGGAGGCCGGGGTTTCCATCGCCACTGTCTCTTATGTTGTCAACAACCGCACCGACGTGCGGATCTCTGAACCAACCCGTAAGAAGGTCCTTCAGGTCATTAACCTTCTGGGATATACACCGAATCAGGCTGCCAAGGCGCTTGTCTCCAACCGCAAAAGCCTGATCGCCGTCTACCTTCCCTCCGGCACTTCGCCTCTCGGCAACGCCGAGGACCTGTCCGTTCTGAAGGTTCTCTCCAACTTCTTCCACCGGAACCGGTTCGAGATCCTTCTCCTCAACGACGAGGACCTCTGCAAGTGCGACCATGCGGATGCCATCATCTGCTACAACACCGCCAAGGACACCTTTTTCCGTCTCGGCGACAACAACTTCGTTCCTCTCATCGCCCTTGACTGCATGGTGGACGATCCTCTGTTCTACCAGATCAACACCGATCCTGCCACTCTGCTTTCCTCCGGCCGGGAGCACTTCGGAAGCGAGGACTTTACGGTTGTCATGCTGCCTTCTTCCAATGAAGATAAGATGGCTTTCTACCGCAACTTCCTTCCGTCCCTGACCATTGTCTCTTCCTATGAGGACCTCCCTGCCCTCTACGGTAAGAATGTGGTGGTCGTAGACTCCGTGCTGTCGCAGCTTCTTGCGCCGCACTGCAACGGTCTCCTCTACCATCCTTCCCTGTCCGATACCAAGCTGGACTATCTGAAAGAGTGCATCGACGCGACCCTTGAGCGCACCCCCATCGAGCAGCACGATCTTCTGGTATAAGAATTCTCTATTTGTCCCCGGCGTTTTATTTTCCGTTGTATACGAAGTTGATGGTGTCGTATGGATTTAAGTTGAAGTTTTCCTTCTTATCCTCGGAATAATGCTCATCCTCTGTATCATAGGTATCGTCCGCCGGATGGGTCGTCAGTGTAAAGGTGTAGTTTCCGTCCACTGCCACTTCAATGTTGGACTTCTTCACGGATGCATCTCCCAGAGATCCGGAGTTCTTGAAGTACTCTGTTCCATCCTGCTCTGTTGAGCAAAGATATCCATATCCTCGCTGGTCTCCCCAGGAACCGTCCATCGCAAACTGGAACTGATCCCCTGCCTTAAGATCCAATGTAATGGTGTACACGTTGGCTTCCTTGTTGTCTTCCTTCTTCAGCTTCTGGGCATCTCCCACAACGGCTCCCCAGTTAGACTCTTTCAATACATCGCTTGTTCCGCTTCCGACGATGTAGAAATCTCTCTTATCCTCCTGATACTTTGAAAAACCTGCATACAGGGATGTATCCTGCTCCAGCGGCTTGGTGGCATCAAAGGTTCTAGACAGCTCCGGTGTAACATACCAGCCGACGAAGGTGTATCCGTCCTTCTTCGGATCCTCTGCTGTGAAGGTCTCCCCCTTCTTCACATTCACTGTGCCCAGCTCGGTCTTGCCATCGGTGTCATACATGGTGACTTTGACCTCATCGCTCTTGGCCTGCTCGGTCTTCTGTGTCTTGTCTGCCGCTTCTCCCTTGCTGCCGCAGCCTGTCATTGCCAGACTTCCTACTGCCATGCATGCCATCAGAATAAATGTTACGACCTGTTTTCTCTTCATCTTGAATCTCCTCTCGTTGCGTTGTTTTTAGATTTAATCGTTTAAATCTTGCGGTAAAATTGAAACGGCAATCGTTGCAACTGCCGCTTGAACTCCGGGGATTTCCGGCCGATCTATCACTTTAGGGCTTTCCGATTCAATCTATCGCTTTAGGGCTTTCCGATCGATCTATCGCATTAGATTTAAACGTTTAATTCTAATTAAAAAATTATCACACATATCCTTTAGCGTCAATTGTATAATCCCCACAAAATGCCCCCCTGCGTTTTTGTGCAATTCTCCCCCCAACTTGACGTATCCCATGGACAAATGTTATCCTCTACAAGGAAAGCATTGATATTTTTCATAGAAAGGAGCAATTATTCATGCGTTGGATCACTGTGAATATTCAGTTAATGAATGGATGCAGTTTTTGGCCCGACGGGGATAGTGCGCTCTTTTTTAGGTCTTTACGAAGCTGCGGGTAACTCTTCCAAAAAATCAGGGGAGTCCTCCGTTTACCAGCGTTTTCTGGAAGTTGCCAAAGAAAGCTGTCGCTTTTTACTCCATAGCCCCAGAGCAAGATGGATCATCCTCCTCAACTCCATCAGCGGTGCCGTATCCGTACTGATCCTTTTTTTCCTTCAGGCGAAACTTCCTATGCTTCACCTGCCTAAGTTCTGGCTGGGTCCCGCCCTCTTTTTCATGGGGCTTGGTTCGGCATCCGGCGCTAAAGTGGCGGAGGCGCTTACCTCTTGTCGACTTTCGAAAATTGCCTGCGGCTGCCTCCTTGGAGTTGGGCTTGCCTTCGGATCTGTCTTCACCGGGGATTTCCGGCTGATGATCGCAGGCGGCTTCGTTGGCGCCTTTGCTGACAACCTCTTCTGCGTTCGCTCCGATATTACTTTGAATCATATGATTCCATCCGAGCAAAGAGCCACTCTGGTTTCCGTGAATTCCTTCGCCTTTTCCGTGGTGATGATCATCCTGTCACCTGTGTTTGGAGTTATCTTTTCATAAATTGATGTAGGGATGCCTTACCAAACCTTGTATCGACGTTCATTTTTTTTACACAAATACAATATTCTGACTTCTTTTGATGGAAAACACCTTCCAATAGTGTTATATTATAGGTACATAACGAAAAGTTTCGTAAGTGGAAAGGGACCAGAATGATTCCAAGTTTTCATGAAGATCTAGATATTTTAGAGGTAAAGGAGCGTCCATGTTCCCATTTTCCGCCTCACCTACACAAATCCATGGAGTTTATCTACGTAACAGAAGGAACGTTGGAGGTTGGCACCGGCACTGACCTTTTTCACATGGAGAGAGGTGATCTGGCACTGATTTTTCCAAATCTGATCCACCATTTTCAGGTTTTTGACAAGGGAAGCCGTTGCATTTCCATGCTTGCCGCACCTTCGTACTTTGGCAGCTACAAGGATGTTCTCGTCAAACAACGACCGGAAAGTCCGGTGGTTAAGGCCTCCGACCTGCATCAGGATGTTTTGTATGTCCTTTCTGCGCTGGAGCACTCCAAGAACAGTGAGGGCAATTATCCGACCCAGCATCAGGACGCGCTGAGCCACGCCTGGATCCAGGTCATCCTGTCCCGCTGCCTCCCACTGATGAATCTTCAACCAAGAGAAGACTTCCGTAATCAGGATCTGGTATCAAAGATCATCACCTTTATTGCCACCCATTTCCGGGAAAGTCTTACACTTCCTCAAGTGGCGGAGGCCGTTGGCGTGAACCAGTTTTCACTGTCACGGGTTTTTTCCAAGACCTTTCATCAGAACTTTAACCACTACATCAACTCGGTGCGTTTGGAACACGCTTCTGCTCTCCTTGCCGACAGCAAGGCCTCCATTACGGAGATCCTGCAAGACTGCGGCTTTCAGAGCCAGACCACGTTCAACCGGACCTTTCAGAATTTCTACCATATGACGCCTCGCCAGTACAGGCAGAGCCGACAGTAACGCACGCCAGAAGGGGCTGCCGCTTTTGATGACTTCTTCACATCAAAAGCGGCAGCCCCTGTGCCTTTGAAAGTTCCGCGAAGTGACCGCAAACTCTTCTTTTTGCTGTTTGCGGTCACTTTGACTGAATTTCAGGCCAAGCGATTTCTTTCAAACTTCCTCCAAGTGACCGCAAACTCTTCTTTTCGCTGTTTGCGGTCACTTTGACTGAATTTCAGGCCAAGCGATTTCTTTCAAACTTC
>CAMGZH010000041.1 GCA_946182825.1 uncultured Lachnospiraceae bacterium
CGGTTTCATAACCGCATCGGTGTCTTTCGCAGAAAGACGGGTTATAAATATGGAAGAAATAGTTAATAATACACAGGAACAGATTTTTGGTAATGTTCATTCGATCGAAACCTTCGGCAGCGTGGATGGACCGGGGGTTCGTTTTGTCATTTTTCTGCAGGGCTGTCATATGCGGTGTAAGTACTGTCATAATCCGGATACCTGGAATATGGAAGGTGCATACAAGGTGGAGCAGAAGGAATGGGTAAGACCGAAGAAAAAGACGGCGGGGGAATTGTTGAACCAGGCCCTTCGCTACAAGACCTACTGGGGACGGGACGGAGGTATTACCGTCAGCGGCGGGGAAGCTCTTCTACAGATCGACTTTGTACTGGAGCTTTTTACCAAGGCAAAGGAAATGGGAATCTCTACCTGCCTTGATACCTCTGCCAATCCTTTTACAAGGGAGGAGCCTTTCTATTCCAAGTGGCAGGCTCTGATGAAGGTGACGGATCTTGTTATGCTGGATCTTAAGCATATCGATGACGAGCAGCACAGGGTGCTTACGGGCCAAAGCAACCGCAACATCCTTGAGGCGGCACGGGATATTTCGGATCGGGGCGTTTCCATGTGGATCCGTCATGTTCTGGTTCCGGGGATCACCACAGAAGAGGCTTCCTTAAGGAAACTGCGGGAATTTATCGACACCCTAAAGACGGTGGAGCGGGTGGAGGTCCTTCCATATCATACCCTTGGAACCTTTAAATGGAAGGAGCTCGGCATTGCGTATCAGCTGGAGGGCGTAAGGGTGCCCACCGGGGAAGAGGTGGAACTGGCGAAGAAGATCCTCGGCGCCGGATGATCCGAAAACGAACATCATACCATGGACTGTCATAGACTGATAAACAAATAACAGCGTTTGTATATTTCGGCAAGACATCGAAGGCGGGATTGAATATGTCAATTCCCCTTCTTTTTTTTTACACTTAAATTGTAAAAATTGACCTTGATTAGAAATGGGAAGTGATGAGAGAAAATGATCAAACTAGGTAAAGCAGTTGTAAAAAGCAGAATCGTAATTCTCATCGTTGCGTTTATCCTGCTGATTCCAACCGGAATCGGGTATTTAAACACAAGAGTAAATTACGATATCCTTTCCTACCTGCCGAAGGAGATTGACACCATGAAGGGCCAGGAGATGCTTCTGGACGAGTTTGGAACCGGTGCCTACTCCTTTATCGTAGTAGAGGGAATGGATAAGGTCCATTTAAAGGAAACCGCCGATATTATCTCGAAGGTGGATCACGTCAAGAAGGTTATGTGGTACGGCTCTGTTCTTGATCAGAACATTCCGATGGAAGCCCTTCCGGACAAGGCGTATAAGTTTATCCATAATGCCGATAAGGATTCGGATCTGATGGTCGTTCTTTTCGATGAGGGAATGGCAGAAGACGGAACCATGAAGGCGCTGGATACCATTGATGCAAAAGTCAGCAAGCAGTGCTACGTCAGTGGAATGGCATCTGTGATCAATGATATCCGTCTTCTTTCTTTGAAAGAGGTTCCGGTCTATGTGGTTCTTGCGGTGGTTCTTTGTCTGGTGGTTCTGATGATCACCATGGATTCCGTCTTTGTACCGATCCTTTTCCTTTTAAGTATCGGAATGGCGGTTGTCTATAATCTGGGAACCAATTTTGTACAGGGACAGATCTCCTATGTAACACAGGCGCTGGCAGCCGTGCTTCAGCTGGGTGTTACCATGGACTATTCCATTTTCCTGTGGCACAGCTATCAGGAAGAGCAGGAGAGATTCCCGGGAGATAAGAAACGGGCCATGTCTCATGCCATTGCCCATACCTTTGTATCAGTGGTAGGTTCATCCACAACCACCGTTGCAGGTTTCGTGGCACTTTGCTTTATGAGTTTTCGACTGGGACTCGACCTGGGTGTCGTTATGGCAAAGGGTGTTGTATTCGGCGTAATCAGTTGTGTTACCATCCTTCCGTCCCTGATCCTTGTCTTTGACAGGTTGATCGAAAAGACGAGCCACCGTGTGATCCTGCCGGATCTTGGTTTTATTTCCAAGTGGGTCGTAAAACATTGCTACGTATTTTTCCTGATCTTCTTGATCATTCTGGTTCCGGCTCTGTATGGCTATACCCATACCAGTGTCTACTATGATCTGGCAGGTACACTGCCGATGAGCCTTAAGAGCCGTCAGGCAAATAAAAAGATGGATGAGCAGTTCTCCATGGGTGCAACTTCCATTATCATTGCCGATGCCGATCTGTCTCCGGAGAACTCCGACAAGATGATCACAGAGATCAAGAAGTTAAAGGGTATCAAGATGGCTACTTCCGTTGATTCCCTGACAGGACCTATGCTTCCGACCGAAGCGATTCCGGAATCTGTCAAGGATGAACTGAAGAGCGATAAGCACCAGCTGATGCTTGTGACAAGTGAATATGCCACCGCATCCTCAGAGGTGAACCGTCAGTGCAGCCAGATCACCAAGATCATGAAAAAGTATGACAAGAGTGCCATGTTGATCGGTGAGGCGCCATGTACAAAGGATCTGATCCATATTACCAATCTGGATTTTGCAAGAGTATCTGCTGTTTCCATTATTGCAGTGTTCTTCATTATCGCCTTTGTATTCAAATCCGTGTCTCTGCCGGTTATCCTGGTGGCAGTCATCGAGTTTGCGATCTTTATCAATATGGGTATTCCATATTACACCCATACGACCCTGCCGTTTATTGCAAGTATCGTAATCGGAACCATTCAGTTGGGCGCAACCGTAGATTACGCGATCCTGATGACAAACAAGTATAAGACCGGACGTTATAGAGGCAAGGATAAGCATGAGGCTATCACAGATGCGGTAACAAGCAGTACCCAGTCTGTGGTCGTATCCGCCCTGACATTCTTTGCGGCGACCTTTGGAGTGGGAATGTATTCGAACATTGATATGATCTCCTCCCTTTGCATGCTTATGGCAAGAGGAGCCATCATCAGTATGTTGGTTGTTATTTTCATTTTACCAAGTATGTTTATGATCTTTGACAAGCTGATCATCCATACCAGCGCCGGATTCATAAACAAGGATCGATAAAAAGCCGAGGAGGAAAACCTATGAAGTTACCAGAGTTAAAGAAGATTTTTTCTAAAAAATATGTGATCCGGGTGGTTGCGGGAGCTTTGATCGTTTCCGTTGCAGCAACAGGAGCAACACAGTATACCGCCTTTGCAGAGCGGGCAGCCGAGAAACAGGAAGCAACCGAGGACCTTTTGGATCAGGCCAATGTCAAGCTGACACAAAAGACCATCGACAAGGATGAGACGGTCTATCTGATCTCCGATGCAGACGGAACTGTAACAGATACCATTGTTGCGGATCACCTGTACAACCGTGACGGCGCAACAGAGCTGTCGGATGTGTCCAATCTGAAAAACATCGAGAACGTAAACGGTGAGGAGAAGTTCACACAGGACGGAGACAAGCTGACCTGGGAGGCAAAGGGTAAGGACATTTACTATCAGGGACATACCGATGCCAAGGCTCCGGTTGAGCAGAAGGTGACCTATAAGCTGGATGGTAAGGAAATCGCTCCAAAGGATCTTGCCGGTAAGAGCGGACATGTTACCATTCACTATGATTACACCAACAATTCCACCTTCACGGAGAAGGTAAACGGTGAGAATGTCAGTGTTGTGGTACCTTTCGCAGCCATCACCGGAATGGTATTAAACGATGATTTTAAGAATGTAACCGTAAAAAACGGACGAATCGTTCAGAACGGAACCAAGACCGTTGCCGTAGGTTATACCCTTCCGGGATTTAAGGATTCCCTTCAGAGTGCCGGTGGAAGCTTCGACAAGGATCTTGAGATCCCGGAGAGCTTTGAACTTTCTGCTGATGTTGAAAACTTCCAGCTGGAGACAGCCATGACCGTTGTGGTAAATGCAGGAAGCCTTATGACTGCTTCTTCCAACAATGTGGGCTCTTTAAATGATGATATGGATCGTCTGCAGTCTTCCTCCAAGAAGCTGGTAGACGGATCCCATAAGTTGGCAGACGGACTTACCACACTTCAGGATTCCCTTGGAACCTTCCAGACCGGTGCAAAGACTCTGGCCGGTGGTGTTCGTGACTATACAGCAGGTGTAACACAGCTGGATAAGGGAATCGGCACAATGAAGGAAAAGGTTTCTCCACTGGAGAAGCAGATCCCGACCCTCAGCAAGAAGCTTACGGCTTTAAGCAACGGAGTAACCAAGCTCAAAGCAGGATCCGATCAGTTGATTGCAGGTTATGAAGGAGACGGAACAGCGGAGAATCCGGGACTTACCAAGAGCATGGGAACTTTGGCCAAGGGTGCAAAGCAGGTAAGCGACGGTGCAAGTGCACTGGATGCCGGAATCGATCAGCTGACAGGAGCTCTTTCCGGTGTAGGTGACAGCTTCAGTAAGGCAAGCGCACAGCAGATCAGTACCACCATCGACTCCAAGCTGAATTCCAACAAGGATCTGATGACACTTCTGGTAGGCTGCGGTGTATTAAAGGCAGGAGATAAGATCACACTGGAGAATATCGACAAGGTGGTTGCAACACTGGAAGGCGGACAGAAGCAGATCATTACGGCGCTGACCACCAACTATGTCAAGGCCGGTTCCGATCAGGCAAGCGCAACGGTAACAGCAACCGGTGCATATTTTAAGGCGTTGGACGGACTTCATCAGGTTCAGGCGGCAAAGAATGCCTTAAATGCAGCAGGCCAGCAGTTATCCGGTCAGCTCAGTGCACAGGCAGGTTCCAAGGAGACTCAGAGTCAGATCGCGAAGCTTTCCGCAGGTTCCAAGCAGCTGGCACAGGGAGCAAAGCAGGTAAGTGATGGACTTGCTAAGGCAGATGCCGGAGTACAGAAACTGGCAGCAGGCCAGAAGAAGCTGGGATCCGGTATTGATCAGCTGAATACCGGTATCAATGGAAATGCAGATACCAAGGGACTTAGCACATTGACCGACGGTCTGACAAAGCTTATCGCCGGAATCAACAAGCTGGATGCCGGAAGCAGCAAACTTGTGGCAAACAATGAAAAGTTGACAAATGGTGCCAATAAGCTCTATGATGGTTCAGGCAAGATCGTTGCAGGAGTGGATAAGCTCGCAGCAGGATCCCAGACATTGGAAGACGGCATGGTTCAGTTCAACGAAGAAGGAATTGAAACCCTGGTCAATGCATACAATGGCGATATCAAGCCCCTTGCCAACCGTCTCAGGGCGGCCATCGACGCAGGAGAGGACTATGAGTCCTTTGCAGGAATCAATAAGAAGATGAATGGTGATGTTAAGTTCGTATATCGAATGGCATCCATTACAACAGAAGAATAGAATAAGATATGCTTCAAAGGAGAAGCCACTCATCCCCTCAGAGGGGACGGGTGGCTTTTTGTACTTTTATCTGTAGAGTGGTTTGGCAAGAGAAGGGACTTAGGATATAATACATAGTAGAGAAAGTGAGGATTACTATGGAGTTTCGTCCCTGTATTGACATTCATAACGGTAAGGTGAAGCAGATCGTCGGTTCCAGTCTGGAAGATGCCACGGCTTCCGCCAAGGAGAATTTTGTATCATCCCGCGATGCGGATTTTTTTGCAGAGTTTTATAAGAACGAGGGATTGAAGGGTGGTCATGCCATCATTTTGAATAAGATCGGGACCCCCGAATACGAAGCCTCCAAGGCTCAGGCGATGAAGGCACTGGCCGCGTACCCTTCCGGTCTTCAGATCGGCGGAGGGATCACCGATGCCAATATCATGGATTTTATCCGTGGAGGCGCTTCCCACGGAATTGTAACAAGTTTTGTGTTTTCCGATGGACAGATCAATCATATCAATTTGAAGAAGCTTCGCTCCACAGCAGGGAAGCAGCATGTGGTGTTAGACCTGTCGGCAAGGAAGAAGGGAGATCGCTATTATGTGGTCACAGATCGTTGGCAGAAGTTCACGAAGGAAGAAGTGACGCCGACACTTTTGGAAGAGCTTTCGGAGTATTGTGATGAGTTTCTGATCCATGCGGCAGATGTGGAAGGGCAGAAGGCCGGAATCGACGAGGAACTTTTGGAGATCCTCTCCCGGTATCAGGGTGTGCCTGTGACCTATGCCGGCGGCGTAGGAAGTTATGAGGATATCGATAAGGTTCGGAAGGCGGGAAGCGGGAAGATTAATCTGACCATCGGTTCTGCCCTGGATCTTTTTGGCGGTCCCCTGAATTACGAGACGGTAATGCTGATGATGGACCGATAGATTGTAGAGGTGACGAAATGAAATTTACAAAAATGCATGGTTGCGGCAACGATTATGTATACGTTGACTGCACCGAAGAAGAGTTGGTAGATCCGGAGAAGGTTGCGGTGTTTGTCAGTGACAGACATTTTGGGATCGGATCCGACGGGTTGATCCTGATCTGTAAGTCGGATGTTGCAGATTTTGAGATGGTGATGTATAACGCTGACGGATCAAGAGGCGAGATGTGCGGTAACGGGATTCGTTGCGTTGCCAAATATGTGTATGATTTCGGGCTGACCGATAAGGAAGAGATCACAGTGGATACACTGGCTGGAATCAAGACATTGAAGCTATCGGTTTCTGACGGCAAGGTGGATTCGGTTCTGGTGGATATGGGAACGCCTCAGCTGAATTGTCCCAGGATTCCGGTGATCTTCCCGGAGGAGACCATGGTGGATCAGCCGATGGAGGTTGACGGCAATATCTTTAAGGCAACTGCCGTATCCATGGGGAACCCTCACTGCGTGATCTTTACGGATGAGGATGTAAGAACCATCGATCTCCCACAGATCGGACCTCTGTTCGAGAATCATGCAACCTTCCCGAAGAGGGTGAACACCGAGTTCGCCAATATCATCGATCGGGAGAATATCCGAATGAGAGTCTGGGAGAGAGGAAGCGGAGAGACACTGGCATGTGGAACCGGCGCCTGTGCAACTGCCGTGGCAGCCGTATTGAACGGCCTGACAGATGAGACCGTGAACCTTCATCTTCTCGGCGGAGATCTTAGGATCACCTACGACCGAGAGGCGGATCATGTTTACATGAGCGGACCGGCTACCACCGTCTTTACCGGTGAGATCGATCTGCCGGAGAAGTTTGAGAAAGACGATGTGAAGATCTACGAACCCAAGTAGGTTTTAACAAATAAAAGAAAAGAAAGAGAGATTCAACATGTACCAGGTTAATACCAATTACTTAAAGTTACCAGGCAGCTACCTTTTTTCCACCATCGGTAAAAAGGTCAGTGCGTACCAGCAGGAAAATCCGGCAGATGAGATCATCCGTCTTGGCATCGGTGATGTGACACAGCCTCTTCCGGAAGCAGTTATTACGGCATTACACAAGGCGGTTGATGAGATGGCAAGTGCCGATACCTTTATGGGTTATGCTCCGGATCTTGGATACGAGTTCCTGCGTAAAGCTATTGCAGAGAATGATTACAAGAAGCGTGGCTGTGATATCGAGGCAGATGAGATCTTTGTATCCGACGGAGCAAAGAGTGATTCCGGCAACATCCAGGAATTATTCTCCGGGGAGAATGTCATTGCGGTGACAGATCCGGTTTATCCTGTATATGTTGATTCCAATGTTATGGCAGGAAGATGCGGCAACTATGACACACATACCGGAGAGTGGGATCGTGTGGTTTATATGCCGGTGACAAAGGAGAACAATTTTGTTCCGGAGTTTCCGAAGGAGACACCGGATGTGATCTACCTTTGCCTTCCGAATAACCCGACCGGTACGACCCTTACGAAGGAACAGCTGCAGCAGTGGGTAGATTATGCTAACCGTAAGGGCTGCGTTATTATTTTTGATGCGGCTTATGAGGCATACATTCGTGAGGAGGATGTACCACACAGTATCTATGAGTGTGAAGGTGCGAAAGAGTGTTGTATCGAGATCAGAAGTTTTTCCAAGAATGCCGGATTTACAGGACTGCGTCTTGGATTTACCGTTGTTCCAAAGGATCTTAAGTGCGGTGAGGCTTCCCTTCATGATATGTGGGCCCGTCGTCACGGAACAAAATTTAACGGTGCTCCTTACATTGTTCAAAGAGCAGGAGAAGCGGTATACTCTATGGAGGGACAGCAGCAGGTTCGTCAGCTGGTGGACTACTATATGGAGAATGCCCGCATGATTCGTGAGGGACTGACCGATCTCGGATATACATGCTTTGGTGGTGTGAATGCGCCATACATCTGGCTGAAGACACCGGATCGCATGACGAGCTGGGACTTCTTCGATCACCTTCTTAATACAGCACATGTTGTTGGAACACCAGGAAGCGGATTTGGTCCTTCAGGAGAGGGATACTTCAGACTGACAGCTTTTGGAACACATGAGAATACAAAGGCTGCGTTAGAGAGAATCAAGATGATCTAAGGCGAGCGAGTCTTGACCTTTGATTTAGATTTCTGGAATTTCCGACACCGGGGAGAGCTTATGGATAATATTAAGCTGATTCAGGTCTTTATTGAGTTTTGGGGAGCTGTTTTGTGCGCCGTGTTTGCACTCGCTCTCGTTTTAATCCGCAAAGAAGAGCCAAAGAGCAGTGGTTACATTTCCGTGATTCTGTGGAACATTGTTGCACTGCTCTGTTGTGATGCCCTCGCGATCTATTATCGCGGCGGGCAGAGCATGGTGGCTTGGTATAGCACCAGGATCTGTAACTTCCTGGTGTTTTTTCTGTCTACGATCATATCGCTTTTTGCAGTCCTGCTTCTGACCGAGGTGATAAGAGACCATATGATCCCGGTCTCTAACAGGTGGTATATCATAGTGGGGGTCTTTGCCCTTGCGTCCATCGCCCTTCTTGTGATTTCCCAGTGGAATGGCATGTTATATTACATTGACGAGAAGAATCTCTATCAGAGGGGAGATCTGTATTTCCTGTCTCAGGTCCTCCCTTATTGCATCGTTTTTATTTACTGCATTCTCCTGATCTGTTACAGGAAGTGTCTTTCGACCAGTGAGGAACTGGCCCTTTGGTTTTATGTTTTACTCCCATTTATGACAGCGGTTTTTCAGACCTTCCATTACGGACTGAGTCTGACCAATATGGCTCTGGCAGTTTCTGCCATTGTTATGATCCTTCAGCGTATTACGGCGAAGTCCTTTCTTCGCAGGGAGGCAAGGATCCGGATCGAACAGCAACTGCATCACCGGGAAGCGGTGGATCCCAACATCGATGAAAGGATGAAACGGGCAACCATTGGAAAAGGGGATGTAAAGCATATCTTCATTGTGAATCCGAATGCCGGTAATTTCTACAAAGTAGAACAGTTACGTACCATTATCAGCAAGCTGCCGGAACAGGATTATTTTGTATTTACCACCCGGGGTCCCGGCGATGAAACAGAACTGATCCAACAGATTCAGCACTACCTTAACGGATATAAGCTTCGGATCTATTGTTGCGGCGGTTCCGGAACGATCCGCAATGTTATGAACGGAATCGATGACCTGTCGAAGGTTGCGATCGGTTTCTACCCCTGTGGCATGACCAATGATTTTATGAAGATCTTTGGGGAAGACAGGGAGAAGTTTGACCACATCGAGAATCTTATCGAGGGAGATTGTGTGCCGGTGGATTATATCCGTACCAATCACGGGGTGGCTCTGAATACCTTTTCCACCGGTATGGATTCCAACCTGCTGAAGGCGAAGGACCGCTACAAGTCTTTGACGGTATTTGGCCAGAATGTTCCCTATATTCTGGCAATGTTTCGTACCCTCATTACCACACGGGCGAGGGACTATATTATTGAGATCGATGGCAAGGACAGAAGTCGCAGGTCCAGTCAGATCATTTTTGGAAACGGAGGTGTCATTGGAGGCAGCATGTATTTTGCCAAAGATGTAGATATTTCCGATGGCAAGGCAAGCTTTTTCCTATCCAATGACAGAGGAAGTATAAGATTGCTTCCGGCGGCCCTTACCCTGATGAAGAAAAAGTACAACAGGTTACCGATCTACGGAAAAATAGGATATGCCACGTCCATTAAGATCCGGAGAAGGGATAACGAACCCCTTGCGATGGATTGTGACGGAGAGATGGTTTACGGTTACCGTGAGTGGGAAGCCAGGATTGTCCACAAGGGCCTGAACCTGATCGTACCGAAAGGGGTGATGATCCATGAATAGTCAAAATTATAATGCAGGCCGTTTGATTGCATTGGTTTTGTATGCTTTTCAGGGAGTCTTCACCGAGGTCCTTCTCTTTGTTAAGGTAGGAGGATGGCATCCCCTTCCCTGGTGGACCCTGCTTTTTGTGGTGATCTCCTTTATCATGATCTTATCCCTGTCTGAGGATAACGGTGTACCGGTCTTCGGCTTTTGTATCTGCAACTCGGTCTGCTCCACGGCGCAGGGCGTGATCCTGACCTGGGTTAACCGCAATATGCTCTACCTGCTGCTTTTATACATGGTGCAGTGTCTTGTGGTGGGAATGTTCAAGCAGAAGCGCAGTTCGGTCATTGTTGGGGCTGTGACGTTTTTTACCATGAACCAGTTCGCGATCTTTAAGGCTCTCGGGGTCTTGAATGTTATGACCTGGGAGGAGTACTGGCTCTGCCAGCTGGCCGTTATTCTGAGCATCTGGGTCATGCTCAACCAGATGTCGCTCCTCTACCAGAAAGAGAAAAAGAACCAGGATCAGGAGCAAAGCCTCGATGACATGCTTCACATTGTTGGGGTCATGTGTGATGAGGCCAAGGAATCAGCCAAGAGCAAGACCGACTTTTTGTCCAATATGAGCCACGAGATCCGAACGCCCATTAACTCGATCCTTGGAATGAACGAGATGATCATTCGGGAAACAAAAGAAGAACAGACGCGCAAGTATGCAAAGATCATTGCAAGCTCCGGTAATATGCTGTTGTCTCTGATCAATGATATCCTTGATTTTTCCAAGATCGAATCCGGGAAGATGGAGGTCGTTCCGGTCAGCTACCGGTTGAGCTCCATGGTCAATGATTTTATGAATATGATCACCACCCGGATCAAGGAAAAGGGACTTGCCTTCGATGTGGAGGTGGATCCTTTTGTGCCGGAGTATTTAAACGGTGATGAAGTGAAGATCCGACAGATCGTAACGAATCTTTTGACCAATGCGGTGAAGTATACCGATGAGGGTAGTGTGACCCTCCGGATCTATGCCAAGGAGCAGCCGACGTTTATGCTTTGCGTTGAGGTCAGTGATACCGGTTGCGGAATCAAGGAGGAGGATCAGCAGCATTTGTTTGATGCGTTCCAGCGTCTGGATCAGAAGCGCAACCGTAATATCGAGGGAACCGGGCTGGGACTTGCCATCGTTAATAACTTCGTTAAGATGATGGAGGGTGAGATCGGACTTGAAAGTGAATACGGAAAAGGCTCAAAATTCTACGTGAAGATCCCCCAGAAGATCGAGCAGAATGTTCCGATCGGTGATTTCAGGGAGAAGATCGATCTGGTGGAAGGACAGCAGGAGCATTATCATCAGATGTTTGAAGCGCCTGAGGCCCATGTTCTTCTTGTGGATGATAATAAGATGAATCTGACGGTTGCAAAGCTTTTGCTGAAGGCCACCCGTGTTGTGACCATTTCGGCAGGAAGCGGTCAGGAAGCCATCGATAAGATGTTGAAGCACAACTTTGATCTGGTACTTTTGGATCATATGATGCCGGGGATGGACGGAATCGAGACACTGCATCAGATGAAGCGGATGGGGCTTGTAGAGGCGGTTCCGGTCATTGCGTTAACGGCCAATGCGGTATCCGGTGCAAGGGAAATGTATCTTAGCGAAGGTTTTACAGATTATCTGACCAAGCCCATTAAAGGCAGTGAGCTGGAGCGTTGCCTGTTAAAATGGCTTCCGGAGGATAAGATCTCCCGATTGGATGCGAAGGTGGCGCAAGAGTTAAAACAGGATCAGGGTCTGGAGGATGCGTCAAAGCAGCAGGAGAAGGAGCCTCTGATCGACAAGTCGGTTGCGTCCCAGTATGCAGCAGGCTCCCAGGGTATGTACACGGTTATGGTACAGGCTTATCTGGAAGAAGTCGACGAGAAAATGAACCTGCTTCGCAAGTCGGTAGAAGAGGAAGATTTTGATACTTATCGCATCAATGCTCACTCCCTTAAGAGTACCTCACTTCAAGTGGGAGCAGTCAGACTTTCTGAATTTGCCAAAAAGCTGGAACTGGCGGCAAAGGGAGAAGACTATCAGCAGATCCGGCAGGAGAATGAAGCGCTTTTGGCATTATATGAAAGTGTACGACAGACCCTGCAGGCGGATCCGACCCTCTGACGGGAAACCGGACTGGAATATGTCAGAAGGTTTCCGTATAATAAGGTCAGAGAGGAAGATTGTATGAAGAATAAGTTATTAAAAGGCCTGCTGGTCGTTGTATCGGTTGGAATTGCTTTGTTTTCGGCACTGCTTGTCACCCTGACGGTAACAGAATATAAGCCGGAGACCATTGAGGCTTTGAAGGTTGTTTCCGCCAAGGAGGCAAAGACGGTCTCTGTGGGAGACAAGATCACTGCTTTGACATGGAATATCGGATATGGAACGCTGGATGCGTCGGCTGATTTTTTTATGGATGGCGGCAAGAAGGTCAAGACCGCAGACGCCAAGACGACCAGAAGCAATATGGATAACATCCTTAAGGAAGTGAAGCAGATCGACCCGGATCTGTCCTTTTTTCAGGAGACGGATCTGGATTCCCAGCGCTCCAATCATGTGAATGAAGCGGTTTGGCTGGCAAGAGGTCTGGGGGATGTCAGTCACAGCTTTGCCACCAATTATAAGGTTTTGTTTGTGCCCTATCCCATCCCGCCCATTGGCCAGGTGCACGCCGGCATCCTTACCACCAGCCGGTATGAAATCGCAGAGGCGACAAGGTATCAGCTGCCTTGCCCTTACAAATGGCCGGGAAGAGTGGGGAATCTGAAGCGTTGTATTTCGTTGAACCGGATCCCTGTGGCCGGAACCAATAAGGAACTGGTAGCCGTCAATCTGCACCTGGAGGCGTATGACAACGGCGAGGGCAGGGCTCAGCAGACGAAGATGCTGCGTACCATTCTCCAGAAGGAAGCGGCAGCAGGCAATTACGTTATTGCTGCCGGTGATTTCAACCAGACGTTTTCTAATGTGGATCTGTCTGCCTACCCGCAGAAGGAGGGTCTCTGGAAGCCGGGAACCATCGACACGGAATCCTTCCGACAGGGTCTTGGCCTCCATATGGATGAGAAGGTACCAAGCTGCCGGTCTTTGGATCGTGCCTATAAGGGGGCGAACCATAAGGACTTCCAGTACTATGTGATCGACGGCTATATCGTCTCTTCCAATATCAAGGTCAAGTCTGTAGAGACCATGGATCTTGGCTTTCAATATTCCGATCACAATCCGGTTGTATTGAAAGCGGTATTGACCAAAGCAAAGAAAGCCAGGTGAATGGGATGAAAAAGAAGGTAAAGGACGTTCTGATCACCGATGATGGGGTGGTTGATAATGCCCAAATCAGAAGGACCAGAATCTTTGTGGCAGTCTGTGCGGTGATTGGTTTGTGCCTGATTCTGCTTGGGATCGGCGCATTGACCTATGATTACTGGAGATAATATGGGGGCGGCGTATGAAGATGAGAGAAGGACAGAAGCGAAGGATCTATGAAATTCTAGAACCATCCCACATGAAGGATGTTTCATCAAAGGCCTATGATTTCCTTTTGACAACGGCAGTCGTGGTTGGACTGATCCCTATGACCTTAAAGCATGAGAATCCTTTTGTCCGATGGATCGACATCGCCACCAGTCTGATCTTTATTCTTGACTACGGACTTCGGCTGTATACGGCAGATTACAAGATGGGATATAAAAGCATCAAGGCACATATTGCCTATGTGTTTACCCCTATGGCCATATTTGATCTGCTTTCCATCATTCCCATTATTACGATTTTTGGACGGGTATCCGCCAGCCTGTCTCTGCTTCGCCTCTTCCGTGTGTTCCGGGCTGCCAAGCTGGTTCGCTATTCCAAGTCCATGATCGTGATTGCCAATGTGATCCGGAAGGTGCGTAAGCAGCTGGGAGCCGTTTTTATACTGGTAATGGTATATATTCTGATCTCCGCCATGCTGATGTTTCAACTGGAGCCGAAACTGTTTGACAGCTTTTTTGATGCTCTGTATTGGGCGACCATTTCCATCACCACCATTGGATACGGTGATATCTCACCGGTTACGCCCCTTGGCAGGGTCATCACGATGCTTTCCGCTTTGATGGGAATGGCTGTCATTGCACTCCCCACCGGTATTATCACAGCTTCCTACATGGCAGAAATAACAAAGAAAAAGACAAAGTACGAGCTGTAGCCTTAGGCTACAGCTTTTTTGAGTTTGCGCGCCATGGGCGCGCTCTAACGGGTGTAAGTCCCAAACA
>CAMGZH010000042.1 GCA_946182825.1 uncultured Lachnospiraceae bacterium
TTGACTTTTAATCAAGTTGTCGGGGGTTCGAATCCCCCATGCCTCACTTCTTGTATAAGACCTTTCAATTCCGGTATTTACTGGATTGAGAGGTCTTTTTTGTTTTACTATTTTCTCTGGTTATAAACATAGGGAATGGGCAAAAGCTGAAAAGTTCCGGGGAAATGTGGATAACGTAAGGTTTTCGGCTGAAAAGTGGAAGAGAAGATGAAAAGGCAGTTGCAAGCCAAAATCAAATTCTGTATAATGACAAAAGATGTCCATACATCTGTTGCATATTAACGGTATTTACAAAGAAAGTGAGGTGTTCAATTATGATGAAGAGCAGAAAATACATAACATCTGAATATCGATTGAAGACCTCGGCATCTACATCTTAATCAGACTTTACAGGTACCGTGGTTTATTTGCCACGGTATTTTTCTTGGTCCTTCATAGATATTCATACAAGAATTTTTGGGCGAATGACGTAATGACAGTTTATGGAGGATTCTTATGATGAATATGATTAATCTGAAAGAAATCACAGAAGACAATTTTATTGATGCTTTTAATCTTAAGCTGGGAGCAGGGCAGGATCGGTATGTATCCCATCCCATTCGAAGCCTTGCGCAGGCTTATGTGTACCGGACGCAGTGCCAGCCTTTTGGAATTTATCACGAGGAAAAAATGGTGGGCTATGTCATGGTAATCTATGATTATGATGTGCCGGAGTACGATATCTGGCACATGATGATTGACGAAGCCCATCAGGGAAAAGGCTACGGGAAAGCGGCCTTTGAACAGGTCTTATCCTACATAGCAACCAAACCTTTTGGAGAATCCGATCGGGTTACCCTTACCTGCAACCGAGAGAATGAAATTGCACTGAAACTGTATCGGGATATGGGTTTTTGCGAGACTGGGGAAGAGGATGAGGATGAAATTGAATTATCCATGACAATGCAGCAGTCGTAGGGTGGATTCTGTCATGCAGAACATGTTAAAGAACCTTAAGAATTCTTAAGAAACTCTAAAGAATAATTTTAGGTTCTTCTTATATAGTATCCGAAGGAAAGATGAGTACGGAGGATTGCTATGGCGTATAACACAAATACCTATTTTATCTTTTTTCTTCCCATCGTATTTCTGGCCTATCAGATGACGCGCCAAAAATACCGCTGGGTGGTGCTGCTGGCATCGTCGGCGGTGTTTTTCTGGCTGATCAGTAAGTATTTGATCGGATGGGCGGCTCTCACCACGGTTCTGACCTGGGGCGGTGGACTTCTGATAGAAAAGCTTAAGAAGGAAGGAAAAGGGATGAAGCGAGAAGAGAAAAAACAGCAGAAGCTGAAAATGAAACGGATTCTGACGGTTTTTCTTGTGGCGGTGGTCGCTATCCTCTTCGTCCTTAAATATACCCGGTTTACGGTTGGTATCATCGGAAGGGTGGTGGGTTCCCTTGGCGGAGACGCGGAGCTCTTTTCAATAGGAAAGATTCTGGTGCCCATCGGAATATCCTTCTATACCCTTCAGGCGGTGGGATACCTTCTGGATGTGTACTGGAGCAGGTTTGAAGCGGAGCGGAATGTATTCCGCGTGGGGCTATTCATGATCTTCTTCCCGACGTTGATGGAGGGACCGATCATGCGATGGACCGATACAAGCCGGCAGCTTTTTGCAGGAGAGCCAATCACCTTTGACAGTTTTGAAAAAGGAGCGTTTCGTATCCTGTTGGGTCTGTTTAAGCGAATGATCATTGCGGATCGGTTAAATATGGCGGTCAAGATGATGTACCGAGCGGATGCAGAATTTACGGGGCTTATGATTCTCGTGGTGATGATCACGACGACGGTTCAGCTGTATATGGAATTTGCGGGAACCATTGATATCTGCATTGGAACCGCAAGGATCTTAAACATCCGGCTTCCGGAGAACTTCCGTCAGCCATTTTATTCTCAGAGTGCAGCGGAGTTTTGGAGAAGATGGCATATCTCTCTTGGAACCTGGTTTAAAAACTATATCTTCTATCCTGTGTCCACTTCTTCTTTAATGAAGAAATGGAACAAATACGGAAGAAAGCACTGCGGAAAATATATCACAACGGTTGTGACATCGGCGATTGCGCTGTTCCCGGTTTGGATGCTAAACGGACTCTGGCACGGACCAAAGTGGCCCTATATTATGTACGGTGTGTTTTACTTTGTGATCCTTCTGGCGGAGATCTGTCTGGAGCCGGTGGGGGAAGCGGTATGGAAGAAGCTTCACCTGAAGACCGGCGGCTGGTTTGTTGTAGGGGTTCGTATGATCCGGACCTGGTGCATTATCTTTGTGGGTGAGATGCTCTTCCGGGCAAACACCCTGGGACAGTTTGCAGATCTGATGAAGAGTCTGTTTACCGGTCCTTGGGATGGTGGCCTGCTCTACGGCTATTTCCCGAATGTGGGACTGGAACCGGCGGATGGTGTTGTGGCGATCCTTGGAAGCATTCTGATCTTCCTTCTGGATCATCAGGCGGAGAAAGATCCGATGCTGTATGAGAATATCAACGATCACCATTTCTTCTGCCGCGGCATGTTGTATTACGCCATGATTTTTGCCATTGTGATCTTTGGTGCATACGGCGTGGGTTATCAGCCGGCCGATCTGATCTACGCAGGATTCTAATCGCAGTTGGAGAAAATATATGAAAATGAAACGAACATTAAAAGTAGGAGGCTTTGCACTTCTTTTGGCAATAACGCTGGTGATTCCCGGAATGCTTCTGAAGCCAAAGACGATGAACCGTTTTCATCTGGATGGAGGCCGGGCCGGAGTTACTTCCAGAATCAAAATCGAACCGAAGGATACCATTGATGTGGTGGTGCTTGGAGATAGTGAGAGTTATTCTTCTTTTTCTCCGATGCAGCTTTGGGATGATTACGGCTATACCTCCTATGTGGCAGGTGTGCCGGGAGCGAAGATCGGCGAAAACTATGATGTGCTGAAGCTGCTCTTTAAAAGACAAAAGCCCAAAGTGGTGCTTTTAGAGACCAACAATCTGTTCCGGTATCAGCCGCCAAACAATGTGGAGCAGAGGATGACAAAGCGGATCTACCAGAGATTTCCGCTGCTTAAGTATCATAGTGCGTGGAAATCTCCGCTGATGCGGGCAAAGGGTATTCTGTTCCAGGGCTTCAATGTCAACGGTGGTGTGAAGCCCTATGAGGGAGGAAAATATATGTATCCCTCAAGGGAACGGGAGAAGATTTTCCCTACCAATGAGAAGTATTTTCGCGGAATCGTAAGGCTCTGTCGTAAGCATCAAGCAAGACTGATCCTGTATTCTGCTCCGTCACCGAGAAACTATAACTATAAGAAGCATAATGCCATTAAGGTATTGGCGGAACAAAACAACCTGACTTACCTGGATCTGAATGTGAGAGCCAGCCGACTGGAGATCGACTGGAGATCGGATACAAGAGACCGCGGGGATCATCTGAATCTGGTGGGAGCGCAGAAGGCAACCGCGTTTTTGGGCTACTACCTGAACAAGACCTGTCATCTGACCTGCCGCTGGGATTCCGATATCGCAAAGCGATGGAATCTGATGCTGAAGGATTACAAGACACGCGCGAAAAAGGTGGAACACTCCATCTTTCGAAAGGTAAATGACTGGGAAGAGGAAGTTGATAATGAACTGTATGGATAGAACAGTACTTGATCGTTTAGAAAAAACAGCACAGCAGTATCCGGATCGGATCGCTGTATGTGATCCGGATCAGAAGCTGACCTGGAAGGAACTGCAGCAAAACGCTTTTTCCGTTGGAAAAGTGTTACAGGGGCTGATACAGGAAGCGCAAAAGGACGATGGAATGCCCATTGCGATCCTGGGGGACAAAAGCTGCGATCTGCTTACTATGATGCTGGGGGTTACCTACTGCGGCGGCTTTTACGTGATCTTGAATCCGGAGCAGCCCTCGGAGCGTATCGGTAAGATACTGGATGTGCTTTCGCCCGCTCTGGTGGTCTGTCAGGAGAAGTACAGACAGCAGCTTGATCAAACGACCTATCAGGGCAGAAAGGTACTTCTGGAAGAGGTGAAAAAGAGTTCCGCCTCCTGTGGGGATGACAGCACGGAAATGGACCGGATCCGGGAAGAACTGGGACGGCAGACACCCCTCTATGGAATCTTTACCTCCGGTTCCACAGGAACGCCGAAGTGTGTTCTGGTAAGTCATGGGGCGGTACTGGACTTTATCGGACATTTCACAGAGATCTTCGACTTTACCTGTGAGGATGTGATCGGCAATCAGGCTCCCTTTGATTTTGATGTATCCGTCAAGGATATTTACAGCGGAATCTTTACCGGAGCAACCACGGTTTTGATCCCTCGGGAGTATTTCTCCACACCGGCCAAGCTGTTGGATTATCTGTGTGATCACCATGTGACCAGCCTGACCTGGGCGGTATCTGCCCTGTGTATCATTTCCGGCTTAAAAGGCTTTGACTACCGTGTGCCCCGAGAGGTGCGCCGTGTCATGTTCAGTGGGGAGGTCATGCCCATTCGCCAGCTTGGGATCTGGCAGGATCACCTGAAGGAGGCATCCTTTGTCAACCTTTACGGCCCGTCGGAGATCACCTGTAACTGTACGTATTACAGGATCACACGTAGATTTGAAAAGAACGAGGCACTTCCTCTTGGAGAGGTCTTCCCGGGAAGAAAGGTGCTTCTTCTGGATGAAAACAACAAAGAGGTAAGGATGCCGGGAGGAAGCGGGGAGCTTTGCGTAACAGGCGAGTCCCTTGCCATCGGCTATTATCATAATCCGCAGCAGACAGCAGAGCATTTTGTGGAGTATACCGATGAAGACGGACGGACCTGTCGTATGTACCGGACAGGGGATGTTGCCCGGATCGGAGAAGACGGACAGATGTATTTTGCCGGACGTAAGGATTTTCAGATCAAGCATATGGGTCATCGGATCGAGCTTGAGGAGATCGAGCGTGGCATCAACGCAAGTGAGCAAGTGGAGCGAAGCTGTTGCTCCTATGATGAGAAGCGCTCCAGGATCTATGCGTATTACACCGGTTCCATCGATAAAAAGGAACTTCACGGACAGTTGAAGGAGAAACTTCCGTTGTACATGGTGCCAAACCGTTTCGTTCATGTGAAGCGGTTCCGGTTGAATAAGAACGGCAAGATCGATCGTAAGGTCTTGACCGAGTTGGAGGTTTGCGAATGAAAAACTTAAGCGCAGTTGCCAGGGAAGCAGTGGAAAACGGCGATTCCCCGTGCTATATCTTTGATATCGATCAGTTTGACTATCAGTACGCTTACATGAAAAAAACAGTAGGAGAAGATATTCGGGTGAACTACTGCATGAAGACCAATCCCTTCCTGGTGCAGGAGGCTTTGCACTGGACCGACCGGATCGAGGTTTGCTCCTACGGAGAATTTCTGATCTGTAAGTCTCTTACCGTTGACCCAAAGAGACTTCTGATCTCCGGCGTTCTTAAGAAAAAGGAAGAGATCCAAAAGATCGTGGAATACGGTAAGGGCGAGGCAATCTATACAGCGGAGTCTCCGCTTCAGCTGGAATATCTGCAGCTGTACGGCGAGCTCTACGACTTAAAGCTTCGGGTCTACCTTCGCCTTACCTCCGGCAACCAGTTTGGAATGGATGAAACGACTCTGATCGAGCAGTTGCAATGCTGGAACTGTTATCCAAACCTTACCTTCTACGGCATTCACTTTTTCTCCGGAACCCAGAAGCATAAGCTGGGAAAATATGAAAAGGAGATCCGCAGACTGGATGATCTGATCGGCTGTATCGCAGAGGAGACGGATCAGATCGTGGAGCATCTGGAGTACGGAACGGGATTTGGGGTTCCCTATTTTAAATATCAGCTTCCTACCATGACGGGAGAGGAGCAGATCCAGGAATTTGTGGGTCTTTTACATAAGATGAAGTATCAGGGAGAGATCTCCCTTGAGATGGGTCGGGCATTGGCGTATAACTGTGGTTATTATGTGACAAAGGTCTGCGACCTGAAAGAGAGCAACGGCAAGCACTATTGTATCGTTGACGGCGGTATTCATCAGATTCAGTATGATGGACAGATCCGCGGCATGTACCAGCCGCTGGTAACCATTGACGGAGCCCAGAGCGGGGAGGAGATCTCCTATACCGTCTGTGGAAGCCTTTGCACAGGAAATGATGTGCTGATGGCTGATCTTACCTGTAGAAAGCTTTCCCTTGGAGATCATCTGATCTTTGAAAGGGTTGGAGCCTACTCCGTATACGAAGGCATGAGCCTGTTTTTAAGTCACGAGCTCCCGACTGTTTTTTCCTACTCTGTGAAAAAAGGTCTTTGCCAGATGCGTCGGAGAATAGAGAGTTACCCGTTGAATACACCATTTAATGCAAGATAAGAAAAGAAAGGAAATGACATGGATAAGATTATAATGATTTTAGAGGATATTGATGATAGTATTGATTATAGCAAGGAAATGAAGTTGGTGGATGACCACCTTCTGGATTCCTTCGGAATCATTTCTCTTGTAGGAGAGCTGGAAGAGGAGTTTGATATCTCCATCGATGCTTCTGAGATGATTCCAGAGAACTTTAATTCTGCCGAAGCTCTGTGGGAGATGGTGCAGAGACTGATGTAATCATACAGGAGATGTTATGGGAAATTACCGTATATTAATTGCGGAAGATGACATTGATATTATTGGGGTGCTGCGGCTGTATCTGGAGAATGAAGGATACGAGGTGCTCTCAGCACCCGATGGAGAAAAGGCCTATGAGATACTGAAGGAAGAGAAAGTGGATCTTGGCCTTTTTGATATTATGATGCCGAAAATGGACGGCTATGAGCTGATCCGTAAGGTAAGGGAGTTTTCCAATATACCGATCATTGTTATTTCGGCAAAAAGAGAAGATTCGGATCGTATCATAGGAATTGATATCGGAGCGGATGATTATCTGACCAAGCCCTTTAACCCGTTGGAAGTGGTGGCGCGGGTCAGAGCCTCCCTGCGAAGGTTTTACGATCTGAATCCTTCGGCGACAGTGGAACGAAAGGATCTGGCGTTCCGGGATCTTCGGGTGGACAAGGAGACCATGACGTTGTACAAGGGTGAGGAGGAGATTTCTGTAACCCCAACGGAGCTGCGGATCCTAATGCTTCTGATGAAAAGTCCGGGAAGGGTCTACACCAAGGTTCAGATAGCGGAAAGCCTCAGCGGAGAATACTTTTTCAGTGAAGAGAACACGGTGATGGTACACATCTCCAATCTCAGGAATAAGATCGAGGAAGATCCGAAGAATCCGCAGTACCTTGTTACGGTGCGTGGACTCGGATACAAGATGGGGAAATAACAGTGAAAAAAGAACAGTGGCAGGATAAAAAATCCTTATACCTTTATATCGTCAGTGGTTTTGTAGCACTGATCATTATTATTTTGCTCTGCTTTTCCGTATTGCTGGGAGTCAACTATGCTCTGGTGGACTATACGCTGGTGTACGATAACGGCGATTCTCTGAAAAAACAGATCCGTTCGAAGGCTTACATCTTAAGTGATGACGAGGGCTATTACGAAGACTATGACCGGCTCACGTCAGGAAAGAGTCTTGGCAAAGGCGGCTATTTCGAGATCTTAGACGGATCGGGAGAGGTGCTTTACTGCAGTGACCCGAAGATTCCAACAAAGGACTATGCCTGGTATCAGTTGGAGTACATGCCTAAGCTCAAGCAGCGCAATTACATCACCATGACCCACCTTCAGGCGAAGAAGGGCAGGAAATACACTCTGGTCAATTTTATCAGCAGCGCCTCCGGCAAGGAGGTCAACCGGGTCATGATCCTCGATCAGAAACGCAGGGTGGTGTACAGCACCTACCGGGGGAAGGACACCGTTGTTTCCAAGGAGGAGCTTTCCTACCTTGAGAAGCTGAACCGGTTGAAAGAGTCCGATGAGACCATGATTGCTCAGAAATACAAGTTTAAGAATCTCTATGATGAGGACAGGTATCTGGTGGTTCACTACGAGGATCCGGATTTTGCCTTTTTGAAAAAAGCGCAGAAGATACAGTTTTTCACAGTGATGATCTTTATTATCCTGATCGTTCTTGCGGTTCTGGTCATCGGTTTTATCGTTTCCTCCCGTATGCGAAAACCTCTGGAGATCCTTCGTCGGGCCATGAAGGATTTTGCTGAGGGAAAACGATCCCAGTTGGACTATAAATTCAGCACCGCAGAATTCAATCAGGTAGCTTTGACCTTTAACCTGATGGAGCGGAAGCTGGAGGAAAGTGAACGGGAGCAGAAGATGTTGCAGGAGCAGAAGCAAAAGATGCTGGCGGATATCTCCCACGATCTGAAGACGCCCATTACGGTGATCACCGGTTATGTGGACGCCATCCGGGACGGCATCGTGCCACCGGAGGAGCAGAGGCGGTATCTGGACACCATAAGCCAGAAGGCTGGACTTTTATCGGAGCTGATCAATTCCTTCAGTGATTACAGCCGGTTGGAACATCCGGAATATGAGTTGGCATGCACGCAGGGAGATTTCTGTGAATATGTCCGTGAGTATGCGGCGGGCAAGTATCAAGAGCTGGAGATTGCCGGCTTCCAATTGGAGGCAGAGATCCCGGAGGAAGAAATGAGCCTGTCCTTTGATCATCTGCAGATGCGGCGGGCCTTTGAGAATATTCTCTCCAATGCGGTGCGGTACTGTCCAAAGGGCAGTTGTATTGCCATTCTGCTGTTGCGCTGGGACGACCGGATCATGCTTCGAATCGCGGACGACGGTCCGGGAATTCCGGAAGAATTGAAGGAGACTATTTTTGACCCCTTCGTGGTGGCAGAGTCGGCAAGGACCACCGGTCAGGGAACGGGACTTGGACTTTCCATTTCCAAGAAGATCATTGAACTTCACGGGGGCTCCATCCGTATTTTGCCAAAGGAAGAGCATGAAAAGGGCACCTGTTTTGAGATCCTTCTTCCTTTTTCACCGAAAGCGTAGTTTTCTCTTTACATAGGTCTGCAATTGGTCTATACTCCTAGATTGGATGGTATTCGAAAGAAGCTGTACCGAATTTCATAGGAGCTGATGCAAAGACCGAAAGGGACATCGCAACGTACCATGGACCCAGATCTGGGCTGTGAGAGAACTACGGAGGTGATGGGAATGCAAAGGATTGGCTTTATAGGTGCCGGCAAGGTAGGACGTGCTCTTGGCATGTACTTTTCCGGGAACGGCAGAACTGTAAGTGGCTATTACAGCCGAAGCATAAATTCCGCGCAGAACGCAGCAGCGTGTATAGGCGCAACATATTACGAAGATCTTAAGGATGTCGCAAATGCTAGCGACGTCCTTTTTTTAACGGTTCCGGACCGGAGCATCGGTCAGGTCTGGGATCAGCTCGTTTGTCTGCAGCAGAAGGGCGAGGTCCTGCTGAACGGTAAGGTTCTTGTGCACTGCAGCGGGTCACTGTCTTCGGACATCTTTTCGAATCTAAGTGAGACGGGAGCTTTTGGCTTTTCTCTCCATCCGATCCTGGCGGTTTCCGATCCGGAGATTGCTGTGGAACAATTCCCGACATGCATTTTTACATTGGAAGGCGAAGCGTCATCCCGGAAGGAAGCGTTTTTTTCTGAACTTCAGGCGATGGGGCTTACGGTGGCACAGATTTCAAAGGAGAAAAAGGTGCGCTACCATGGTGCCTGTGTTATGGCAAGCAATCTTGTGAATGGTCTTTTGGCAGCATCCCAGCAGATGCTCATGGGCTGCGGACTGGATGAGAGCCTTTGCGAAAAAGCGCTGACGCCTCTTTTCCTTGGCAATGCCAACGCAGCGGCGACCCGGGGACCGATTCAAAGTCTGACGGGCCCTATCCAGCGGGGAGATATGGTCACAGTGCAAAAGCATATCGGCGAATTGTCAAAAGAAAAAGATGATGCTGAACTTCTTGCAATTTACACAGCATTGTCGAACTATTTGGAACATCACAAAGGAGTGAACGGTAATGAAAGATAAGAAAAGAACAGCCACATCTCTGCAGCAGATGAAGGAAAATAATGAGAAGATCTCTATGCTGACCTGCTACGATTACACAACAGCGACGCTTGTGGAGGCCAGCGACGTGGACGCGATCCTGGTAGGGGATTCCCTTGGAATGACAATGCTTGGATATGAGGATACCCTTCCTGTTACCATGGAGGATATGATCCATCACACAGCTGCGGTTTCAAGAGGTCTCGACAAGACATTTCTGGTGGCAGATCTGCCGTTTATGTCCTACCATCTCTCCGATGAGCAGGCCGTTGAGAATGCCGGCCGTCTGATCAAAGAGGGACATGCCCAGGCGGTAAAGCTTGAGGGCGGCGCAAGATTCGCTTCAAGGATCCGTGCTATTACCGATGCACAGATCCCGGTTGTGGCTCATATCGGACTCACACCTCAGTCCATCAATGCCTTTGGCGGATTCAAGGTTCAGGGTAAGAATGAGGCGAGAGCCATCGAGCTTCTGGAGGATGCCAGAAAGGTGGAAGAGGCCGGCGCCATCATGGTGACCCTTGAGTGCGTTCCGGAGAAGCTTGCCACTCTGATCTCTCAGGAACTTACCATTCCTACCATCGGAATCGGAGCAGGCAACGGCTGTGACGGTCAGGTCCTTGTATACCAGGATATGCTTGGCATGTTTGGCGGCATTGCTCCAAAGTTCGCAAAGCATTATGCCAACGTGGGAGAGGTCATGAAGGAGGCATTTTCCGCTTATGCTGCTGAGGTAAAGTCCAAGGCCTTCCCTGTCACAGGAGAGCACACCTTTAAGATCGCAGATGATGTCATGGATGCGGTAGAGAGATATAACAACGAGCAGAAGAAGATTCGGAAGATCTCATAAAGGCAGATCACAAAGATAACACATAAGAAAAAGGGAGAAGAACATGATTAAGGCATCAACCATTGCTGAAGTTAAAAAGTATGTAAAAGAGTGTAAGAAGACCGGAAAGACCATCGGCCTTGTTCCCACCATGGGATTCCTTCATGAAGGCCATGGCAGCCTCATCAAGAGAGCAAGAAAGGAAAATGACATTGTGATCGTTTCTGACTTTGTCAATCCGACCCAGTTCGGACCCAACGAGGATCTGGAAGCTTATCCAAGGGATTTTGATGCAGACTGCAAGCTCTGTGAGAGCCTCGGCGCAGACCTGATCTTCCATCCGACCCCGGAGGAGATGTACGGCAAGACAAATTACTCTAAAGTTCATGTGGACAAGCTGACAGCCGGTCTTTGCGGCGCTGTCCGTCCGGTTCATTTCGACGGTGTATGCTCTGTTG
This sequence comes from uncultured Lachnospiraceae bacterium, assembly GCA_946182825.1. Classification (GTDB taxonomy): domain Bacteria; phylum Bacillota; class Clostridia; order Lachnospirales; family Lachnospiraceae; genus Weimeria. The sequence continues at coordinate 11,315 of CAMGZH010000042.1, forward strand.
TTACAAAGCTTTTCAACATCTCCGAGGCAGACCGTGCCTACTTTGGCCAGAAGGATGCCCAGCAGCTTGCTGTTGTAAGCCGCATGGTGGCAGACTTGAACTACAACATTGAAATCGTAGGCTGCCCGATCATCCGTGAGGAGGATGGCCTTGCAAAGAGCTCCCGCAACACCTATCTGACTAAGGAGCAGAGAGCTGCCGCTCCGATCCTTCACAAGGCACTTGCTAAGGCCGAGGAGCAGGCTCTGGCCGGCGAGAAGGATGCAAAGAAGCTCTGCGCACAGATCACGGAAGTAATCAACAGCGAGCCTCTGGCAAAGATCGACTACGTGGAGGCTGTTGACTGGGAAGAACTCCAGCATACCGATGTGATCGACGGCAAGACATTGTTTGCCATCGCTGTCTACATTGGAAAGGTAAGACTGATCGATAACTTTATCGTCGAAGGATAAGGCGCCTTTGGCAGAGATTTGGAAAAAGAAAAATACACAGGATAAAGATTCAAGCAAGATAAGGAGTTTTCATGGAAATCACCATGTTAAAAGGAAAGATTCATAGAGCAACGGTTACCCAGGCGGCCCTGGATTACGTGGGAAGCATTACAGTGGATGAGGATCTGCTGGATGCAGCAGGCATCCGCGAATACGAGCGGGTGGAGATCGCTGATGTGGAAAACGGCGAGCGCTTTGCAACCTACACCATCGCAGGTGAGCGTGGCAGCGGAATGATCTGCCTCAACGGAGCAGCCGCCCGCTGTGTCAGCATCGGAGATCATATCATTCTGATGGCCTATGCTCAGATGACACCGGAGGAGGCAAAGGAGAACAAGCCTCAGGTGGTATTTGTGGACGACCACAACAAGGCGGTCAGAGTAACGACCTATGAGAAACATGGCAGATTAGAAGATATGTAAAGCAAAACATAAATTGCGGTACCGCCCCGGGGTGTGATGTTCACACCCCGGGGCGGTTTTTTGGGTGCGCCTAGCGGCGCACGTTTCTAACGGGTTAAAGTCCCGAATCTGTTCGGAGTTTATAAAATTTTAAGATTTGTCTGTTGAAATTAGGGGTATAATGTGGATATCTAGTTTTGAATATTAGTGAAATCAATTCTTGTGACCGATTTTCCGGTCGATTTTCCACCACAGAGGAACGAAGCGTTTGGTTGTATTAAAAGAAAGGGGACAATGCGTGTGATAAAGGAAATTAAAGAGAGGAGAGTTTTTCTGAGCCAGCTCCTGAAGGAATGTGAAAAGGAGGCAGGGGGCTATGAGAAGGCTTTGCACGGCCAGCATTTGCGTGCGCATCGGGAGGGAGATTACATATCCTTTTATCTGAGAAAAGACGGGCAGAGGAGCGGAACATATCTGAGCAAAAAATCAGCAGGGGATCTGATTCGAAAACTTGCCCAGAAAGATTATGATCAGAAGATAATTACGCAGGTGGAAAGGGAACTGGCGGCAATTGACGCATTTTTGAAAGTGTATCCGCAATATACGGCAGAGCAGGTGCAGGATCAGTACATAGAAGAAGTTCGGAATCTTATCGAGCCGTTGGTGATCTCAAAGGATCAATATGCGAGAAACTGGCAGGAAGAATATCATGAGGAGCATGATTTCCACAAGGAAAACTGCATTTATACAACGAAAAGAGGTGAAAAGGTCCGGTCGAAATCAGAGGTGATCATTGCGGATTCTCTTTTCTATGAAAAGATTCCATATTATTATGAGCGCCCTGTTCAAGTTGAGGGCGTTGGAACCTTTCACCCGGATTTTACAATTTTGAATGTGAGTACAAGACAGGAATTTATCTGGGAACATTTTGGAATGATGTCAGATTTGGATTATGTACAATGCTCTGTCAGGAAAATGCAAGAATATCAAAAAGCCGGGTATTTCCCGGGGAAGAACTTTATTGCAACGTTTGAGGATGCTGCACATCCGTTGACGCCTGATCTGATCAGAGGTGTGTTGGAGACTTATTTGTTGTAGTGAAGATGGAGCCGGAGGGGCAAGGTGGCTGATGGTTGTGGTGGAAAGCCGGGATGTGTGGCCTTGGTTGTTTGGTTGTTTCTGCGAATTGTGGGTATGATGCTAGAATCCCATGGAGAAGAAGAGGAATGGCTATCTCCGGGGGGAAGGAGAAGAGCAAGAAAAGCAAGACCCCCCCGCGCCGGCTTATTCTTTATGCGCCCCGTGGGACGCCTCTCGGCTCTGGAACTCGCTCGTTGTGTTACGTAAGCCTCCGGCGAAGCTGTCGGCAAGTAACGACGGCTTGTTAAGCCCTCTGGGCGCATAAGAATGCCGGGTTGTGTGGCTTTGGTTGTTTGGTTGTTTTTATGAATTGTGGGTATGAAGCTAGAATCCCCCGGAGGGGAAGAGAAATGGCCATTTCCGGGGGAAATGAGAAAAGCAAGAAAGGAGTGATTCCCCCGGAGAGGAAGAGAAATAGCCATCTCCGGTGGAAATGGGAAGATGCGAGAAAACTAGAATCCCCCGGAGGGGAAGAGAAATGTCCATTTCCGGTGGAAATGAGAAAAGCAAGGAAAGCAAGAATCCCCCGGAGAGGAAGAGAAATAGCCATCTCCGGGGGAAATGGGAAGATGCGAGAAAACTAGATTCCCCCGGAGGGGAAGAGAAATG
>CAMGZH010000043.1 GCA_946182825.1 uncultured Lachnospiraceae bacterium
TAAATCCTTCTCAAAGCAAGAACTTACTAGTGCAACAAAAGCTGGATTGGCAGGTACGTTTGCAAAAACTAATGATGTAACTGCCGTATATCATTATAAAAAAGGAAACACACCTACCCCTAACCCACAAGAAGCTTCAGAATTTGTCAAAACGGGAGAGATTAGCAACTACGCCTCCGCTGCATCCCATGGATACACAGAGCTAAAGGAAGGCTCTATCTATAATGAGACCTTTGAGGCTATGGCAGGAGTTCCAACCACAAGGACATTGTATTACACAACGGGCGGCGAAGAATTCATCGTAAATCTTCAGGCAGTTTATGACGATTACAAGGCAAAGAAGCCATCCGATTATAAAACGGTTCGTAAATATAAAGTTATCTACGCGTCAACCGATTGTGAGTTTAAGGAAGGCGATACCTTAAAGCCATGTGCAAGCAAGCAGACCTTAACGGAGACGTTTGTGGCAGATGCGCATGATAAGAACCAGACAAAGAGCGTAAAAGCCGAAGGAAATAATGCGGTAGACGGAAGTCAATATGGAGCATCCAGCGGAAATGCAAATGTAAGCGGACATGAAAGCGATACAAAGTTTTGGGCTAAATGGACGGGAACCATTGGTAATAACACACCAGAGCCAGCAGATGTTGGGAAGTTTAATCCAGGTAAGCCGGGCACACCTTGCGCTGGAAATGGATTTGATAAAGGAACACAAAGAAAAAAGGGAACTGCAAAGACCAATTGGGATGTCACCAATTATAATAAAGCAGTATCAGATGCATTAAAATATGCAAAGGATATGGAGGCCACAAACAAAAATGCAGATGGAAACGAATATACAATTCCAAATCCACACAATTGTGGTAGCTTTACACCGGGAACAGATATCACATATGGTCCATCTGCAACAATTAGTTATACTATTACAGTCACCTTTAAGAATGCGACATTTTCTCATAAGAACTACGATGGTGTATCAGCATCCGCAGAATATTTTATCGAACATGAAAAGGTAGGAGATGGTACAAAACTGCCGGCTCATGCCCTTTGCGGAAGTTGCTGTGAAAACACATTGCCGCAGATCGTTGATACATGGACACAGAAACTTCGTTATGATACGGTTCGTTTTACCGCACTTCGCGTATGGAAGCTGGACAATGGATATACCGATGGTATGTCAGAAATCAAAGCAAAGAAACATGGCGGAGATGGAACAGGTATCGAAGGCGGAGAGCATGCTTCAGATTTCAAACCAGGCAGTGATATTCAAAGTGATGGAGACATTGGAAAAGATGCCAAGCCTGTATCAAAAAAGGATCTGGAAGAATTAAATAAAGGCAATGCAGCTCCAGTATTCGATGAAAGCGAAGACGAGATAGAAGATGAAGAGGAGAGTGAAGAAGAAGAGGAAGATGAAGACGTGGATGCTTTTTCTGGAGAATCCACACCTTCTGACGATGCCGGTTTAATTGATGAGGACCCAGATGAGGAAGAGCGGACAAACACAGACCTATCCTGTGGCTTGTGTTTTCTTTACTGATGAAAGGTGTTATATTACAATTATATCGCAGATTATTTCGAATATTTGGAGAATGTACGGTAATGGAACAGGATCAATATTTAACATTATTTCAACAATATGCGGTCCGGATGAAGGAAATCCGGTTATTATCCACTCCCGATCTGAATGATATCAAGGATCCGGATGAATTTGGTCGGATTCTGGCAGAGAATTTTTCCAAAATCGGAAAGTTAGCCACAGAAAACCGTAAGATCATCAATGATGTGCTAAAGCCGATAATGTCTTCGGATGTGAAACTGACGGACGCAATGCGGAAAATGCTCCAACAATTTGACGAGCTTTTGGTGGACGAAGATTCTATGGAGGAGGTAGATGTCCATCTTTCCGAAATCATCAACAGGATTTTGAACAGTCATGATTTTATGGTTGGCGAAGCGGATGATGAAAACGCAAAAATACAAGCCATGGCAAAGAAAGTAAAAAGGGATTATTTCCTTATTTCCGCCCTGACCAGATATGACAGTGATGAACTTGATGAGATTCGCAGACAGGCAATCGAAAACAGAAATAAACTGGCAGAATATCTGGGCAAGGAAACCTTTACGGGCTTATCGACGGAGGCAAAAGTCGCTGCGCTGCGGTTTTCCCTGATGGGGGCGCTGCTGTACGAAAACAATTTGTATTCCATGCCGGATTCCTGGTGGGAGGATTGTCTTTCCATTCTGGAGCAGGCAGCCGGAATTTTGAAGGATCCGTTTTATCGTAAGCAGCTGCCGGACTATGATTGGGATTCATATGAATTTCGGATTTACTATTACGGCAGTTATCTGGCTTACTCTTTTATTCCTAAGCATGTGGCACAAAAGGTATATATCTATGCCGAGAAAGCAGTCGCTTTTCTTGAGAACACTACCAATGATGCTATTCTTGCGGCTGTAAATGTGCAGCAGGAAAAAGATCTGCGATATATGGCTTCGGTTCTTGCGGGATATACTCCTGCCAGAGAAGCGTGTGATCTGCTTTACAGTGCCTATGAGGCGAGGGATGCTGAGGACTATTCGCTGACAGGAACAGATAAGAATCTGGATACCCCGTCACTGTATCTAAGCACCGCGAAGATGACAAAGCTGCAGCTTACGGAAACTGACTTTGACAGATACATTGAAATACAAAAATCTGTTCTGGATTATATCTATAATATTCCTAAGCAGAGCAGTGTTTATATGAAATGTGTGACCCTGCTGACGAACTTCCCGCAGTACTTTCGGGAAATTCCGGGCGGGCTTACAATGGAGGAGTTTTGTATCAAGGCATTTGCGGCAGTACACCCGCCTACTTATGTTCATATCAATATGGTTGCGAGGTTTGCAGAATGCATGGCGAGGCATTTACTGGATAGCAATCCGGAGCTCTTTATCGGGTTTCCGGGGTGCGATACGGTAGAACAGGTCATCTCAAAAAAAGAGCAGATTCTGTACTATACGTACCATTCCTCCCTATGCCATGATCTGGGTAAATTGTTTATTGTGGATGTGGTTTCCATGTATGGACGCAATCTGTTGGATGATGAATTTTCAATGATAAAGAGCCATCCTGTAACAGGTGCGCGTATTGCGTCCATGCATGCTTCCACCCGTGATTATGTGGATGTGATAAGGGGGCACCATCTGTGGTATGATTGCTCTAAGGGGTATCCGGCGGACTTTGATACTTTCAGCAGCCCCTATAAAACAATCATTGATATCGTGTTGGCGGCAGACTGTCTTGATGCGGCAACGGATACGGTTGGACGCAGTTATAATAAAGGCAAGACCTTTGATGATTATGAAAAAGAAATCAAAGAGGGTGCCGGAACACGCTATGCGCCGTTTCTGGTAGAACTGTTTGCTCGACCGGAAGTAAGGGAGGATCTTCTTTATCTTCTGGGCGCGGGACGTAACAGGATGTATCGGGAGCTTTATATGCTTTTGAAAAAATGATATGATGTTTTCAGCGCCTTTATTGTGCTGGGGTTTGTTTGCTGGGGACTGCTAGCTGAGTTTTTATGTTTATGATGTGATTTTGCGTGGAAGTTTGAGGCGTAGGCGTATCATGTGTTATGCAGATCAGGAAGAAGGAGAAGCTAGAGAAGCCATCGAAAGAGAAAAATCCCCCGGAGAAGGCGAGAAAAGTCATCTGCGGGGGAAAAAGATTGGGGATGCAATTGAAGTGGTGTCAGATTGCCTTTGGAACAAAAATAGGATCTTTGCGAAGACTTTTCTTGATGTCCAAAAGCTCATCCAGTTCTCCTTCTTCGATCAACCCGGAGCGGAGTGCCTCGACACGAATGGAGGTATTGCGGCGCAGGGCATTCTTTGCGATCTCAGCCGCCTTCTGATAACCCAGGACAGGAGCAAGGGCGGTGCAGATTCCTGTGCTGGATTCCACCAGGTCTGAACAGTGTTTGGCATTGACGGTAATTCCATTGACGCAGTTGTCGGTCAGAGTTTTAACAGCGTTGGTCATACAGGTAATGGATTCGAAAAGCTGATGGAACAGAACCGGTTCAAAGGCATTGAGCTCCATCTGTCCTGCTTCAGCGGCAAGGGTTATGGTGGTATCATGTCCGGCTACAAGGAAGGCCACCTGGGATACGACCTCGGGGATAACAGGATTTACTTTGCCCGGCATAATGGAGGACCCATTTTGTTTGGCAGGAAGGTTGATTTCGTGAAGTCCGCATCTTGGGCCGGAGGATAGGAGTCTAAAGTCATTGCACATCTTGGATAAAGAGATGGCACAGGACTTTAGGGCTCCGGATACAGCAACAAAGGAATCCAGGTTCTCTGTGCTGTCATATAAATTATCCGAAGAACGAAGCGGTACGGAAGTCAACTCGGAAAGCATCGGTACGATATGATCAAAGTAGTAGTCGGAGGTATTCATACCGGAGCCAATAGCTGTGCCACCGAGATTAACCTCATACATCTCCTGTAAGGAAGCCTGAATGCGGTTGTGGCAACGTTTTACCATGGAAGCATAGGCAAAAAAGCTGTCCCCCAATGTCATGGGCACGGCATCCTGAAGCTGTGTTCTTCCCATTTTTATAATATCTCGGAATTCGATTCCCTTGTCGTGTAAGGTGGTTTCCAGACGCTTGAGTTCATGCAGTAGAGGGGCGGCAAGTGCAAGGACGGTAAGCTTGCCGGCGGTTGGGATCGTGTCGTTGGTTGACTGTCCCATATTGACATCATCGTTTGGATGAATCTCTTCGTAGCTTCCCAGCGGGTAGCCTAAGAACTGGTTGGACAGGTTGGCAATAACCTCATTCATGTTCATGTTGGCAGAAGTTCCTGCGCCCCCCTGAATGGGATCCAGTAAAAATTCCTTTGTCATGGAATGGTCACAAACGTAATTACAAGCCTTAATAATTGCGGTGGCTTTGCGTTCAGATAAGGTTCCTGCATGCTGGTTCACGATGGCACATGCTTTCTTGATGATGGCAAGATTACGGATAAAAAGAGGATGCATCTTTTGGCCGCTGATCTGAAAATTGCGAATGCCGCGCTGGGACTGTATGCCATAATATGCGTCAGCCGGTACAGCCATACTACCAATGGAATCATGTTCAATACGTGTGTTAATCATTGTGACCTCCTTGTGTAAGAAATAAACCAACAAAAAAGGCATTACAGCGGATTTGCTGTAATGCCTCTTTGCATCTGACGCAACCGATCATACATCACCTTTTTGGGGAAGTAAATATAGTTTAGATGATTAAAAATAATTTGACATTTTTGAGGGCTAGTGCTGAAATTAATTAAAAATCAATAGCTAGAATTTTATTTTATTTCAGTAGGAGGAAAATATGGCAGAGTATATACCGGATGAAATTGATAAAGGGATCCTACAGCTGTTATCGGAAAATGCCAGAATATCCGTGAAAGAGATTGCAAAGGAGTTATATATCAGTTCTCCCACCGTATCGAACCGGATCCGGCGGTTAGAAGAGAAGAAACTGATTCATGGTTACATGACAAGTATTGATTATAAGGCCTTTGGCTATCATATTAAGGCATTTATTAATCTGGAGGTGGAGCCGGTGGATAAGGATGAGTTTTATCCGTTCATTGCATCGATACCGAATGTGATTGAGTGCAGCTGCGTAACCGGGGACTATTCCATGCTGATCGAAGTGCTGTATCAAAGAACAGAAGAACTGGATCATATAATTAATCAATTACAGCGTTTTGGACGGACAAAAACGCTGATTGCCTTTTCAACGCCGGTGGAACATCGTAACATCTCTCTTATAGAAGAAAAATAATCTGACGTTTACTTTTTTGTGGCTTAAGTAAAAAAAAATTCAAATAAGACTTGCAATTATTTCTGAAAAAACTATAATAGGGTCATCACGAAGAAGTGGTTGGGATCTTCCCGGCCACTTTTTTTATATTGTTGAATGCAAAGGCGCTTCTGTTGGAACAGAAGTGCTTTTTTTGTGGAAAGGAACAAGTACTATGTCAATGGATCGGGTTTGTATTCAGGTTGATTTGGAAAGAATCAAGGACAATTTGAATTCCATGCATGAGCATCTTAGTAAGAAAACAAAAATGATAGCTGTAATTAAGGCAGATGCTTATGGACATGGGTCGATCCCTATTGCAACGAAGCTGGAGTCGATCGAATACCTGTGGGGGTTTGCAGTAGCAACCTATGAAGAGGCGCAGAACCTTAGAAATGCAGGGATCAAAAAACCGATTTTAATATTAGGCTATACCTTCCCGGAGGATTATTCCCGTATGTGTGAGATGGATATTCGTCCGTCTGTCTTCACAAAGGATCAGCTGGATGCAATGGAGCAGATAGCGGTTCGCGAGAGTAAGACCTTTAAAGTACATATTGCTGTTGATACAGGAATGTCAAGGATTGGGATTCGTCCGGATGAATCGGGGCGACACTTTGTTGAAGAGGTAAAACAGCATAAGCATCTGGAGGTGGAGGGAATATTTACCCATTTTGCAAAAGCAGATATGGAAGATTTAGATGCAACAGAGAAGCAGTATCATATTTTTAAGAAGTTTGCAGAGGAATGTGATCAGATTTTAGGACAGGAAATACCATGGAAGCATTGTTGCAACAGCGCAGGTATTATCCGCTTTAAGCAGGGGGAGATGGATCTGGTGCGAGCTGGTATTACCTTATACGGGTTGTGGCCTTCCCGTAAGGTTCCCCATAATATCGTACTGGTTTCTCCTGCATTATCTATGTACTCTCATGTTGTTTTGGTCAAAGAGATCGTAGCCGGAACAGCTGTGGGTTACGGAGGCACCTTTGTGGCAAAACACAATATGAGGGTTGCAACCATTCCGGTAGGGTACGCTGATGGATATCCAAGAAGTCTATCACAAAAAGGATATGTACTAATCTGTGGGAAGAAGGCAAAGATCCTGGGACGTATCTGTATGGATCAATTTATGGTCGATGTATCAGATATACCACAAGCCAGAGAAGGGAGTCTGGTTACGCTTATTGGAACAGACAAAGATCAGGAGATAACATGTGAACAATTGGGAGAAATGTCCGGAAGATTTCATTATGAATTGGTCTGTGAACTTGCAAAGCGGGTACCAAGGATCTATTCTGACGTAAAACCGGCATAAAAAATCGTTTTTCGTGATAATGCAATGGCGCTTGACAAATGTCAGGCGCCTTTTTGTATAACAACGAGCCTAAGTCCCACCTGCAAGCTCGCTTGCGAGGGGGACTTAGGCGACTGTAGAACACCGAAAGGCTTTGCCTTGAGGTGTGAAACAGAGTTGAAATCGAGTAGTAGGAGTCAGCCTACTCGATTAGAAGGAGAGGTGAAAGATATGGTTACATCGATCAAACCGGTAGGTGATCGGGCTCTTGTTGTTGAATTTGATAACGAGATTTCTGAGAAGGTCAACATGGAAGTCATGGGAATGGAACAAAAGATAAGAGAGTGCGCAGGCGTTGTGGAATGTGTACCCACCTACCGCTCCTTGCTGGTTTATTTTGATCCGCAGCGATTAAGTTATTCCCAGGAAAAGGATCTGATCCTGAGTATTCGAATGGAGGGGCATCTGGATGAGGCCGGTAAGAAAAAAATATTGCAGGTCCCCTGTGCTTATGGAGGGAGCTACGGAGAAGATCTTGCGGAGCTGTCCCGGGAGCTTGGTCTATCGGAGCAGGAAATCATTCGGCTTCATAGTGAAAGGATCTACCGCATTTATATGATGGGATTTCTTCCCGGGTTTGTGTATCTGGGTGGCTTGAATGAAAAGATATGGGCGCCTAGACTGCAAACACCAAGAATTGCCATACCCAAGGGAGGGGTGGGAATTGGCGGTAAGCAGACAGGGGTATACCCTGTGGAATCTCCCGGAGGCTGGCGTTTGATTGGAAGAACCCCCATTGATTTTTATGATGCACAGCGGAAGGAACCGATTTTATGCCGGGCGGGAGAATACATTCAATTTATCCCCATAACGGGAAGAGAATTTGAAAAAATAGAAAAAGATGTAGGAGCAGGAACATGGAAAAAAGAATACATCATGGAATAAAAGTAATATCGGCGGGACCGTTATTGACGATTCAGGATGCAGGACGTTATGGCTATATGGCATATGGAATCGGTGAAAGTGGTGTTATGGATCGAAGGGCATACCAGATTGCCAACCGGCTTGTGGGAAATGACCATGGGGAGGCGGTTTTGGAAGCTACACTAATGGGCCCCGGCCTGGAATTTTTAGAAGATACGGTGATTGCAATTACAGGGGCCGATATGGAACCGACTCTTGATGATTCCAAGGTTGGTTTATATGAAGCGATACCGGTGAAAAAGGGGCAGGTCCTTCACATGGGATTTGCCAAGAACGGATGCCGATCCTACATTGCAGTAGCCGGAGGAATTGATGTTCCTCAAGTTTTTGGGAGTCGTTCCACCAATTTGAAATGTCATATGGGAGGTCTTCATGGTGGACCGGTAAAAAATGGAGATCTGCTTCCAACAAAGAAATTGAGTTTTTTCAAAAAAATCAAGATATCCCGTGGTGGCTCGAAGGTAACTCCCACGATGTATACCAACCGGGTTTGTGTGCGTGTTATACCGGGGCCACAGGATGACTGTTTTAGCGATCGGGGGCTTCAAAGCTTTTACTCCGGTGAATATAAGGTTTCCCCTCAAAGTGATCGTATGGGCATCCGGTTAGAGGGAAATGAGGTGGAAAGTAAACAGGGAACCGATATTATTTCGGATGGAATTGTATTTGGTTCTATTCAGATTACTTCTTCCGGTAAGCCCATCATATTAATGGCGGATCATCAAACCACGGGGGGCTATGCCAAGATAGGAACGGTGGTAACAGAGGATCTTCCCCTTTTAGCGCAGGTACGCCCCGGGGATCAGGTGCAATTTGAGAAGATAGAAATAGCCTCCTGGGAAAGGCAGCAGGATGTGGAAAAAACCGCCGTTTATGCCGGTGTTAGAAAGAGAGCGTAGGGATGGAAAACGCGGAATATGCTTATAAAGACCCAAAAGAAGTACGAAAGCTCATCGGACGGCATAAGATAACCGGGGAGACCAGTGGGATGTGCATAGAATATGCCCAGGCAAATCTCGTGGTACTTCCTGAAAAGTATGCCTATGATTTCTTGCTTTTTGCCATGAGAAATCCCACAGCCTGTCCCTTGCTGGAGGTGACCGATACAGGAAACCGGAAGCTAGAGACTATAGCAAAGGGAGCAGACATTGCAACAGAAATTCCCAAATATCGGGTTTATCGAGAGGGAAAGCTGGAGCGTGAATGTAATGATGTGGCAGATATATGGTGCGATGATTTCGTCAGTTTTTTGATAGGATGCAGTTTTTCTTTTGAAGGAGAAATGCTTCGATGCGATCTTCCGGTAAGGCAGATCGAGATGGGGTGTAATGTCCCGATGTATAACACGAATATTCCCTGCAGGGAAGCCGGGATCTTCCATGGGAACATGGTGGTCAGTATGCGTCCCATGCCGGTAGATAAGGTAATAAAGGCGGTGCAGGTAACAGCGGAAATGCCCCGGGTACACGGAGCGCCGATCCACATTGGCGATCCCGGAGCGATTGGTATACGGGATCTGGATCATCCGGATTATGGGGATCCTGTGGAGGTCAGAGAAGGAGAGGTGCCTATGTTTTGGCCCTGTGGTGTTACACCACAGGCCGCTGTTATGGCATCCCGGCCGGATCTGTGTATTACCCATTCCCCGGGTCATATGTTGATTACCGATGTGAAGAATGTAAATCTTAAGTATCAGGAAGTGTGGCAGAAATGAAATATGTAGACTTGAATTGTGATCTGGGAGAATCCTTTGGTAATTGGAAATGTGGGATGGATGAGGAAGTGCTTCCCTGTATTTCTTCTGCTAACGTGGCCTGCGGCTTTCATGCATCGGATCCTCTTGTTATGAGGGAGACAGTGAAAAGGGCGGCAGCCAATGGTGTCAGTATCGGAGCGCATCCGGGCTATCCGGATCTTGTGGGGTTTGGCAGAAGGAAGATGGATGTAAAGCCGGAGGAATTAAAATCCATGGTCATATATCAGATTGGAGCGCTACGGGCTTTTTGTGAGGCAGCCCATGTCCCACTTGCTCATGTCAAACCCCATGGTGCGATGTATAACACAGCCGGAAAAGATATGAAGCTGGCGACGGCAATCGTAGAAGGGATATATGAGGTAGATCCCAATCTGATCCTTCTTGGATTGGATGGTAGCTTACTGATCGAAGCGGCAAAAAAGACAGGACTTGCCTATGCACGGGAAGTGTTTGCCGATCGTGCCTATAACGATGATGGAAGTCTGGTTCCCAGAGGTTTGCCGGGGGCTGTTATAGAAGATACGGCGGTGGCTTTGTCCCGGGTGATCTCCATGGTGAAGCTGGGGTGTGTCAAATCAATCAATGGAAAACATGTGGAAGTTCATCCCGATTCCATCTGTCTTCATGGAGACGGCAGGAAAGCAGTGGATTTCAGCCGGGAAATACATGAAGAACTTCTTCGGGAAAATGTAACCATAGCACCATTAAAGGAGGTGATCAAATGGACGCAGTAAGAGAAGAGGAGACCATTGAAGATATTGTCCTTCGTCATTCCACAAGGGGTATGACTCTGCTTCGTAAACACCTTCCAAAGGATTTTTGTCATAGAGCAGCAGAGGAGATCCTAAGGTGGGATAAGGGGACAATCCTTTTGACAACAGGATTTTATGTGGCAGGTTTTGCAGAAACCGACGGTCCTGTGGGGACGGTTATGCTGGCAAAAGCGTTGCAGAAACTGGGATATACACCGGTAATTGTGACAGATTCCTATTGCGAAGGTTTTTTTGATCACCTCGGGATGGATGTCATCTATATGTCCCTTCAGGAAAAAACGGAAGCAATCGATGGCTTACTGGAGGAATTAAAGCCGGTAGGGATGATCTCCATTGAGCGTTGCGGAAAGAACGCCAACGGAACCTATGCCAATATGCGTGGGGTCGATATCAGTCCCTATACAGCCCCTTGTGATGAATTGTTTAAAAAAGCAAGGTATAAGATTCCAACGATTGGGGTCGGGGATGGCGGGAATGAGATTGGAATGGGAAATATTCCGGAAGATGCCGCGAAGATGCTGGATATTGATTTTTGCAAAATAAAGACCACGGTTCTGGTGATTGCCAGTGTTTCCAACTGGGGTGCCTATGGAATTATTGCAGCGTTAGAGGAAATAACCCGTATCCCGATTTTCCCGGAGAAAGGGAAGACGGTGCAATACATTCATAAGATTGTAGAACTTGGCAGTGTGGATGGGGTCAGTCATAAGCATACGCCGAGTGTGGATGGTTTTGATCTGACAGTAGAACAGGAAATAACAAATTCCCTAAGAAGTAAAGGAGCATAAGACATGAAAACATTAGGATATTACAACGGAGAAATCGGTGAGCTTGAGGATCTTAAGATCCCCTTTAATGATAGGGTTTGTTTCTTTGGTGATGGCGTATATGATGCCGCTCCTGCAAGGAACTATAAGATATTTGCTATAAAAGAGCATATCGATCGCTTCTTTAATTCGGCAGCACTTATGGATATTCAGATTCCGATGAGTAAAAAAGAACTTGAGGATCTGCTTACTTCTCTGGTAAAAAAGCTGGATACAGGAGATCAGTTTGTATACTGGCAGGTAACCCGTGGAACCGGTATAAGAAATCATGCTTATGATCCTCTGCCGGGTAACATGTGGGTCATGCTTAAGCCGGCGGGAATCACCGACGGACTGACGCCAATCAAGTGTGTAACCGCGGAGGATAAGCGATTTTTGTATTGTAATGTTAAGACACTTAATCTCCTGCCTTCTGTTTTGTACGCAGAAAAGGCATATAAGGCAGATGCAGATGAAACCATCCTGTATCGACATGGCGGTCGTGTAACAGAATGTGCACATAGTAACTGTCATATGATAAAAAATGGTATTGTATATACGGCGCCAACCGATGACAAGATCCTTCCGGGCATTGCAAGAGCCCATTTGGTTCGTATGTGTAAGAAGCTTGGAATTGGCATCAGTGAAACGCCGTTTGATATAGATGAAATGAGGGAAGCGGATGAGATTCTTGTTACTTCATCATCCAATGTGTGTCTTCGGGTAAATGAACTTGATGGCAAACCGGTAGGTGGCAAGGACCCTGAAACTTTTGAGAGATTGCGAAGTGCATTATACAAAGAGATCTGTGATGCTACATGTGAGGATTAATGGGAATCTCTTTGGCACAAGCATTGACTGCGAGAGGAGGAGACGCTATGGAAGGATTTGTTAAAGGCTTAGGGAATGGAATCAGTACCGTGGATGGTATTGTTTGGGGACCGATTATGCTGGTTCTGTTGGTTGGAACAGGCATATATCTGACCGTTGGAATGGGATTTCGTTCCTGGCGCAATCTGGGATACGCCCTAAAGAGTGTGCTGGGCAGGGAGGCGCGAACCCAAAAGAGAGGAAGCGGTGATGTATCGCCTTTTGCCTGTCTTTGTACTGCGTTGGCAGCTACCATTGGTACCGGTAATATTGTAGGTGTTGCTACGGCTATGTTTGCAGGTGGCCCGGGAGCCTTGGTATGGATGGAACTTTCGGCTCTGTTTGGATTAACCTCGAAATTCTCAGAATGTATGTTAGCGGTAAAATACAGAGAGGTCAATGAGAGCGGAGAGATGTCCGGTGGCCCTATGTACACCATGAAGAATGGCTTTAAGAATAAGAAGGTGGGAGCTTTCCTAGGATTCTTATTTGCCCTCTTTGCTGTAATTGCATCCTTTGGAATCGGTAATATGACACAGGCAAACTCTATTTCAAGTGCGGTTAAGGCATCCTTTGGGACATCTCAGATCATTGTAGGTGCTATTCTTACGGTTCTTACCTTTGTTATTATTGTTGGCGGAATCAAGAGTATTTCCAAGGTTTCAAGC
>CAMGZH010000044.1 GCA_946182825.1 uncultured Lachnospiraceae bacterium
GCTTATTCTCTTCTGTTCTAACAGTCCAACTCCTATTCCCAAAAAAGCCACAAGACAAACGATGCCTATTATAATAGCCTTGTTTTTATTCAATCGTTTCATCTGTGACAATTTGTAGCCACATACCGTACAGTACGCAAGTTCATCTGAATACTTCGCTTTGCATTTAGGACATACTTTCATTCACAGTCACCTCGATCTTATTTACTCTTTAACCCAAGCCATACTAATACCGAAGCAAAGAAAACACCAAAAGCCCTGGCAATCATTGCATATCCAGCATAGATCGCTCCAAGTTCATGGTAGTATGCCTCTTCCAATGTCTTTCCTCCAACAGATTCGATCTCCATAATTTTATTTCCGCCTGAAATGATACTTTGAGATGCTATAAAAAACATAATCAGAACAACTGCCGCAAGACCAAAATATATAAACATGATCACCGGTTTTCCAGTCTTCTTAACATCGCGTTCCGAAGTGTTTTCTTCAACCGGCTCAACCTTTGGCAGATCTACCGCTTTAGGTTCCTGTTCAACTGACAGAATATCCAATCCACAATGCGTACAAAACCTAACACCATCATCGATCTGCATTCCACACTTTGGGCAAAACATACTCTCTTCCTCCTACTAGAACTGAATCATATTTTATACTGCCTAAAAATTATCTCTCAATTTTCTCAAACTTTCAACCATCTGTCTCACTTTTGCAACCGTTTTGCCAACCATAACAGATTATCATGATTTATTACTATTGTTTAACAGGAGAAAATACATGCCAAAGCCACGCTCTGATTCCGGATGTAAAAACCTCATTGCAAAAAATTTAATAGCTCTCAGACAAGAGTTTGGTTTGTCACAACGTGATTTAGCTCGAAAACTGCAGATCAACGGGTGCGATGTTGATAAGAATGTAATCACCAGAATAGAAACTCAGAAGCGTTACGTCACTGACATCGAAATCAAAAAACTCTGCGAAATATTCAACGTCACCTTTGAAGAATTAACAAAGTCGGATGATGACACTCAGTCTTGACCACTGGGTGTCATTCTTCTTTCCACGGATTTCTTGACCTCACCTCATTCTCCGTGTTTTCACACTTATAAATACAAAAAGGCACGGCGTAAGCCGTGCCAGAGGACGCTGCCAAGCTCCCCGCAATACAAAACCCCCGGGAACCAAGGTTCCCGGGGGTTAAATCCAATGAATTCAAATCTCTTCTTAGTCTCTATGCATGGAGAAACCAGCAGTATCGTAATTCTTAAGGTTCTCCTGAAGAAGACGATCATCCGCTGCAGCAAATAAGGTCTCACGATCCTTAGCGAAAGCTGACTTATCACGGAATGCAGAAGGACCACCTACGCAGCCACCTTCACAGATCATACCCTCAATGAAGTCATCGTTGAAACGACCAACCTTCATAAGAAGGAGAGCCTTCTTACACTCAGCAGCACCGTTGGCAACGCATACCTTAGGCTCGATGTGCTTCTCAGACTCCTTAAGAGACTCGATAACAGCAGCTGTTACACCACCGGTCTGAGAGAATCTCTTACCGAAGATGGAAGACTCCTGATAATCGTTGCTCTCATCCTCTTCAAGCTCAACGCCCTTAGCACGCATGATTGCACGGATCTCAGAGAATGTAAGAACGTAGTCTGCATTGTTCTCGATACCCTGCTCCATAGCCTCACTCTTCTTAGAGATACATGGTCCGATAAAGACAGTGATTGCCTCCGGATCACGAGCCTTGATCAGACGTGAAACAGCAGCCATTGGAGATACTGCAGTAGAAATCATATCAGCAAGCTCAGGATAGTGCTTACGGATCATGTTAACGAAAGCAGGACAGCAGCTTGTCGTCTTCTTCTCACCCTTCTCGTAAGCCTCAGCCCACTCATCAGCCTCAGCCTTAGCGGTAAGATCACCACCGAGACCAACCTCGATGAAGTCCTCGAAGCCGAGCTTCTTCATGGCAACCTTCCATGACTTCTGGGTGATCTTAGGTCCGAACTGACCCTCAGTAGCAGGTGCTGTCATAGCATATACGTGCTTGTCAGACTTCAGTGCTTCGATAACAGGAACGATGTATGCCTTACTTCCGATTGCACCGAATGGACAGCTGTGGATACACTTACCACAACGGATACACTTCTCCTCGTCGATCACAGAGATACCGAACTCATCATAAGAGATGGCATCCACCGGGCAGGAGAACTTACAAGGTCTCTTTAATGCTGCAATTGCATGGTAAGGACAAGCCTGTGCACACTTACCGCACTCCTTACACTTGGCAGGATCGATGTGACTGCGGTGCTCACCCGGATGGCAGGCATCAAACTTACAAGCATTAACGCAGGCCTTACCAAGACAGTTCTGGCAGTTGTCGGTAACCACATAGCTGGAGATCGGACAATCCTCGCAGGCAGCATGGATCACATGGATCAGATTGCCGTCGTCATGCTCACCTGGAGCCATACCCATAGCAAGGCGGGCACGCTCACGGATGATCTCCCGCTCCTTATAGATACAACAACGGAACTTCGCCTGAGGACCCGGAATCAGGCGCTCTGGCAGGTACTGGATCTCCTCCTCGAGCTTTCCAGCAAAAGCAAGCTCTGCAACTGCTGTCAGCACGTCGTGTTTGATTTTGATTACTCCTTCGTCAGCGTACATCTCTCTTTGTCTCCTTTTTCATATCATACATTCTTTGGTCCGCAACATGATAGATCTTCTCCGGGCCAGCTTCCGGGAATTCCTTACCCGATGCCATACCATAACTGATCCGGATCTGATAACCGCTATTCCTGTCGTCATAATCCCGCTCCAGCTTCTCCATGTGGTCAAGTCTGCGTTTGACGACACGCTCAGATGCATACTCAATCAGCACCATGAACTCATCTCCACCCATACGAATCACATTTCCGATATCCCCAAAACACTCTGTCAGGATCTGACCACAGTTCATAATCAGCCGATCCCCTTCTGCGTGGCCATAGGCATCATTCACACGCTTAAGGCCATTCACATCCATACTAATGAGGATGTAGGACTTCTGGTCGCTCAACTCTTTAAAACGATGATTCACATAGGCTCTGTTGTACAGCCCTGTCAGTACATCTGTATAAGCCATCTGGGTCAGGGCAATCCTCTCCGCCTGCGCTATATATTCGTCATACAGATGGATCAAAAATCCACTGATCAGGGTGATAATGAATAATGCTGTTCCAAATGGAAGCAGCGAATAATTCAATAAGCTGTTATCCGGCAAAACATATTTCAGCAAATTAAAACGGACAACGTCAAGGATACAGCAAAAGACGACGAACCACAATCCCCTATGAAGCACAATCGTATCCCTGCTCTTCTTCTCTTTGACCCCCAGATGTGCGCCGGAGATCACTAAAATCAAGCATATCACGGCTAAAACATGAAAAACCGTCAGCACCTGAGACAGATGTACAATATTCAATACATGCAAAATAACGGCTACCATTAGGAATAAAACCATGGTTACGATTCCAATGATCGTCGTTATTTTACGAATCAGATTCAACGATTTGGCATCATTATACATCAATATACACAGCATTGGTATAAGTGCGGCGTAAAGTGATAAATATTCAACCTGCGTCATGAGTTGATAATTTGTAGTAAAGTACTGGATCACCTTCGACGTACAGATGGACCACTGTCCCATCAAAAAGGAAAGGGCTCCGATACAGAAAAGATGAAATGCTTTTCTGTGAATCACCGTCATGCAGACGGATACCAGCATCATAATCACACCGATACCAATCAAAAAAATAATGATAAACACCTGTATGATCCCGGCATCTGTATAGGCCGTGTAGGCATACAAAGAAGGCAAAAGACGAATGGAGGGAATCATGGTAAAAGCATTATTCTCTCCCACCTCATAGGTCAGGACAATCCTCGTTCCGGCACTGGAATAAGGCAGCCGCACCGTATGATAGGCAGACCCTACCATCTGCCCCGCATTCAACTGATCAAAACCATAGGAGTAAATCACCCTGTTTCCCACACGAATCCGGATTGCAGACAGATACACCAGAGCGGAAAAAGCCAGCTGATCTCCATGAGTATCCGGAAGGTGATTGGTAAGGATCACCTTTTCTTTTCGCTTGACTTTTTCAGGAAAACGAAACTTCGTCACATCCTGATTTTTATAGGTCTTACCTCTATAGGTGATATCCCATCCTTTGGTGTAATCCACCACATTGGCCTTGGACACCTGATCTACCTGAAAAAAGAACATAGTAAAGAAGCACAGGATCAGCAGGATCTCCACCGCCACCCGTATCTCTTTTGCATTGTTCGTGATCCAACGTTCTTTCATTACAGCTCCTGTTCCGACTCCCCATGTCGTCCCCTTTTGGTTCGAACCTTCATCTGATACATCCTCTGATCCGCCAGACGATATACGCTTTCCGGGTCACCGGAGGCCACTTCATCGCTGCCTGCTATACCTATGGCTGCATCCATAAGGAACCTTCGATCCGGAGAGAGATTGTAGGCTCTCACCTTGCGGATCAGATCATGCAAAAGCTTCCCGGCCACTTCCCTTGTGGAGGATTTTCCTGTCAAGATCACAAGGAACTCATCTCCACCCATTCGGCAGATGGATTTTCCCACAAAGGAAGACTTTAAAAAATCTGCAAAGGTCTGTATATAGGCATCTCCCGCCTCATGTCCAAAGTTATCATTCAGCCTTTTCAAAAAGTTCAGGTCAAAATTCACAAGAGCAAAGGGCTCCTCTTTTTCTCTTAAAGAAGAGAGGAGCTCTTCCCCCTTGTTACGGTTATAAAGTCCGGTAAGGTCATCCTTATAGGCCATCCGAAGCAGCTTCTCATGCTGGGCATGACTCATGCGCTTCGCGTATACACTCATTAGGAAGCCAATGGTGACCAAAACCTCCATAAACAGGAAGGCACAAGGCATAAACAGCGTATCCGCAATGGTCTCACTGGAGAACTTCCTTCCACCAAAATGATAGAGGCAGATATAAACCGCTCCCGTAACACACATGCTTACAATCCCGCCACCAAAAAACTTCTCCGCCACATCCGACTTCCTCCAGCGGACAACGGTATCCGCCAGAAGGAAAAACACCTCCCACAGAAGCAGTCCGTGGAAAAACATCAATCCGGAAGAGATGTTGGCCCAGCGCATAAGATAAAGCACCGAGATCACAATGATTCCAATCATATCCACCCGGCTTGAGATCAGAAACAGCCGATCAAAAAACCGTCGCTGTCTGCCATAGAAATAGCGGGCCAGTTCATTCATGGGGATCGGAAGCATATAAAGAGAAAAATACTCGATCACAGAACAACGGCTAAGATCCATGGTGAAGATCTCCAGGGCCTTAATGGATGTCAGGCACCACATTCCGGCAAAAACAGAAAACATTCCAATCATGGACAGAGGATAAAACCCCCTATCCGCCAGCATAGCCGGAATAGACACCAACATAATTCCTATTCCCGCCACAAAAATAAAAACGCCAATAAAAAGCCCCAGGGCACGCTCTCTTACAAAATGTTCCATGGCATGACCTGTGGGGGTAACATACACCTGGGGATCCTCGACCAGCACACCATCCTGTGCCGCATTGATGACGATCTTCAGCTGCCTTCCGTAATTGATGGCCGGAAGCAGGACAAAATGATAACCGCTTCCCACCATCCTTTTTTCCAACATTTCCTGATAACCTGACATATAGCAGGACTTCCCGTCCAGCATCACATTCACCTGAGAAAGCCTGGTATACAGACAAAGGGTAATGGGGTCATCTTCCATAACATCCAGCTGCCGTTCCATTACAATGGAATCTCCCCGCTTGCAATCCGATGTAGGCAGATGAACCTGGGAAAGATCCACATCATGAAACACCTTGCCCTTATAGGTTATAGTCCAATGATCCGGAAGTCTGTAAATATTAAATTTCGCATTACTATAATATCTGAAGCTGACCAGCAGGGCCAATACAAAGAAGATGACCAGCATCGCTCCGATGGTATAGAAAAGCCTTCTTGGAATATGATTAAGGCCAGTATCGGTCTTTTTCATATCAGGCTCCTCCTTCCTCTACTCTCGTAGAACCTTTTATTTATGAATGTACAATGATATCCCCGTATTCGACTCTTATGATCTTCTCCAGATCCGAAGGGGATACTTCCACCTGATAACCTACTTTTCCTCCGGAAAACAAAATGGTCTCATACTCCTTTGCACTTTCGTAGATCACAGTGGGAAATACCTTTTTCATTCCGATGGGAGAACAGCCTCCATGCACGTATCCTGTCAGAGGAAGAAGCTCCTTCTGAGGAATCATGGCAATGGACTTCTCTCCTACTGCTTTTGCCGCAGCCTTAAGGTCCAGCTCTTCTTCTACCGGAATAACAAACACATAATTCTGTCTGCTCTTGGCAACTGTTACAAGGGTCTTGAATACCCGCTTTGGATCTTCCTTCAGTGCCTTTGCGATCTCCGCTCCGTTGGTCAGTCCCAGCTGTGTGTAATTATACGGAGTATAGGAAACTTTCTTCTGATCCAGCAATCGCATGACATTGGTCTTATCGTCTTTTTTACCCATGTTACAACCTTCTTCCCTTAGTACTACACCTCTAGCATTATATACAATCTATAGTTTTTTTCAATGGGGAACTGTTTTCTGTTATGATAGAAACTATGAAGATTACATTTACCGAAAACGAGTTGAAAAAATATACGAACTGGACACTTTCTGCCCTTCTCGAAGAAAACGGAATCCGAATTCCTCTCCCCTGCGGAGGCGGTGGAACCTGCGGAAAATGCAAGGTTTTGGTCTGTTTCAAGACAGAGGATAATTCCTTTGATCGAGAGGTCCTTGCCTGCAGGACAAAGGTCAGCGATCTGTTACATATCTATCAAAATTCCGGTGCAACTTCGCTTTGTATCATATATGAAACAAAATCTGCAGCCATGACCGGAGAAACTTCTTTTTACAAACCAGAGGATACTTCCGGCGTTCTCTGTTCTTCTATGGCGGAGGGCGCCCGGGCTCTCTCCTGCTCCAATGGTCCCTCCTACAATTCCTCCGGCAAACTCTACGCCGCGATCGACCTGGGGAGCACCACCATTGCTATTGAACTTTTCCGGGAAAACGGAGAAGTTATCCACACCTGGTCGGCAGAGAATCCACAGCGTCTCTATGGCAATGACGTACTGTCCCGCATCCGGGCCGCAAGCGAGAGTACCATTACAAGATCCGACCTGCAGCGGCTTGCAGAGAGCAAAATACAGGAGGGACTTGCTGTCCTGACCAAGGATTCGGTCATCAACCCCCGCCAGCTGACACCGGACAAATTCCTACAGGGACTTTGCATTGCTGCAAACACCACCATGGGGCACCTGCTAACCGGTGAAGATGTAAGTCCCTTAGGCCATGCGCCCTTTTCCCCTGGAAATATCGGTCTAGAAGAGATCAGCTCCGTTTTCTTCTTACCATCCGAAGATACCCCCCCGGTCTACCGGCTTCCCGGCATCAGCGCCTTCGTAGGTGGAGATATTGTCTCCGGCATCTATGCTTTGGATATGGATCTGTCCCCCCACTGGACCCTGCTTCTTGACCTTGGAACCAACGGGGAAATGGCCCTGGCCCGACGCTTTGGCGATGTTCTTACCATATACTGCACCTCCACCGCCGCCGGCCCCGCCTTCGAGGCCGCCAACATCAGCTGCGGTTGTGCCGGAGTTCCGGGAGCCATCACCAAGGTATCCATCAATGACAAAGGCCACTGCCGACCGGTTCTGATCCCGGAAAATGACACCGCTCCCTGCGATCCTCTTGCTTCCAACTCCCGGACTGCGCAACCGGATCCTTCCGCCTTTTTTTCCATGCAACAGAAGCTACAGAAAGCCATGGCACGACCGGTTGGACTCTGCGGCAGCGGCCTGATCAGTGCCGTTGCCTGCCTCTACCGGGAGGGGCTGCTTGATTCCACCGCAACCTTTGTTTCCGAACATCATCGAAGAAACGGTTTCCCTCTCTGGCAAATACCGGGGCAGCCGCCGCTTCTCCTGTTGCAGGAAGATATCCGTCAGCTGCAAATGGCCAAGGCTGCCATCCGAGCCGGCATCACCTGTCTGCTAAAGGCTGCCGGCATTACAGAAGAAGATCTGGCACAGGTCTATCTGGCCGGCGGTTTTGGAAAAGGCCTCGATCCGTTGGAAGCTGCTGCCATCGGACTTTTGCCCGTGGAAGTTCTTCCCATCACATCCGCTGTGGGAAATGCCGCTCTTGCCGGAGCGAAAAAATTCCTGCTCCAAAGAGATGAGCTTCGCCTCAAGCAGATCCAGTCACATGCCACTGAGATCTCCCTGGGAGATTCTCCGCTTTTCCAAGAACAATAT
This sequence comes from uncultured Lachnospiraceae bacterium, assembly GCA_946182825.1. Classification (GTDB taxonomy): domain Bacteria; phylum Bacillota; class Clostridia; order Lachnospirales; family Lachnospiraceae; genus Weimeria. The sequence goes on from CAMGZH010000044.1 coordinate 8,416, forward strand.
CTAAAGGAAATGGATCTGCCTGCGCTTCGCCTAGCGGAAGGGATCTTCTCCGACTAAGAAAAAAGAGAGGAGTTGTGCATTATAACAACTCTCCTCTCTTTTTCTTTTGACCGTTTATTCTAATCTCTCACCTTGATCGCTTTTCTTGATCATTATTCTCGATCGTTTTTCTTGATCACGTTTCTCGACCGTTTCTCCTGCAGCTTTAGCTTGCAACCCTTACCTCGAAGCTTTGATCCTGCCGTTCTGTTTTTTCTTACTTACATCTGTCCCAAGGCCTGCTCCAGACCAATGGCAAACTGGTCGGCACAGCTTGTTCCTCTTCCGCCGCAATCATTGCCCTTTAACACTTCAATGATGTGCTGCGCATCCTGTCCTTCCACCAACTTGCTGACTGCTTTAAGGTTGCCGTTGCATCCTCCTTCAAACGATACATCATGCACCTTCCCGTCATCAATGGAAAACGTAACACTTCTGGAACAAACGCCCTGTGGACGAAACTGAAACTGTGGCATAATTTTCTCCTTACTACTCCTATGGTCTTCGTTGTCGATAAGCAACACCATAGAGAACTGTTATATCATATCAGCTATAATTTTTTTGTCAAGGGTACAAAATTCTTGTCTTAGTCTTACTAAATCTCCGAAATGGATTTCATCCCGTCGAAACACCGCCTCCCGCCGACTTAGATTTCCATCTTTTTTATGGGATCCAGTCCTCTTCCAACATCTCTTCTCAGTCCAAACGGATCACGCCTTTTACCGCACCACCATCATACACATACGTGTTGGTAAGCACATCCTCATTCTCCATGTACCCTTTCGCAAGATCAAACACGTTTACAAATTCCTGCGCATCCTCGCGGAATGTTTCTCACAGTCGGAGATTAAACCCCCGACCAAAACAAAAAAGCTCCGGATCATTGAATTAACAACAATCCGGAGCTTAAACAGCGTGCGTGAGAGGATTCGAACCCCCGACACCTTGGTCCGTAGCCAAGTGCTCTATCCAGCTGAGCTACACACACATATCAAAATATACTAAGCGAAATCGACGCTCTCGCATCCGACTAATATAGTATACTCGCCTTATATATATAATGCAAGTGTTTTTTTAATTTATTTTCACCTCCCCGGTAAATTCCAGGGTTCCTCTCCTTTGCGTGTCGGTTTTCCTTTCCCCGCTTCTCTGGCTCTTCCGTTCCGGCACGCATATTCTTGCTTCCCCATCCTTTCCGGTTCCGTCCACCGAGTCGCATCTTTCTATGCGCGCAGGGTGCTTAACGAGCCGTCGTTACTTGCCGACGGCTATGCCGGAGGCTTACGTAACGCAACGAGCGAGTTCCAGAGCCGAAAGGCGTCACCCAGGGCGCATAGAAGAAGTGCGGCGACAACAACCACAGAAGAAACAGCAACAGCAAAGGATCCCCCAGTTGCAAAAACAAAAAAGCTGCAAGTCTTTCGACTTACAGCTATATCTACGTGCGTGAGAAGATTCGAACTCCCGACACCTTGGTCCGTAGCCAAGTGCTCTATCCAGCTGAGCTACACACACATAT
>CAMGZH010000045.1 GCA_946182825.1 uncultured Lachnospiraceae bacterium
CCGCGGTCTCGACCTTGGCAAGGTCGCGCGTTACCAACTACGCCACTATCGCATTTCTCTCGCCGCCTGAGCTCTGTCCCGGCGACAAGTGATATAATACTAGAATTATCTTCCTGTGTCAACAAGTTTTTTATATTTATTTTGCTTTTTTTATTTTTCAGTCTCGTTCGACAAATCAGCACCATAATTTGACAATGCGGACAGATCCACCTGTGATGTAACGGTCTTCTTATTTGCCTCCTGCTTCGCCTGATAATCCGAGATCTTACCATACAGGGACCAGCCCAGCCAGCCTAAGACCAATGCAAGAACAACAACGCATCCCGCTACGTTTAACATCTGCTTACGCTTCTTCTGCCTAAGGATCTGCTTACGATTTTTCTTTAACTCTTTATTATGTGTAACCTTTGCCTGACTCATACTGTCTTACTCCTAACCTATTCATTATTGCAGCTATCAGCACACAACAAGGGTATTATACACCTTTTTCCTTCGTTTGCACAATGATTGTCTACCTGCCCATTTACCGGAGCTTTCATCCGTCAGAGCACACCCGGGGTGCGCAAACAAAGAAAAAGAGGACGCAGCCACGCTACGTCCTCTCTCAGAAAGGAGTTCTGGTATGTAACAAAAAGGTCGGACAGCGACTTCGAAACAAAGTCCTCCACGTACCTTCACCAGCCGATCAATCGGATCTATTATCTCTTAACACAAAGGTGAATCCCTCACCGCTCTGATAAAAGATACACACCTTTGCACTCAGCTTATTCCGACCGCATTCTCATTCACCCATGCAATCAGCAAGGGCACTCCAATATTAAGACCTAAAATCAATCCAAAAATCAAGGCGAAGCCGATCAAGGAATTCTTAAAACAGTTCTTCGCCTTCGTCCGTTCCTGGGGATCCTCTGTCCTTGCAAACCTCACACCAATGGTAATGCAGTAGAGCAGACCAATCACCCCTACCAGAGCAAGAGCCGGCTTTAATACCGAGGTGATCAAAAGCACCATCGGATTCTTGATCTTGCTTAAATCAGAACTCCCACCAATGGTAGAAGCCCATACTGTCGCCGACGGAATCACAGCCGCAAGCATCGCAACTGCGCCAGACACCATCGTCCTAAGCCTTCGCTTCCTTACGAACCGTATCATCTTCTTCACCTGTATCCTCCTTAGTGCATTTCCTGATTCTTCGAAAATTCTAACATTATAAAGGTCACAGAAAGGACACATTGAATATCATGCTCCCGGGAGCTTGATCCGGAAGATCCGTCCGGCTTTGGAGGCCTGCAGAACCTTGATCTGCGCCCCGGAACATTCTGTCAGCTGTCGACTTGCCAGATCCTTGGTCAGTACATACGCCTCTCCGATGGTCGGATCATGTTCCGGATCGGTCAGTCCGTTATCCCGTATCTCAACCTCGTAGAAACCGGATCGCTCCCACACAGAGATCCAAAGCCTCCGTTCCTCACGATCGGTTGCCAAAAGGGATGCAACGGAATTTTCCACCAGCATACGGATGGAAAGAGACGGAACCTTAAAGGACGTATCTTCAATGCTGTACTCTGCCTCAATGGATCTGCCGTCATCGATCTTAAAGTTTTCCAGTCGGATCATCTGCTTGATGGCAGCAAGCTCCCTGGCAAAGGTGACCATTTTCACCTCTCGCAAGGACTCCACCGTATGGGCAATATAATCCCTGAGTGCCTTTGCCTCCACGCCGGTCTTAATAGGATTTTCCGCGGAAAGTTCTTCAATATTATCCAGGCTGTCCAGAATAAAATCGATCTTAAGTCCCCGTTCCACCATCTCAGACCGCTGATCCGCCACCACGGCAAGTCGGGTGGCGTACCGCCACTGGCTGACATTGTAGTCAAATACATAGAGGATGATCATCGTCAGGGTTACACTGGACAGATAGATACCGGAATCCTCTGTCACCTGACCGATGATGGAAGCGGTAAAAGGGATAAAAACCGATAACAACAGTACCAGCATCTTGCCGGTTTGAAGCACAGGAAAGGATCCCGTGATCATCAAAAGGTAGATGAACATAATCAGATAGTCTCCCAGGTTACTGATCATCTCCAGCTCCTCCGCATTGTTTGGCAGCTGAAGGATATTGCATTCCATGAGACCGGATATTTCATAAAGGATCGCACTGGTGGCGGCAACCGGAACCGAAAGCATGGTCCAGAAAGGCCAGATGCTTCCCTCCCCCCGAAGACTCTCATAGGTGTAAAATCCAAAGCCGGCAAACATAACATAATAACTCATCCGAAAAACAATGGAGGTTACAACGTAGAACTGACTACCAATGGGAGAAAGGTAATTCAAACCATCCATAATCAGTGTTACCGCACCTGATGCCAGCAAAACGATAAAGGCCCTCTGCCGGCTGTCCCTGTAATGGGGCAAAAATACCGTTCCGAAAAACAAAAGAATCAGAATGCTACCCGCATAAATTTCAAAAAGTCCACTGATACCACTCATCACTTACTCCCTTACGCCTGATCGTACTTTAGCAGATAGCCTAACGTGTACTCACTCCATTCATAGTCGGTCATATATTCTCCGTGGAAGGCTGAAACCGCCTGGGGCTCTTCCCTGAGCAAACGAAAATAATCACAGTCGATCAGGCTCTTCTCCAGCCCTAACACGCCACGCTGTTTTACGATCATCTGTGGATAACCCAGATTTTCGAAGGTCATGATCAGATCGGAACGGATATTTTTAAAATAAGAGGCCTTACCTCCTGCCTCATCTCCCCAGAGTGCCGCCATGATATTGGCCGTACTGCAGGGATTGCCCTCCCTGTCGATCAGATACGCCAGCAGCTCCTTTGTCTTACTGTAGGTAAAGCGCACCAGCTCCCCCTTGTAATAAAAGCTAAAACTTCCAAAGGTCACAGCGGTAAAGGGCGCCTTCTCCTCCTCGTCTTCCTTGATGTCATGGCGGAGATCCCGGAACTCTTCTTCCAGCTTATCCTTTGTAATAGGCTTTAAAATATAACCGCTGGCATGAAGCGCCATGGCCTCCCCGGTAAACTCACTGTAACCGGTGGTAAAGATAATGTTGCACCTCGGATAAAGCTCCTTGATCCGCTTTGCTGTTTCGATTCCATTCAGCTCCCGCATCTCCACATCGCAAAGTACAATGTCCACCCGGTTCTTTTCCGCAAAGGCCAACGCCTCCAAAGGATTCCGAAAGCCCTTCACATCTGCCGAGGGCATGATCTTTTTCACCCGTGCAACGATCCCCTCCAGGGCGATCTTCTCATCATCTATCGCAATAATCTGCATATGTTACTCTCCTCCTGTCTGCTGCGGAATCGTGATCGTTACCCTGGTACCCTTCCCGATCTCGGACCGCACTTCCATTTCGCCTCCAAGCTGGATCCGGATACGATTCCTTACATTGCTTGCCCCTATATGTGTTCTCTGTCCATCTTTTATCTCGGAAACATCAAATCCGATTCCGTTGTCTTCCACCTCCAGCTGATAGCCCTCCGGCAACCGCAGGGTCCGGATCCAAAGATCACCACCGCCCCGTCGTTTACCGATTCCGTGCTTGATGGCGTTCTCAACGATGGGCTGCAACGTCAGGGGTGGCACATCAAAATCCACCGTATCCAGCTCATAATGTATGTTGAGCTCATCCTCAAACCGCATCTTCTCCAGATGAAGATAGGTCTTGGTATGCTTCAGTTCATCCCGGAAGGGAATGAGACTGGAGCTTGCAATACTTGCCATATTCCCCCGAAGGTAATCCGAAAAGTTGCTGATGGCCTCCTGGGCCCGTTCCGGATCAATATCACAAAGGTAATAGATGGTATTTAAGGAATTATACAAAAAATGAGGTTTGATCTGGCTCATCACAATACGCACCTGCATATCCGAAAGAGCCTTTTCCTGTTCAATGATCTGAATCGACTGTTCCCTGACTCGCTGGTTCTGAGCCACCAGAGCCTGCAAAAAGATCAGAACGCAGGAGATCATGGCACCGATGTTGGTCAGCGAAAATCCATAGACAAAAAACTGCACCACCAGAAGCACCACTGGCAATCCCATAAAACTAAGAAATGAGACCAGCCGGTCAAAGGTTAACCTTTTCCGATAATAGATCAAAAGCACCACATCGATGATCATGGCTGCGAACACAAAGATCTGGCACAGCAGATACAACGGTGCCCGGTGATAATAGTTATTCTCATCGAAGTAATAAAAAAGATCGGTAAACTGCGAAACGATCAAAAGCAGGATCTCTATCGTACATAGGGTATGCACAGCTAGAACCGGCCTTGACAAAAGAACCTTCTTCCCGATACACGAGGCCAGATAATTCGTAAAGAACATCATGGTTACGTAATCCAACGCAAAGGACATGAAATTACTGATGGCAATGATCACCCTTGCCTGTTCCCCCGGTTCTCCCCGGAACCCCCAGGCAAAGCTGTCGGTCAAAAGCATCAATGCAAAACACGCCATCATTTTCGCTAAGGCTTTGAAGTGATCCTGGTCCTCATCCGATACCATGGAAAAAAGAAAAAAGGCAGCTCCCCCCAGAAAAACTGCTCCCCATAATTCCAATGCTACATAGATCATTTGTATTGTCATAATATTCCCCTCTGTATGATCATTATACCCATCCCCTATTATACAACGAAAAAGACGAAAAAAGACTGTGAAAATTCGCTTTTCACAGTCTCTTTCATAAAATTTCATCCAATGGGGAACCTTAGATGCATCAGATCAGTGCTTCCACTGCTGCACAGACCTTCTTCATATCCATTGTCGGCTCGAAACGATCCACCACATTGCCTTCCCGATCCACAAGGAATTTTGTAAAATTCCACTTGATATCCGGGTTGTTCTTATAATCTTTGTCGGTCTTCTTTAGCATTGCACTCATCATCAGAGCGGAAGGGCTCTTGCCAAATCCCTTGAATCCCTGCTGACTCTTCAGATACTCAAATAGCGGAAGGGCATTCTCTCCGTTCACATCCGACTTCTTCATCTGAGGGAACTGGGTATGATACTTCAGAGTACAGAACTCATGGATCTCCTGATCATCTCCCGGTGTCTGTCCCGCAAACTGGTTACAGGGCACATCGATGATCTCAAGTCCCTGGTCATGAAGTTTCTCATACAACTCCTCAAGAGGCGCATAATGCGGAGTAAAACCGCAGCCGGTAGCTGTATTGACGATAAGGATCACCTTCCCCTTAAAATCTGCCAGGGACTGCTCGCTTCCGTCTGTCTTTGGTACACAATAGTCATAAATATTTGCCATAAGAAATTCTCCTTTCTTCTGCGTGCTTCATGACTCTATGATACATTGTGTGCAATCTAATTGTCAACTATCTTTTTGTAGATTCTTAAAATTTCTCCGATAAAGTACAGGGATCCAAAGGCCACTACCCCCGGTGTATCATCCTCCTTGTAGGACCAGACCCTTCGCATTCCTGTCTCAATGTCCTTATGATAGTTGGCGGGAATTCCATGGCTTCGGATCATTTTCGCCAGAGTCGCCCCGTCCAGCGTCCGCAGGTTATCCACACTTACGGTATCAAAGGAAGCCGCCAGGGGCAGCATCTCCTTCATCATATTCCGGTAATCCTTATCGGACAAAACGCCGGTAAAGAAATGAAACTTCTCCCCCGGATAGCGATGCTTCAATGTCTGGGCCAAAGCCTTGACCCCCTGTGGGTTGTGCGCCCCGTCGATCACGAACAGCGGTCGCTGCCTAAGCACCTGCATTCGTCCCGGCCATTCAGTATCCGCAAGTGCCTTTCGTATGGCCTCTTCGGTCAGTGCGTCCAGTAGTTCCCTTCGACTCATCTTCTCTCCCTCTTCCGGCAGAGCATTACACAACTGAAAAACCGCTCCAAGGGCATTGGCGGCATTCTGCCACTGGTAATCCCCGTGAAGACCGATCTTCACCCCGGAATCATGATCTAACACGCGAAGGATCATCGATACGATAGGATAAGCGGAGCGTTTCTCACCGCCATCCTCCAGCTTTTTCATCTGGATCCATGGAATTCCAAGCTCCTGGCAGGCTTCGATCAAAACCGCAGATGCCTCATCTGCCATCTGGGCGATCACCGCTCTTGTTCCCCGGCGGAAGATCCCCGCCTTTTCCCCGGCGATCTCCTCCAGGGTACTTCCCAGAACAGCAGTGTGATCCAGACCGATTGCCGTCACCACAGATACCAGAGGCGTCTGGGATACGCCTCTTGTGGAATCCAACCGGCCTCCGAGACCGGTCTCCAGAATCACAAGGTCACAGGAGCACTCCTTGAAATATAAAAGCGCCATAGCAAGACACAGGTCAAAAAACGTGGGGGTCAGCTCCTCTGGCATTTCCTGTTCCAGAAGCCTCTGTCCAATTCTTGTCGCATCCTTCTCCGGGATCATTTTTCCATTCACCTTGATCCGCTCACGAAAGGTGATCAGGTGGGGCGATGTGAACATTCCCACCCTGACTCCTGCCTTACGCAGGATCTGATCCAGAAAAGCAGCCGTGGATCCTTTGCCGTTGGTGCCGGCAATGTGAATGATCCGCATACCCTTCTCCGGATGACCGAGCCGCTTTAAAAATTCTTCACTGACATCCCGGCCGCAGGCCTGGCCAAACCGGCGGCGCTTTTCGATCTGATCGATAATATCCTTGTATTCGTAATCCATAACATTCTCCCTAAAAAGAAAGAACTGTGAATGCATTCACAGTTCCCTTGCTTCTTGAATATGCAATATGATCCGGTGTCACAACCAAAGCATGCCTTTGAGCCTAGACCACCATGATCACACCGCCCGGGCCTGCATACAATGAAGAGACACCCTGGGTATCAATGGTAAAAACGTCCTTAAAATCAGCAGCCTTCTTAACCTTCTCCATCAGCATATTGGCCGTTGACGGTGCTGCGCAGTGAGAGATGGCAACGATCTTCTCCGCCGGATTCTCCGTAACCGCCATCATGCATTCCACCATCTTATCCATGGCCTTGGCCATTCCTCTGGCCTGACCCAACTGCTGAATACTGCCCTCATCGGTGGACCCCATAACAGGCTTGATATTTAATGTATTGGCAAGCATGGCCTTAAGAGATCCCAAACGTCCCGCCTTACGAAGTGTCTCCAGAGACTCCAGACAAAAGAAGGTATGCTCTCCCGCAATAAACTTCTCCGCCGCCTCTACCACTTCCTCAAAGGACAATCCTGCATCCTCATACTCCGCTGCCTTCATTCCAATCAGCGTCTGTCCGATGGAAGCCGACTTGGAATCAAACACATAGATCTTCTTAAGATCCTCCTCATCATCGTCCTCATGATCCTCCTCATAAAGACTCTTCGCAAGACAAGCGGCATTATATGAACCACTGAGCTTTGCGGACAAGGTCACGATGTAAATGTGATCTGCGTCACCCTCCTCGATCTCCTCCAAATAATCGGCCGGAGACGGGCAAGCAGAATGAGGGACATTCTTACTGGCCTTCATCCGGGCAATAAAATCTGCCTGATCAAAGGTCTCATCGTCCCGCTTCTCCCAATCGTCAATGGACAGGGTGAGGGGGACGTTCACAAACCTGCCATCTCCCTTTAACTTCTGTGGAATCTCTCCGCAGCTGTCTATGATGATCTTATACATAGAATCTCCTTACCTGTATACCTAGTTACCTAAGATATATTATAACCGTTACGCCCAAAACTGGCAATGACATTGCCTGACTACGCAATCGAGTAGGAGGGAAAATTAAATAAATTTTCCCGACCTCTCACACCACCGT
>CAMGZH010000046.1 GCA_946182825.1 uncultured Lachnospiraceae bacterium
GCCGAACCGATATCTGAATGACTTTGTTTCCATCGTGATCGCACTTTTGATCAAGATCACAGGGTACTATTTTGCAGAGGTGATCCTCTATCATAACTGGGTCAGTCCTTTCGGATCTGTTCCCGGAAATATTCTTCAGGTGGGAACCGCAGCGGTTATTGTCTTTGCCATCCTGCCGGTTCTTAGAAGAGCAAAGAACAGTGTTTTGGCACCGGAAATGTGAAGAGAGAGGATCGATGAGAGCAGAAATGAAAGTAATGACACCGGGACCGACGCAGGTGCGGTCCAATGTACTGGCAGCAAGGAGTAAGGCCTTTTGCAATCCGGATCTGGATCCGGACTTCTACGATTTTTACAAGGAGACCTGCGAGCTTTTTGAAAAGGCACTGGGGGCGACAGATCACAGGGCGTTTATTCTGGGAGGCGAAGGGATCCTGGGACTGGAGGCGGCGTGTGCTTCGCTGACGGAGCCGGGAGAGCGTGTGCTGGTTATTGATAACGGGATCTTTGGAAAAGGGTTCGCGGATTTTGTAGAGCTGTACGGTGGTGAAGCGGTTCTTTTTACGACGGATTATCTGGAGCCGGTGAAGCCGGAGGAGCTTCGGGCGTTTCTTGAAAAAGACAGTGATTTTGCCTATGCCACCATGGTGCACTGCGACACACCCAGTGGTGTTTTAAATGATATTGAGACCCTTAGCCGGATCTGTGATGAATTCGGGATCATGGTTGTGGCGGATTCTGTTTCGGCGATGTTTGGAGAGCGGTTGGATCTTGGACGGGCAAAGATCGACATCCTCTGCGGGGGGTCGCAGAAAGCGCTGTCTGCGCCTCCGGGACTTACCATGGTGTGGGTCAGCCGTCGGGCGTTTCAGGCCATGGAGGCGCGTAAGACGCCGATCCGCAGCTTCTATGCCAATCTGCTGGCGATCCGGAATTATTATGAGGACAAGTGGTTTCCGTACACGATGCCGGTGAGTGATATTATGGGACTGCGGGTTGCATTGGATAATTTTCTGGCGGATCCGGATGTGTATGACAGACACGAACGTGTTGCCGGGGCAGTGCGTAAGGCAGTGAAGGAAATGGGGCTTTCGCTGTATCTGAAGCGTGGGATGTCAAATACCGTTACCGTGATCAATGTGCCGGAAGACCTGACCGATCAGGAGATCATCCGGAGGATGAGGCAGGACTACGGTATTCAGATCGCAGGCTGCTTTGATTATCTGGCGGGCAAGGTGATTCGGATCGGACATATGGGGGAGAATTGTAATATAGATGATATTCGTGAGACGTTGAAGGCTCTGGAGGCCGTTGTAACAAAGAAATAAAGCCAACCAGACATGGATGAAACATCCTGTCTCAGTTGACTCTACGAGGGGGAGTATGAAAATATTATTGTTCAAAGGTTTTGCTTCCTTTGATGGTTCTAATGATACAATCGGAATGTGAACAAATTGTGTTCAACTTCTGAAAAAAGAATTAAGAATGTGTTCTTTGGGGTTGTATCATGTTTCATCGATCGAAGGCGCGCTGGAGCGCTTCCTTCATAAGGGCAACCGTTCCCTCCTCTTTAAATTTGGAAACATCGATCATCAGATGTTTGTCGTAGCGGTCACCACGGTTTTTGCCGGTGACGTATTTATAGTAGTTGTGGCGCTGCTGCACCACCCGCTTGATGAGCTTTTCTGCCTGCAGAAGATCCAGCTCATAGCTTTCGCTGATGTGGGAGATCCGGTACTCTAAAGGTGCATAGAGGAAAAAATCCATCATGTTCGGGTATTCCCGAAGGAAGTAGTCTGCGCAGCGACCGAAGATGATGCAGGGTTCCCACGGACTTTTTTTGTATGATCTCATCGTTGTCGCGGATCACCTCCGATATGTAGGTTCCGTCATGGTTTTTTCAAAGTTAAGGTTTTGTAAAACGCAGCATATGCATAAAAAGGTCTTGACACTACACCCTTACTTTGGTATTCTAATATAGTCGCTTGTCACTTCGATCAGCGACTCTGGCGAGATAGCTCAGTTGGCTAGAGCACACGGTTCATACCCGTGGTGTCAAGAGTTCGAATCTCTTTCTCGCTATATGAATGCGAAGACCTGTGGAGAGATCCACAGGTCTTTTTTACGTAGGGAAGAGGGAGGAATCATGTAGTCTTCTTTTCTGTGGTTCTGACGCTGATTCTGATTCTGGACAATGTCCGTTGTGAAGAAACTTTAATGAAAAAAGAAAGACCTCGGGATAAGCGTAGCTGCCTATCCCGGGGTCTTTGAAGGCTGTAGAGGGGACTACATCCTTCAGTGAGGGGAGAAAAAAGTAACACGTTTGTGTTTCTGAACGTATGGTAGCACATGAAAGGTCACAGAAAGGTCACAGAATACTTTTTTTACAAAGGAATTTGCAAAAATATTTTTGGCATAAAGTTTGCGAATGAAGTAAACTTTATAATTAAGATAAACGATCCGCGAGGATGTGCAGGAATTTGCCTACGAAATGGGCGAGACTTGGATTGTTAATTGTTTGGGAGGTAGTCATGCTGAAATTTGAGGAAGGCATATTTGAGGATTCTTTTTTTGAAGAAGAGGTGCGTAAGGGGGAAGTTATAAGCAAAGAGAAGAAAAAGATCTGGGCGGTGCAGCTGCAGTTGGCTCTGCTTTTAGATAAAATCTGCAAGAAATACGATCTGAAGTACTTTATGGATTTTGGAACGATTCTTGGAGCTGTCCGGGAAAAGGGCTTTATCCCCTGGGATATCGATATGGATTTTTGCATGATGCGTCCGGATTATATGAAGCTTTTGGAGGTGGCGCCGAAAGAGATGCCGGAATACTGTACTTTCCAGCCGGATTTTTTGAACGCAGACTGTGTTAAGATCCGGGATGACAGAACGACTTGTATCTATGTCCCAAAACTGGATGCGTCAGTAAGCCAGGGGATTTTCATCGATGTGGCGCCTCTGGATGATGTGGCGGATGACCATGGGTTCCCGGAACTTATGCCCATGCAGCATGAGCTTTTGATCATTATGCATAATCCGAAGTTGCTTCCGGATTACCTTCGCGCCAGAGGTCAAAGTGCTCTTCCGATGGACATGCTGCTGGAACTTGTCCGTACAGATCCGGCAGAGGTGAGAAAGATCTTCTATGAATTCTGTCTGGAACATTCCGGGAAATCCACCAAAGTGGCAAACCTGTACAGTTATATCGGTTGGGGTGGAAAGCGAGAGCGCAGCTGGTACGAGGAGACGGTATATCTTCCTTTCGAAGGTTTTCTATTCCCCGCCCCCAAAGGATATGATGCCATGTTACGGGCGCAGTACGGCGATGATTACATGACGCCGGTAAAGCGGGAATCGGATGTGGAACACATGCTGTTTGACACGGAACGGCCTTACACAGAGTATGTGCTGGGTGGGGCGAGGTATGATGAGGAATTCTACAAAAAAGAAGGGTTGCTGTGAGGAGCTGATGCTGCCGCCGTTACGTTGTTGCCGTTATGTTGTCGCCGTCACTTTTTCTATGCGCCCCGGGTGACGCCTTGCGGCTCTGGAACTCGCTCGTTGCGTTACATAAGCCTCCGGCTACGCCGTCGGCAAGTAACGACGGCTCGTTAAGCGCCCTGTGCGCATAGAAGGTGACGGCTCGATGAGCGGGAGCGGCGGTGAACAAGTGGCGGCGGTATTTCTCCCCGGAGAAGCAGTGGAATGGCGGATTGCGGGGGAAAAGGAAAGAGCTGAGGAAGCCAGATTCCCCCGGAGAAGCAGTGGAATGGCGGTTTGCGGTGGAATGAGGAATAGGGGAGGAAGTCAGATTCCCCCGGAGAGCAGTGGAATGGCGGATTGCGGGGGAAAGTGACCGAGTTGAGGAAGCCAGATTTCCCCGGAGAAGCAATGGAACGGTGGTTTGCGGGGGAAAGTGACCGAGTCGAGGAAGCCAGATTCCCCCGGAGAGCAGGGGAAATAGCAATCTGCGGGGGAAAAGGAAAGAGCTGAGGAAGTCAGATTCCCCCGGAGAGTCGAGGAAATAGCAGTTTGCGGGGGAAAAGGAAAGAGCTGAGGAAGCCAGATTCCCCCGGAGAAGCAATGGAACGGTGGTTTGCGGGGGAAAGTGACCGAGTTGAGGAAGCCAGATTCCCCCGGAGAAGCAGCGGAATGGCGGATTGCGGGGGAAAAGGAAAGAGCTGAGGAAGCCAGATTCCCCCGGAGAGTCAAGGAAACGGTGGTTTGCGGGGGAAAAGGAAAGAACTGAGGAAGCTGAATTCCCCCGGAGAAGCAGTGGAATGGCGGATTGCGGGGGAAAAGGAAAGAGTTGAGGAAGTTGAATTCCCCCGGAGGAGCAGTGGAACGGTTGTTTGCGGGGGAAAAGGAAAGAGCTGAGGAAGCTGAATTCCCCCGGAGAAGCAATGAAACAGCAGTCTGCGGGGGAGCGTGCCGGGAGAAAGCGAGAAAGTGACCGCCCCCAACGCCCCAACCCCCCAAACAAACAGTTGCAATGGATACTTGTTGCCTTTAACGTATAAAAGTGCTATGCTATGAACGATGCGTAACAGTTAAGAAAGGGGTATTCTATGGCAACAGGTAACAAAGCACCATACAAAGTATATCTTGAAGAGAACGAGATCCCAAAGCAGTGGTATAACGTTCGTGCTGATATGAAGAATAAACCGGCTCCGTTACTGAATCCGGCAACGTTAAAGCCTATGACAGTAGATGATCTGTCTTCTGTTTTCTGTAAGGAGCTGGCGGAGCAGGAATTAAATAATGATGATGCATATATTCCGATTCCGGAGGAGATCTATAACTTCTATAAGATGTATCGTCCGTCTCCACTGGTACACGCAGAGTTTTTGGAGAAGGCCCTAGATACACCGGCACATATCTATTATAAGTTCGAAGGTAACAACACGTCGGGAAGCCACAAGCTCAACTCTGCCATTGCACAGGCATATTATGCTAAGAAGCAGGGACTTAAGGGTGTGACCACAGAGACCGGAGCCGGTCAGTGGGGAACCGCACTTTCTATGGCATGTTCCTTCTTTGATCTGGATTGTAAGGTCTACATGGTAAAGGTATCCTATGAGCAGAAGCCGTTCCGTCGCGAGGTCATGCGTACCTATGGTGCATCGGTTACACCATCTCCATCGGAGACGACCGAGATCGGACGCAAGATTTTAAAAGAGCATCCGGGAACAACCGGCTCACTTGGCTGTGCGATTTCAGAGGCTGTTGAGGTTGCGGTCGGAACCGAAGGATACCGTTATGTTCTTGGTTCGGTTTTGAATCAGGTACTTCTGCACCAGAGTATTATCGGTCTTGAGACCAAGGTTGCACTGGATAAGCTGGGTGTTAAGCCGGATGTGATCATCGGATGCGCCGGCGGCGGATCCAACCTTGGCGGACTGATCTCACCATTCGTAGGAGAGAAGCTTCGTGGGGAGGCAGACTACGATATTATCGCAGTGGAGCCGGCATCCTGTCCGTCATTGACCAGAGGTAAGTTTGTCTATGATTTCTGCGATACCGGAATGGTTACACCGATTGCTAAGATGTATACCCTGGGCCATGACTTTATTCCGTCACCAAACCATGCAGGTGGTCTTCGTTATCACGGAATGAGCCCGGTTCTTTCTCAGCTTTATGAGGATGGCCTGATGCGCGCGGTATCTGTCGAGCAGACAGCTGTATTCGAGGCGGCAAAGCTTTTTGCAAGAACCGAGGGAACGCTGCCGGCACCGGAGTCCAGCCATGCCATCCGTGCTGCCATTGATGAGGCGTTAAAGTGCAAGGAGACCGGCGAGGAGAAGACCATCGTCTTTGGTCTGACTGGAACAGGATACTTCGATATGGTTGCTTATGAGAAGTTCAATAACGGAGAGATGAGCGACTATATTCCGACGGATGAAGACCTTGCGAAGGGATTTGCATCCATTCCTGATTTCGGCTTGTAATCTATTGCGTGCAATCTAATTATGTGCTACCATAAAAGCAACCTGTTTTTCGGAAAGGAGAAATTATGGAAGCAATTGAAAAGGTAGCACAGTTTCTTAAGGAATGCGGCACTTATTATCTGGCAACGGTAGACGGGGATCAGCCGAGAGTTCGTCCCTTCGGAACCGCAGAGCTTTTCGAGGGAAAGCTTTATATTCAGACCGGTAAGATCAAGGATGTTTCCAAGCAGTTGGCAGCAAATCCGAAGTTTGAGATCTCCGGCATGAACAAGGGTGAGTGGATCCGTGTTGCCGGTGTTCTTGTAGAGGATGACCGGATCGAAGCCAAGAAGAATATGCTCGATCAGAATCCCGCGCTTCGCAAGATGTATGACGAGAATGACGACAATACGCAGGTTCTTTACATGAAGGATGTAACAGCCACCATCTGTTCCTTTACACATGAGCCGCAGACTTACACATTCTAGGACACATGAGCCACAGACTTACACATTCTAAGACACAGGAGGAGAAATCGTAACGGATTTCTCCTTTTTTTTCGTCATTTTTCTTATTTACATTGGTACTTAAAAATGTTACCTTATTACCACTGTATCATACTAAACCTGAATTATTCATAGCTCCCAAAACCACCTCTGCTCGGTAGATAATACTTTTTACCAATCTCCTTCGGGCATCGATCCTTAAAAAAGGGTGCACGAATCCCGTTGATGTGATCAGAGGTAGTTTTGAGTTCTCA
>CAMGZH010000047.1 GCA_946182825.1 uncultured Lachnospiraceae bacterium
ATCAGGAACTCTCCGAAGAAGAAATCATTCGGATCTATGGAAAGCGTTGGCAGATTATGCCGATATCTGCATAAAAAGCCATATGCCGACATTTTATAAATGCCGACAATAATTTAACGGAATCCCGTGCCTAGCGTAATGCCAGGCACAGGAATAAAGTATCGGCATTTATTTCAGTCCGCACAGACGCTTTATGACATCCTCATCGTTGGCGTATTTGAAAGCGACATCATCCTTAAAGACAGAACTGTCGCTATCGCTGAGCTTGTGCAATGCTTCGCGTTTCATGTCTTCGGTAACCTTTGCGTAGAATCGGGTCGTTTCTATGTTTGAATGCCCAAGCCACTCTGAAATGGTCGGAAGCGGCACACCCGCTTGGTACAAATGCATGGCTCTGGTTCTCCTAAACAAATGCGAGTGCAGATGAATCAAGTCGGGAGTGCTATTGCGGACTTTTTCTTCGCATCCTTCAAGGATTCGGCTGACATTGTCGCTGGACATCTTGTTATGCCTGCCATTACGGAAGGAATAGAATACCAGATCCTCTTGGTTTCTGCCGGTATGATATTTTTCGCAATAACGGTCAAACTGATGCCATATCTCCTTGGACAAGGGAGTGATCCTGTGCTTTTTCCCTTTTCCGTAGAAATGGACGTCGGCCTCACCGTTGGATGTTGTCTTGATGTCAAGGAGTTTCAGGGATAGCACTTCATTGATCCTCGCACCGCTCTCGTAAAGCAGGGACAGGAGGAACCGATCCCTTAGAGCATCGCGATTGCTTTCCGTGCTCTTCAATATCAGTCGAACGTCGCTTGTGGAAAGCCATGTGAAATCTATGATCCTGTCATCATTGACGTCGCTTATTTCGCGGATCGCTTCATACTCGTCCAGGGCGAGCACGTGTTTCTTGTAAAGGTACCTGCAGAACCCACGTATATCCGACAGCCTGTGGTTGATGGTAGTCGCTACGTTGTTCCTGTCAGATTTAAGCCATGTCATGAACCCGACTATGTTTTTCTGGTTGAAATCAGAGGCCTGCATTGTCAGTACTGTTACTTTGTTTTCGACCTCAAGGTAGGTCACGAACAAGTTTATGCTGTATCGGTATGAAGCTATTGTGTCATCATCGCGGTTTCTGACACCTGGAAGGTATATCCGCATGAACTCCCCCATGAGAGACACAAGGTGGGGATCCTTCGCTTTAATCCTCATCTTCCGGCACCCCCTCTCCGTAAATGCTGGAAAGGTAATCCCAGTCGATGCGCGCTGCCCTGCGCAGGTTGTCCGGCAGGAGATGGACATAATAAAGCGTTGACGTGAGCTCCGAGTGCCCCATGTAGGCTGAGAGGTATGGGAGCAGTTCCATCACGTCCCTGCCTTCGTTAATCCAGCGGGTTATGTTGCGCGAGGCAAACGCATGGCGAAGGTCGTAAGGCCTCGGGGTTCCCCTCCAAGCTATTGTGCTACCTGATATCAGGCGCCTCCATATCTGGTTGTACCACGATGTTTCATAGGGCGTACCGTCCCATTTTTGGAAGAACCACTGTCTCTTTCCGGCCAGTGAGTCGTATCTCTGGCAGAGTGCGCGCATGTCCTCTGATATGATGATGTGCCTATCCTTGTGCCTCTTAGACTGGCGTATGTAAACATCCCCGGTTTCCAGATCCACGTCCTCGGTCCGTATAGCGGGCGGCTCCTGTGGGCGCAGCCCGCAGCAGTAAAGCATCCGGCTGTAAACAGGGAGCACGACCTCGGGAAGGTATCTTTTTCCGCAGGTTTTCCCGATGTATGAGTCAATCGTGTTGAATAGCCCGGAAAGCTCTGAATCGGTAAACAGATACGGGTTAAAGGCAATGCGCTTTATCGCATAGTCCTCGTCCGGGATGAAGTCATCATGCCCAAGGAAGTTCAGGAATTTCGTGTATTCACGCAGTAGCGAGATGAACGCAGCTTTGCTGTTGGTGGTGTATGGGTAGTGGTCAAGCCACTCGTCCACCATTTCCCGGGTTATGCACAACGCCTCGGGATGGTTCTCAACGCAGAAGTTTATGAATGGGGGAACAGAGCTCCTGTATGTGGCGGTTGCATATCCGACAGACTGGCGGTAGCCCATCATCTCCTCGAATGCGCCGTTGAGCTTTTCATCAAGGATCATGGACGCTCACCTCCCCTCCCGGAGCAGGTGTTTTCCGCATGGCTGAAATAGTATCCGCTGGAAACAGGCACATCCGAGAAGTCCATCGCCACAAATGCCACTTGGCGCTTGTCGTGCGTGATATACGGCTTGTCCTCTGTGATGGATTTATGCCCCATCATCTGAGAAGCAGTTTCAATAGGAACTCCCCTTGAAACCATGACCGTCTCAAACGAACGACGAATGCTATGGAATCCCCTGAAAGCGATTTTTGACACGCCTGCTTTCTCGCAGTATTTGTCGATCATACTGCCAAAACCCTTTGACAGCCTTCGGTACGGAGCCTTTACGGTCACGAATACCTCCGGGGAATCACACTGGGGCCGCTATTCGAGGATGTAGTCGGCCAGAGCGTTCAAGGTGACGCCGTTTAACGCGGAGACGACCTGCGTGTGCGTTTTCGACTGTACCACTGACACCTTCTGGTTATGCCAGTCTATGTCCGACAGCTTGATGCCTATGATGTCTATCCCACGAAGCCCCGTACAATATGCGTCAAGCTGGTTGAAACGGCACGGAGGAAGACAGGAAGGAGAACTATGATTTCGTCGCAGATGTTGAAAGGAACCTTAGAAGGTTGCGTTTTAGAGGTCATCAGTAGGAAGGAAACGTATGGCTATGAAATATTAGAGACTCTGCGAGGTATGGCTTTACCGAGATTTCGGAGGGAACCATTTATCCAATTCTTTTACGTCTGGAAAAGAATTGGATGATCTGTACAGAATATCGGCAGTCTCCGATTGGCCCGAAACGAAAATATTTTTCCATTACGGATGCTGGGAGGAAACAGATCACGGCATTTTATGAGGGCTGGAAGGAATTATCATCTGCCGTTGATACCCTTTTTAATGGATGACAAAAGAAAGTAGAGGATAGCTGATAATATGAAGCAAGAGACAATTGATCGAATCAGGAAGTTTACAGAAGACCGGGACTGGGATCAGTTTCATTCTCCGGCGAATCTCGCCAAGTCCATTGTGATCGAGGCGGCGGAGCTTTTGGAGTGTTTTCAGTGGTCGGATGAAGGATATGACCTGCAGCATGTGAAAGAAGAGCTGGCGGATGTTATGGTGTATTGCCAGAACTTGGCAGACAAGCTGGGACTTGATCCGGATGCAATCGTGAACATGAAGATGGAACAGAATGAGGCGAAATATCCGGTTGAGAAAGCGAAGGGAAGCGCAGCAAAATACACTGAGTTGTAAGGCTCGTGGCGCGAGATTTGAAGTTAGGATGGTTATAGATGATGGATACAAAGCGTGATTGGGCAAGGAAAAGGGATCAGCTGGTTGGAGCGGTAACAGATCTGGGATTTCCGGAGGAATTGGGAGAAGCGGTTGCCAGAGGACTTGGAAGTGAAAAGGCAATGGAGCGGATGCTGGGTTACCTCCGGAACGTAAAGCCAAAGACTGCGGAACTGATCGTGGATGAGATGCTTGCCATTCAAAGTGAGATCGATGCATGGAAAGAGAAGAAGGCGGCGGAGGCGGCGAATGAAAATTATAATGAATATCGTCGTGGATGGTAGATTCTGATTCAGGAAGGAATCTACCTGCTGTAAATGTGTTTTTCATATTCTTGTTTATCTGTTTTTTATTTCAAAACTAAGTTTCTGTATATTCTAGAAGAACTCCTGACAATCATACGATTCAGCAGATATGAGAAAGTAATTGATTTGACAAGTTAGTTGCAACTAATTAAAATTTAAAACGTCTAAGCGTTAAACCTGTAGGGGTGGTCTGCCAATGAACAGGCGGCCAGAAGTAAGGAGGAACTTATGAAAAAAAGAAGTACATTCTCCTGGGTTTTAGAGTTTGCTGGGAGAAAGAAAACGTATTATGTGGGAAGTGTTTTACTTGCCATCTTAGGGGTGGGTGCATCCTTTGTGCCCTATCTGATCATTGCAGATCTGGTAAAGCATCTTCTTTCCGGGAGCCGGGAGAGCAGCTATTATTTGCAGGCAACATTGCTTATGGGGGGCTGTTGGATGTTGCGGGTGTTGTTCCATTCTGTCTCGACAACCCTTTCGCATATGGCAACCTTCCACGTACTTGGAAGTATTCGAAAGCAGCTTTGTAAGAAGCTTTCTACCATTCCCCTGGGGTCGGTTCTGGATGACAACAGCGGAACCTATAAGAATATTATTGTGGAACGGGTGGATTCCATGGAAAAGACTCTTGCCCATGTAGTGCCGGAATTCACAGCGAACATTCTGCTACCGGCAGTAATTTTTATTTATCTGTTATCCATTGACTGGCGAGTTGGTTTGTCTAATCTGATTCCGGCAGTCATTGGGCTTGGGTTTGTCGTAGTTATGATGAAAAAGAGCCAGGGGGAATACGATGTGACCGTCCAGAAGACAAAATATCTGAACGATACGGCGGTAGAATATATTAATGGAATTGAAGTCATTAAGGCTTTTGGCAAAACGGGAAGTTCTTATGAGAAGTTCGTTGTGGCAGCAAGAGAAGGAGCGGACTGCTTTATTAATTGGATGAGAAAATGTATCTGGTGGCAGGCAGGAAGTCTCTCCTTTATGCCGGCAACTTTTTTGGGAGTGCTTCCGATCGGTTTGATCTGTGTAAGAAACGGCAGTCTGACAGCGGAGAATTTTATTACCTGTATCATTTTGTCAGCAGGACTTATTACACCGTTGGTGGTGGCTTTCTCTTATATGGATGACATTATGAAAATGAAGACCATCTTTGGTGAGGCAACAGAGATCATTGAAAGGGAAGATATGGAACGGCCTGTTGCTTTAACAGAGAAACCGGTTGGCACAGATATTGTTCTTTCCGGTGTGAAGTTTGCCTATAAGGACAAAGAGATTCTTCATGGAATTGATATGGAGATTCGTCAGGGAGAAGTCAATGCCTTTGTAGGACCTTCCGGTTCCGGTAAGAGCACGATTGCAAGGTTGATCGATTCTCTTTGGGATGTTAAGGAGGGAAGCGTCACATACGGTGGTGTTAACATCAAAAATCTTCCACTGGATTATTATACAAGTCAGATTGCGTATGTTGCCCAGGACAATTTCCTGTTTGATATGTCTGTAAAGGAAAATATCCGCATTGGAAAAGCTTCTGCTACAGATGAAGAAGTGGTAGCAGCGGCAAAGGCCACCGGTTGTCATGATTTTATTATGGGACTTGAAAAGGGATATGACACCATTGTAGGAGGAGCCGGTGGACATCTTTCCGGAGGAGAGCGGCAGAGAATCTGTATTGCCAGAGCCATGCTGAAGAATGCTCCTGTGGTGATTTTGGATGAGGCCACCGCTTATACGGATCCGGAAAATGAAGCTTTGGTACAGAACAGCGTAGCAAAACTGGTCAAGGGCAAGACCCTGATTGTAATTGCGCACAGACTATCAACCATTATGGATGCAGACAAGATCTTTGTAATCAACTAGGTAATTGCGAAACTCGCTCTGCGAGTTCGCAATTCTGAACAAAACAAGGTCG
>CAMGZH010000048.1 GCA_946182825.1 uncultured Lachnospiraceae bacterium
CGCCGTATACGGAACCGTACGTACGGTGGTGTGAGAGGTCGGGAAAATTTATTTATTTTTCCCTCCTACTCGATTGAGTAGAAACGATCAGACAAGATAGGCCACAGGCCTTGAAACGATCCGTCGGATCTGCTGTTCGTTGGTATAGTTCGCAACATCATAGAACGCCTTTAGAGCGTTACCCTTCAGATATCCCTTCTCGTATTCATCCATGGCACGGAGCAATTCGTCCTTGGTGAAATAGTACTTTAAGAAGCTTCTGACGGTAGGATCATTGCTTTCCATACGTGTCCGGTCAAGAAGCTTGTCGATGATCTCTTCCTTGACATAGTCATCCCGCTTACCGATGATATTCCCCATGGCGATCTGGTAATCACTGCTCTGGGGATCCAGCTCAAAGTCCATGGAAAAGGAGATCAGTTCCTGCGCAAAGATCAGCCGTTCCTTTGCGCTTAAAACCATGCCGGTCATGGCATCCGGGCCACCCTTCTTCGAAAGGTAACACATGGCGGCATCCTTCATCTCTCGCACGAGAGCAACCTTCTGCTCATGGCAGACCGCCTCATGTGCCCGACGAAAAGCAGAAAGCATATTCTCATATTCAGCGGAATCCGCCGTCTCGTTCAGTACGGAAAAAATGCCCTTCTCTCCGGATAATTCCTGAATCTTATCTGCCTCTTCATCCATGAAAAAGTTATTGTTATAGGCTTCTTCCTTAACGATCCAGTCGAAGACACGCGCCATGTGCTCTTCCCGTTCCAGGGTGGAAATATTAGGGGTAAGGAAGGCAGCCGCCACCTCCTTGGCGAAAGCGCCCTCCGGACAGGCATCGCCCTGGTCTCTGATATCCAGCAACAGCTGCTGGGTGATGGGAAGAGGGAGAATACGCTTGGTAAGTAGCGTATCATCATCGCTTCCGTCCATAAAGGTACTTATGTTTGAAAAAAGAACCACCTGAAGGGAAATAAGCTTCTTGGAAGGTTCGCCGGATTCGTATTGAAACAGGCGATGGGATAACAAAGATGCGATGTAGTCATAAAAGGATTTTTCTTTGCCGCGGTATGTAACTCTTACCATACAAATCTCCTTTCGTAAGCAACATCCTGTGATTCGACAACGGATATACGATTGTTCACTGTAGGTCTATGTTAGCACCGGAATGGTCACAAAAAGGACACATAAAAGTACTTGAATTTCACCGCCGGCAACGATAAGATGGACTTGTGTACAGGATGCAAAGAACCCTGTACGGGGGACCGCGGGGGCGGTTATTCTTTATTGGACTCGAAAGGAGAAATGACATGCAAAGATTTACATTACCAAGAGATTTATACCACGGAAAAGGCGCCCTGGAGGCTTTGAAGTCTCTGGAAGGTAAAAGGGCGATCATCTGTGTTGGAGGCGGATCTATGAAGCGCTTTGGCTTTTTGGATCGTGCTGAATCTTACTTAAAAGAAGCCGGAATGGAAGTTAAGATCTTCGAGGGAATTGAGCCGGATCCATCCGTTGATACTGTTATGCGTGGTGCAGCTGTGATGGAAGAGTTCCAGCCGGATTGGATCGTTGCCATCGGTGGTGGATCACCTATCGATGCAGCAAAGGCTATGTGGATCAAATACGAGTATCCACAGAGTACCTTTGAGGATATGTGTAAGGTGTTCGGTATTCCAAAGCTTCGCCAGAAGGCTCATTTCTGTGCTGTTTCCTCCACATCCGGAACAGCAACCGAAGTAACGGCTTTCTCCATTATCACGGATTATGAGAAGGGTATCAAATATCCGATCGCTGATTTTGAGATCACACCGGATGTTGCCATTGTTGATCCGGAGCTGGCAGAGACCATGCCGAAGAAGCTGGTGGCTCATACCGGTATGGATGCTTTGACCCATGCGGTTGAGGCGTATGTTTCAACAGCCAACTGCGATTACACCGATCCGTTGGCTATTCACGCCATCGAGATGATCCAGAAGCATCTGATCAAGTCTTACCAGGAGGATATGGAGTCAAGAGATGCAATGCATAATGCTCAGTGTCTTGCAGGAATGGCTTTCTCCAATGCACTTCTTGGAATCGTTCATTCTATGGCTCATAAGACCGGTGCAGCTTTTGCTGATTATGGTGCACATATCATTCACGGTGCAGCCAACGCAATGTATCTTCCGAAGGTCATTGCATTTAATGCCAAGGATCCTGAGGCTAAGAAGCGCTACGGCGTTATTGTAGACTACATGGGTCTTGGAGGAGCAAATGACGATGAGAAGGTGGCAAAGCTCATCGAATATGTTCGTGGTATGAATGATGAATTAAATATTCCTCATTGCATTAAGAATTATGGACCGGATTCTTATTCAACAGAGCAGGGCTTTGTACCGGAGGAGGTATTCCTTGAGAGACTGCCTGAGATCGCTAAGAATGCCATTGCAGATGCCTGCACCGGTTCTAACCCGAGACAGCCGAGTCAGGAGGAGATGGAGAAGCTCCTGAAGTGTTGCTACTATGATACAGAGGTTGACTTCTAATATTTCCTAATATATCCGGAATGCCCCTTTCTAGCATTTCATAGGCAGATAGCTACCTGTACACAGAGGATGGACGTATCACCTGTGTACAGGTTTTTGTTTTTGTTTTACTTGTAATTTGAGGAGAACATGATATAATAAATTGGTCTTTTATGTTGAAATTTATGTATGAAATATTCACTGACCAGACAACCTCTGGTCAGTTTTTATTTGTATTTAAGGAGAAGCTGGTTGAAATATAGTGAAACAAACCTGAAGAAGGATATTTTAAATGCGATTAAGAAGGTGGGTTACGAGGACATGACGCCGATTCAGGAGAGGGCCATCCCTGCCGTCATTGAGGGCAAGGATATGATTGCCTGCGCCCAGACCGGTACCGGTAAGACCGCTGCCTTTGCTCTTCCCATCCTGCACATGCTGGCAGGGGAGCAGAGGAAGACGCCGAGAGCTCTGGTGGTGACCCCCACCCGTGAGCTGGCTCAGCAGATCTTTGATAATTTTAAAAAGTACGGCAGATATCTGAAACTGCGTTGCGCCTGCATCTATGGAGGGGCATCTCAGAATGTTCAGATCGAGAAGCTGAAAAGAGGATATGATATCCTCATCGCAACCCCGGGGCGCCTTCTGGATTTTGAGAGCCGAGGCATCCTTTCACTGGATCAGATCGAGATCCTGGTATTGGATGAGGCGGATTGCATGATGGATATGGGATTTATCCCGGATATCCGCAAGATCGAGAAGCTGGTTCCCCCAGAGCATCAGACCCTTCTGTTCTCTGCCACTATGCCAAAGGAGATCGAGGCCCTGGCAAGGGATTTCCTTACGGATCCGGTGGACATTCGTGTGGCGGCCACCTCTTCTCCGGCGGATACGGTGGAGCAGAGGATCTGCTTTGTGAACCGGGCAGATAAAAAGTATGTGTTAAAGTCCTTCCTTGAGCGCAAGGAAGTGAAAAAGTCCATCGTTTTCACCCGGACCAAGCACGGAGCAGACCGGCTGGTAAGGGATCTGGACAAGGAAGGCATCCGTTCCATGGCGATCCACGGGGATAAGACCCAGGGACAGCGTAAGAACGCCTTAGAGCGTTTCCGCTCCGGCAATGTGAAGGTTCTTGTGGCTACGGACGTGGCTTCAAGGGGGATCGATATTCCTAAGATCAGCCATGTCTTCAACTATGATCTTCCGGATGAGGCGGAGTCCTATATCCACCGGATCGGCCGTGCAGGAAGAGCCGGTCACACCGGGGAGGCCATTACCATGTGCACCCAGGATGATGTTTCCCTGCTTCGGGATATTGAGCGCCTTGTGAAACGGGAGATTCCGGAGGAGATGACAGAGTGGACGGTTACGGTAGATAAAAACCTGAATGTCCCACATCCGAGAAAACGCAGTAAGAAGGGAGCAGGGCAGCAGCCCCGCCGGCAGGGAGCAAAGGCAGGTCGGCAGGGAACTTCGGTAGGCCGGCAGGCGGCTTCGGCAGATAATGCTTCCAGGAAGACGCTTAAGGCAACGATAGCGAAGGGTGCAAGGAAGGCGGTTGGAACGGCCGCAGCACAGGAATCCGATCGCTTTGCCGGATCCTCACAGAAGATGTCACAAAAGAATCGATCCAAGCAGTCTCCCGCAGAGCGCCAGCGCAAATTTATTAAGAAGCCGGGAACGGATCGCATGAATCGTCCGGTGAAGAAGAATACAACCGGACGGAAAGGAAATTCAAAGAAGGTTTCCCAAGTTATATAAGTCGGAAAAGTCCCCTGGGTGTTTTGTAGCCAGGGGACTTTTGATAATACGAAGTTTTTACAATACCTATCTTAATGGGGTGCCTACCAGTCGGTCGGGGCGCTGTACCGGAAGATTGATGATAGGATCCCTATCCTGATCAGATGAGATATATACATCATCTTCCTTTTGCGGTTTTTGCTCATTTATTTTTCTTATAGGTCTAGAACTTTTAGAACTTATTTTAACAGGTGGTGCTAATTGACAGGAAAAAATACAAACAAGAAGAGAGCCCATAACTACTATTATTTGTACATATCTTTTCATTTCGTATACCTCCCATGGTTGAAAAGGAACATCCATTGTTCTTAATACATTATCTATAAGCCTGAATTATTCATAACTCCCCAAAACTCCTCTGCTCGGTAGATAATACTTTT
>CAMGZH010000049.1 GCA_946182825.1 uncultured Lachnospiraceae bacterium
AAGTTTTGCCTGAAAAGAATAAATAGAAGAGCAATGTGTAAGAGAAAACAGGGCAACTGGATCTATAGTCAGATAAAAAGAAATTTCAATGAATCGTTTGACAATTTTTTAGTATGGTATAATATAGAAGAGTAAACGTTTAAATTATCGAGAAAGGGGAGTATATGATTAAGAAAGAAGTATACAGGTGTTGGATAAAAAGTTGGAAAAAAGAACAGGATATTTCGGGGTGATTCGTTTATGGTAAGGAAAATAAATAGAGTAATCGTGATAATAATATGTATTTTATTTGTTCTTTTATTGTTTTTCCATGTTACACCGGAATTATCGATTAGAAGTCATCTTTTTGCAAAAGGATTCGATTATGCAGCCATGCATTCGAAAATAAGCCAGGTAAAGGATGAGGCGCCGGAGGTGTATAAGGTTTATGATCCTCAGCCAAAGGATTTAACGAATCACGAGCCATATAATTACTGGAAAGTAAAGAAGTACGGAATTTTGTATTTTACAGATTATTACGGGGAATAGAGAAGCTAGAATATGAAGATGACGACTCTGACCTAGATGGCGATGATGGCTATCGAGGTGTTTTATGTCAGGAAGTTTTGATTGAAAGAATGCGTCCTATGATTTTTGCAAAGCGAATTGTAAAAGTCATAGGATTTTTGTTGCAATTCTTGCAAAAGTCATACGACTTTTGTTATAATTCTTGCAAAAGTCATAGGACTTTTGGAGAGGACGTTATGTATAGAGAAATTTTACAGGACTTAGAGACGTGGAAAGATAAGACACGAAGGAAGCCGCTGATCCTTACGGGAGTAAGACAGTGTGGTAAGACATATATCGTAGAAGAATTTGCGCATAAGAATTTTGAGAACTATATTTATGTAAACTTTGAGTCGGAAGAGACGCTTTCTGCAATATTTGATTATGACTTTGATGTTGATCGAATCACAAGAGAACTGGAGCGTCATTTTAAAACGCAGATTATCCCAGGGCAGACACTGGTATTTTTTGATGAGATTCAGGAATGCACAAGAGCAATCACATCCTTAAAATACTTCTGTGAAAACATGCGAGATCTGCATATTGTGTGTGCCGGTTCGTTTTTGGGTGTTGCATTGAAAAAGGAACAGATTTCTTTCCCGGTGGGAAAAGTAAATCGTCTTCAGTTGTATCCTATGAATTTTAAAGAATTTATTATTGCAAATGACAGAGAAGATTTAATTGAAACGTTTCGGGAATGGCCAACGGATCGGGAGATTCCACAGATATATACGAAGCCAATGGAGGATCTGCTTAAGGCGTACTATATTGTTGGTGGAATGCCGGAAGTAGTGAAGACCTGGATCGAAACCCATGATTACAATGAAGTTGAAGAGGTACAAAATGAGATCCTAGCTGATTATGCAGATGATTTTTCCAAGCATGCTCCACTTACAGATGTGCCAAAGATCCGATGGATTTGGGATTCTGTTCCGGTACAGTTGGCGAAGGAGAATAATAAATTTGTTTTTTCTCATGTAAAAAAGGGAAAGCGTTCAGCTGAATTAGAGGATGCGTTGCAATGGCTGGTGGATGCCGGATTACTTGTTAAAGCAGAATTGGTTGAGAAGCCTGAAATACCATTGGAAGGCGCAGCCAATAAGACATATTTTAAGGTATACATGTCGGATGTTGGATTACTGCGTGCAAAATCAAAGGTTTCTGTGAGGACGATACTGGAAGAATCGGAATTATATGTACGATATAAGGGCGCTTTTGCCGAAAATTATGTCTTGAATGAACTTAAGTCTATCGGTAAAGTGCCATTTTTTTGGCGTTCAGAAAATACGGCGGAAGTCGATTTCCTATATGAAGAGGAGGGTAGGATCATTCCTGTAGAAGTAAAGTCTGCGGACAATACACAGGCAAAGAGCTATAAGCTGTTCTGCAAGAAATATAATCCGAAGAAGGGATTGAAGTTATCTCGGAAAAATATAGCCGAGAATCTCTGTGAATCGACAGTGACATATAATATTCCTTTATATTTGGGGTGGAATATCGATCACTACATCATGAATTGAGGATTTATAGTTCTGATGAGGAGGTTACACAAGGGCCGGGAAACCCCCGGAAAATGACGGTTACGTCATTTTCCGGGGGTTTCGCTTCCCAGAAGCTCCATCAGGAAATCTCTCTTTGATTTTAGTACTCTGCGATCTGATTCAAGGTTTGATAGAAGTTTGGATAGGAGATATCCACACACTCCGGATGGTCTAATGTGGTCTGCCCGTCGGCTACAAGGGAGGCGATGGCAAAGCTCATGGCCAGGCGGTGATCCATGTAGGTCTTGATGGAGGCGCTATGAAGCATTCGGCCGCCACGGATGATCATTCCGTCATCGGTGGGGGTAACATCAGCGCCCATAGCAGTAAGTCCCTCGGTTACGGTTACGATACGATCGGATTCTTTGACCTTCAGCTCTGCAGCATCCTTTATGATGGTCTCCCCCTCGGCGAAGGCAGCCATAACAGCGATTACCGGAAGTTCGTCGATAAGAGCCGGGATGATGTCTCCCTCAATGGTGGTTCCGTGGAGAGAAGAAGAGGTGACATGAAGATCCGCAACTTCTTCACCGGAAACGGTGCGCCTGTTTTCATAGGAGAGATTACCTCCCATGGCTTCAATGACCTTCAGAATGCCGGCGCGAGTGGGGTTGATGTTAACATTTTGAATCAGAAGATCCGCATTCGGGCAGATTAGACCAGCTACAAGGAAGTAGGCGGCGGAGGAGATATCTCCGGGGATCACCACCTTCTGACCTAGAAGCCGGGGCTCGGGCTGAATAATAAATTTATTATCACAGGATTTAATATCTGCTCCAAAGGCAGAAGCCATAAGTTCTGTATGGTTTCTGGAAAGGGTAGGCTCCGTGACAGAAGTAGGCCTGTCGGCATACATGCCGGCGAAGAGAACACAGGACTTGACCTGGGCGGAGGCCACAGGAGATTCGTAAGAGATACCCCGAAGTACATCCCCCGGTCTAAGCCCCTCGATCTTTAAGGGAGCACAGCCATTGTCCTTCAGGGAGCTGATGCCTGCACCCATCTCCTTTAGGGGAACCATGATACGACCCATGGGACGTTTTTGGATAGAAGCATCTCCGTTTAGGGTGGAAGAGAAGTTCTGCCCCGCGAGGATACCGCTGATAAGTCTTGTGGTGGTTCCACTGTTTCCCACATCCAAGATACCCTCAGGGGCGGTGAGACCGTGGAGACCCTTTCCCTTGATCACAACATGGTCTTTTTCCTGGTTGATCTCAATTCCCATGGAACGAAAGCAGGCAATGCTGCTTCGGCAGTCTGCTCCGTCTAAGAATCCGGATAGTTCGGTGGTACCCTCGGCAAGAGAGCCCAGCATGATACCCCGGTGGGAAATGGACTTATCCCCGGGAATTTGTACCTCTCCCCGGAGCCTTTTTGCTGGAGTGCCCTTGAATAATGTATTGCTCATAAATTAAAACCTCTATTAATTATCGTAAAATGCCTGCAGAATTACTCTGCAGGCAGATGTATCAGTTCCTCTTGTGCAGGATGTAGCTGTGACGGCTCAACAGATCCCCGGCCTTCTGGTAATCTGTCTGGCTGTATAGCTCGATGGAGAGGACACCCTCTTCGAATTCCCGGTTATGAATGATACCGATGTTCTTGATGGAGATACCGTTGTTGGCCAGAATGGTGGCAACGGTAGCAATCTGACCCGCTTCATCCCGCAGATCACTGTAAAGAATGAAGGCCTTTCCAAGGACACCGGTCTTTCGGAGGGGAAGGGAATCACGGTAGTCTTTTGCGGAAGAGAAGAGCTGATGAAGCTCCTTGTCATCGCTTATGTTTATCGCATCTCTAAAAGAAGTTAATTCCTCATTATATAAATCGAGCAGCTGGATGATTGCTTTTTTGTTGCTCTTGCAGATATGCTGCCACATCTCCGGTGAAGAAGATGAGATTCGGGTGATGTCCCGAAATCCTCCGGCGGCAATGGTCTTTAATACTTCATCCTTGTCAGAGGATCTTACAAGATTGACAAGGGAAGCGGAGATCACGTGGGGGAGGTGGCTGATGGCAGCAGTTGCAAAGTCGTGTTTATCCGGATGAAGCTGCAGGGTAATGGATCCCAGGGAGCGGATATAATCTGCAAACCCGGGGAGCATAGCCCCTGACGTATCATTATCTGCTGTCAGGATATAATAGGCATTCTCTAAAAAATGAGAAGAAGAATGCTCGTATCCGATCTCTTCCGATCCGGTCATGGGGTGACCTCCGATGAAGTGCTCCGACAGGCCGGCTTCCTTTGCAGCGAGATGTATATCACCTTTTACGGAGCCGACATCGGTAATGATGGTGTGTTCTCCGATGTAAGGTGCCATCTGCTTCATGTAGTTGGCATTGATCCCGACGGGGCAGCATAAAAAGATTAGATCACAAGACGCAATCTCTTCGATGGTTAAAAGATGATCGTTTAAAATTAAATCATCTTTATATGCGGCCAGGATGGTTTCTTTATGTCTGGCATGGGCATAGATCTTCTGATCCGGGTAGTGTTCGTGGATGGCTTTTGCAATCGA
>CAMGZH010000050.1 GCA_946182825.1 uncultured Lachnospiraceae bacterium
AGTTCGATTGCCCGTCAGGTGTTATATTGTGTTATCGTGAAATCTTTCCCTTGTTTTTTCCCTTATCAGCACTCGTAAAGTACCATGGGATGATATAACACAAGGGAAAACATAAGGGAAAGGTAAACAACCGCAAATTTAGTATTTACAAGGGTTTGCGGATGATGAAATAACAAAATGTAACGAGTTATAAAACCCTTGGGAATGGTTCATTCCCAATCGAGATTTGTGGGGCTGATTTTATAATGAGAAGGAAATCGACAAATTCAATTTGTAGGGGGACAAATTATATTTCAGTATATATGACAATAGTGAGGTGGATATGAATTTCCTATTTGTAGCACTTGGTGGTGCCTTGGGTGCAGTTGCGCGATATGCAATAAGTCTGATTCCTGTTAAGACAGATTTTCCGATATTAACTCTGATTACAAATATCCTCGGTGCAATACTAATTGGATTCGTTGTTGGCATTACCAGTAATCGAGAAAGGGTATCTGATAATACAATTCTTTTCTGGAAGACAGGGGTGTGCGGAGGTTTTACTACATTCTCTACATTTTCCCTTGAAGCTTTTAATTTGTTTGAGAAGAAACAGTATATGAATGGGGGATTATATGTGGTGCTAAGTTGTTGTTGCTGCATATTTGGAATTCTATGTGGAAAGAAACTTGCGACGATAATAAAATTTTGAAATTCAGTTAAAAAGCATATTCTTAACAGGTTTTTACTGCCCGGTTTGAATGCCGGGCGGTATTTTTTATGTTAAGGATAGGATTGTTGTTTATGATTATATATTGACATATGTCAGAAAGGATGAATTATGCCTAAGAACACGAAATGTAGAAGAATATCAGGTCTTCCCGGAAAGTTTGGATTTGCACCTACGGATAACGTTGATGAGGAAGCGTTACGGCTGACGTTTGATGAATTTGAGACGATACGCTTGCTGGATGCGGAAGGAATGACTCAGGAGCAGTGTGCGGCTAAAATGGGCGTTGCCAGAACTACGGTGACAGCAATGTATGATAATGCTCGAAAGAAAATAGCGAAAGTACTTGTGGAGGGGAGGAGTCTTATCATTTCAGGTGGTAATGTAAGCTTTGACATTTCAAAAGGCGAAAGCATCAATGCAAAAAGAAAAAAAGGAGATAATGAGATGAGAGTTGCAGTAACTTATGAAAATGGTGAGATTTTTCAGCATTTTGGACATACAGAGCAGTTTAAGGTATATGATATAAAAGATGGAAAAATCGTGCATGAAGAAATTGTGGATACAAATGGCCAGGGACATGGCGCTCTGGCAGGTTTTCTTTTTGGTGGAAAAGTAGACACCCTAATTTGCGGAGGTATTGGAGGAGGAGCACAGGTTGCACTCAGTGAAGCAGGCATCAAACTTTACGGAGGTGTATCCGGTAATGCAGATGACGCAGTAAAAGCATTGATTGAAGAAAGACTTGATTATAACCCTGATGTAAAGTGTAATCATCATGGTGAAGGCCATAATTGTAGTGATCATCACGATGAAGATCATCACTGTGGAGGCCATTGTGCTCATTGATCTGTTTTTTACATTTGTAAAGATTGGGTTATTTACATTCGGCGGCGGGTATGCAATGATCCCACTTATTTATAAAAAACTGCGGTTTTGTTTTCAGTGGCAGGCCTGATTTTTTTACGGCAGGTCTTACTGGTGTTATCGCATTGATATATTTTGGTTCGAGAAAAATCATAAAAAAAGGATTGAGCCCCATCACGCTTATTTGCTTTTCGGCATGTGTGGGAGCAATGGCTTACATGCTATAGATGGAACATTCTTTTCTGGTATCACGGAAAAGAAGTGGGGAGCAGAGCATCATTAGCTGACCATAAGATCCTCCTAGGAAAGCGGAGGCCGGTGTGGTATGATATTAGAGGTGACTAAATGGCGTGAGATAAGACTTATAGGGAGAGGGAATCATGCCAAGTATACAAGCGAAAATGATCAGTGGAATCTTTAAACTGGCGGGTGTAAACAAAATGCTGGACAAGCAGGGAGCGGATTTTGAAAAGCTGCTGGAGAAATATCAAGAAAAGCAGAAGAAACCGTTGAAAATACCCTATGATAAGATGAAGCAGTTTGATATTCAAACAGAGGAGATCGGAGGAACAACCTGTTATACCATTGCACAAAAGGGCAAGGAGCCGGAAAAAGCGGTGCTATACTTGTTTGGAGGAGGATATATCCTGCCACCGGATCCGGGGGATCTGATCTTGTGTGGACAGATTGCAAGGGAATGTCAGGCGAAGGTATGGTTTCCGTTGTATCCTATGGCGCCGGAACACAGACTGGTGGAGACGCTGCAAAGTACCCTTTCGGTCTATCAGGCGATATCCTTATGTGTATATATCAAACAGGAAAGACCGGATGTTCCCTTCCCCGCCAGGCTTGTTTTGCAATCACCGGGACTTCAGGTTCCTCCAAGTAAAAAACAGAGAGAAGAGATGGAGAAAAAGAAAAAAAAGGATGTGATGATTCCTCCTTCCTTTTTTGATAACATTGCGCCGGTACTTGCCACGGGAGATGAGGCCTACCTGTTAAGCCCCATGCTGTATGACCTGGCAGGATTTCCTCCGATCGATCTGTTCTATGGAACAAGAGAGGTTATGATGGCATACCTTTCTGATTTTGAAAAAGTATGCCAAAGATATGGTGTAAAGCTTCATGTCCATGTGGGAGAAGGGATGATGCATTGCTGGGGAGCCATGGAATTTATGCCGGAGGCGAAGGCAGTACGACAGGAATATTTTAAGGCATTGGACTAGGAAGGGAAGATCGAAGAAAATAGTCCTTGCATTGCATGAGAAAAACGCTACAATGGAGATGTTGAACTTAATAAACGGGAGCTTGTGAACAGGCTGAGAGGAAGGTGAAACCTTCGACCGAGAACCTGATTTGGATAATGCCAACGTAGGAATGCCTATATTATAGTATGGGAATAGGATTGAACTTGTATGGAGTACCTGGATTGGGTGCTCCATTTTTTGTATAACAAGGAGGAGAAGTATGAAACGTTACAATTTGTTGCGAATGGTCATGATGTCGATGCTGGTTGCAATAGGTGTTGTTATTTCGCCTTTGCTTCGTGTGGAGGGGATGTGTCCCATGGCGCATCTGATCAATATTACAGCGGCAGTGTTCTTAGGACCGGTGGATGCTTTTGCAGTGGCATGTATGATCGGAGTTCTTCGCATGGCCTGTATGGGAATCCCGCCTCTGGCCTTGACAGGGGCGGTGTTTGGAGCCCTTTTATCTGGAATCCTGTATCGGGTCTCAAAAGGGAAGATATGGGCTGCCGTACTGGGGGAGATTATTGGAACCGGTGTAATTGGCGCTGTTGTTTCTTATCCGGTAATGGCATTCCTCTGGGGACGTGAAGGCTTAGGCTGGCTGTTTTATGTACCATCCTTTATCTGTGGAACATTGATTGGCGGCAGCATCGCCTTGGTGTTTTTATATCAGCTGCAGAGAATGGGGGCACTCAAAGAAATACAACGTAAACTGACAGGAGAGGATAGAGGATGGAACAAAAGAGCAGAGAAACAAAGCCTTTGATTCACTGTATTACAAATCCTATTGCCATGAATCAATCCGCTAATGCGGTACTTTCCCTTGGAGGCAGACCTATCATGGCGGAGCATCCTCTTGAGGTGGAGGAGATCACAAGCACAGCCCAGGCCTTGCTGCTAAATCTGGGGAACATCTCGGATACACGAATGTCCGCTATGGAAAAATCCATTGGAGTCGCTACCGGGAAAAACATTCCTGTTGTTTTAGATATTGTGGGCGTAGCCTGCTCAAGGCTGAGAAGAGATTTCTTTGAAAAGCTTATAACAAAGGGAAGGGTAACGGTCATAAAAGGAAATTATTCTGAGATTCTTGCCATTTATAAGAAGGACTACAGATCCAGTGGGGTGGATGCGCAAAAAAGTCTTACGCAAGATATGGTGGTGCAAGCCGCCCTGGAGGTTTCCGGAAAATATGACACGGGCATCCTTGCCACAGGGGCTGTGGATCTGATCGCCTGCCATGGAAAGGTCCTTACGATAGAAGGAGGATGTGACCAGCTGGGGACTGTCACTGGAACAGGCTGTATGCTGGGAGCCATCATCGCCACCTTCCTTGCCTTTGATCCTTCCCTGTCGTCGATTGCAAGGGCCTGCCAATTCTTTAAGGACTGTGGAAGCAAAGCAAGGACTTCAAAGGGCAGCGGAAGTTTCATGGTGAATCTGATGGACCGGCTGGGGGAGGGG
>CAMGZH010000051.1 GCA_946182825.1 uncultured Lachnospiraceae bacterium
TAGTTGGAGATGGAAGTAATTTCACTCCAACAGCAAAGAAAATTTTTGGAACTCATTATGAGGACCTGCTAAAGGCAATGGAGGATACAGAGGCGAGAGACAAGACAAGAGCCCAGATTATTGCCAATTATGTTGCAGCAAATGGACTTTCTATAACAGAGTATAAGGATTCTGGATGGGATCCTGTAAAGTTACCAGAAGAGAATATAGATTCTTTTTATAGCCAATTGGATTAGTATCAATAAATATTATTTCATTCTGTCTATTGTACTCAATAAAAACGCGGCTTACAATCAATTATTGACTGTAAGCCGCCGTAAATGTTCTCTGTCGGATTCCTGTAATAATGATAATGTGATTATGGTTCTTCCTTTCATCATCGCAGAACAGTATGTATCTCTTTGTTTTCTGTTTTATGAAATGGTATGCATCCATTTCCTGCTGCGGAACATAAAGACAGAGATCACCAGTCTCACCAGTTCTTCCTGAGAAAGGATCAGATATACCCAAAAAATCGGAAGCTTCAGCCAAAGTCCTGTAACAAGCGCCAGAGGAACCCCAATGAGCCAGGTTCCCAGCATATCGATGATCATAATGTACTTGGTCTTTCCGCCGCTTCGGATAATACCACCACCTAGGATCATATTAGAGACCTTGACCGGTGTCAACACGGCAAAGGCAAACAACAAACCGGCTCCGATTTCATGCACATTTCCTCCCACTTTAAAGATATGTACATAGGGGACCCTTAAGATGATCAGCCCCACGGCAAGAACCGCAGATCCCATCAGACCATACCGGCAGATCGTTTTTGACTCCGTATATGCCTGATCGAAGCTCCCCTCTCCCAATCGCTTGCCGATCAGAATTCCGGCGGCCTGAGCCAATCCACTCAAAGCTCCGATGATCAGTCCCTGCACCGGGCTTGTCAGGGACATTCCTGCCAGCTCATCGGTTCCCATATGTCCATACACATAGGTGTTAATACTTTGGCCGATGGTCCACAAAAACTCATTAACCATCACCGGCAGTAACATCAGCACATACTGTACATATCCTTCTTTCTCCATTCGAAGGGTAAAACGCATTCCGGGATAGACTTTAAAAAACAAAAAGATCATGACGCCGGAAGCTACCACCTGGGAAACGATGCTGGCGATGCCGGCTCCCTGTATCCCCATTTCCGGAAATCCGAACCTTCCGAAGATAAGACAATAATTCAATCCTGTATTCAGAACTGCTGATAGTATTCCAACATACAGCGGCCAGGACGATTTCCCACGGCAACGAATCGCACATCCCAAAATAGTCTGAAAGCTCATGGGCCAGAAGGACCAGCCAACGATCTGAAGATACCTCTGTGCCTTGGAAAGCACTCGGGCATCCTCACTGAAGATTCTGACAAAATCTTTTGCAAACATCACAGCTCCGATGGTAAAGATCGTTCCCAGTACAAGTCCCACCAGCAGATTGATACAAACCGACCGCTCCTCTGCTTCCTTATCCTTCTTTCCAATATACTGAGAAATCATGATTCCTGCCACGGTTCCTACCGCCCCCAGCATAAAGGCATAGATAAACGTTGGTTTTCCTGCGATCTCCACAGCTCCGATGCTCTCTTTTCCCAGCTGTCCCACCATAATCTGATCCACCATGGAAAAAGATGATGACAGCATAGACTGCAACGCCACCGGAACAGCAATTTTCGCCACCTCTTTTCTGAATTCCCTCTCTCCCATTGCTTGTTCTTTCTCCCTTCCTGTTTTTATTTTTGTACTATCATTCCTTTTCGTTGGATTTGATTTTATAGAAACAGTCCAGTTTTCGCAATGGGTTAACCGTATAACTTTTTACGTTTTAATGTTCCTTTTTTATGATCTGTTCAAAAAGTAAATCGATCATAGCTCTCCCTATATTTCCCCGGTAGAGTGATCTGAAAACATACCTTACCTTCCTGGCACAGAACCTTTATGCTTCCACCATGCTTTTCCACTACGGCCTTTGCAATGGAAAGACCCAATCCGTAGTGATGCCCCTCACTGTTCCGGTCTTCACTTACCCGGTAGAACCGGTCAAACAGATGCCTCTGCTTCTCGGGAGGGATGGCTTCCCCTTCATTTTCTACGCTAAGGAAAGCACCATGTTCTCTTTTTTCTAACACAACTTCGATCTTACTTCCTCTGCCATGACGAAGGGCATTATCCAAAAGAACCGACACCAACTGTGTCAGCTGGGATGCATTCCCCGTCATATGGATATCCTCCGCGATATTGCTTTCGATCTGTTTTCCCTGCTCAAAGGCAAGGCTGTCAAAGCTTAAGACCTCTCCTGTAACGATTCTGGAAAGATCCACCTGTTCCATCAAAGCCTCTGTATTTTCCGCCCGGGATAGTTCCAACAACTGCTTTACAAGGTCCCCCATCCGCTCATTTTCGTAACGAATGTTGGAAAGCCACTCATTTTCTCCCAGTTCACGTGACAGCATCTGTGCATTGGTCCCAATAATGGCAACCGGTGTTTTTAATTCGTGACTGGCATCGGAGATAAACTGCTTTTGTTTTTTATCATTTTCTTCCAAGGGGCGAATGATCCACCTTGCCAGGAAAAAGGAAAAACCGCATAGAACCAAAATGGCAGCGCCTCCGATGATAAAAATATGCTGCATTAAAAGCTGAATGCTTCGCTCCGTTACCGCTCTACGCTCTTCCTCGATCTCTTCTTCGCTCATCATCGGTTTATCCCCGGGTTCGTAGAGCTTTTCAAAATGCTGCTGCATCTGCTGATTGCTTTGCCGGATCTCCCGAAAACTTACCTGCATTACCACCGCAAGTGTAACAACAAGTAAAACAATCAACGAAAGCATAATGGATACTATAATTTTTCTTCTGGATCGTCTAAACATCTTTTTCCCTCAATTCGTATCCCAGGCCCCGTACTGCTTTGATCTCCACCTTGGATCCCACAAAGGCCAGCTTTTTCCGGGTGAAGGACATATAGACCTCCACATTGTTATATTCCGCATCACTTTCAACACCCCAGATCTTCACGGCAAACTGCTCTCTTGTAATGATCTGTTTCCGGTTTTGAAACATTACCTCCAGAATCTTCAGCTCCTTCTCCGAAAGACGCACGCTCTGGCCTGTTGTATTACAAGTCAATGTGGCACTTGTACTCTCTAATGTAAGATCCCCGAAGGAAAGTCCCTCCTCCTGAAATCTCGCACTTCTTCGTCCCAAAGCACGAAGCCTTGCCAGGAGTTCCTCGATCTGAAACGGCTTGGTCAGATAGTCATCCGCTCCCTGATCCAGTCCTTTCACCTTATCATCGATCTGACTCTTTGCCGTTAACATCAAAATCGGCGTTTTGATCCCTGCCTCTCTTGTATGCCGTGCCACCTCAAATCCATTCATTACCGGCATCATAACATCCAAAACTATAATATCAAAATCATCTTCCTCAATGGCAAGCAGGGCCTCTCCGCCATCTGCTACGTGTTTCACCTCATACTTTTCCTGCTGTAAAAGAGCCACCAGTGCAGATGCCATTCTTTTTTCATCTTCTGCCAAAAGTATCTTCAATTGGTTCACCGCCTTTCCTCTTTATTATATGATGCAAACCTTGAAAATAGATTGATTTTATTATGCCACAAAAAAAGGGGCTGTCGCTTTAGATGATTAAATCATCTGGGCGAGGCCCCTTTTTCTTACCATGAATGGTGAAATTGAAGAGTGAATATATTTCCTGTTGTCAA
>CAMGZH010000052.1 GCA_946182825.1 uncultured Lachnospiraceae bacterium
GTGTGAGCAAGGACACTGTCGAGTCACATAAAAGGTTTGAAGAGAAGCACGGGCTACCCTTTACGCTGCTCTCTGATACGGACCTATCCGTTATCACAGCCTATGATGTCCTTCGCTTGGGGAAGGATGGAAAACCGACAAAGAGCCTGATCCGATCTACGTATCTGATCGATGAAGATGGTGTGATCGTGAAATCATTTGGCGGAGTTAAACCGAAAGAAAATGCTGCTCAGATGCTGGGAGAACTGGAATGAGAATCATTATCTCCCCGGCAAAGCAGATGCGGGTGGGTACAGATTCTTTTGCCTGCAAAGAGCTTCCCGTATTTGTGGATAGGACGGAAGTCCTGATGAAATGAATCCAGAGTTTGTCTTATGAGGAACAGAAGAAGCTTTGGGTCTGTAACGACAAGATCGCCCGGCAGAACGCCGAGCGATTTGCGCATATGGATCTTCACAAAAATCTGACGCCTGCCTTACAGGCCTATGATGGCATCCAGTATACATACATGGCTCCGGCTGTCTTTGAGGATGGCCAATATGATTATGTACAAGAGCATCTGCGGATCCTGTCCGGTTTCTACGGTGTGGTGAAACCTATGGATGGCGTTGTGCCATACCGGTTGGAAATGCAGGCGAAGGCTGTCGTAGGTGGTCATAAGAATCTGTATGATTTCTGGGGAGAAAGCCTTTACCGGGAAGCGATTGGCGACAGCAGGATCGTCATCAATCTTGCTTCGAAAGAGTATTCAAAATGCATTGAGAAATATCTGCAGCCAGGTGACCGGTATATTACCTGCGTCTTTGGTGAACTTGAAGGCAATAAAGTCATTCAGAAGGGTGTTTACGCCAAAATGGCCAGGGGCGAGATGGTGCGCTTTATGGCAGGAATCCATGCA
This sequence comes from uncultured Lachnospiraceae bacterium, assembly GCA_946182825.1. GTDB lineage: Bacteria > Bacillota > Clostridia > Lachnospirales > Lachnospiraceae > Weimeria. The sequence continues at coordinate 899 of CAMGZH010000052.1, forward strand.
GAGGCTCCGGAGCAGATGAAGGACTTCGATTGGAGTGAGTATCGTTTTGCTGGCGACCGCTCTTCGAATCAGGAATATGTTTTTATCCGCACAGTAATACCAGGAAAGAAAAGTCTACCATTGTGAGGGGACCTAATGGGAGAGACGAGTATGGCATCAAGCAAAGGATACTTAGATTTCATATTGGAGCAGTTATCTGACTTGGATGATATATCCTATCGAGCCATGATGGGCGAATACATCATATATTATCGAAGCAAGGTGGTCGGTGGCATTTACGATGACCGGTTTCTTATAAAAACCACAAAATCTGCCGTGACGATGATGCCGAATGCAGATATGGAGCTGCCATATGAAGGCGCGAAGGAAATGCTGCTTGTCGATGACGTGGAGGACAGGGAATTTCTGCGCAAGCTGTTGGAAGCAATGTATGATGAACTTCCTGCTCCGAAGAAAAAGAAGTAAGGGCGAAACAGACTGACTGCAATTACAAGCAGGGTGAATATAAATGAGTAAACACAAAATGGTGGACGGGCGACTGCTCCAGATGAATAAGAGTTACGGGCAGATGAAGCAAAAGCAGAAAGAGAAAATCACGGAGTGGATGTACCAGGCCTATCGAAAACAGACTGAAGATAATCTGTCGGATGAAGAAGCTCTGCAGCTCGTTTTTGAACGTATAGAAGAAGCAAAGATCTGGATTCCGGATTATGAGATCGTCAACCGTTACCGGGCGAAAAAGAGCCAGTTCAGAAAACGCCTTGCCGGAGAAAACGTGCCGCAGCATATCTATGCAATGGAGAGCATTCTGGATAAGGCGACACAGAAGATGGATGCCCTGGAAAAGAAGATCGAGGAGTATGAGACATTCCAGTCTGAAATTCAGAAGCTGGAGGCATATTATACGAGCCAGCAGTGGAAGGACGATTATGCCATGGATGAAGCAGGTACCTTCCCAGAGAAACTGAAGCGTGGCGTCCTTTCACAGGATGGTATTTGGAATCTGTTGGAACGGAACAGGGAATTGACCCGAAGGCTCGGAATCTCGGAGGTACAGGGGCATGATGACGATCATGGTTCGACTTACACACCAGAGAAATAAAGGAGAATGGCATGGGCTACTGTACCTGGGCCGGAATGAATGAGGCCAATCAGATTTATCATGATACGGAATGGGGAATACCGGTCCATGACGACCGGCAGATGTTTGAGCATCTGACTCTGGAATGCCTTCAGTGCGGACTTTCCTGGGATCTGATGCTGAAGAAGAGGGAGATCTTCCGCAAATGCTTTTGCAATTTCGAGTATGACCGCATTGCTACATTTGGTGATGAAGATGTAGAACGTATCCTGAATACAGAAGGGATGATCCGTTCACCCCGCAAGGTACAGGCTGTTATCAATAACGCCCGGTGCTATCAAAAGGTGCGGGAGGAGTTCGGCAGCTTTTGTGAATATATCTGGAGATACTCCGGGGGAAAGACGATTCTCTATCAGGGCCATGATAAAGGGCCGATCCCAGTGAGCAACGGATTATCCGACAGAATCAGTAAGGATCTCAAGAAGCGTGGCTTCAAATACGTGGGTGCTGTCACGATTTATTCTCACCTGCAGGCCTGCGGCGTCATCTGTGACCATGATCCGGAATGCCCCTGCTATCAGAAGATTGTTGCTGCGCATCCAACTGTACGGAAACGCAGGGACAAGGAGGTACTTTGATTATGAAAGTATTGATTTTTAACGGAAGTCCCCGCCCCAAGGGAAATACTAAACAGATGATCCAGGCTTTTTGTGAGGGACTGGAGACGGCAGGGCACGAGTATGGTGTATATGAGGTCTGCAAGATGAATATCCACGGATGTCTTGCCTGTGAATATTGTCACACCAAAGGGAATGGGAAGTGTGTTCAGAAGGACGATATGCAATTTGTCTACCATGAGCTTCAGGAGGCTGAAATGCTTGTGATTGCATCGCCGATCTATTACCACGGCCTTTCCGGACAGTTGAAATGTACCATTGACCGATTCTATGCAACCGCATACCCGAATAAACCGGAGAAACTGAGAAAGGTGGCCATGTTCTTGAGCTCCGGTGAACCGGACATGTATGACGGGGCGCTGTTCTCATATAAGGGAGATTTTCTGGATTATCTGCAGTTGGAAGACATGGGTGTTTTCACTACGCATGGCTATGATCCCGGAG